>NZ_CP036164.1:709050-1418101 GCF_004295485.1 Janibacter limosus | reverse complement strand
AGGCGATGGAGGCCGCGGGTCGCTGACCCCACCGACCACGACGCGAAGGGGGGTGCACCGCGACGCCGCGGGGCGCCCCCTTCGCCATGCCTCCAACACCCTAGACTCGGCCTGTGACCGGACCCGTACCACCCACCGAGGCGTGCCCCCGCCTGCTGACGCAGGACGCGGGCACGCGTGCGCTGACCCAGATCGTGCGGCACGCAGGGACCAACGGGTGGATCAGCACCTGGGGCACCAATGCCCACGGGGAGATCGCTGGGTGTCCCCCGGCGAGCGGCTGAGGCGCCCACGTCGGCGCTGATCGCCAGCACCTCTCTCCAGACAAGGTTCCCCACACATGTCCCAGCCCTCGACCCCGAGCCGCCTGGCTCCCCACCAGCTGTGGCGCGGTGCCCACGCAACCGCCCAGAGCGACGCCTTTGGTGGTGCGCTCCTCCTGGGCGCCACCGTCATCGCTCTTCTGCTCGCCAACTCCCCCGCCGCGGACGCCTACTCAGGCCTGCGCGACTTCACGATCGGTCCGCAGGCCCTGGACCTCAACCTGAGCCTCGGCGCCTGGGCTGCTGACGGCCTCCTCGCGATCTTCTTCTTCGTCGTCGGTCTGGAGCTGAAGGAGGAGTTCGTCGCCGGCAAGTTGCGAGACCCCCGGACAGCAGCTCTGCCGATCGCCGCCGCAGCGGGCGGAGTCGCCGTCCCGGCTCTCATCTTCGCCGCCATCGCCATGTCGTCCGACTCGGCGGAGGCCATGCGTGGCTGGGCGATTCCCACGGCCACGGACATCGCCTTCGCCGTGGCGGTACTCGCGGTCGTGGGTCGCTTCCTGCCGCCCGCGCTGCGCGTCTTCCTGCTGACTCTGGCGATCGTCGATGACCTCATCGCGATCACCATCATCGCGATCGTCTACACCGAGGGCCTGCAGCTGCAGTGGCTGCTCCTGGCCATCGTGCCGCTGGCCCTCTTCGCCCTCGCCACCCAACGCGGCATCATCTCGTGGTGGGTGCTCGTGCCCTTGGGCGTGCTCACCTGGGGACTCGTCCATGCGTCGGGCATCCACGCGACCGTCGCCGGTGTGCTCCTGGGCTTCACGGTCCCGGTGATCGCCACCCAGCGCGCCAGGGTGCAGTCCTCGACCGATCCTGACGGCACTCCGGTCCACGACGGTGTGGCGCCCTACCTGGCCGACCAGTGGGGCGTCTTCACCACGCTCGTCGCCGTGCCCGTCTTCGCCTTCTTCTCCGCAGGTGTGGCCGTCGGCGGCATGGACGGGATGCGCACCGCGATGCAGGACCCGATCACCCTCGGGATCATCGCCGGCCTCTTCCTCGGCAAGCCCATCGGGATCACGCTGACGACCTTCCTGCTCAGTCGCCTGCCCGCCTTCCAGCTGGACGAGTCGCTGCGCTGGCCGGACATCATCGGCATGGGCTTCGTCGCCGGTGTCGGCTTCACCGTCTCGCTGCTCGTCGGCGAGCTGGCCTACGGCGCGGCGAGCGTCGCCGACGAGCACGTCAAGATCGGTGTCCTCCTCGGGTCCCTCGCCTCGGCACTCGTCGGCGGAGCCTTCCTGGCCGTGCGCAGCCGAGCCGCGCAGCGCGCGGGTGCGCAGCCCGGCTGACCGCGTCAGAAGACGGGCTTGCCGCCGGTCACCCCGACCACGGTGGCCGAGACATAGCTCGCCTCCTCGGGGGCAGCGAGGAAGACGAAGGCGCCGGCCAGCTCACCGGGCTGGCCGGCACGACCGAGGGGCGTGTCGGCACCGAAGGCCTCGATCTTCTCCTCCTCCTGGGTCGCCGGCTGCAGCGGCGTCCAGATGGGTCCCGGGGCCACGGCATTGACCCGGATCCCCCGCGGCCCGAGCTCGGCGGCGAGGTTGACGGTGAAGTTGTTGATCGCCGCCTTGGTCGACGCGTAGTCGAGCAAGGAGGTCGACGGCTCGTACGCCTGGATCGAGCTGACGTTGATGATGCTGGCACCGCGGCCCAGGTGCGGGAGCGCAGCCCGCGTCAGCCAGAAGAGGGCGTGCAGGTTGGTGCGCAGCACCCGCTCGATGCGCTCGTCGCTCATCGCCTCCAGCCCGCCGTCCCGGGCCATCTGGACGCCCGCGTTGTTGACCAGGACGTCGAGCCCGCCCAAGCCGTCGACGGCGGCCTCGACGACCTCGTCGCACGTACTGCGCTCGGTGATGTCCCCGGGGCAGAGGACTGCGGTGCGGCCGGCGTCCCTGATCCACCCCGCGGTCGTCTCGGCGTCCTCGCGCTCCTCGGGCAGGAAGGAGATGGCCACGTCTGCGCCCTCACGGGCATAGGCGATCGCGACGGCACGGCCGATGCCCGAGTCACCACCGGTGATGAGGGCCCGCAGGCCCTCCAGGCGACCTGAACCCACCCAGGTGTCCTCACCGTGGTCGGGGACGGGGGTCATCGCGACCGTGGAGCCGGGGAGCGTCTGCTGCTGTGCGGGGAACCCGCCATCAGCCCCCATGGTCATGCCTGCCGCCCGTCGGCCGATCCCTGACTCGATCATGTGCACTCCTTCGTCGTGGTGACGCGGCTGCACTACCCGAGCGGGTGGCCGGGAAACTTCGGCTACGCGGACATCGCGGCCAGCAGCTGGGTCTCGGCGCGCTCGAGGTAGGCGAGCAGCGCCCGCTCGGCCTCATCATGCTCCCCCGCTGCCAGGAGCGCGACCAGCTCGCGGTTGCCCTCGAGGTAGGGCTCGTGGAAGGTCCGCGGGTCGGCCATCGTGCTGAAGACCAGCCGCATCTCGGCGAGGACCTGCTGCATCGCCTCGTCGGCCCGACGGCTCCCGGCGAGAGCGGTCAGCTCCTTGTGGAAGTGCATGTTGGCCGACCCCAGGAGGCGCCAGTCCCGGGCACCGGCGGCGGCACTCCCTTCGTCCACGGCCGCGTGCAGCCCTGCGAGGTCGGGACGGGTCGCCGTCGCGCGGACCGCTGCCACCTCGAGGATCCGACGGAATCGGTAGAGGTCGCGGACGTCGTCCTGGTCGAGCTCGCGGACGAAGACCCCGCGGTTGAACTCCCGCACCACCAGACGCTCGTGGGCCAGGAGCTGGAAGGCCTCGCGCAAGGTGTTGCGGGAGACCCCCAGTGCTGCGCCGATCCGCTCCTCGGACAGCCGCGTCCGGGGGCGCAGCTCGCCCTCGATGATCCGGGTGCGCAGGGCGTCGGCCACCTTCTCGCTGGCGCTCGCTCGCCCCATCGCCGCCCGCTCGGACTCCAGTGCCGAGATCCAGTCGTCCACCATGCCGCCCACCCCTTCGTCGCCGTCTGCCCGAGAGTAGCCGAAGGGGGTATTGCGGGATTGTTCAACAATCGCTAGTTTACGTGATCGGGAGCACAATGAGGTGGTCCCGTGAGCGACGAGGAGAACCACCATGACCCAGGCTCCAGCCCCCGGTGCGTCACCGCAGCCGTCCAAGATGCCCCCGCCGGGCACGGCAGCCACAGCGACGAAGGGAGCCCTCCTCGGGGCGATGTTCCTCATGGCGACGAGCGCCATCGGTCCCGGATTCATCACCCAGACAACGGTCTTCACCGCACAGCTGGGCGCGGCCTTCGCCTTCGCGATCGTCATCTCGATCATCGTCGACATCGCGGTCCAGCTGAATGTCTGGCGCGTCATCGGCGTCTCCGGGATGCGCGCCCAGGACCTGGCCAACCAGGTCATCCCCGGCTTCGGCTACGTCCTGGCCGCCCTCGTCGTCTTCGGCGGGCTGGTGTTCAACATCGGCAACATCGGCGGCACCGGCCTGGGGGCCAACGCGATGTTCGGCGTCGACGCCAAGATCGGGGGCGCGGTGTCCGCGCTCATCGCCATCGCGATCTTCGTCAGCAAGAAGGCGGGCGTCGCGATGGACCGCATCGTCGTCGTCCTCGGGGTCCTGATGATCGCCATGGTCGCCTACGCGGCGGTCGCCACGCAGCCGCCCTACGGTGAGGCACTCAAGCAGACCGTCCTGCCGGACAAGGTCGACTTCCTCATCATCACCACCCTGATCGGTGGCACCGTCGGTGGCTACATCACCTACGCCGGTGCCCACCGGATCGTCGACAGCGGCATCACGGGTCCCGAGCGGATCGCCGAGATCAGCAGGGGCTCCATCACCGGCATCCTCGTCACCGGCGTTATGCGCGGCCTGCTCTTCCTGGCCATCCTCGGCGTCGTCGTCGGCGGAGTGGAGCTCGCCGGGGTCGACAACCCGCCGGCCGTCGCCTTCGAGGCGGCGCTGGGTCGGGTCGGGCTGCACATCTTCGGCGTCATCCTCTGGGCGGCGAGCATCACGAGCGTCATCGGGGCCTCGTACACCTCGGTCAGCTTCCTCACGACCTTCAACGCCGCGATCAAGAAGCACAGCCAGTGGGTCGTCGTCGGCTTCATCGTCATCTCGGCCGCGATCTACATCTCCCTCGGTCAGTCCCCGGCGACGCTGCTCATCCTCGCCGGCGCGCTCAACGGCCTGATCCTGCCCTTCGGCTTCGGGATCCTCGTCTGGGTCGCGCTGCGTCGACAGGACCTGCTGGGTGGGTACGTCTACCCCAAGTGGCTGGCCTACCTCGGTCTGCTGATCTGGCTGCTCACGATCTACCTCGGCTACGAGTCCTTCAGCGGGATCGTGAAGCTCTGGAGCTCATGACCCACGCACTCCCCCGACCAGCAGCACGCATGACCGACAGGAGCACGCACGATGCAGATCGACCTCAATGCAGACCTCGGCGAAAGCTTCGGCAGCTGGACCCTGGGTGACGACGACGCGATGCTCGAGGTGGTGACGAGTGCCAATGTCGCCTGCGGGTTCCACGCGGGCGATCCGTCCGTCCTGCGGCACAGCTGTGACCGTGCTGCCGAGCGGGGAGTGGCCATCGGCGCACAGGTCGGCTACCGCGACCTCCCCGGCTTCGGCCGACGCTTCATCGACATGGTGCCGGCCGAGCTCACCGACGACGTGCTCTACCAGATCGGTGCGCTCGAGGCCTTCGCCAAGGTGGCCGGCACCCGCGTGCGCTACGTCAAGCCCCACGGGGCGCTCTACAACGCGATCGTCCACCACGAGGCGCAGGCGGCCGCAGTCGTCGAGGCCGTCGTCTCCTACGACCGCACCCTGCCGGTCCTCGGGCTGCCCGGCTCGGCGTGGTTGCGGCTGGCCGAGGAGGCCGGGCTGACCACGGTCGGTGAGGCCTTCGCCGACCGGGCCTACACGCCGGAGGGCACCCTGGTCTCCCGACGGGAGGCCGGGGCGGTGCTCCACGACCCCGGCGAGATCGCCGAGCGGTGCGTACGCATCGCGACGAAGGGCGAGGTCGTCGCCACGGACGGCAGCATCGTGGCCGCCCCTGCGGGCTCGCTGTGCGTGCACGGCGACAGCCCCGGTGCCGTGGAGATCGCGCGGCACGTGCGGGCCGGTCTGGAGCAGGCCGGGGTGTCGCTCACTCCCTTCGTCGGGGAGGTCAGATGAGGCTCATGCCCTGCGCCGACTCCGGGCTGCTCGTGGAGATGTCGGACATGGACGAGGTGCTGGCCCTCTACTCCCACCTCGACGAGGATCTCCCGGACGGCGTCATCGACATGGTGCCGGCGGCGACGACGCTCCTGCTCACCATCGACCGGGCCGTGACGGACGTGGAGCGACTGGCGCGAGCGGTGTCGGGCATCTCGGTGGGGACCCACCACCGGGCAACCGCCGGCGAGGTGGAGATCCCCGTCGTCTACGACGGAGCGGACCTCTCGGAGGTCGCGCGCCTCACCGGGCTCGCCGAGCGCGAGGTCATCGAGGCGCACACCGGGACCCCGTGGACGGTGGCCTTCTGCGGCTTCGCCCCCGGCTTCGGCTACATGGTCGGTGGCGACGAGCGCCTGCAGGTGCCTCGCCGTGACAACCCGCGCACCAAGGTGCCGCCGGGGTCCGTCGCGCTCGCCGGTGAGTTCGCGAGCGTCTACCCGCGGGAGTCACCCGGCGGCTGGCAGCTCATCGGACGGACTGCGCTCCAGGTCTGGGACATCCAGCGCGAACCGCCGGCGCTGCTGGTCCCCGGGACCGTGGTGCGCTACGTGGAGACGGCCGCGTGAGTGCCTTCCGCGCGCTCGAGATCATCGCGACCGGGCCGCAGACCACCATCCAGGACCTCGGTCGCGAGGGTCTGGCCGGTCTGGGCGTCGGCCGGTCGGGCGCTGCCGACCTCGGCTCGCTCCGACTGGCCAACCGGCTCCTCGGCAACAGCGAGGGAGCCGCTGCCCTCGAGGTGACCCTCGGCGGGCTCGAGGTGCGCTCCCGCGGTGGCGCGTGGGTCGTCGTGACCGGGGCGACGACCCCCGCGACCGGAGACGGGCGGCCCGTGGGCCACGCGGCGGTGACCTGGCTACCGGACGGGTCCTCCCTTCGCCTGGGGGCGGCGACGGCTGGGCTGCGCAGCTATGTCGCCGTCCGGGGCGGCATCGACGTCCCGCCGGTCCTGCACTCCCGCTCGACGGACACGATGGCCGGTCTCGGCCCGCCGGTCCCCCGCCCCGGGGACCTGCTGCCCGTGGGTCCGACCCCGAGTGCCCCTCCCCTCGTCGACGTCGCGCCGGTCGCCGCCCCCACGACCGGTGAGGTGCTGCTGCGCGTCGTCCCGGGCCCGCGCGACGACTGGTTCGTGCCGGACGTCATCTCCACCCTGGTGGGGGGCACCTACGAGGTCACCGCCGAGAGCAACCGCGTGGGGATGCGCCTGTCCGGGCCGGTGCTGGAGCGCGCCCGTGAGGGTGAGCTCCAGAGCGAAGGGATGGTCCCCGGCGCCCTGCAGGTGCCACCCACCGGTCAGCCGACCCTCTTCCTCGCCGACCATCCCGTGACCGGTGGCTACCCCGTCGTCGCCGTCGTCGTCAGCGATGACATCGGCCTGGCCGCCCAGGCCCAGCCCGGTCAGCACATCCGCTTCGTCCTCGGAGGTTCCCGTGCCTGAGACCGTCGCGTCCCTGTCCCCCGACCTGGCCCGGGCCCGCTTCCGCGAAGGCCTGCGCGTGCCCACCTCGGGGTGGAGCGCTGGCTGGACCCAGGCCAACCTCATCGCCGTCCCCCGCGAGCAGGCCTACGACGTCCTGCTCTTCGCCCAGCGCAACCCGAAGTCCTGCCCCGTCCTCGACGTCACCGAGCCCGGCGAGGTGGGGTGCGGGATCTTCGACGGCGACCTGCGCACCGACATCCCGGGATACCGGGTCTACGAGGACGGCGAGCTCGTGGCCGAGGTGTCGGACGTCCGCGACCTGTGGCGCAAGGACCTGGTGGCCTTCCTGATCGGGTGCAGCTTCACCTTCGAGGCCGCGCTGCTCGAGGCCGGTGTGCCCGTCCGCCACGTCGAGGTCGGCAGCAATGTCCCGATGTACCGGACCAACCGGCCATGCCGGTCCGCGGGGTCGATCGGTGGCCCCCTCGTCGTCTCGATGCGGCCGATGCCGGCGGACCAGGTCGCCACGGCCGTGCGGGTCACCTCGCGCTACCCGGCCGTCCACGGGGCGCCGGTGCACATCGGGGACCCGGAGGCACTCGGCATCACGGACCTCGCCTCGCCCGACTTCGGTGAGGCCGTCCCGATCGGTGACGGGGAGATCCCGGTCTTCTGGGCGTGCGGAGTCACTCCCCAGGCCGCAGTGATGCAGTCTCGACCTCCCTTCGCCATCGGCCACGCGCCCGGGATGATGGCCATCACCGATGCCCGGGACAGCGACTACCTCGTGCCGTAGGGCCGGGTCAGGTGCCGAACCAGAAGCCCCGGCCGCCGAACCAGTCGCCGTAGTCGCCTGATGCTCCCCCGGCCGGGCCGCGCGACCCGAGGTAGGAACCCACGACCGCGGCGCCGAGGTCGTCCAGCTCCGGGGCGACGACCCGGCCACCGGCGCGTCGCGCCAGCGTCTCGACGAACCGCGCGAGACCGGGGTCCTCCCCGAGGCGGAAGAAGGTCGTCTGCGCCCCGAGCCGCGAGGCGTTGTCGAGCTCGCGCACCGTGACGGCGATCGTCAGCGGGTGCGGCGGGTAGTCGAAGAAGGCCTGACCACCGGGCTCGAGGTGCGCGGTGGGCTCGCCGTCGGTGACGATCAGCAGCACGGGCTGGGCGTTGGGGTGCCGGCGGAAGTGCCGGTTGGCCAGGAGGAGCGCGTGGTGGAGGTTGGTCCCCTTGTCCCAGTAGGCGTCGAGGCCGGTCAGCTCCTCGACCTCCATGACCGCGGCATGCCGACCGAAGCCGATCAGCTGGAGGTGGTCGCCGCGGAACCGGGTGCGGATGAGGGTGTGCAGGGCCAACGCTGTCCGCTTCATCGGGACCCAGCGCCCGTCCATGGCCATCGAGAAGGAGGTGTCGACGAGCAACGCGACAGCGGCCTGGGTGCGGGCCTCGGTCTCGGCGACCTCGATGTCGTCGGCGACGATCCTGCGGCCGCCCCCGTCGGCGGCCCGTCGCCGCACGCCGTTGAGGATGGTGCGGGGGATGTCCCACGGCTCGGTGTCGCCGAACTCCCATGCACGTGAGGCCCCCGACCGCTCGCCGGCCGCTCCGGCCTGGCGCAGGTCGCGTTGCCCCTGACGTCCTGACATGCGCTGGGCGATGTCGCGCAGCAGCGCCTTGCCCAGCTGACGCATGGCCTTGGGGGTGAGGCGCAGCTGTCCGTCGGAGTCACGGCGCACCGAGCCGCTGCTGCGCAGGGCCTGCTCGAGGTCGCGCAGGGCGCGAGCGTCGACAGCCGCCTGCTCCCCGAGAGCCCTGGCCAGCTCGTCGAGGTCGATGTCGTCCAGGCCGGCGCCGGCGTGCGACTGGGAGAGCTGCTCGCCCAGCGCGTCGAGCCGCGCGATGTCCTGCAGCATGCCGGTGCCGTCACCGAGGCCGAGGCCCTGCTCGCCGCCGAGCTGCTCGGACCCGCTCCAGTCCTCGCCGGGACGCAGCGCCTGCAGGGTGCCGTCGAGCCGGGTCAGGGCCTCCATCAGCCCGGGTGAGCCGAAGGCCTGGGCGGACAGCTGCATGAGCTCCTCGCGCTGCTCGGGGGTCATCGAGTTGAGCAGCCGCTGTGCCGCAGCGGCCCGCTGGGCCAGCGCGTCGACGAGCTCGTCGACGTCCTGCGGCCCCTCGGGGAAGAAGTCGCCGTGGCGGTCCATGAAGTCGGCGAAGTCCTGCGGGGTGTCCTCGCCACGCTCGTGCTTCTCAAGCAGCTCGTTGAGGTCGCGCAGCATCGCCTCGACCGCTGCCCGGTCCTCGTCGGTCGCGCCCTCGAGCGCCTGCTTCATCCCCGCGAAGCGCTGGTCGAGCACCTCACGCCCGAGCAGGTCCTTGATCTGCTCGTAGTCGGCGCGGGCCTGCGAGGACTGCCAGGGGTAGTCCTGCAGCTCGCTCACGGCGGCCGCGGTCGACGGCGAGAGGTTGTCCAGGCGCATCTGCGCGAAGTCACGCTCCAGGTCGTCGAGGTGGACGTCCCGGGCCAGCTGTTTGCGCTCCTCGAGCACCGCGCGGTCCAACAGCTCGCGGACCTCGCGGAAGGTGCCGTCGAGACCGTGCTGCTGGAGCAGCTCACGCCGCAGCTCGTTGACCTGGCGGGCGAGGTCGTCCAGGCCCGTCTGACCACGGCCGCCGCGCCGGAGGAACTCGCGCAGCGCGTGCTCCGGTGAGGCGCCACCCATGACCTGCTCGCCGATCGTGTCGAGGGCCTCGGCGATGTCGGCGGGCGGCGCGAGCGGGTCCCCGCCGTCGTAGCGGTGGAAGCGACTGCGGCTAGTGGCCATACACGGTCGCCCCGCCGGAGGAGTCCTTGCCGATCTTGCGGGCGAGGTACAGGCCCTCGAGCACGAGCTCGAGGGCAGCTGCTCGCTCGCCGTCGGAGCGGGCGTCGAAGCGCTCGTAGACCTCGTCGTAGACGGTGGCCTCGCCCAGCGCCGGGAGTCCCTCGAGGAAGTCGTGCGCGGTGACCTGCTCACCGGTCGCGATCTCGGCCCCCTCCTCGACCGTCCGCACGAGCGGACCGAAGTCGATCCCGAGCACGAGGTGCCGGACGGTGTCGGCGACGGCGGTGCGCAGCAGGTGGGTGAGGATCTCGAGCTCGCGCCCCTCCTCACCGCTCTCGAACTCGATCTTGCCGCCGAGGACCCCGACGGCGGTCTCGAGGTCGACGACCCGGGCCACCGGGTCGTCCTCGCCCTCGGTCGCGGCGCGGTGGAGTGCCGACGCGGCGATCGTCTCGGCACCGGCGATGGCAAACCGGGCGCTCACCCCGCTGCGCTGGTCGACCGCCGAGGACTCGCGCAGGTTGCGGGTGAACCGTGCGAGCACCTCCAGGAGGTGGTCGGGTACCTCGGCGACGAGGTGCGCCTCCTGCCGGGTCACGGCGATCTCTGCCTCGAGCTCTCTGGGGTAGTGCGTGCGGATCTCGGCACCGAAGCGGTCCTTGAGCGGCGTGATGATGCGACCACGGTTGGTGTAGTCCTCGGGGTTGGCGCTGGCGAGCACGAGGACGTCGAGGGGCAGACGCAGGACATAGCCACGGACCTGGATGTCCCGCTCCTCCATGACGTTGAGCATCGCCACCTGGATCCGCTCGGCCAAGTCCGGCAGCTCGTTGATCGTCACGATCCCGCGGTGGCTGCGTGGGATGAGCCCGAAATGGATCGTCTCGGGGTCGCCCAGGGCACGGCCCTCGGCGACCTTCATCGGGTCGACGTCACCGATGAGGTCGGCGACGGAGGTGTCCGGTGTCGCCAGCTTTTCGACATAGCGCTCGTCGCGGTGCCGCCAGGTGATGGGAAGGGCGTCGCCCAGCTCTGCGGCGAGGCGACGGGATGCGTGGGTGATCGGCTCGAAGGGGTGCTCGGCCAGGTCGGAGCCGGCGATCACCGGGGTCCACTCGTCGAGCAGGCCCGCGATGGTGCGCAGGAGGCGGGTCTTGCCCTGACCGCGCTCGCCGAGGAGCACGATGTCGTGGCCGGCGAGCAGCGCTCGCTCGACCTGCGGGATCACCGTGTCCTCGTAGCCGTGCAGTCCGGGCCACGGGTCCTCACCCTCGCGCAGGCGGGCGAGGAGGTTGTCCCGCAGCTCCTCCCGAAGGGGCTTGGCGACGTACCCGGCGGCACGCAGCTCGCCGACGGTCGAGAGGGTCGGGGCGGCAGTGGAGTTGCTCACCCTCCCGAGGTTAGCCCCCTCTGCTGCCAGCGGATCCGCCAGGAGCAGAAGGGTGCAGGTCCTCCCCCTTCGGCGGAGCAGGGTTGGAGCCATGGCTGACACACCGACCCCACGACTCTTCGACGACCGGACCAGACGAGAGCTCCTCCAGGAGCGCGTCCTCGTCCTCGACGGCGCCGCGGCGGACCCGGCTGCCGACGTCGCGCTGTGGATCCACTCCCCCGGCGGCTCCGTCCCCGCGATGCTCGCGATCCGTGACGTCATGCGGCTGGTGCCCAACGACGTGAGCACGCTCGCGCTCGGGATCGCCTGCAGCGCAGGGCAGTTCCTGCTCTCCTCCGGGACGCCGGGCAAGCGCCGCGCGTTGCCGCACTCCCGCGTCCTCATGCACCAGGGCTCGGCCGGCATCGGCGGTACGGCCGTGGACGTCGAGCTGCAGGCCGACGACCTGCGGCACACCCGCGACACCGTCCTCGGGCTGATCGCGCAGGACACCGGGCAACCGCTGGAGCGGGTCTTCGAGGACTCGCTGCGAGACCGGTGGTACTCGGCGCAGGAGGCGGTCGACTACGGCTTCGTCGACGCGATCGTGGCGTCCTTCGACGAGGTCTCCCCGAAGTCCAGGGAACGCACCGGATTTGCCGGCTCCCTTGCGGGGAGCGCGCGATGAGCACCTACTCGATCCCCAGCGTCATCGCCCAGCACCCGCGCGGCGAGCGGATCATGGACGTCTACTCGCACCTGCTCACCGAGCGCATCATCTACCTCGGCACGGGCATCGACGCCGGTGTCGCCAACGCCCTGATCGCCCAGCTGATCCACCTCGAGTCGGTCGCACCGGACCGGGACATCCAGCTCTACATCAACTGCGAAGGGGGTGACCCCAGCGCGATGCTCGCGGTCCTGGACACCATGCGCTACATCCGACCCGATGTCGCGACGACCTGCGTCGGCCAGGCGGTGGCCGTCGGCGCCGTGCTGCTTGCTGCCGGCACCCCGGGCAAGCGCGCTGCGCTCTCGCACGCCCGGGTCGTCCTGCACCAACCGTCGCTGCAGGGCCGCGGACCGATCCCCGACCTGATCCTGCAGGCCGACGAGCTCGTGAGGGTGCGCTCGGACATCGAGGAGGTCCTGGCCTCGGCCACCGGTCGGCCCGTCGCGGAGCTGCGTGCGGACACCGATCGGGATCGGGTCTTCACCGCGGCGGCGGCGCGGGACTACGGGCTCATCGACGAGGTGATGGAGACGCGCTGAGGGTCAGGCGGCGAGGGCGAGGACGGACGCCGTGGTGCGAGAGCGCTGCGGCGTCCGGACCGCCTCGGCGACGGCCAGGGTGAGGTCGACGAGCGTGACGTCCAGGGCTCCTCCCACCGCGGCGATCATCTCGCTCGAGGGTTCCTTGCGGCCGCGCTCGATCTCGGAGAGGTACTGCGGCGAGATGCCCGCTCGGTCCGCCGTCTCCCCCAGGGTGCGGCCCTGCTCGTGCCGCAGCCGGCGCAGCTCTTCGCCGAGGAGGTCACGCCAGAGGGGATCGCTCGGCCGCTGTCGGGCGAGGAGCTTGCGCTCGAAGGGGGTCGCCTCACGGCCTCGGGTCAGCGTCGAGTCGCTCATGCCTCAGCGTAGATCCGCCGGGTCTGGCCTGAGGGAGATTCTGCTCTGGGCAGAACCCTCGTGCATGGCCCCGCCCGCCGCGGGTAGGGCCACAGGGACATGTCCGCCCCACGACGAGAGGACACAGATGACCGAGTACTCGACCGAGGAGATGGACGCGGCTCGCGAGGCCGCGCAGAAGGCGGTCGACACCGCCACCTCGTGGGACTACAGCGCTGGCCAGACCAAGATCGCGGACAAGCTGCGCGAAGGGCTCGACGCCGCAGGCGTCACGGTCGACGACGAGGAGTTCGCGCGTCTGGTCACCGAGATCGACGCCGTCGCCGCCGATGAATCAGTCGGCGCGCCCACGGTGACGTCGGCCTCTCCACGCTGACGCGCTGCATCCGCTGCGATCTGCAGCGCGTCCGCTCGTGAGTCGTCGTTCGAAGAAGCACCGCGACCCAGGAGTCGCGGTTGTTCTTCGAACGAGCAGTTTTGGCCCGCAGAACGCAATAGCCGGACCTACATTTCTGTAGGTCCGGCTATGCCGATGTCCTGAGACATCACGACGTCGGGCTGACAGGATTTGAACCTGCGACCCCTTGACCCCCAGTCAGGTGCGCTACCAAGCTGCGCCACAGCCCGTGGCATCATTATTCGGTTGTTCGGGCCGACCAGAGCGGGGTAAACCCCTTACCCCCCAGGTGCCAGGAGTAGTCCTCCAAGGCCGCATAGCCTAGGGTTCTGCCTTCCCAGAGAGAGCTTCGCACGTCACGCTTTGCATGGTTTTCAGGTCGTTGGTCACCTAATTGGTCCACTCCACCGCTGGGGCCAAAGCGCGTCCCGGCGCTCCCCGAAAACTTGAAGCGGGGCGGTCGATGGCTCTGCCGCCCGCTTCACCATGGCAGTCGGTTGAACTCCTCGTCCTCGTCTTCAGCGAAAAGCTCATCAAACGTGGACGCAGATGACACCGGAAGAGAAACGACCTGTTTGCCAACTTGCTCGTTCAGGTTGTCCACTGCGAACTTGGTCTTGTACAAAGCGTGTCCACTCAAATTCCGCGCACCTCGGAGCAGCCAATCCCACGAGTGCACTGCGATTCTGGCGGCCTCCTCAGACCGTGCCCGAGAGGCCTGCCGCTCGGCTGCAGGATCGTCGCGGCCGATGATGACAAGGCCGGGAGCGCGGGTAGTAAGCCCGTGATAGCCCTGCTCCATCTGCGCATAGCTCACGTTGCGAGTGAGCCACTCCCGCCAGTCCTCAACCTGCTCTATTGCGTGTCGCGTCTGTTGTGCGAGCTTGCCCTTGTTCGTCAGAATCTTGTGCCGCGCGCCCTCGATCTCGATCGTCACCCATTGAGGGCCGACGCTATTGATGCCTAGGACGAGGAAGTCGGGCACATACTCGGAGCCAAGTCGCGGCTTCGGAATCACGAAGGTCTTCCAGCCTCCGACGACGGTTGATGCCAGCAGTTCGGGATACTGGGTTAGCACCTTTTGCAGCGGCTCTTCGCGTTTCTCCCCTGATTCGAGCAACTCTTCGAGCGCTCGAATCGCCTCCGGTGCCGGTACGTGACTCTTGAGTTCGTACTTCGCCAGAGGAGCGAAATTATCTAGGTTCGTGGAGGCTGAGACGGTCGCGTTCAGCACAGACTCACCGACGCTCTTTACCGCAGCCGCATACCCCGGAGATCCGACGCGCTCGACCGTTTCGAGATTGTTCGGCCATGCGCTCCGAACCGGCTTTAGCTTCATGAAGATACGGCCACTGTCCTGGATGGTGGAAATCACCCTGCGTTCACCGGCCTTCCAACCAGCACTCGAAACAACATCGCCGACCTGGGGTCGCAGGGCACGCAAGCCACGAATCGTCTTCAGGATGTAGCGCGACTCAAACCAGGCCGTCACCTCCTCGTGCGTACCCGTAATGAGGGACTCGGTACGGGTGACGCCTAATTCGTCCTCGATGTCCCCGAGTACTTCGGGGACATCGTCAACCGCTCGGAACCCGATTCTCAGCTCGGCGCTCAGATGGTGACGTATCACCACCGCTGCGACTGGCGCCGGTAACGAACCGGAAAGCGGCACTCCGAGGCTCTTCGCGACGACCAACTGCTCGGCTGAGGGCCCGGTTACTAGCGTATCGAGGCGGTCGGCAACCAACTGCCACCGAGGAAACGTTGTCAAGGACCCGGCCTGTCCGTCGCTGTTCAACATATCGTGCGTCCTCATTCCGCTCTCGTTGTTCCGATGGTCAATCCGAAGTCGTGACGCCGGCTGACCGTGCTGCGCGAGGACGTGCTATCCGGTGGTTCGTGGTCGATAACTTACGTCTCCGGCCCGCAACTACACCTCTTCTTCGGCTTCGACAAACAAGGGAGCATCGAACGCCGGGCGTGCATGATGGTTCGCGAGTAGCGCCAAGAGTCCCCGGGCGGCGTTATCTGCGATTCGCGCGTATCGCTCTAGGCCAAACTCGATCGTCTCTTTGGCCGGGTCAATCTTGGCTGTCAGTCCGAGTTTGTGCTTGGGCTTTGTACTCAGCAACGCGGCTACCAGATGCCTGGTGACTGCTCGACCTTCTGCTTCTTTGCCCTCGACGACCGAGGTACCCTGCTCCAAGGTCTTGTATTCCTTGAGCAGGTCTGCGCACTCGGCTTTCATCCGCTCGAATCTGCGGAGCCACGAGCTGGGGAGAGACTTGGAGGCTGACGCGTCTGTCTTGATGATCGACTTCCCGGAGCCACTGGTGATGCAGGCATCCAGCGCCAGTGTCGGCACATGAATTTGTCGAGCGAACTGGATTCGCCACAGTTCCTTTTCGCTAGGAATGAGGATTCCTACGTCTGCCTGGTTGTCTTTGAGGTCTCTATACGTGTCCGTGTCTGGGACTTTGACCGCTCGACGGATCTCGGTCAGAACCAGGGAGTTGAGTTCGTTGCCGCGTTTGCCGTCTGCTCGGACGCTGAGGTCACAAGCCTGCGCGAGAAGAATGTAGTACCTGTCGGCACCTCGTGACTTTCCGTTCGCGAGCAAGTCGTGTACGCGGAATATGTCGCCTATCTCCAGTGGAAGTGCCAGGCCGGAGAGAGTGGTTGCGTCATCGAACCGTTCATCCCACTCGATTTTGGAGATCTCGGACGGCTTCTCGGCCGCTTCGAAGTACAGTTCAATACCCGCCGCGTTGCGTAGTTGTTCTAGGGCGCCTTCGATGAAGGCGCCATCTCTCAGCTCTTTGGCTAGATGCTTGCGAGACACGGCAGCGGGCATTCGCATAGCTAGGTCGGTTTCGAAGACTCCTTCCGACCTGGCTGCTTCGAATGATGCGAGCAAGGCGTACCTGGTCACGTCACGCATGAAGTTGATACCTTGAGCGCCCGCGATCTCGAGACTCCGTATCGCGTGCGCTCTGAACTCTTCAAGTTCTCTCGAGAACAGCAGGACCCTCAGGGCTTCGGGAAACGAGTCCGTCTGGAGGCGCCGTTTCGCCACGACGATGACCGGCCGGGGCGGCGTGACGCCCGCGCTGATCTCGCGTGCGATCTCGTCTTCGCGCCCTTCGTCGGATGCTGTGTGGGTGAGCAAACCTACGTAAACGTGGTCGCGATCGTCTCGCCCTAGGACTCCCCGCACCAGGTCGTCTCCGGCGGTCGCGGACTGTCCCTCATTCTCGAAACTGCGATCGAACAGGAGAAGAGTCGGCCTCACATCGACGAGGAGCTGCTGTCCAGTGGCTCGCCATTCCACGAGCCCCATTCTGACTAGTTCAATGTCATCGCCGAGCAGATCAGGTAGCGCAAGCAGGGCAGCGTTGTTGCTGACGACCGCCTCCGGTTGCCTTTCAAGAGGTCCTTCGCCTACCGCGCGGGACGCAGCAAAACTCAGTTCGACTCGGTTGTCGTCGCTGAGTTCTTCCCAGCGCTCTTCTACTAGCGTGATGGCCTCGTCCAAGTCGAGAGCATCGGCGGACCCGTCCTTCTCGTCTGGGAGAATGAACCGTGCGACCAGGACTGTGTCTAGGGTGCCTGCACGTAGCGCACCGATGACCGACTCCTTGCTTTGAATCTGACCTTGGGCATGGTCGTCATCCACGTTGATCACCCGGGTGATACCGAGAGCGTCCAACAGCTGTCGAGTCAGTCTCTTCGTTGGCGCAACATCCTCAGGCCCGTCGGACTGTTCGCTCAGTTCTTCGTCTGTCATGTCAGTTCTCAGGCATCTCTTGTCGACGATAGGGCTCGTGCGAAGCTCAATCGAAGGCGGCTTCGCCTTCCCTGTGCGTTTCGATCGGGCGCCAAGGTGATTGATGCGTCCATCGAGTCGAGGATTTGTCGAACGACGAACAGGCCCAGTCCGCGTCCCTGTTGCGCGGGTTTCATGGTGATAAATGGCTCGAATGCAAGCTCCTCGATCGACTCATCGAACCCAATGCCGTTGTCCTCGATAGTGATGTGGGGCTCATCAACAGTCACCGTGATGACGCCCTCGTCGATCGTTTTCGTTGCTAGGCCCTGGAGAAGCCAGTATTCGCTGTTCAGAACCAAGTTATCGAGGACCTGCGTGAGCTTTCCCGAGTTGGCGCGAATGGAGAAGTCGTTGACGATGTTCGTTTCCATTCGCAATCGGTTCGCGCCCCACCGTTCGAGGTAGTACCTGCGAAGAGTCTCGATCTCATCCGACATTGCTATGTCATCGCGGCGCTCGCGCATGTATCGCAGCGATGGCGTGAGACGCGAGACTTGTTTACTCAGCGCTCCGGAGGACGATCTCACGTGCTCAACGAATGTCCACACCCGCTGATCCTTGTGGTTGATGCTGTTGAGATACGTCGTGATCTGCGCGCTTCGAGCTCGAAGCCCGTCACTGATGTGCTGCACCTCGTGCGCGAGCGTTTCCGCACTGAGGCCGAGGGCTACTGATTCCCATGCATCGCTAATCTGCTCCTGCGCCAGATCGAGCTGTTGGGCGAGGAGTTCAACGCCTTGCTTCAGCGACTCTTGCTCGTTCAAGAGGCTGTCAAGGTTACGGATGAGGTCTTCGGCCTCAGAAGCAGCGAGACGAACCCGGGAGATCGTTTGATCCAAGGCGTTCGTCAGTGCCGGGTCCTGGAAGACCGTGGACTCGCTCACTTCCTTCTGTCGTTCGAGTTCCTCGGTCGCTTTCTGAATCTGCTGGATCGAAGAACTGGCGTTCGCCGTTTGACGCGCGAGACGGCTGGTTTCGTCGATCTGACTGGTTGCCTTGCGGATGAGGTCCTCGGGCGTCGCTCGCGGCTCGATGTTCGCCGCTTGTCCGAGTCGTTCTGCGCGGTACTCGTTGTAGCTTCTCCGCAGATACTCCTGGACCCGTCCTGTGTAGTCTGCCCAGGCGGTCAAGAGTCTGTAGAAGTTCCGGTACGCAGGAGTGTCCCTGAATGCTTCCCTGTTAGTTGTCTCTTCGAGGGCAGCATTTTCCTTCGCGCTGATGCTGACGTAGCCCGTGACGTTGCCGGGGCGGAGGCTGTAGTAGGAGGCGCCGGATGTCCACTTGGCGCCGAGGCCCAGCCAGTCGTCATCGACCCGAACGCCGAATCCGTCGCGGTAGACCTTGATCCCAACGAGTGCCTTGACGAACTCTCGGTAGTCGGATGCCTTGTCAAAGACGCTAGTGGTGTCCCTGGTCAGTGGGATTCCGCTCACCTCGCCGTGGAACGCGCCGGGATTCACCGGAGCGTCACCGACCATCTCCACCTTGCTCAGTTCCTCTAGCTTCTGGCTGAAGGTACTCGTGAGGAAGTGCTTGTCGTCGCCTAGCTGGACGCCGAGAGCCTTTCCGTTCTTTGCTTTCTCGTTCAGCAGCCACTCGGTGAAGGCGTAGCCGTTGTCGAAACCGATCAATTCGTCAAAGGTGGCGATGTCGGTCCGACCTTGCGGTGGACGGAGAACCTCCGCGGTGAATCGGCCTTCTATGGACAATTCTCTGCCGTCAAAATTGAAGCTGTAGGAGATCGGTGCGGCAGCCAGGATGCTCTGTGCAGTCTCGCGGAGGTTGATCGATTTATCATCGATTGCGAGAGTCATCCGGAATCCGGCGACTCCCTCATATGGCGAGATCATCGCTGCCAACTCGCGTTGGAGGTCGTTGGTTTCGTTCTGTTTCCAGAATTCTGGGTCGCGCAGGCCGCGGATCTCCAGCGTCGTCCCCGGCTTCAACGATCCGGGCGGCAGCCGGTGTACCTCAATCGGAACGGCGTTGAGGCTATCGGCAGCGGCGAATCGGCTCCAGATCATCGACACCTTCAACGGCGGGGATTCTTCTGCTAGGTTCCGCGTGCGGGTGGTGAGTGTGAGCACGTCCCCAAGCCGTTGGGCGCCGAGGCGACCTAGCCCTTTGTCTCCGAGCGGAGTCCGCTTCTTGGCCGTAGTCTCGCCGCGCGCCTTCATTTCCTGCTTGTGGCTAAGCGACACGGTCAGCCACCCGCGACGAATTGCCTCAAGGTCCATGCCGATGCCGTCATCATCAATCGTGATCGAGCCACGAAGTGTCGCACGGGGCGTCTCGTCCGATTGCTCGCGAGAGTCTTCCGAGATGACTTCACCGGTTACCGCGTCGGTAAGGACGTTCGTATCGATGACGACCCGGACTCTGGTTCCGTCAGCATCGTATGAGTTCTTGACCAACTCGCTGAGAGCTTGCATGTCGTCGGTGATCAGGTCGGCACCCAGTTTGAAGACGACGGAAGGGTGAACCTCCAGCCGCAACGTGTCGACAATCGTTTCGTCTACGGAGTCAGCCATGGTCACTCTTTCGCCATGCTCGTGTGACCAGAATCCACTCGCGCGCCATGGTCGCACCTTCGCTGTTCTTCGCGGCCATGCGTTTGCGCGATCCCGGCAGCGTGCGCTCGATGATGGTGACTATCTCGTGATTCTCAGCTTCCAGAAGCTCCCGTGTGATGTCCACGAGTGGGAAGGTTCGTTTCCCTACACGTCGCTCTCCAAGAGTGAAGAAGCAAAAGGCGCCGTCCTTGAGTCTTGCGCTGACGGCGCTGAGCGCATCACGGTAGTCACGAGTAAACGACAAGACTTTGCGTCGCAGGGGCGGGGCGCTGTCAATCTCCAGGATGAATCGCTCTAAGGATTTCGAGACGCCTGCTAGCTCATCCCGGGCATCATCAGCGTGCTTGAGTGAACCACCCAAACTAAGTGAGTCGATCCGAGAGGTTGAGTTCAGAAGAGCTGGGTCAAAACCGCCGGGGATATCGCTTGTATCTATCCAACGAAGCGGAAGATAACTGTGCTGTCCGTACGGGACTGTTGTCTTGTTGTCTCCGTATGGAGGCGAGGTCATGAGCACGTCCGCCTTCCGGGGTGCTACCCAGCGATCGGTAACTGAACCGGGCAGCAGCGTCGCCGTCGGAAGATGATCGTCACCAACGGCCGACATTTTCGTCCAGTGCAGTTTCAGACGCACGGCGTTGCGCCCTGCGACCGCGCGGAAGACCTTGATCGCGTCGGTCTCACGTCGGTCGATCTCATCTTGGGTGTAGGTGTGAAGTTTGAAGGTTGAGATGCGCGAGTTTGAGACTAAGCGGATGGTTTCGGCGAAGCAGATCCACATGAAGCGCCGGGTGACTAGATTGCTACGGTGCTTGATTGCTTCCCGAAGGCTGGCGAGCCCTGCTTTGATTTCTGGTTTGAACCACTTGTCGACGCCTGGAAAATCGGGAGCCTGAGCGTCGCTATACGTCGTTAATGCCTCGCTGATCGTCCGTCGTATTGCGAGCTGGGCGGCACCTAAAGTCGGCGGCGTGGCTTTGACCTGGCAGAGCAAGATAGCAAGTGGGTTGATGTCGCTTCCGTGGAAGTCGAGCCCTCGATACAAGCTCTCCAGCATGACTGTCCCTGACCCCGAAAAGGGGTCGTACACGAGCGAAGTATCTGGTTCGATCGCGAGCAGGTCGTCTAGCAGTGCGCCTTGAAGTTCTGGGACCATCATCGCCGGATACTGGAAGAGCGCGTGGTTGCCTGACCGACTCCGTAGCGCGTTGAATGACCAGAACTCCGGGTCGTCCTGGATCCGTTGCGCAAGCAGGTCTCGCAGCAGGTCGGACGGGCTGGCCGTCTGCTCCACGCGGGGCTGGATTGGGAGGCTCAAGCGGAAGTCCTCACGCGTGCAAACCTGGTGATGTCGTCGACCGTATCCAGTGTCATCGAGGCAATCGACCCCCCGTCGGGCTGACGGCGCCCAAGCATCGAATCCGTCCGGTGCAGCCGCAGAGCCTGCACGAATCGGTGTTCAATGCTGGAGCCTGTGTAGAGACCTCGCTGGGGCCCAACATATTGCCGCCACCGGGACGGGTGGCGAGCCTTTTCATCCATCATCAAGACGTGTTGGTGACCGTGTTCGATCGCTCGCGCCACCGTCCATGTGATCTGCTCACGTTTCCAGGTGTTCGCAATCCCGCGTAGGCGTGAGTCACCCCATCCGAATAAGAGGTGGTCCGACTTTCGAATTGTATCTTCGATCCCAGGCCGTGCTGCCTGCCAGGCATCAGGAGTGGTCGCCAGCTCGGCTAGATCACGAGAGTTGCGAGTTTGTAGTCCGACAAGGTTCACGATCGACACTCGGCAGAAGCCCAAAGCTTCTGCGGCCACACGGAGATTCCCGTGGCTGACAGAGTGAGGCCCTGAGAACGATGGGTTGAGCAGAACGGCGCACAGAGCGGGACCATCAGCGTTTCCGACCGAGCGAGCCATCGGGGCGGTCTCAATCTGCACAGTCACTGCTCCTCACGCGCCTTAGTGTCCTTGTCTCCTCTGACATAGGCGAGGACGTCGCTCTTCAGGAATCGCCAAGCTCGCCCTACCTTTTCCCCGGGGAGCGCTCCGTTGCGCGCAAGGGACAGAAGAGTCTTGCTACTGACGCGGAGCAAAGCTGCGGCTTCCTCCGCTGTCAGGACTTCGTGCTCTTCTGCCATCTTCCCGTAATCTCCTCTGGCGGGTCGTAAGTTCACGCTACCAGGGCGAGGGCTCAGTCTGGCGAAGCACGCTGAGATGAGGTCAAATTGAGCCGCGAGACGCAGTCTCCGTAGTCGCGGTCGGTCCAGCGTCAGGTAACGACACTGACCCATCCGACGTGTCGAGCTGCTCGACCTCAGCCCGGATCCACCGATGAGGTGTCGATGACGTAGGCAGTTGTGCGGGTCGGAACATGCGAATGCCCCTGCGAGCGAGGAGAATTGGGACTTACGACAGTTCCAGTTCACCAAGCAAAGAAGGGGCATCCGGTAGATGCAATCCTCTCACAACCTCACCGCCGTTTTCGATGACCCGAACCTGGTCTCCTGCGCCGGGCTGGCCCCGACCATGGCGCTGGCCCAGCGCGCCGGCCTGGCCCGGCTGGTCACCAAGCACCTGACACTCGAGGGGGACGGCAGCGCCAACGCGCACCTGAAGATCCCCGCCCTGGTCGCGGGGATGGTCGCCGGCGCGGACTCCATCGATGACATGGACCTGCTGCGCCACGGCGGGATGGACCGCCTGTTCACCGGGGTACGCGCTCCCTCCACGCTGGGCACGTTCTTGCGCACCTTCACCTTCGGGCACGTGCGGCAGCTGGACGCGATCGCCTCCCGGTTCCTGACCGGCCTGACCAAACAGTCTCCGGTCCTGCCCGGCGCGCACCGAATCGCCTACCTGGACGTCGACGACACGATCAAGGCCACCCACGGCTACGCCAAGCAAGGCGTCGGCTACGGCTACAACCACGTCAAGGGCGTCAACGCGTTGATCGCCACCCTGTCCACCCCGCTGGCCGCGCCGGTCATCGTGGGCACCCGACTGCGCAAGGGCAACACCAACTCCGCCCGCGGCGCGGGCAAGTTCGTCGCCGACGCACTGGCCACCAGCCGCGCCGCCGGCGCGACCGGCGAGCTGATCGTGCGCGCCGACTCCGCCTATTACGGCCACGACGTGGCCGCCGCCGCCCACCGGTCCGGTGCCAGGTTCTCCGTCACCGCCCGGATGAACACAGCTGTCACAGCGGCGATCTCGACCATCAGCGAGGAATCGTGGGTCCCGATCCGCTACCCCAACGCGATCTGGGACGAGGACGAACAGCGTCTGGTTTCTGACGCCGAGGTCGCCGAGATTCCCTTCACCGCGTTCACCTCCCGCCGCAAGAGTGAGCACATCACCGCCCGGCTGATCGTGCGCCGCGTCAAGCGCCTCAACCCCACCAGCGTGCCCGCCGGGCAAGGCGAGCTGTTCCCCACCTACCGCCACCACGGCGTGTTCACCGACACCCCGCTGCCCATGCTCGACGCGGAGGTCGCGCACCGCGCCCACGCCATCATCGAGCAGGTCCACGCCGACCTGCGCTCCGGTCCCCTGGCCCACGCACCCTCTGGCTCGTTCGCGGCGAACAGTGCCTGGCTGGTGCTGGCCGCGATCGCGTTCAACCTCACCCGCGCCGCCGGGGCCCTGGCCTCCCTCTTCCACGCCAAGGCCACCACCGCCACCATCCGCGACCAACTGATCAGCGTCCCGGCCCGGCTGGCCCGCTCCGCCCGCCGCCTGCGCCTGCATCTGCCCGAGGGCTGGCCCTGGCAGTACGCCTGGGAAGTCCTGTTCGCCGCCACCTGCGCACCACCAGGCACCGCGAGGAACTGACCACCAGCCCCGCCGGGGCACGACCAAGGACCTGCAGTGGAAGAGCCGGACAGACCGGCGACTACCTCACGCCCTCACACGCGACCACCCGAAAATCGTGAATCACGCCGTCACGAGAACCCGGACGGTGGATCCGGGCTCAGGCAGCCGGCTGTGGTTTTCGCGTCGCTTCACGATCCGAACTCTGAGGAGTTCGAAGACCGACACCGGCCCGATCCAGGCCATCTTGAGCGCGTTCCAGATGAACAGAAGCACCAAGAGGTGCAGCCACCCGGGACCGCCGTTCTCTGCGAGCTGCGCGCAGATGCTCGCGGCGTACAGGTACGGGATCGCCAGCGCCATCGCTGGGACTCCCCATCGCAGGCCGCGCCTATTGCGGATTGCGTCGAGCAGGATGTTGGTGGGCATGTAGCGGCGCAGGAAGTACCGGGTGCGGACGCTGAGGGCCCAGATGAGTCGGAACATGGACAGTCCTCTCCAGGGGTTCGGCGACAAGAACCTGAAAGGACCGCCCGTTGCCGGGGAAGTCATACTGTCGCGACCAGCGACAGCGCCAATATAGAGGCCGCCTCGTCATCCACGATACGACCTCGCGGCGACACAGGGAAGGGCCACCGATCATAACCAGCGGCCCAGCGGCTCCCGTCCACGTGGCGGCCCCGGCGCCTCTTCCGTGGCGACCGTGACACTACGCGCCCCGTCGAGCGCCGCCTTCGCACGGGCGGCATCGATCTTCTGCGCGGTCGCCACCGGGGTGGGGCCGAGAGGAGTGTCGTCGGTGATGCCATATCGGTCGCGGTAGGCGGCCACGATGCGGGCATTCCTGAGCCAGGCGTGTCGCTTCGCCTGCGGGCGAGGTGGCGAGCCGAGAGCTTTCGTCCATGCGGCTCCCTCGCTGAGGGCGCTGTCGAGCACGGCATCGGCTCGTTTTTCGATCAGGTCGCGTCGTTCGTCGAGTGCTTGACGCATGTCGTCGGCCATGGGACCGCTCGCAGCGGGGACAAGTCCTGCGATTAGCCGCAGTACCTCGCGTACGCGGCCGGAGCGTGCCGGGCGTGCGGTTGCCCGCGCTGCCCGGTGGTGGAGGACCGAGCTGATGTCGTCGGCGTCACTGAATCCCCGCGCGGCCACGAGACGCGGGAGCAAGCGGTCGAGGTCGTGATGGTTTGCCTCGGCCCGACGTAGCTCGGCAGTCAGAGCCCCGAACGCATCGGAGTCGACAGCGGCGCTTGCCTGATCTTCGGTAAGACCAGAGTCGCGGATGAGAGCCGCCCAGCGGTCGCGCTGAGCGGCCGCCGCGATGGTCTCGTACTCCGCGGCAAGCTGGGCGACCGAGCCCCACTGTTCGTGTTCGTTGGTGATGGTCTCGTTCGCGGACAGCTCGGCACCGACGTGTTGCAGGACGCCGTAGAGGACGGAATGTGCTGTGGCGTCGGGGTTGTCGCCCGGGTGCGGGGCGGCGTGGTCGTCGTCGGCTCTGTCGAGGACCACGTAGGCGTGGTTGGAGCGCCTACCGCGGGTCATCGAGACGTAGAAGTTCTCCCTCGTCGTGGTCGGCTCCACCAGGACGTGTGCGGTATCGGTGGTGATGCCCTGTGCACGATGGGCCGTGACGGCGTAGCCGAGGTCAACGTGCTCGGCCACGTACGCAGCCGGAAGGACGATCGCCCCGCCGAAGCGGCGTCCAGTTCGGCGGATGGTGACCGAGCCGTCGTCGCGGACGTCCTTGATGGCCCAGGCGTCGCCGTTACGGACCCAGTCCTTGCCGTTGCGGAGTCGACGGTTGTTTCGGCGGGTGATGATCGTGTCCCCCGCGCCGGCCATCGTCCCGTCAGCGAGTTCGACTTCTGCGCCTGGCATCAAGGTGCCGTCGAGAACGAGGTCTGCGCGGACGCGGGTATTGAGCGCGGTCGCCTGGTCGCGGGTCTCCGCGACCAGCACCGATGCAAGTCCTAAATCTCTGTCAGCTCGCCATGCCGAGTAAGCGGCATCGGTCATCAGATCGGCCTCACCGCCTCGGATGCGGTCGTGGTCGAGGTAGGTGCCGATCACTGCCGTGCGTCCGTGCCGTAATGCGAGTGATGCTGTCTTCTCCCACGCGTTCGTGAAGCGGTGGACGTCAACCAGCTCCGGCGCATCGTTCCGGTCGGCTACCAGGAGATTGAACGCGCCGCCTGCGTCTACGGACTGGAGCTGGGCGAAATCGCCGACCAGCAGCACCTTTGCTCCGGCCCGCTCCGCCAGGCGCGTGATTCGATCTAAAGACAGGGTGCCGGCCAGCGACGCCTCGTCGATGACGACGAGCTGGCCTGCGTCGAACGAGGTCCCGTGCACGAGGTGGTTGTGCCACCATTTCGCCGTGTTCTCGGTCTGGATGCCGAGATCGTCGGCCAGCACTTGCGCGGCCACCGCGGACGGCGCGAGTCCGACCACGGACCCTCTCCCGTGCTCGACTTCCCACGCGCGGCGCAGGGCATTCATGGCGGTCGTCTTGCCCGCGCCGGCGGGGCCGACCAGTACGTCGAGCACCCGGCCAGAGACGGCAATCTTCATGAGCGCGTCGGCCTGGTCCTCACTCAGCATCCGATCCTCGGCGTCGGGCCGGGAGGTGACTTTCTCGACGGAGCCCACCGAGACCGTGGGTGCCGTCAGCGTGCGAGAGCGGTCGAGCAGTCGGTCTTCGGCGGCAAGTAATAGCTCGGAGGAGAACACGGTCGAGTGCTTGGGCCGGAACACGCTGGTTCCGTCGACACGACGCAATGCCGCCGGACTGGTGGCAAGGTCCGGTGGGGTCAGCCGCAGCGACGCCTGTTCGGCAGCGTCAGCAATCATCCCGACGATCGCTTCTCGATCCCGCATGGATACGAAACGCCAGTGCATCGTCTGCCGCGAGGCCTCAGCCATCAGATTCCATCGCCGCCAGGTCGACCGCTTTTCGCCGACAATCTCAACCACCGCAGTACCGAGTCCTTCGATGATCTCCAGCGGCACATCGTCGGCGCGCAGCAGGAGCGAGCCGTTGTTGTTCGTGAGGTTGCGTGCCCAGGTGGTGGCGTCCCGACCGAGAACGTCGGTGGCGCGCGATCGCCATTCGGTAGCGAGGTCAGCCAACGATCGGACCTCCTTGTCGGGCCGCGTGGAAAGGGTTGCTTGGGCGCGCAGCTTCAGGATCGTCGCCGGGGGTGGCCGGCGACCGTGTTTGCTCACGTAGTCGGCGATGAGGCGGTCGGTCTCGGAATCAATGTGCCGGGCACGAGTCGAGAACTCGGCCACCAACTCTTCCGGCACGCCACTGATCGCCCACGCGGGACTGCGGTCACGACCCCTGTCACGGGCTTCCCACTCGACACCGAAAGTGCGGGTCATGTGGTCGGCGAAAACGGCCTCGTGCAACTCGGATAGCGCGACGACGGCGGCGTGCATCGGCCGCCCATCCAAGCTCCGCCACTTCCCATCGAGAGCGGTCTGGACCTTGTTAGAGATGACGACGTGAGTGTGCAGGTGGGGATCACCAGCACGGGAGTCGAAGTGGTCGAAGGCCGTCGCGATCAGGCCTGTGACATCGACTTGCGCAACGGCTCCGTCGCCGGCGGTTGCGCCAGTGCGAGTGGCTGCAACCTCGCGTTCCATGAATGCAACTACCTCCGCAACTGCCCCATGGTGCGCCTCCCCTATCAACGCCTGCGTCCCTGCATCTGCGACCGCCCACAACACGGATGCAGATTTCGGAATCGAGAAGGTGAAGTCGAACCCGGCCACCGCCCGTCGCGTCCCGCGCTCGGTCTCCTCGGCCTGGATTTGCGCGACCGCATCTCCCATCGCACCGGGAGACATTGTTGGGTCGAGGTCTGCGATCCGTGCCTCGATCCGCTCTGAGGCGGATTTGTAGGCCGGGAACGCTAACCCGAGTGGATCTCCGGTGATCGGGTCACGGCCCATCCCCATGAGGAGCTGGAGCTGCGCCTCGGACACTCGACCACCCACCGCGAGCTGGCCGCTCCCGAGGGACGCGACACCCGACCCGAGCCATTGGCCTGGCGGGGTTCCCGCCTCGGCGTAGTAGCGAGTCAAGGGCGTCGAGAACGACCTGTCGCCGTCTGCGGCGGCTACCGTACGCAGCAGGTACTTGTAGCCGTCACCTGCGGATATCACTCGCATCGAGACCGTCACATGCAGCAGGTGCGCCTCCCCGCGCTTGGCGCTGTCGGTCGCCTCAGGCGGGCAATCTTTTGCAGGCGAACTCCCCGATCTGGTCCTCGATGAGGAACTCGTCGCCAACCATGTCCGCGTACATGGCCGCGATGCCTTCCGGTTCGCCCGCGGCTCGGAAGCGGATGCGGTCAGAGTCCGTATGGATGAGATAGGCGCTGCACTCGCACGAAGTCATGAATGCGTAGAACCGCCCCTGGTGCGCTTCTTGCAATAGCGCCGCGGGGTAGTAGATGTCGTGCTTGCGGCACAGCGCGGGGACTTTGATTGCACCGTTCTCGAAGGCGCTCTGCGGGAGGTGAGCTGCGTGGGACCAGGGTTGCAGTCGCACCTCCCCACCCGTTGCGCGCAACGTCCCCCCATCCGCGAGAGCGAGCAGAGACTTCTCCGTGCACGTCTGCCCCGCTGGCCACATCACTGACGTTTCCGATGGCCACAACGGTGGCATCCCCAGCTCCGTCGTCGTGTCCGCCTGAAGACCTGGGGTGGTGAACCGCACGCCGTGCAGGAGGAGCGCTCCAAGGACGATCGTCATCGCGTAGCCCTGAGGCAGCGGCGGCTCGGGAAAGTCTGGGATGCGAACCGTCAGCGGCGTGACGCGTACAGCCGAGAATCCCTTGACTCCCTCGAATCGGCCGACCCAGAACTGGCTGAAATCCAGCGGTTGCACCAGCTCGCGGCGCTCGTAGAGCGCTCTGTACTCCGACGGGGCGAGCCCGTAGCCGTTCTCCCGCTGCTCCTTGCTTGAAAGGAGCATCGCTGTCAGCGCGGTCTTCTGCACCCACGTTGCGATCGCCGCTTGATCTTCCAGCGCGATCGTCCCGGGCTCGTCAAGGATCAACGGGGTCAAGACTCGCTGCGCGACCGCTTCGAGGTTGCTCATCCACCCGTTGTTACACGAGGCGCAGAAGCTCTTCACCGTTTGCCGGAATGGGGGCTGCTCCCCCATGTCGCGCGGCAGAGCATTCAACGGGCCCGCGTGATGACGCATTGGAGCGAGATCCAAGACAGTCCTGCTCACCCACTGACCGAAAAC
This sequence comes from Janibacter limosus, assembly GCF_004295485.1. NCBI lineage: Bacteria > Bacillati > Actinomycetota > Actinomycetes > Micrococcales > Intrasporangiaceae > Janibacter > Janibacter limosus. The sequence goes on along the minus strand of NZ_CP036164.1, from coordinate 1,389,460 downwards.
GTGCTCGCGGGTCAGGGGCCCCACCGACCCGCAGAAAGCACAAGATTCAGGCATGCACCCATTCTCCGGCACGGGTGCCGCTCCTCGACCTGCAAGAGGCGTGGCAGCTCTGGGCGCGAAGCCGCTTCAGACAGCGAGACCGGCTGCCCGAGACCGCGGGTGCTTCGGCGCGAGCGGAACGGCCCTGGCGAGAGTTCAGCCTTGTCCTGTACAGTGGACAGATGCATTTGTACTTCCTGTGACGGCTGAGTAGGCCCACCGCGCTCGTTGAGTAACTCCGAGCCCGCGGCGGCCGTTCGTTCTGACCCTTCCTAGGGTCGCCGTCATTTGCGTACCCGTTTGCCTCTCGGCTTCGGGTGCGTCGTATCGAAGGATTCGAATGCTCACCCCTACCAACCGTCATCCGGCGCGCCATCGCGCGCAGCTCACTGCCTCCGACGTCTCTGTGATGAGGGGCACGATGTCTGTGCTCAATTACGTCAACCTCGTCGTCACGCCCTCATCCCGAGTCGCGATCGTGGGAGAGAACGGGCGCGGAAAGTCCACCCTCCTGCACGTCCTGGCCGGCACCTTGCCGCCCGATAGCGGAACTGTGCAACGCATTGGCACTCTTGGTCTCGCCGAACAGGAGATGACAGCTGCCGACGAGAGAACCGTTGGCCAGGCTGTGGCGGACTCAATCGCCGAACCGCTCGCGGCGTTGGCAACATTCGATGCAGCCGCTCGCGCGCTTGCCAACGGAATAGATGGAGCCGCAGAGGATTACGCCGCCTCGTTGGAACTCGCCGAGGCGCTCGATGCCTGGGATGCCGAGCGGCGCGTGCAGATAGCGCTCGAAGCCCTCGATGCGGAGACCGACAAGACTAGGTTGCTCGCTGATCTATCTGTGGGGCAGAGGTATCGGGTCCGCTTGGCTTGCCTCTTAGGCGCGGACCATGACTTCCTCCTACTCGACGAGCCCACCAACCACATTGATCGCAGCGGACTCGATTTCTTGACGGCGCAGCTCCGAAGTCGCAGGGGCGGTGTGGTCGTTGTCAGCCACGATCGAGCCCTACTGTCCGATATTGCGGACACCGTTGTCGATCTTGACCCGACACTGGATGATCGCCCGCGCATCTACGGCAGCGGTTACTCCGGATACAGGGAGGGGCGCCAAGCCGAACGCGTCCGGTGGGAGCAGGATTACGAGCGCCAGCAAGCCGAGCACGCCCGTCTACAGGAGAGCCTCAGCGCCGCACAGAACAGGCTCGTGTCGGGATGGCGTCCGGAAAAGGGCACCAACAAGCACGGCCGCGCAACCCGCGCCGGCGGGCTCGTGCAGAACGTGCACCGGCGCCAGGAAGTCCTCGAAGCTCACGCCGTCACGGTCCCCGAACCACCGCAGCTCTTCCGGTTCCCCGACCTTCCGACAAGGACCGGGGCCGTCCTCATTGATGTCGACAACGTCAGTGTCGCAGGGCGGTTGACCGAGCCGGTTTCGTTCTCGCTCTCACACCGGGGCCGCCTCGTGGTGACCGGACCGAACGGTGCCGGTAAGTCGACGCTGCTCAGCATCGCCGCTGGCGATCTGAGTCCGGACACCGGGACTGCCCGGCGTCCTCGTGGAACGCGGCTGGGCAATCTCCGCCAGGAAACCGCCCTGCCAGAGGACCGTAGGGTCAGCGAGCTATACGCCGCGCACGTCGGCGAACTCATCGCCGCAGGCGTCATGGAATCCTCGGAAGCCATCGGCCTCTCACAACTCGGTCTCCTGCGGCCGCGTGAGGCGGGCAAGCGCGTGGGAGAGCTGTCGATGGGGCAACAGCGCCGACTTGATCTGGCCCTCGTGCTCGCGACGCGACCCCACGTGCTGCTGTTGGATGAACCCACCAATCACCTCTCCATTGCGCTCGTTGATGAACTCACCGAGGCTCTCGGCGCAACTCAGGCGGCCGTCGTTCTCTCGACGCATGATCGGCAGCTTCTCCGTGACGTGGAGGATTGGCCGAGTCTTCAACTGACGGCATCGGTCGATCGCGAGGCACTCGTATGAGCGAGAAGAAGTTCGACCGAATGCGCGCCTTGCGGCCTCTGGCGACTCGGGACTACCGCCTTCTGTTCGCTGCGGTGGGCATCGAGGTTTTCGGAACGGGTATGTGGACGATCGTCATGGTCTTTCAAGTGCTCGCGCTTGATGACAGTCCTCTTGCGCTCTCCGCGGTCGCAACAGGCATGAGTCTCGGCCTGTTCGCATTCTCGATTCTCGGCGGCGTGGTCGCGGATAGATTCTCTAAACGCCGAATCATCATCACCGTTCAGGGCAGCACCGCCGTCGTTATGGGTATGGTGGCCGTTCTATCGCTCTCCGGAACGATCGAGCTGTGGCACGTCGGCGTTGCCTCGTTCGCGATGGGCGCCGGAAGCGCGTTTTTCTACCCGGCGTACAGCGCGTACTTGCCAGAGGTACTTCCGGCAGAACAACTCCTTGCTGCGAATGGACTCGAGGGCGCACTACGCCCATCGATGGGTCAAGGGCTCGGCCCCGCTCTCGGTGGAATCGTCGTCGGTCTTTTCTTCCCTGCCATCGGGGCGGCAATCGTCGCGGGCTCGTACTTGGTTGCATTCGTCATCACTCTGTTCCTCAGCCACCGCGACGAACCAGTTCGCGGCACATCGCCCGAGGAGCGTGCGAGCATCTGGGGAGACCTCCGTGCGGGAGTAAGTTACGTGTCGCGCACGCGCTGGCTGCTCTGGACGCTGATTTTCGGTTCCTCACTCGCGCTCATCATCCAGGGTCCGATCGAGGTGCTCCTGCCCTTCCTTACCCGCGACCGATTCGAGGACGCCGAAGCGACTTTCGGATTCCTCCTCGCTGCATACGGGATCGGCGGGGCGGTCGGCTCGCTCGTCGTGTCGTCGCTGAAACTCCCGCGTCGCTACCTCACGTTCATGATCGTCTGCTGGGGCGGGGGCACGCTTCCTCTCGTGGTTATCGGCGTCGCCAACAACCTGATCCTGATGCTCGGAGCGCTGTTCATCGTCGGCGCAACGACGGGAGCCGGGGTCGTTGTCTGGGGGACGCTGCTTCAGCGACTCGTGCCGCTCGACATGATCGGCCGAGTCGCGAGCCTCGACTTCTTCGTCTCGATCGCGTTCATGCCGGTCTCGATCGCTATAGCCGGCCCCCTTTCGCTCCTCGTACCCATCCCCACGATCTTCGTGATCGCAGGAGTCATCCCACCAGTTCTGGCACTCATCGCGCTGATGGCTGGGCGCATGCGAGAAAGCGAGGTACGGCACCCCCTGGACGCTCACTGAACAGCGACCGGTGTCTCACGAAACGACTCGGGAGGTCGGCTTCGAGCCGTTAATGGCTCGAAGCCGAACGATCCATGCCTCCATCGCGCCCGTCGCCTACGACTGCGTGAAGTTGATCTTTGTTCGCGATGGCTCCGCGATTCTGTTCAGTGAATTCGGCGAGAAACCAGTCAAGGTGGGCGATGTCGTGGCCCTCGCGGCAAATACTCTGTGCGGAAGCGACCCTGAGGGGTCGATCACCGTCACCACCCTGTACCTAGATCGCGACTACATCGTCGACCAAGTGTTCTGGCAACACGCCGCGCTGCTTGCGGACCGGCTCGACGCGCAGGATCTCACTGACGAGCTGTACTCCGAGCCCGCCCAGATTTTGCACCTTGGCGAGAACCGCGCAGGGATGCTCATGCCGTTGTTGGACGAGTTGGTGGCGCTCAGCATCGGCGGTGCATCATCGGATCGGTTCTTCCGGATGCAAGCCCTGCTTTTCGCGGTGCTCGACGTGACCATTCCGTATGTGAAAACCACCTCGGTGCGCCGCACGCCGAGCCAGCGGAAGACCTGTCGCCGGCCCGGTCCCCCGTCGCTTCGTCAGTTCGCGCCGTTGCGCGCTGAAGCTCGGCAGGCGCTGGAATTGCTTCGCGACCGGCACGACGAGCGGTGGACTCTTCAAGACCTCGCATCTGCCGTGCACTTGTCGCCGTCGCAACTCGGACGTGTCTTCGTGGATGCCTACGGCAAGACGCCAATGACCTACCTATCGACAGTGCGCGCCGAGAACCTGGCGCGACTGCTACGGGAGACCGCCGTACCTGTCGAAGCCGCGATGCGTGAGGTCGGCTGGCTAAGCCGAGGCCATGCCTCCCGAATCTTCCGCGAGGCCGTCGGAGTAACACCGGTTCGATACCGGCAGCTCAGTCGGGAAAAATTCAGAGAGTGAGCAGTGATACACATCTGCGCATGTGAGGTACGAGTATCCGCATCTCGCCCGCGCCTCCGCCCGGAGGTAGCCGCTCGACTGGTAGTCCAGATAAGACTCGTTGGGTTCACCGCCGCGCCCGACGGTCACATCGCTTGTTTCGCTGTCCGTCTCTCATTGCTGGTGGTCCCGGCGTACCTGATCGTCACCGAGCCCGATCGGCCCGGTGCTCAGGGTATCGGGAGGAGACCAGGCCATGGCCAGAACGCGGGAGCAATCTCAGGAGGGGCGAGAGGCGAAGCTCGACGAGCTGCATGAGCGCCTGACCGGTGCTGTGGAACAGCTCGTCGCCGGTGATGACTGGGCGCGGGCGCTCGCGTTCGCGGCACGATTTCGGGCGCGATCCTTTTCTAACACGCTGCTGATCTGGGCACAGCATGAGGCCGCGTATGAGGCGGGCCGGGTGCCCGACCCGATGCCGTCGTACGTGGCGGGGTATCGACAGTGGCAGGGTTTGGGCCGTCAGGTGGAGAAGGGCCAGTCGGGATACATGATCTTCGCCCCGGTAACGGGACGCTTCGCCTCGTCAAATCCTGCTGCCTCCGATTCATGGCGTCGGCTTGAGAAGGGCGAGAGGCCGAGGCCGGGCGAGGTCGTGCGGTCGAAGATGATCGCCGCGCGCCCTGCCTACGTGTGGGATGTCGCGCAGACGGCTGGGGACCCAATTCCGGAACCGCCCTCACCACGGCTTCTAGAAGGCGAGGCACCCGCCGGTCTATGGGGCGGACTGGCAGCCCTGGTCGAGGAGCGCGGGTTTGAGGTGCTTCGGGTCCCACACGAGGGGATGATCCAAGGCGCCAACGGGGTGACGGACTACACCGCGAAGACGGTGGCGGTGCGAGAAAACATGGACCCGGCCGCGCAGGTGAAGACTCTCGCTCACGAACTCGGTCATGTGCTCATGCACGGCTCTGATGCCGAGAACGCTCGCCAGCACCGTGGCATCGGAGAGGTCGAGGCAGAGTCGGTCGCGCTGATGATCGGCGCCGCCCACGGCATGGACACTTCTGGTTACACGATTCCGTACGTGTCGACCTGGGCGGCCAGGGTCGACGGCAAGGAGCCGGTCGAGATCGTCAAGACCACCGGTGAGCGGGTTCGCAAGACCGCGATGGGAATCCTCGACCAGCTCGATACCGCCCAGCTCGGCGACGGCACCCCGCCGGGCTTGGAACGTGAGACACCGCAACGAAACCAGTCCGATACCGAACGGTTAGCGCCCGAACGCGCAGCGTTGCTACTTGACGCTGGCGCGCGGGTCACGACCGTAGCGACCGCAACGGCGCGAGAGAGAGGCCTGTGATGGTCTTCCCAGACGTGTTCGCCCGTGCGCTGACGCGAGCATCCGGCCCGCAGTCGTTGCCTGCTGCCGCCGAAGAGCTGGCCCGCGTGGGAGTACCGGTGTTCCCGTGCATACCGGGCGGGAAACGACCGCTGACCGAGCACGGCTTCCACGACGCCACGACCGACGCCGACCGAGTCGCCGCATGGTGGACCCGGTCTCCTGGGGCGAACATCGGCGTCCCGACCGGTGCACCCTCGGGCATGGTCGTGGTGGATGTCGATGTCCATGGCCCTGTCGATGGGTTCCGTGGTTTCTCGCGCGCCCATCGAGCGGATCTGCTGGACGGGTGGCAGCTCCTGGTATCCACGCCGTCGGGTGGGATGCACGCCTACTACCGATCAACGCCTGGTCAGGTGCAACGGTCCTGGCAGGCGGCGCGCGCGGGGATCGACTTCCGTGGCGACGGCGGATACATCGTCGTCCCACCCTCACGGATGTCCATCGCCGGCAACGTTGTCGGTTATCGGGCGCGGCGGGTCGAGGCCGGAACGTCCTCGGTGCTCGACTCGGATCGGTTGCGAGATTTCCTCGACCCGCGCCCCACAGTTCGCGAGCCGATGAATACAGCTCAGCGGCAAGGTGCGGATGTGTCACGGTTGGCGAGATGGGTCGCTGGACGCGCGGAGGGTGAGCGGAACCGCAGCCTGTTCTGGGCCGCGTGCCGGCTTGCGGAGAACGGCCTACCAACCTCCGATGCCCTCGACGTACTGGGCGCCGCTGCTTCGGATGCGGGTTTGGGTGAACAGGAGATCATCGCGACCATCCGTTCTGCCTACCGTGCCGCTCACCCCGACAGGGACGCGTCCGCGTCCTCCGTGCAAGCGTCGGCACCGCCAGAGGCAGGCACCTGGTTTGTCAGGGACCCTGCTGCTTCGGGCCCGTCGAATACGCGGGTCCTGTGATGGCCACCTCCATTCTCGCCGAGCAGGCGGGCCGCCGTTGGGCGGTAGTGACGGCTGTGGCCGGGACGGTGTTCATCGCTGCGGGGGCGTTCTGGCTCAGCTTCACGGCGTTGGCGGACCTTGCCGCCCGGTCCGGGATTGGCGAAGAACAAGCATGGGCTTGGCCGCTGATCGTGGACGGGATGATCGTGGTCGCCACGGTCGCCGTCGTCGCTCTGGCCGGACGGCGGTCGGCCTGGTACTCGTGGGCACTGCTGATAGGCGGGGCCGTCGTGTCTGTGACCGCGAACGCGATCCACGCCGTCGTCGCCGCCGACGCCGATGTCCCAGGTGTGTTGGCCGCGAGTGTGGCGGCAGTCCCGCCGGTTGTGCTGCTGGCGATCACCCATCTGACCGTCATCCTCACCCGCCCCCTCCCCACCGCTGGGGAGCCGTCAACCGCTGAGGAGACGCCGGACGTCTCAGGCACCACGAACGCGCAACGAAACCTCGCCGCACCGCCGCCGCGCATTGGGAGCACGCTCTTGAGACGAATCCTCGCTGTTGAGGAAGCACCGCTACGCGCGGCTGCTGCCGCGGGCGCGGATCGGCGCGACCACGCCCGGGAGCTACATGGCCGGGGGTGGTCTAACAAGAAGATCGCCCGCGAGCTCCAGGTACATCCCTCGACCGTGGGCCGGTGGTTCGCCAGCGCGCACCTTCCCGACGACACCGAAGATGCCAACGTCGAGGAGGCAGAGAACTCATGATCAGCCATCCCGCCCAGCCACACGAACGCCATCAACACGCGCCCGAACCGGATACGACGCCCGCCTCATCGGAGCGTGCCGATAGGACAGAAACCCCGGAGGCTGTGCAGGCCGCAAGAGTGAGCCGTCCGGACAGCGACACATCGCCGGCAGGAGCGTCCGTCAGCCGTGTGCGGGGTGTGGAGTGGGTGCGGCCTACCGACTTGATGGCCCGGCACAGTGCCGCGTTGGCGGGTCGGGGTGTCGATTTCGAGGTCGAGCTGGCCCGCCGCACCCGTAGCCTCCCGGGTCAGGCCGTCCGTGCGGGCAGACGCGGGATAGACACCGCACAAACCGTCGAGGCCGAGCGGGCACGGCGTTTACCGCCGGTGTCGGACTTCGGGCGTTCGGGCGGGTCACAGTCGTGGGTGACGCGTTCGGGGATCGGGCTGAGGTGAGCTGACAATGCGCGCCCCCAGCACCGACATGTCGCCGATGACGTCTGCTGGGGGCGCGTGCGCACCTATGTGTCAGGAGGTGCCCTGACCATGACCGAGAACACGCACACCACGACCGAGCGCCCCACCGAGAGCGTCGAGGACTACACAACCAGCGAAGGCCTACGGGTCCTGCTGCGCCGACTCCACGAATCGGAGCCGGGCGGATGGCAACGCGACCCAACGGCAGCGGAGCTGATGGTGTTCGTAGCCGAGAAGTACGCGCCCTTAGCGCGCAAGCACGGGTTGGACCCGTGGGAAGCCGCGTCCGCGGCGTTCGATGTGATGCGCACTCAGGCCGCCCGGACCGCGGTCGACCCGTGGGCGGTAATCACTCATGCGGTGCGGATCACCTGCATCTTCGAGGAACGCGCCCAAGGCTTGCTGTGCTCGGTCCATCAGGCACGACGCCCGCACGTGTCGGCATTCCACGACCCGGAACGCTTCAGCGACCGCGACAATCCCCTGATCGACTACGACCCCGCGTTCCACGTCACCGATCCCACGCCAACAGGCGACGGCAAGAGCCAAGATGACGACGAGCCCTCGGCGGAGGTGTCCACCTCGGCCTCCGCTGCGGCAGAGGATGCCATCGCGTTCTTCACCCTGCTGGACTGGCCGCCGACGACCGCGCGAGCCGGGATCGAACACGTCTGCGGGGCACTGACCAGGGCTGGCACCCGACAAGCCACCTACGAGGCCCTGCGACGCGACAAGCACGCCCGCGCCCTGCTCGACATCCCTCGCACATCCTGGACTGCCCTATTGAAAGCTGTACTGGGCAATCCCCACCCTGCCTACGCCGCGACTGCTGCCGGGCGGGGCGTGCTGCTACGGCTGCTGATCGGCGAGCCCGTCGCGGTGCTGCTGCGTGATGACGACCTCGTCCTCACTGTCTCTCTCGCCGCACCTCGCCAACCTGGCGGAGGTGGGTCGCGGTGAGTGCGCCATCGGGATTCATCGAGCTGGAGCGGACGGTCGCCTCGATCCGGGTCGGACGCCGGCACCGCACCGAGCTGGGCGACATTGACGAACTCGCTGCGTCCATTGAGCGCGACGGGCTCCTGCAACCCATCACGATCACGCCCGACGGGGTGCTGGTGTGCGGTGCACGCCGGCTGGCGGCGATCACACGTCTCGGGTGTAAGAAAGTCAACGTGTGGGTCCGCTCAGGGATCTCCGATCGCCTCGGATATCTCCTGGCCGAGCAGGACGACAACGCGCTGCACAAGCCACTGACGCAGACCGAGGCCGCCGCCCTCTACCGCGAGCTGAAAACCCTGATGGCCGAAGACGCCGAACGGCGACAAGCAGCAACGATGTTCAGCAGCGACCACCAGCCGGGAGCTGGCGGTGGTGGAAATTTTCCACCACCGTCACCCCGCTCGCGCGGGAAGACCCGCGAGCAGGCCGCGGCGATGATCCCGGGCGGCGCCTCCTACAAGACCCTCGACAAGATCGGCTATCTGGAACAGATCGCCGCCGACCCCGCCCAACCGACCGAACTCCGCGCGCACGTCACCGCTGAGTTGGCACGCATCGATGCCGGCGCGCCGGTCCATCCCATTTACGAATCGGTCCGCGCCACCGCGACCACCGCTCAAGATCAGCGTGAGACTGACCTGCACCAGCTCGCCTCCGACGCGCTCACCCGGGCTAAGAACAGCAAGACGAAGAAACGCACAACCCGCCCCATCCCGTCCTCCGATGCAGGTGGTGAGCCAGTGCGGTATCCGGTGCGGGCGTTCATGCTCACCTGGGGCGAACTGGTCGACTGGTGGACCCACTACGACGCCGATCAACTCGCCGCCGAACTCAGCGACGAACAGATTGAGTCCTTCCTGGCCACCGTCGCCGGGACTGGCCGGTTCGCGGACGAGCTACGTGCCGCCCACGACCGATAGACCAGCAGCGACCTCGCGCCCGTCCGCGGTCACCTGCGCGCCCTCTGACTACTCCGCGCCAATGGGTCCGGTAGTGCACCTAAGCGGCATGAAGACACCCGACCTCACTGACCCCCGTATCCGTCACCGGTGGATCGCCGTCCTCGCCGCAATCGCGGCGGTTCTCGTGCTGGCCGGCGTCGGCGTCTACGGCCTCATCACCGGACCACCCACAGCAGCCGGCACCGACAGCGGCGCGACCGGTCCTGGGCCAGTCGCCACGACACCTACCGTCCCGGCGCCGACTGCGACACCGCGCCCGCCCGTCGTAGCCGGGTCGGATGATCCGGAGACCTTCGCCCGCAACGTTGCGACCACCCTGTTTGCCTGGGACACCGCGTCCGGATTCATGCCCCTGGACTACACCTCGGTACTTCTTGCTGTCGGCGACCCCACTGGCGCCGAGCAAGCCGGTCTTGTCTCCGACATCGCCACCTACCTGCCCACCCGGGAAGCGTGGGTCGAACTGCGCCAGTACGCCACGACCCAGCACCTCACCATCGATACCCAGTTCGTCCCCAAGGCCTGGGATACCGCCGTCGCACAGGCTCAACCGGGACAGCTACCTGCCGGAACGACCGCCTACACGATCGAGGGCACCCGCCACCGCACCGGCCTCTGGAACAACGAACCCGTCGCCTCCGAACATCCGGTGACGTTCACGGTGTTCATCGTCTGCGGCCCGACCTACGACACCTGCTATCTGCTGCGGCTGTCCCAGCTCGACAACCCTCTCCGATAAGCCCAGGAGGTCGTTGTCGTGAAGAAGCTCGCCGCTGCCGCTCTCGCCCTGGTGCTGCTCGGACCGTCGTTCGCTCTGGTCGGGATCGGGGTGCTGATGAACCCTGCCTCCACCGCCGCATGCACCGTCGCCGGGAACGGCATCACGATCGGCGAGGTCCCCGAGTCGTTGACCGTGACCACCGCGAACGGTGAGACCTTCACTCTCAACAACCGCCAGCTCTCCCACGCCGCGACGATCATCGAGACCGGCGCGAGCATCGAAGGGGTTACCCGGGACGCGCTCCAGATCGCGCTGATGGCCGCGCTCACCGAATCCACCCTGCGCATGCTCGCCAACACGGGCACCTACCCCGAGTCCGGGACCTACCCCAACGACGGCAACGGCTCCGACCACGACTCGCTGGGTCTGTTTCAGATGCGACCTCAGTCCGGGTGGGGCACGGTCGCCGACCTCATGGACTCCGTCTATCAGGCGCGGGCGTTCTTCGGAGGACCAGACGGCCCGAACTACCCCAGTCCCCGAGGGCTGCTGGACATCCCCGGCTGGCAGTCGATGGACAAGGGCGAAGCCGCCCAGGCCGTCGAGGTATCTGCTTACCCCGACCGGTACCGCAACTACGAGCCTGTCGCCGAGACCATCCTGACCACCCTCACCACCGCGACCACTGCGGGCGCTTCGAGCGGCGGCACAGTTGCGCCAATAGTGATGATCGCGGCGGAGTCGTCGCGCGTGGTGTTTCCGCTGCCGGAGGGCACCTGGGTTCCCTCCTCCGACTACGGACCCCGGGTCCACCCGATCACCGGGGAGAACTCGTTCCACACCGGGGCTGACTTCGCCGCCCCCGACGGCACCCCTATCCTCGCCGCGGCAGACGGAACCGTGACCGTTGCGGAGTTCTCCGGCGGCTACGGCGGACTCGTCGTCATCGAACATCACATCGACGGAGCAGTCGTGGCGACGGCGTATGCGCACATGTGGGAGACCGGCATCCGCGTCACCGCGGGCGACACCGTGACCGCCGGACAGCACATCGGCAACGTCGGCTCCGCTGGCAACTCCACCGGCCCGCACCTGCACTTCGAGGTCCGTAACGGCGACACCAACGGCCAGCACACCGACCCCGCCTCCTGGCTCAACGCCCACAGCGCCGCCGACCTGCCCGAGCCTGCCACCGGCGCACCCGCTGGCTGCGACCCCGACCCCGGAACGCCCGGCCGCGACCCGAGCCCGGTCGACGGCGACCCGGACCGAATGGTCGACGACCCCACCAGCGGCGGCCAGATCACCGCACGCCTGCTGAATCTCCACGCCCAGGCAACCGCAGCGTTCCCGGAGACCTCATGGTCTTGCTACTCGCCACGTCCTGGAACCGTCTCCGAACACCCCCTGGGCCGGGCGTGCGATCTGACGTTCGGAAACACCATCGGCACCCCACCCACTCCCCCGCAGCTCGGGGCCGGATGGCAGGTCACCAACTGGATGAAGGACAACGCCGAAACCCTCGGCGTCGAGTATCTGATCTGGCAGGACAAGATCTGGTCCTTGGCCCGAGACGCCGAAGGATGGCGCGACTACGCGCACGGCGCCGATATCACCACCCGGCACATCGACCACCTCCACGTCACTGTCCGGGCCGGAAGCTGACGGCCATGGACGTGTTCCCCGACTTCGAGGGCCTGAGCGGCATCGGCGACCTGCGCGAAGTGGTCGGCGCGCTCCTGACGTTCGTGCTCATCACCGCCGTGCTGATGCTGATCGTCTCCGCCATCATCTGGGCCATCGCTACCGCCAACGGCAACCACACCGCCGTGTCCAAGGCACGCATCGGCGCGTGGACCGCCCTCGGGACCACGGTCGTGGCCGGGGGCGGGGTCGCGTGGATGAACTGGCTCATCACCCTCGGCCAGCAGCTCTGACGCCGCCCTGCCGCCCACGTCCGGACCTGTCATGTTCGCGGCGTCATGGGTTGGGCCGCGCACCTGACCGACGAACCCATCCATGTTCTCCGCACTACGGGCGGAGAACGTTCGTCAGGAGGCCCACCTTGTTCGATCTCATCACCGCCCTGTCCGCGCTCATGCCCATGGACATCAACATCGATCCCAACAGCGACGGCCTGCCCGGTATCGCACAGCTCCGCACCATCGTCGGCGCCGTGATGACTGTCGGACTGATCTTGTCGGTGCTGGCGCTGATCATCTCGGCGATCGTGTGGGGCTTCGGCGCAAACTCCTCCAACCCGCATCTCGCCGGACGGGGAAAGGTTGGCGTCCTCGTCTCCTGCGGTGCGGCAGTGATCTGCGGAGCGTCGGTGACGCTGATCAACTTCTTCTGGAACGTCGGCCAGCAGGTCTGACCCACCCACCCGACTCGACCCCTATGTGTGAGGAGTGATTGCGGTGGGTGTGTGCGATGTCCCCATCATCTCGTCCGTCTGCGACACAGCCGGCGAAGCCGCCGCGTCCCTCGTGGCGGCACCATTCGACTGGCTTGCCTCCGCGATGGGCGCCGCCGCGGGCTGGCTGTTCGAGGCCGTCTGGACCGTGTTCGACACCACCACCCTGGTCGACGTAACCCGGCCGGAGTATGTGGCGGTCTACAACATCTTGTTCGGCATCGCTGTGTTCGTGATGCTGATCTTCTTCTGCCTCCAGCTCATCACCGGTCTCATCCGCCGTGACCCGACCGCCCTGTCTCGGGCGGCTCTGGGCTTGGCAAAATCCGTCCTCGGATCGTTCGTCGTCATCACCCTGACCGCGTTGCTATTGGAGATCGTTGATCAGCTCTGCATCGGCATCGTCCAAGCCGCCGGCGAGACCACCGAGTCGATGGGCGACAAGATCACGCTGCTGGCCGCGGGCCTTGTCGGGATCAACATTGCCGCCCCTGGGGTCGGGGCGATCATCACGATCTTCCTCGCTGGCCTCGCTATCGCTGCCGCCGCCATCGTGTGGTTGAGCTTGCTGGTCCGCAAGGCCCTCCTGCTGGTCGCGATCGTTCTCGCGCCGCTGGCGTTTTCCGGTGCGTCGTGGGATGCCACCAAGGGGTGGATCAGCAAGTGGGCGATGTTCGTCATCGCCCTGATCGTCTCCAAGCTCGTCCTGGTCGTGATGTTCCTCGTCGCCATCACCCAAGTTTCCGCGCCGATCGACGAGGATCTGTCCTCCGTCGCCGATCCGATCGCCGGGATCGTGCTGATGGCGATGGCCGCTTTCGCTCCGTACCTGACGTACAAGTTCCTGTCCTTTGTGGGCTTCGACATGTACCACGCGATCGGGTCCGAGCAGGACGCGAAGAACGCCCTCAACCGGCCCATCCCCACACCATCGAAGCCGCAGGGCGGCGAACCGAAGAAGGTTCTCGACGGCGGCAACAACTCCGGAGGGGGCGGGGGTGGGAAGACCCCGCCCCCACCGACGAACGCGGCATCCCAGGGCCCTGGTGGCGTTGCCGGAGCCGGAGGAGGGAAGGCCGCCGCCGCGGGCGGCAGCTCCGCCGGTGCCGGTGCGGCGGCAGCAGGCCCGACCGCAGCGGCAGTAATCGCAGCGAAGGTCGCCAAAGATGCAGCTACTGCCGGGCCCAAAGCCGGCGCAGCGTTCGGTGGGCACGGTGAGACCGCCGCTGACTCGGCCTCCCAGGCAGGCAGCACACCCCCACCGTCACAGACACCACCGCCGCCCATCCCGGCGCCCAAGACACCGACTGCACCGAAACAGACCCCACCTCCGGCCCCGAAGCCGACCGGGAAGGAATGAGAACCATGACGACCAAGAACGAGCGCGCCATGGCTTCGGAACTGGTGCCAGTCAAGTTCTCCCGCCTCACCCGCCGGGGAGTGCTGCTGGGCCTCTCTCTGACCCAGCTCATCACCTTGGCCACCGGCATCCTGAGCATCGTCGGCGCGCTTTACGCCGGCGGCGGCATCCTGCTCGCCTACACCGCGCCCGTCTGGGTACTCGCCGCCGCCCTGACCTGGACACCCATCGCCGGACGACCGGCTATCGAATGGTTACCCGTCGCGTCCTGGTGGCTCTGGCGTTCCACCGGCGGGCAACTTCTCTACCGCAGGCGGGTAGTCACCCCACGCCCCGTTGGCACGCTCGCGCTGCCCGGCGACGCAGCGCGGCTCGCGAATACACCGACCCCGACACGAACGCTGGGATGATCCACGACCCCCACCAGCGGACCCTTACTGTTGTGTGCGAGATCAGCCATCCCGCGTTCGTGCTCCTCGACCCCGGTGAGCAGGAGCGTCGCGTCACCTCCTGGGGCCGCGTGTTGGCCACCGTGTGCCGATCCGGCCGGATCGCCAGTCTCCAAGTGTTGGAGCGCACCCTGCCGGACTCCGGCACCGGGTTGGCCGAATGGTGGGCCTCCCACGGGATATCCGACGACTCCTGGGCCGCGACCACCTACGCCGAACTCATTGACCGCGCCGGGCCCGCCGGAGAACGACACGCCACCACCCTGTCTCTCTCGCTGGACATGAATGCCGCCGCCCGGCAGATCAGGACCGCCGGCGGCGGCATCCGCGGCGGCGCAGCCGTACTCCGCCAGGAGATGTCCACCCTCGTTGCAGCTCTGCGCTCCGCCGACCTCACACCCTCCAGATGGCTCACCCCCGGACAAATCGCCGTCATCCTCCGCGGTGCCTACGACCCGGCGATCGCCGCCACCCTCGAACGTCACGGCGAGCTGGGACAGAACCTCGCCACCGCCGGCCCCGTCGCAGTCAACGAGTCCTGGACACGCTTGCGCACCGACTCCGCCCACCACACGACACTGTGGATCAGTGAGTGGCCCCGCTCGATGGTCTATCCCGGATTCCTGTCGCCGGTACTGCTGTCCACCGGCATCCAACGCAGCTTCTCACTGATCTGCACTCCGATGCGCTCGGACCAAGCCGCCCGGGACATCCGCAAGAAGAAGGTCGAGCACATCAGCGACGCCGCTCAGCGGGCAAAGATCGGCCAGATCGAGGACGCCGCCCTCACTGCCGAATACCAGGACGTTCTCCAGCAGGAAGCCGACCTCACCGCGGGCCACGGGGTACTGCGCTACACCGGTCTCATCAGCGTCTCCGCCCCCACCGTCGACGAGCTGGAAGCGGCGGTCGCGGCTATCGAACAGGCGGCGATCCAAGCCTCCTGCGAGACCAGACAGCTTGTTGGTCAGCAGGCGTCCGCATTCACGGCTGCCGCATTGCCGCTGTGCCGGACTGTCTGAGGTCAGGCAGGTTCGGTGGGCTTGACGAGGATGGTAGTTGTCGGGTCTACATCAGGCGCCCACGCCAGCGTGGGCAGATCGGCACTGTCCAGTCCGTCGAGTTCGAGACGGACCTGTCCGGCGAGGTGGGCGGAGTTGACCGACTGCCCGTTGGCGATAGCGGCGTAGAACTGGGCTGCGTAGTTGATCGCGTCGGCATCGTCGATGCTGTCGGCCATGCCGATCGCGAACGGCACGATCTGGTCCACCAGATCATCGATCTGGGCTGCGGACTTGCAGGAGTTCAACAGCACCAGCAGCGGCGGATCATCGGTGGCCCGCATGGCGTTGGCAAACGCGCGGGCTGTGACGATCCTGCCCGGATGCGGTGCGTCCTGCTCATCCTCGAACACGATGAGATCCTCGTTGCTATGTCCTGAGAAGTGCACCACGTGGGGGCGGAACTTGGTAATTCCGTCGAGGAGGTCATGGGTGGTCGCCGCTGGACGGACGTCAAGTTCGATCTGATCTCGATGCAAAGCGGATTCGACGGCTGCCCGGATGCGCTTCTGTTCCCTTCCCACTCGGAGGTCTCCTTCCGAAGATGCCCCGAGAATCAGGACCCGAAGCTTCTCCGGCTTTGGGGCAGGAAGCTGGCGGAGAACGTGGTCGACGGCTGATTCGGTTCCGCTGATCCGTGACTCCAGAGTCGCCCGATCAGCGGCAGTCCGCCGGTCCGCCTGCTGCTGTTCGCGTTTACGGCGGCGCTCCGCGGCATCTGCCTCAGACTGCTCGGCTCGCGTCAGTTTTGTGAGCAACGCTGACTCCTCTTTCGAGTACCCAGCGGCTTTCGACTGCAACCGGCCGGCTTCTTTGCCAGCAGTTTCGGCTTCCTTGTCTTTGCGATCAGCTTCGCGAAGCTTGCTCTTCGCAGTCGTCTCACTCTTGGTCTTTGAAGCGGACTGTCGGGCCTTGGACGCCTCGGCACGTTTCTTGGACTCCTTCGTCCGATACTCACCGGCCTTCTTCTCGACCTCGATCCGTTGCTTGCGTTTCCGTTCAAGCTGACCCCGGTACTGACTCGCGCTCATCTGACTACCCCTCGTTCCATTGCGTCCACTCGTAATCACGCTACGCCCGACCACGGACACCCTTGGCTCGTCGCGGCGCACCTGCTTGACACGCCACGTGCCAAGGAGACTCGCAATGCCGACATTCAACGATCCACTCCCCGATGCCGCCGATGCATCAGCAGCGCTGCGCGGCCTCGCCCACGCCAGCCGGACCTTCGACAACCCCGCCGACACGTACGCCGTTCTCGGTGATGTGATCTCCGGAGTGCGGTCGCTGCGACAGGTCCTCGATCAGCTCGCGGACGCTCATCTGACCCACCGCGAGCGCGCCCACGACGACTCCGGCAATCACGTTGCCGGAGCGGATAGTGCCCTGACCGCTGCGGATGAGCTGCACCAGGCGGGCACTCTGCTGGATCAGGTGCACGATCGGCTCGATACAGCGTTCGGTCACTCGGGAAAGATCGCCTGGCACCCCGCACCCGCAATCGAACAAGCGCCGCTGAGCGAGCCCGCCGCGCGGCGGTGGGTCTCTGTCGTGTTCCTCCAAGGCGAGGACGCCGATGAGGTGCTCGACCTGATCGACCAGGACGGCACGGACGCGGCGATCGAACACTTGAAGAGATTCGACTACGGCGACGAGACCACCTCAGCCGCGATGGAGAACGGGTACGTCTACGACGAGCCCCCGGCGGGGCCGCTGGACCGCGTGGTTGCCGATGGCGACTACATCCTCACGTCGAACGCGGCGATGGGGCACGTAAGCCTGCTGCGCGCACACCCGGTTCCGCTTGATTCGCCTCTGGCTGGATCGGGTGCCAGGCCCAGTCGCGAGGCGATGCGGACGTCGCCTGTGGCGGATAGGGACTGGTTCGCCGGTCCTGCCGGCGGGACCGCCTCTGTTGCGAGGGGGCTGTCGCTGTGAATGAACGCGAGCAGTTGCACACCTCCGTACTCGTCACGCCTGCCTTCGAGCGCCGCCGACTCCGCAAGCAGCGACGGCAGGCCGCCGCCCACCTCCAGGCTGACCATCGCCGCACCGAGATCGCCGAAGGGAGGGCGAAAGCGGAGGCCGAGCGAGCCGAACGACGAGCCACCGCCTACCTGCCTGCCGCGGGTGAGCCCGGCCCGGCAGCGCTGCGCTCCCCTGGCAGGTTCCGTCTGCCTCGGCATCAGGACACCTCTGCGACGTTGGCCGGGGCGTATCCGTTCGTCGCGGAAGGTGGGCTCGGCGCCGACGGGGTGTTCGTCGGTCAAGATCTCTACTCGGGAGGGTCGTTCGTGTACGACCCCTGGGTGCTCTACGCCCGAGGCATCATCACGGCACCGAACGTGGTGCTCGCGGGGATCGTCGGCTCTGGCAAATCCAGCCTCGCGAAGTCTCTCTACACGAGGAGCATTCCGTTCGGCCGCCGCGTGTATGTTCCGGGCGATCCGAAGGGCGAGCACACCGCGGTCGCGAAGGCTGTTGGTGGGCGGGCGATCGTCCTGGGCCACGGACTCAACACCCGCCTGAACCCGCTCGACGAGGGCCACCGCCCCTCCGGTCTGTCCAATGAGCAGTGGGCGATCACCGTTGCCTCCCGCCGCCGCGACTTGATCGGGTCACTGGCTGAGACGGTCCTGGCCCGCGGGTTGACGCCGTTGGAGCACACCGCGATCGACTTGGCACTCACGCAGACGGTGCGGGAGAACACCGTGCCGATCCTGCCGATGGTCGTTGACCGCATCCTCCGCCCCACCGCCGATGCCGACGACCGGTTGGCCGACGACGGACGGCTCGTCGGCCACGCCCTCCGCCGCTTGGTCGCCGGTGACCTCGCTGGCTTGTTCGATGGCCCGTCCACAGTGACATTCGACCCGACCCTGCCGATGATCAGCCTGGACCTGTCCCGGGTCACCGAGAACAGCACCCTGATCTCCGTGTTGATGACGTGCTCGTCGGCTTGGATGGAATCAGCCTTGCTGGACCCCAACGGCGGGCAACGCTGGGTCATCTACGACGAGGCGTGGCGGCTCATGTCCCATCCGGCACTGCTGCGCAGGATGGACGCGCACTGGCGGCTGGCTAGGCACTACGGGATCGCGAACATGCTGATCTTCCACAAGCTGAGCGACCTCGACAACGTCGGCGATGCCGGCTCCGCGATGCGGTCCTTGGCGAACTCGCTGCTAGCCAACGCCGAGACCAGGATCGTCTACCGGCAGGAATCCGACCAGCTCGGCCCCACGGCACAGGCCCTCGGGCTCACTGGCACCGAGCAGAAGCTTCTCCCCTCGTTAGGTGTCGGGCAAGGACTGTGGCGGATCAAGGACAGGGCCTTCGTGACCCAACATCAATTGCATCCCGCCGAGCTGGAGTTGTTCGACACCAGCTCCCGGCTCACGCAAGGGGTGAAGTGATGCACCGCAAGCCCCTCCGCCGTTCGACCTGGCAGGAACCTGAGCAGACCCCCATCGTGCTTCCGCACGCGGTCATCACCGTCACTGACGACGGCGAACTGGATGTCACTGTCGACGGAACCGCGTTCCCGCCGCCGACCGAAGGGCAGGCGTGGACGCGGGGCGATTTCGGAGCCCTGCTCGATGCCATCGCCGAGGACCGGGCGACCGCAGTACGCATCGAAGTCCGCGAGACCGACGGGAGCGTGTTCACCGACATCATCCGCGCCCGCCGGCGCATCACGCCCGGCCCAGCAGCACCCGAGCCGGGGAAACAGGAAGGCAAGCACGCCACGAGGACGCGAACGCCCGAACTGATCGAGGTGACAGCGGACGGGTTCGTGCCGGGTGAGGACGTTGCCGTCGCCGTCATCGTTTCCCACACCGATGCCATCGGAACCGGCCGCGCCCGCACCCTCCTCGACAAGACTCACCTGTCCTCTCTGCTGCGAGACCGGACCGGCGAGGTCGTGCTCCTCGGGCGAATCTCCGGCACCGTTCACGTTCGGCGGCTGCCATGAACGCATCCCAGCAGCGTCAGGGTGGGTCGGTCGGCGATGAGCTGACCAACGCCGCACTCATCGGACTGGTCGGGATCTTCGGCGTCGCGCTCATTCTGCGTGCCGCCGGAAGCGTGGCAGCGTTCCTCTCCGGCACACCACAACCCGCATCGGGGCCAGCATCCGGAATGGCGGTGCTCGTCACCCCGGGTGACCCCGCCACCGCGCTGGGCGCCCATGGCCTCAGCCCGATCATGTACTGGAGCACCACCGCAATCCTTCTCGCGACCCTCGCCACCGCAGGGACCTGGGTGTGGGTCCGGTTTCGACGGCACACCCGAAAGGTCGACGCCGACCCGCGGCGTCTGATCGGCACCGCCACCACCTACGACGTCACCCAGACCGCTTCAGCCAAGGCGCTTCTCCGCCGGGCATCTACGCTCCGCCCCTCCCTCGATAGACCCGCCCCAGGTGATGTGGGCTACCGGATCGGCACTTCCAAGGGGAGAGATGTCTGGGCCAGCGTCGAGGACTCAATCCTGCTGATCGGACCGCCCCGCTCCGGCAAAGGCCTCCACATCGTCATCAACGCCATCCTCTATGCGCCCGGCGCCGTCGTCACCACCAGTACACGCCCAGACAACCTCACCGCCACTCTCCGCGCGCGGCAACGTGACGGACGCCCGGTAGCCGTGTTCGACCCCCAGCACCTCGCCGAAGGCATCCCGGCAGGCATGCGCTGGTCACCGATCCGCGGCTGCGAAGACCCGCTGACCGCGATGATCCGCGCCAGCGGCCTCGCCGCCGCCACTGGACTCTCGTCCGGCGGCGTCGAATCTGGCGGATTCTGGGAAGGCAAAACCCGCACCGCGCTCCAAGCGCTCCTCCACGCCGCTGCCCTCGACCAGCGGCCACCATCAGAGCTGTTCCGGTGGACCCTCGATCCCACGGCTGCCGCCGAAGCCGTCGCGATCCTCACGAGCAGTGCTCAAGCGGCGACAGGATGGGCGGACTCCCTCGGGGCGATGGTCGACTCCGACCCCAAGACCCGCGATTCGATCTGGCAGGGCGTCGCACTCGCCCTCGGTGCCCTCGCTGACCCCCGTGTCCTCGACGCCGTCTCACCCGGACCCGGCGAAGGCTTCGAGCCCGAGACCTTCATCCGAGAACGCGGCACTCTCTACCTCCTCGCCACCGGCGCCGGAGCCGGCGCATCCGCCGCACTCGTGGCAGCGCTCGTTGAAGACCTCATCGAGACCGCTCGCCGCATCGCCGCGCGGTCACCCGGCGCACGCCTCGACCCGCCCCTGCTGCTCGCACTCGATGAGATCGGCAACCTCGCCCCGTTACCGTCCCTGCCCACGCTGATGGCGGAGGGCGGCGGCACCGGCATCACCACTATGCCCGTCCTTCAGTCACTGGCCCAGGCTCGGGACAAATGGTCGGACAACGCCGCCGGTGCGATCTGGGACGCGTCCATCGTGAAGATCATCCTTGGCGGCGCCTCCAACTCGCGTGACCTCCAAGACCTCTCCACGCTCATCGGCGAACGGGACGAGTACACCGACAGCGTGACCCTCGGCGACCACGGCAGCCGCTCGAACCAGCGCTCCATCCGCCGCGTGCCGATCCTTCCGCCGGACCGCATACGCACCATGCCGTTCGGCACCGGCGTCACCCTGCTCCGCTCCGCGCCACCAATCATCACCGACTTGCGGGCCTGGACCTCGCGCCCTGATAGCGCCCAACTCGAAGAGGAGCGGGCCGGGATCGAGGCGCGGCTGCGACGCCCAGCCGACTCCTGATGAAGGGGACCGTCAATCGAGGACTTGAGGTCCAGAATTCCGTTACCCTTTTCGTCCCAGCTCAGGCGCCTCTTGACCTGCGATGACAGCCTCCGATGGGCGCGCCTATCGATCTCGAGGACGCGGTTGAGCTGGGTGAGGAGGCGGTCGCGAGGTGGAAGTTGCCGTTGGCCCCCTGGACTGTGGCGGCAAGGGTGCCTAATGGGCGGGGCCAGAGTTGTCTGGGCGTGAATCCGATAGCTGTTAAGTAACGACGACTGTGAGCCCGACGACGACAGCGTCGACTACTTCATGAACGGCCGCCTATGAACGGGCCGGTTTGCGAGGCGCACTGCGATCGACGCGCCGACTTCGATGTGGACGGTCGGTTTCGGAGTTGGGAGATGTCGCCGGATTCCATCGCACCGAGTAGGGCGGGTCCCGAGCGTCGCAGGCGCGAGCGCGTCAGAACAGCCAATCCGGTTACTGCCCCTGCACTGACGACTACCCCGGCGATGGTGTTCACTACCCACAGCAGTTCCGCGCCGATGAGGTTGATCAGGAGCGCAGGCACCAGGGCGGCCGCGACGACAGCGGCGAAGGCTGTGTATTGCGCGCCGGCGGGGTTGCCGGTGCGGCTGGTTGAGGAGACGCGGTCGCGCGCGTCCGCCCCGATTGCGGGCATGAGCACGCCCAACAAGGGTGCACTTCCACACGCTGCACCGATTGCGGCGACGGTCATTCCGAACGCGATCGCTGACAGGGGCGACTGGCTAATGAGGCAGAGCGCGAGTGTCAGAGCGAGTGTGGGGATGCCGAACAGCAGCAGCCAGGCGAGCTGTCGGCCGCGCACGTCGGCGCTGATCGCGCCTGGCGTGGTGAGGAGTTGCCAGAGTGCGGTGCCGTCGAGGGCATAGGTGTTAACAGCGACCATCGCGCCGAGCACGGCGGCCATGATCCCGATGAAGGGAAGCGCCCACGACCAACTTGTCGGCGCGACGAGTGCGACCATGAACAGTGGCGTGATCCAGGCATGGATCATGCCCAGTCTGCGGTGCGGGTCCCGGAACCAGGTCTTGATCTCGCGGGTCATCACGGCCCGTGTCGGCCCGCCGGTTCGTGGTCTCCGTGAGGATGCGGTGGACCGTGCGATGACGTTGCTCTTCGTTCGGGCCGGGGGGTGGCGCAATACCCGAGCCGTCAGCCCGATCCAGAGACTACGGAGCACGAGCACGCCCACGAGGAGTCCCAGCAAGGGCATGGCCACGGTGATGAGCGGGGCGGAGCTGGTCGCGGCGAGCACCGCGGCGAGACCCCATCCGGTCGGCAAGGAGAGCAGCACGCGCTCGATCCCGATGGGGACCGCGCCCGCTATTGACGGGGTGATGAGTTCCGTTCCTCCCTCACCGAGGTTGGGCAGCACCACGGCTGCGATGGGGACCCAGCCGGCGAAGGAGATCGCGAGGAGTACTGACATCTGCACCGCCGCCATCCAGGTCCCGGCTGTCGAGCGGAGCAAGCCGGCGACCACAGCAGCAGCGCATCGTCCGAGCCATAGCAAGAAGACCAACTGCAATGCCACCGCCAGCGTCGCGACGATAACGGCCACCGGTCCGTGGAGGGCGGCGACAACAATGAAGCTGCTCAGCGCGACCGCAGTTATGACCGTTCCGACACTGATCGCCTCGCTCGGCGCAAGCTCACGCGCGATTCTGCGTGGTCGCCTGGGCAGTGTCCGGAACCACTGCGGGTCAAGGGTCGGTGACGATCCTGGAACAAGGATCGGGCCGAGAAGCCAAGTGACCCCGAAGAAGAAGATTCCGACGGTAAGCCAACTCGGATGCAGCGCACCGGAGAGTCCGAGGGCTGCGAGCACGATGACCCCAGATGCTGCGACGAGGCCGACGACGAGGCCGAAGCCACGCTCGTCGTGTGGGCCATGCCGGATGATCGTCCATCGCATCGACGCGAACGTTGCACTCATGCTCACGCGAGCCACCTGATCTCACGTTGCACGGGTGCGCCGACGAGATCGACGAACGTCTCGTTCAGGGTGCGGCCCGCTCTGACCTCGTCGACGGTGCCCTCGGTCAGGATGCGGCCGTTCTTGATCAGCGCCACGCGTTCGCAGGTGCGCTCCACGACATCCATGAGGTGGCTAGACAGCAGCACAGTGCCGCCTCCCGCGACGAATTGGTCGAGCAGGCCTTCGATGGCCCGTGCGGATACCGGGTCGATTGCCTCGAAGGGCTCATCGAGCACTAACACGCTGGGCCGGTGGAGCAGAGCCACAGCGAGCCCGATCTTCTTTCGCATCCCAGTCGAGTAGTCCACGATCAGAGTGGAGGGGGCTCGGTCGAGCTCTAAAATCTCCAGGAGATCGGTGGCGCGCTCCGGCCATCCCTCGCCGATCCTGCGCAGGCGGGCGGTGTAGTCGAGAAGTTCCGCGCCGGTCAGTCGCTCCGGGAGGGACAGGCCCTCCATCATGACCCCCAGCGCACCGAGGACCTGATCGCGATCTTTCGCAGCATCCATTCCCGCGACCGTAACGGAACCCGAGTCTGGGGCGAGCAGCCCGGCGATCATCAGAAGTGTCGTCGACTTGCCGGCACCGTTTGGGCCCACGATGCCGTAGAACGTGCCCGCGGGCACCGTCAGGTCGATCCCGTCGACGGCGACGTGGTCGCCGAAGCGCTTGGTGAGCCCGCGCAGTTGAACAGCCGGGGCGATTTCCGTAGTCATGCCTGGACTCCTTGGAGGAAGAAGGTCGTCAGTTCGCGGGCGTAGGCGTCGATGTCGAAATCGGGGTCGGCAACAATCTTCAACGCGGCACCGTCGATGCAGCGGCGCAACGTGTAGGCGGTCAGACGAGCATCGACCGTCCGGAATTCGCCCGTGCTCAACCCGTACTCGAAAAGCAGCGCGGTACCGGCGATGATCGGCTCCTCCGCATCGGGACTGGCGTGCAGAGCACCATCTTTGCCCCGCAAGTTCGGCATCACTTGCCCGAGAGCAGCCATCTCTCGGCGATGCGCGCCGATGAACCGAAGATTGCCCTCGATGTACGCCTGCAGCTTGGCGGCTGCGTTTGGCGCGTCGTCGATTCCCTGCTGCATCTCCGCGGAGCCATCCGCGAAGACCGTAGCCACCACGGTTTCAAGCACAGCCTCATACAAGTCATCGCGCCCGGCGAAGTGATACGAGATCAATCCGCGACTGATGCCAGCTTCCGAAGCAATCGTGGCCAGCGTGGTGCCGTGCCATCCATCGCGAGCGAGACAGTCGATCGCGGCCTCAATGATCCGGTGGCGGCGTACCTCTTGCGTAAGAGTCGCTCTGCGCGCGGTGTCCATGCAAGCCCCCTGACATCTAAGCCAATAGTTTGGCATCAATGCCAGCAATGACGCAACCTGTCCGAGGCTGCTTACGTCGGAACACAACGATTAGTGCGGAAGCCGGGCGTTTCGCACCGCACGTCTCCACGACGAGTGGACGCCGCTGTGCACCTGTCTCATACGAGCGACCCCGCGCCGGCGGTCGCCACGAACGCCAGGAGGAGAGCCCAATGGCTATCCGCACTCAGCAGTCCATCTCAGGTTTCATCGCGTCCGATCCGCAGCTCAACTACACCTCCAAGGGTGAAGCGCGGTTCTATGCGCGGATCGGGCAGGAACACTTCCGTCGGGAAGACGACGGGACATTCACCCGACTGGAGCCGACGTTCCACGACCTCGTCGCGTTCCGCGCCACCGCCGAGCGAGCCCATGAACGATTCGCCAAGGGCGACAGCTTCGTCGCCGAGGGATACATCCACCCCTACAAGAGCGAGCGCGACGGGCAGAGCACCGACGTTGAAGAGTTCGTCGCCAAGAAGATCGGTCACGACCTCGCTCGCACCACCTACGAAGTCGACCGCACACGACGTGCCCCGGACGCCGTCGAACAAGTCGCTCCGACCCGAGGGCCCGTCGACCGGTCCGCCCCTGAACATGCAGGCGCGCGACGGACATCCCCCGACAACGGGCCCGCGATTGGGTTGTGAGGAGTCCAGTCATGGAGGACATCGCTGAGGCTCCAGAGTTTGACGAACCAGAGCCGCGCCACCTCAATGAGGACGACTACGGCGAGCACCCGCTGGTCGACACCGGACTGATCGCCGAGCCGCCCCATCCGGTGAACTGGAACCTGCTCACCGCGGACGAAGCCGGCGCCGAATGGATCGAACTCGACCAATGGGTCCACTGGCTCCGTCGCACATACGGCCTCCCAACATCGGTGATCCCACCGTTCTGGTACCGACACCCTGAACTGCTGTGGGAACTGTCGGCACTGCATCTGCATTGGCTCTGCGCTTACGACCCCGACCAGAACGGGTCCGCACCTCTCGGGTGGCACCGGGACTTTGCTGACACACGGCAACGGCTTCGCGACTGGGTTGCCGCTTCCGGGACCCGCCTGGATCGTGATCGCCCCACCCGGCAGACCACCTGGCCTGGTGAGGAACCTGGACCCGCAATCGATGATGTCGTGCTCACAGACCGCTCGGCAGACTTCGAAGCGTTCGTGGCCACCGACGTCGCCAGACGGCAGGCGGCTGAGGATGAGTTCTACGCGAGTCTTGACGATGAACATCCAACCGAGGATTGACGACCGCATCGGCAACGTCGAAACGCTATGGTGTGCCAGGGACGTCGCCGAGTTCTTGAATGTCTCCCAAGCCACGCTCTCGCGTTGGCGCAGGGAGAAAGTTGGGCCACCGTTCCTCCAGATCGGCGGCATCTCCCGCTACAACCCGTCGTCGGTGCGTGCCTGGGTCGAAGCGAACGAGCAGACTCATGGCTGATCCACGCAACCGCCGTATGCCGCCGGTTGGAGTGAAACTCACCACTGACGTCGAGCGTCGCGTCGACGGGTATCGGGCTCGCGTGCGCTGGACCGACCCCTCAAGTCATAAGCGAGTCGGCCGTGTCAGCCATGTAAGAACTGCGGAGGAGGTTGAGGAGTTCTTCGAGCAGATGCGGGCGGCGACCGAAACCGGCAACGACACCACGGTAACGCTGGCCGACTACGTGGCCTCGATCGGCGAGAGGTGGCAGCGCGGCCTCGACCCCACCTCCACCGCCGAGCTGTACGACACCGGTCTCCGGCTTCGCGTCCTGCCAGCGCTCGGGCACATCCGAGTCGCGAAGATCACCGCCGGAATGATCGACCGCACCATCGACACCTGGGAGACCGAGCACTCCGCCTCGACGATCAAGAACTCCATCGCGCCACTCGTCCGGGTCCTGGACGAAGCCGTTCGCGACGACATCATCTCGATCAACCCCGCCAAGCACCGCGCCCGCCGGAACCTCGGCAAACACGTCACCCAGACCACCGGAGCGCTCCGACAGTACGCGCTCCCGGACCTCCCCACGTTGCAGAACCTCGCGGCCGCCTGTGGGGAAGTGCACCAGTCCTACTCCGATCACGTCATGCTGGCCGCCCTCCTGGCAGCCCGCGGCTCCGAAGTCGCAGGACTTCGGGCAGGTGACGTGGACTGGGACAACCACATCGTCTGGATCAGACGCCAGCACTACCCCGGCAGAGGCGGTCTCGTCATCAAACAGACCAAGGGTCGCCGAGACCGCCCGGTCCCGATGCTTGACGCTCTCGAACCCGTTCTCGAACGTCTAACCGCTGAGAAAGAGCCCGACGACCCGCTCCTGCGGGGGCCGCGCGGCGGCGTCCTCACTACAGCGACGGTCCGCGACGCCACCCACTGGGACGACCTCGTGGCAAAGCTCGGCTTCGACAACCTCACCCGCCACGGGCTCCGCCACACCGGAGCAACCTGGATGGCCGACGCCGGCATCGCGCTCCATGTGCTCCAAGAGATCCTCGGGCACCAGTCGATCGAGACCACCAAGGGCTACCTGCACCCCGACCACCGGCACCTCGCCGAAGCCGCCAGGCAGGCCAACCAGTTCCTCTCCGCAGCACCCACCAGAAGGGACCCAGCCCGCCGCGACGGACCCCACCTATGACCACCGCTGAACAGCCGCTCCGACCCTTCCAGAAGGGGCCGGAGCTTCGGCCTGCCCGGATTCTGGTCCACCTCATGGGCACCTATTGGTGCACCCCACGGGCGACGAGCCCGAACTGGATTGGTCCACTTAGTCAGCGGAAGGCTCGAACAGATCGAGCGAGTGGACCAGCCAGTGACCACATCCAGAAACGACGAAGCCCTGGTGAAAGTTGCCTCTCACCAGGGCTTTTTGTCGGGATGACAGGATTTGAACCTGCGACCCCTTGACCCCCAGTCAAGTGCGCTACCAAGCTGCGCCACATCCCGTTGTTTAGTTTTCGAGCCATCTTGCCGCTTCAACTCACCTGACCCCCAGTCAAGTGCGCTACCAAGCTGCGCCACAGCCCGTGGCTGCTCCCGCAGGAGCGATCGTCACTTTAACCCACGTCAGCGGCAGTCACCGAATCGACCCCACGACGTGGGCCTGTCGCCTGCCCTGACGTGGCGGGACACCCCCGCCGAGGACCAGCGCGGCGATCATCGGCGTGGTCGTCGGCCTCATCATCTGGTTGGTCGGGGCCGGCCTCGCCCACCTGGCCGCGCAGGTATTCATGGGTGAGGGTCCTGGTGGTGGTCCTGATCGAGGTCAGTCTCCTGATCACGTCCACGTGGTGGCTGTCCTCCGCCATGGAGAGCTCCACCCTCTGAGCAGCTCGCTCAGCGGCGGCCGCGCTTCTCCCGCACCCGCACGCTGATCTCGATCGGCGTCCCCTCGAAGCCGAACTCCTCACGCAGACGACGCTCCAGGAAGCGCCGGTAGCCGGCCTCGATGAAGCCGGAGGCGAAGATGACGAACCGCGGCGGGCGGGTCGAGGCCTGGGTCGCGAAGAGGATGCGGGGCTGCTTGCCACCGCGCACCGGGTGCGGGTGGGAGGACGCGATCTCACCGAGCACGGAGTTCAGACGCGAGGTCGGCACCCGGCTGTCCCACGAGTTCAAGGCGGTGTCGAGGGCCGGGGTGAGCCGGTCGACGTGCCGCCCGGTCAGTGCCGAGATGTTGACCCGCGGAGCCCAGGTGACCTGGACGAGGTCGCGTCCGATCTCACGCTCGAGGTAGAAGCGCCGCTCCTCGTCCAGCAGGTCCCACTTGTTGTAGGCGATGACCAGCGCTCGGCCGCTCTCGACGACCTGGGTGATGATCCGCAGGTCCTGCTCGGCGATCGGCTCGTGGGTGTCGATGAGGACGACGGCGACCTCGGCCTTCTCCAACGCGGCCTGGGTGCGCAGCGAGGCGTAGAAGTCGGCGCCCTTGGTCTGGTGCACCCGGCGACGGATGCCGGCGGTGTCGACGAAGCGCCACTGCCGGCCACCCAGCTCGATGATCTCGTCGACGGGGTCACGGGTGGTCCCGGCGACGTTGTCGACGACGACCCGCTCCTCACCGGCGAGCTGGTTGAGCATGCTGGACTTGCCGACATTGGGCCGGCCGATGAGCGCGACGCGACGGGGTCCCCCTTCGGCGACGGCGCCACCACTGGCCGAGACGGCAGGCATGACGTCGAGGACGGCGTCCAGGACGTCGCCACTCCCCCGGCCGTGCAGTGACGACACCGGGTAGGGCATCCCGAGCCCGAGGTTCCACAGCGCGGCCGCGTCGGGCTCGAAGCGCTGGTCGTCCACCTTGTTGGCCACGAGGATGACGGGCTTGCCCGACCGCCGCAGCAGCTTGACGACGGCCTCGTCGTCATCGGTGGCACCGACGATCGCGTCTACGACGAAGACGACGACGTCGGCCATGTCGATGGCGACCTCGGCCTGCTCGGCGACCCGCAGGTTGATGCCCTCGGCGCCGATCTCCCAGCCACCGGTGTCGAGCAGGGTGAAGCGCCGACCCGACCACTCGGCGTCGTAGGCCACCCGGTCGCGGGTCACGCCGGGCGTGTCCTCGACGACGGCCTCACGGCGCCGCAGCACGCGGTTGACGAAGGTCGACTTGCCGACATTGGGCCGGCCGACGATCGCCACGATCGGCAGCGGGCCGGTGACGACCTCGTCATCCTCCGGCTGGAAGCCGTCGATGAGCGCCCGGTCCTCGGGGGTCAGGTCGAAGTCCTCGAGCCCGGCACGCAGCACCCGCTCGACGCCCTCGGCCAGCGCCGGGTCATCCGTCCCGTTGGGCTCAGTGGGTTCAGGGGTGGTGTTCAACGGTGCTCCTGGTATGTCGGTGGTCATGGCCATTGTCGCAGCCATGGGCGGCCTCGGCCGCAGTGAGACGAAGGAGGCTCGGTCAGCGCGTGCGAGCGGCGTCGACGATCGCCATGACGGCCGCGACCGATCCCTCGAAGTCGAGGTCGGAGGTGTCGACGACGCTGACGCCCTCGGCAGCCTCGGTGAACTGCGAGACGGTGGAGTCGTCGCGGTCCCGACGCACGACCTGGTCGCGGGTGGCCTCGATGGCGGCCTGGTCGCTGGCACCGTGGACCTCGAGCGAGCGGCGCCGCAGGCGGGCCTCCTCGCTCGCGGTGAGGAGGATGCGCACGGGCGCGTCCGGAGCGATGACGGTCGTGACGTCACGCCCCTCGGCCACGCACGCACCGTGCCGGTCGGCGATGTCCTCGATGAGCGCGCGCTGGCGTCGCTGCATCTCCACCCGCACGTCGGGGACGGTCGCGATGGTCGACACGAGTGACGAGATCTCGCTGGTGCGGATGGCCTCGGCGACGTCGGTGCCGTCGACGAGGACCGTCGGGGCCTCGGGGTCGTCGCCGATGGTCAGCGGCAGCTCGAGTGCGGCTCGGGTGATCGCCGCGGCGTCACCGAGGTCGACCTCGGTGTGCCGGCACCACCACGTGAGCGCCCGGTACATCGCCCCGGTGTCGAGGTAGCCCGCGCCGAGGCGACTGGCCACGGCGCGCGAGACGCTCGACTTGCCGGACCCAGAGGGCCCGTCGATACCGATGACGAAGGGGGTGGGCTCGCTGGTCATGATGCAGCAGCCTAGTCGCCGCTCAGGAGTGGATCTGCCACCCACGGGCGCGCAGGGCCTCGCTCAGGGGTCCCGCCGCGGCCGGGAGAACCGACACCTCGGCGAGCCCGAAGGGTAGACCGAGGCCGTGGTCGAGGCGCAGCTCCTCGAGGTTGACGCCCTCCTCGCCGATCTCGACGAGCAGCCGCGCCAGCTCCCCGGGGCGGTCGTCGACGACGACCCGCACGACGGCGTAGGCGGCCGGCGGCGCGCCGTGCTTGCCCGGGATCCGGGCGTGCCCGGCGTTGCCGTCGGCGATGCGCCGCGCCAGGACCGCCCGTGCCCCCGGCGCATCGGCGACGTGCGCCTCCTGCGCCAGGGCGTCGAGCGCCTCCACGACCCCGACGAGGTCCACGGACATGGCGCGCAGCACGTCGGCGACCGCTCCGGCGTTGCCGGAGAGGATCTGGGTCCACAGACCGGGGTCGCTCGCAGCGATCCGCGTGACATCCCGCACTCCCTGGCCCGCCAGGCCGATGGCCTGGTCGCTCAGGTGCTCCAGGCGGGCGGCCACGAGGGAGGCGGCCAGCTGCGGGACGTGCGAGACGGCGGCGACGGCGGCGTCGTGGTCCGCGGCGGTCAGCGTCGTGACGGCCGCACCGGTGGCCTGCGCCAGGGTCGTGACGAGTCGCGTGGCCGCGGGGTCGCTCCCTTCGTGCGGGCAGAGCACCCAGGCCCGTCCCTCGAAGAGGTCGGCCCGGGCACTGATCGCGCCGGAGCGCTCCCGCCCGGCCATCGGGTGGCTGCCCACGTAGCGATCGAGCGGCACGCCGGCGCGCACGAGGTCGGCGAGGATGACCTGCTTGACGGAGGCGACCTCGGTGACCACCGCTTCTGGCCACCGCTCGAGGGCGGCGAGGACGAGGCGTGGCGCGACGTCGGGTGGCGCCGCGACGACGACGATCCCCGGCTCCACCGGGCCGGTGATCCGTCCGGCACCCAGGTCGCGGGCGAGGGCGACGGAGGTCTCCGACTGGTCCTCCAGCGTCACGTCGGCGCCGGCCCCCGTGAGGGCCAGACCGATGCTGGCCCCGATGAGCCCGGTCCCGATGACGTGCACGGGAGGAAGGGAGGCAGCCGCGCCCTCCGCCTCGACGGAGCTGGTCACAGCCCCGCGGCCTTGTACAGGTCGCTGATCTCCTGACGACTCAGGTTGCGCCACCGACCGGACTTGGTCGAGCCGAGCGTGATCGGGCCCACCTGGACACGCACCAGGGTCTGGACCGGGTGGCCGACGTGCTCGAGCATCCGACGCACGATGTGCTTGCGCCCCTCGTGGAGGATCACCTCGACCATCGCCTTGCCCGGACGCGAGTCGACGACCTTGAAGGAGTCGACCTTCACCGGGCCGTCCTCGAGCATGACGCCCTCACGCAGCTGCTTGCCCAGGTCCCGCGGCACCGGGCCCGGGATCTCGGCGATGTAGGTCTTGAGCACTCCGTGCGCGGGGTGCTGCAGCCGATGCGCGAGGTCACCGTCGTTGGTGAGGATGAGCAGGCCCTCGGTGTCGGCGTCGAGGCGACCCACGTGGAAGAGGCGCTCCGGGCGACCGGCGACGTAGTCGCCGATGCTCAGCCGACCCAGCTCGTCGGACATCGTCGTCACGACACCGGTGGGCTTGTTGAAGGCGAGGTAGACGCGGGACTCGTCGAGGTGGACGCGCTCGCCGTCGACGTGCACGGTCTGGCGGATGGGGTCCACCCGCACGCCGAGCTCGCGCACGACCTGACCGTCGACCTCGACCCGGCCCTCGCTGATGAGCAGCTCGCAGGCACGTCGGGAGCCGATGCCGGCCGCGGCCAGGACCTTCTGCAGGCGGGTGCCCTCGGGGTCGTGGATGTCGATCGGAGCGGCCTGCGGGGGCTGCGGAGCCAGGTCGGCCTGACCGCTGCGGCTACGGCCGGTGGTCCCCCGGTCCGGCTGGTTGCGGCGGCCGGGACGGGGCGGCTTCTTGGGTCCCTTGCCCCGGCCTGCGCCCTGGGGGCCTCCGGGACGGCGGTTCTGGGGAGGGGTCATGGGCGGGCCTCATTCATGAGTTCGTCGAGCACTGTTGCATCGGGCAGGTAAGGGGCGATGGGCGGCAGGTCGTCGAGCGAGTTCAGGCCCATCCGCTCCAGGAAGTAGGGGGTGGTCCCGTAGAGGGTCGCGTTGGACTCCTCGTCCTTGGTGACCTCGACGATCAGGCCGCGGGTGAGCAGCGTGCGCACGACGCCGTCGACGCTCACCCCTCGGATGGCGCTGATCCGACCCCGGGCGATCGGCTGGCGGTAGGCGACCACGGCCAGCGTCTCCAGGGACGCGGTCGTCAACTTGGACTGCTGGCCGTCGATGACGAAGCGCTCGACGACCGGCGCGTAGGCGTGGTGGCTGTAGAAGCGCCAGCCGCCGCCGACGTTGCGCACGGTGAAGCCGTGCTGGCCGTCGGCGTAGTGGCTCTCCAGGGCGCCGAGGTGCTCGCGGATCTCCTCGACGGGCAGCTCGAGGGCGGACGCGAGTGCGTGGTCGGTGACCGGCTCCTCGACGATCATCAGCACGGCCTCGATGGCCGCACGGGCACCGCCGGGCAGCTCGCCGACGTCGAAGGCCACCTGGACGTCGTCGCCCTCGGTCTGCGGGTCGGCCGACGGGTCCAGCTCGGTCGGTGGGTCCGGCTCGGTCAGTGGCTCGGTGTGGGTCCTGGGCTCACTCATCGGACTTCTTCTCCTCGGACGAAGGGGGCGCGGGCTCCCCTTCGTCGAACTCGGCACCGACGTCCACGGTGCCCTCCTGGCTGCCGGTCCAGCTGACCTCGAGGTCCCCGAGGGCCTCCGGCTGGTCGAAGGTGACCTGCTTGTCGCGGAAGAGCTCGAGCAGGGCGAGGAAGCGGGCGACGACGACGAGGGTCGTGCCGGCGTCGCGCACCAACGACCGGAAGGACAGCGCGCCCTCGGCACGGAGCCGGTCGACGACGATGACGGCCTGCTCCCGCACACTGACGGCGGGGGCGTGCAGGTGGGTGAGCCCGACGGTCTCGGGCTCCTTGGGGGTGAGGGCGCGGGCGGCGATCATCGCCAGCTGCTCGGGGGTGATGCTCATGACGAGCTCGGGCAGGAGCGCGGCCAGGTGCGGCTCCAACCCGGCCTGCCGTGGCGTCATCCGTCCGGTGCTCGCGAGGGTCTCACCGAACTGGGCGGCGACGTCCTTGAAGGCGCGGTACTGCATGAGGCGGGCGAAGAGCAGGTCGCGGGCCTCGATCAGCTCGAGGTCCTCCTCGTCACCGTCGCCGGTGTTGGGCAGCAGCCTGGAGGCCTTGATGTCGAGCAGGGTCGCGGCGACGAGGAGGAACTCGCTCGTCTGGCCCAGGTCCCAGGAGGGCTCGCTGGCCTGCAGCGCCCGCAGGTGCACCATGAACTCGTCGGTGACCTTGGCCAGCGCGATCTCGGTGATGTCCAGCTGGTGCTTGCTGATCAGGCCGAGCAGCAGGTCGAAGGGCCCCTCGAAGTTGTCGAGGTGCACCGTGAAGGCCTGCTCGGCCCCGCGCTTGGTGATGACTCCACCGGGGACGGTGGCCTCGGTGGAGGGGGTGACGGGCGAAGGGGTGGGCGCAGTGGCCGCGGGGGCCTCCACGGTCGTCAGGGAGCGCCGCCGCGCGAGATCAGCTCACGGGCCAGCTGCCGGTAGGCGTTGGCCCCGGAGTGCCCGGTGGCGTAGGTGGTGATCGGCTCGGCAGCGAGGGTGGCGTCGGGGAACTTCACGGTGCGGGAGATGACGGTGTGGAAGACGCGGTCACCGAAGTGCTCGACGACGGACCCGACGACCTCGCGACTGTGCAGGGTGCGCCCGTCGTACATCGTGGCGAGGATGCCGTCAACGGTCAGGCCGGGGTTGAGCCGGTCGGTGATCTTGTCGATCGTCTCGACGAGCAGGGCGACACCACGCATGGCGAAGTACTCGGTCTCCAGCGGGATGATGACCCCGTGGGCGGCCGTCAACGCGTTGACCGTCAGCAGCCCCAGCGACGGCTGGCAGTCGATGAGGATGACGTCGTAGTCGTCCAGGACCGGCCGCAGGACACGCGAGAGGATCTGCTCGCGAGCGACCTCGCCGACGAGCTGCACCTCTGCCGCCGACAGGTCGATGTTGGCCGGAGCGACGTCGAGGCCGGCGACCGAGGTGTGCTGGATGATCTCGCCGATCTCGTGCCCGCGGGTGACGAGCAGGTCGTAGATCGTGAAGTCCAGCATGTGGGTCGGGACACCCAGGCCCACGGACAGTGCGCCCTGCGGGTCGAAGTCCACGAGCAGCACACGACGGCCGGCCTCGGCCAGAGCGGCACCCAGGTTGATGGTCGTCGTCGTCTTGCCGACCCCACCCTTCTGGTTGCACATGGCGATGATGCGCGCCGGTCCGTGCGAGTCCAGGGGGGCCGGCTCCGGGAAGGTGGGCAGGGGTCTGCCGGTCGGACCGTGCTGGGTCAGGTCGTGCTCGAAGTCGAGCGGCGGCGTCACCTCGGATGCCACAGTCGGATCACTCCATCGGGTCTGGCGGTCGGTCAGCCTCTCGCTGATCAGCGATGACACTATCAGCGGGCGCGGGGGTGGCTCTGCGCATAGACCTCGCGCAGCTGCTGCACGGTGACCATCGTGTAGATCTGCGTCGTGGTCACCGAGGCGTGGCCGAGGAGCTCCTGGACGACTCGCACGTCCGCACCGCCCTCCAGCAGGTGGGTGGCGAAGGAGTGGCGCAGTGTGTGCGGGGAGACGTGACCACTCAGGTCGGCTCTCTCTGCTGCGGCGGTGATGGCTGCCCAGGCGCTCTGTCGCGAGAGCCGCGCCCCTCGCCTGTTGAGGAAGAGCGCCGGACCCGCTCTGCCCGACGACGACAGGTCGGGCCGGCCGCGGACCAGCCAGGACTGCACTGCCTGCGTGGCATAGGACCCGACGGGGACGACCCGCTCCTTGTTGCCCTTGCCCAGGAGGCGGACCGCGCCGACCTCGAGGTCCAGGTCGTCGATGTCGAGACCGACGATCTCCGAGATGCGCGCCCCGGTCGCGTACAGCAGCTCCAGGAGCGCCCGGTCCCGCAGCGGGACCGGCCCGTCCCCCACCCCCGCGGCGTCGATGAGTCTGGTCACCTCGTCGAGTCGGATGGCCTTGGGCAGGCGCGAAGGGGGTGTCGGCGGGGCGACGTCCTCGGCCGGGTTGTGCTGGGTGATGCCCTCCAGCGCCAAGAACTTGTGGAGTCCGCGGACGGCGACGAGGGTCCGCGCGGCCGAGCTGGCGGCCAGCGGCGGGTGGGTGTCGTCCCCCGTGCGCAGGGCGGCGAGGAAGCCGGCGACGTGGGCCTCGGTGACGTCCAGCGGATCGGTGACGCCGTGGGCGGCGAGGTGCTCGAGGTAGCGGTCGGAGTCGCGCGTGTACGCGGAGAGGGTGTGGGCGGAGACTCCCCGCTCGACGTCCAGCTGGGTGAGCCAGGTGCGCACCGCCCGGTCCAAGGACGTCGTGGTCACCGGCGACACTCCTGGGGTCTGCGTCGTTGAAGCGGTCTGCGGCGTCGCAACCGTGGGTGTGGTTGAACCGTGGGCACTCCGTTGTGCCCACGGGTGGTCGCGACCACGCCGGGGAGTCTAATGGCCCCATGAAGATCTATGCGGACTTGCCCTCCCGTCGGATCGGTCAGATCGCCGCGGACCTGCTCATGCTCGGCTGGATCCTGCTCTGGGCGCGGGTCGGGAAGGCCGTCCACGACACGACCCTCTCGCTCGGCGAGCCGGGTCGTCGCCTCGAGAGTGCCGGTCGCGGCTTCCGCGACAAGCTGACGACGGCCGGTGACAACGTCGATGATCTGCCGCTCCTCGACGACAAGGTGGCCAAGCCCTTCCGCGATGCCGCAGGGGCAGGGTCCTCGATCGAGGACGCCGGGCGCGACCTGGTCTCCGCCGTCGACACCCTGGCGACGATCTTGGGATGGGTCACCGCGCTCACCCCGATCCTCATCGTCGGCGCCTTCTGGCTGGCGGCGCGGTGGCGCTTCGTGCGACGTGCCACGGCCGCCCAGTCGCTGGTCGACTCCGTCGACGACCTGGACCTCTTCGCGCTCCGCGCCATGGCCAACCAACCGCTCCAACGGCTCGCCCGGATCAGCGACGACCCGACGGGCGCCTGGCGGCGCGGGGACTCCCGGGTGATCCGCGAGCTCGCGCTGCTGGAGCTGGCCGACTGCGGGCTGCGTCCGCCCGGTCCCGAGATCGCCGGACCAGAGATCGCGGGTCTTTGAGCGGCCCGCCCACCACCGGAGGGCAGGAAACGGTGACGCAGAGGGTGTCTCCCGCGCCTCCCGTTCTGCTCCTCCTGGTGGGTCACGTCGGCCTCTGACCCACCAGGAGGAGCAGAACGGGAGCCATCGCAGACCCCCGAGGCAGCCACGGTTGCCCACACCCCTCCCCCGCCAGATCGAGTCATCCACACCCGACGCCGTGCCGGCCCGGGGCGCTGAACGCTGGGCCACGGTGGAGCATGGACGATCCCATCGCGTGCCCGATGCCCTGCGAGACCTGCCAGGAGCCGGGCGACTGCGAGGACTGCCTGGACTGCCTCCTGTGGCCCGCCAGCCCGGATGATGACGAGGGCCCTTCACGCGCCCCACGGGGATACGCCGTCCCGCTTCCCATCGAGGCCGTGGACGGCGCACGTGCCCGGCTGACGACAGGTGCGCGGGTGGGCCTGGTGCTGCGCCGCCACCGCCGTGAGCGGTCCATCAGCCAACGAGCCCTCGCGGAGGACCTCGGGTGGAGCAGATCCATGGTGGGACGCGCGGAGGTCGATGCGTCAGCGTTGTCCTTGGCAACGATCGAGCGTGCGCTCGCCCGCACGGGACACCGGATCGCCATCGTCCCCGACGGCCCCGGCTCCGCTGACGAGGTCACCGACGACAGGTGGGGAGTCCCCGAGATGGTGGCCCGCAACGGCGCCGGACGTCGCCTGCCTCCGTACGCGGACGCCATCTACCGGACGGAGGCCGAGCGCATCCAGGACGAGGGCCTCGTCGGCCATCGACAGCCCTGGGCCTGGCAGCATCCGCGAGCCTGACGGCTACTCCCCCAGCGCGATGACCTGGGGACGCAGGTCCTCCACGGGGCACTCCCAGGACGCAGCCTCCGCATCGACCTGATCGCCCGAGCGGATGTCCTTGACCTGGTCGCCACCGTCGTCCGACGCTCCCGGGAACCACACGTACGGGATGCCACGCCGCTCGGCGAAGCGGATCTGCTTGCCGAACTTCGCGGCCGCGGGAGCCACCTCGCACGGGATCCCCCGCGCCCGCAGCGAGGTGGCCACGGCGACGGAGGCCGGGCGACTCCCTTCGTCCGTCACGGCCACGAGCACCGCCGACGGCGACTTGCGGCTCGCCCCGACCAGTCCCTTGCCCAGGAGCAGACCGAGGAGCCGGGAGAGGCCGATCGAGATGCCGACGCCGGGGTAGGTGTTCTTGCCGTCGCTGGCCAGCTCGTCGTAGCGGCCGCCGGAGCAGAAGGAGCCCCACGACTCGTAGCCGATGAGCTGCGTCTCGTAGACGGTGCCGGTGTAGTAGTCCAGGCCGCGAGCGATCTTCAGGTCCGCGACCATCGCGCCCGGCGCCGCAGCGGCACCGGTCTCGATGACGGCCGACAGCGCGGCGAGCCCCTCGTCGAGCACGGGGT
Organism: Janibacter limosus; assembly: GCF_004295485.1. Taxonomy (NCBI): domain Bacteria; kingdom Bacillati; phylum Actinomycetota; class Actinomycetes; order Micrococcales; family Intrasporangiaceae; genus Janibacter; species Janibacter limosus. The sequence goes on along the minus strand of NZ_CP036164.1, from coordinate 1,351,310 downwards.
GCTCCACACCGAGAGCCCGGACCCTCTCGACGAAGGAGGTGTCCGGCGTCCGGATCGCCGCCAGGTCGAGGCAGGCCTGCGCCTGCTCCGCGGTGCGTCCGGCCTCGACGAGCAGCGCCGCCACCTTGTCCGGACCGATCTTGTCCAGCTTGTCGACGATGCGCAGGGTGCCGGCGACGTCCTCGATCCCCAGGCCCCGGTAGAAGCCCTCCGGGATCATCCGGTTGTTGACCTGGATGACCATCGGCGGGATCGGCAGCTTCGCGAAGATCTCCGCCATGACCAGCGGCATCTCGGCCTCGAAGTGCGGCGCCAGCTCCCCCGTGTCGACGACATCGATGTCGCACTGGGTGAACTCGCGGTAGCGCCCCTCCTGCGGGCGTTCACCGCGCCAGACCTTCTGGATCTGGTGACGGCGGAAGGGGAAGGTCAACCGGCCGGCGTTCTCCACGACATACCGGGCGAAGGGCACCGTGAGGTCGAAGTGCAGGCCGAGCTCGCTCTCGCGGCCACCGCCGGCGCTCCCCCCTTCGGCATCGGCGAGACGGTGGATCCCGTAGATCTCCTTGTCGGCGTCACCGCCCTTGCCGACCAGCCTCTCGACGGGCTCGACGGAGCGGGTCTCGATCGACGGGAAGCCGTGCAGCTCGAAGGTCGAGCGGATGACGTCGAGGAAGTGCTGCTCGACGACGCGCTGCTCGGGCAGGTACTCGGGGAACCCGGACAGCGGCGTGATCTTGGTGGCGCGGGGGGTGCTCATGACAGTCCTTGCAGGTACGGGTTGGTCGCCTTCTCACGGCCCAGCGTCGTCGCGGGGCCGTGACCGGGCAGGACGAGGCTGGAGTCGGCACGCGGATGGACAGCCCGACGAAGGGAGTCCTGCATGGCCTCGTGCGACCCTCCGGGCAGGTCGGTGCGCCCGATGGAGCCGGCGAAGAGCACATCACCCGTGAGGAGCGTGCGGTCCACCTCGGCATCGGCGGGCACGCCCTCGGGTACCTGCCCCATCGCAAACATGACGGACCCCTCGGTGTGCCCCGGCGCGTGGATCACCTCGAGGTCGATGCCGGCCACCGTCACCGTCTGGCTGTCGGTGACCTCGACGATGGTCTCCGGCTCGCGCCACGTGACCTTCTTGCCGAACTGCTGCTCGAGCATCCCGCTCAGCTGCGGCCCCAAGGACGACGAGCCCAGCGGGTCGACGAGGCGGTAGCGGTCGTCGGTGTGGATGTAGGCGGCCAGGTCCCCTCCGCAGACAGGGGTGACGGAGAAGATGTGGTCGACGTGGCCGTGGGTGAGGAGCACCGCGGCCGGCTTGAGCCGATGGGCCGTCAGCACCTCGCGCAGGGTCTCCTCGATCCCGATGCCCGGGTCGACGATGACGCACTCCTCGCCGGGGCCGTCAGCGATGACATAGCAGTTTGTCCCGAAGGCCTGCGCCGGGAAGGAGAGGGTCAGCACGGTCCAAGCCTACGTGCGGGCCACCTCGCGCCACGCCCTTGGGTAACCTCGGGCATGTGAGTGACGAGACCAACGCCCCGCGCCCTTCGGCGCCCTCGCCTGCGGCCCTGGCCCGCATGGCCCCCCGACCGACTGCCACCCCGAGCCCTGAGGTGCCTGCGATCACGACCGACCACTCGGCGTCGGCCGCCTTCGGCCGCGTCGACGAGGAGGGCAAGGTCTTCGTCCGTGCGGGCGAGGGCGAACGTGAGGTCGGCTCCTACCCCGACGCCACGCCCGAGGAGGCGCTGCAGTACTTCGCCCGCAAGTACGACGAGCTCTTCGCCTCCGCGAGCCTGCTGCGGCAACGCCTCGACGTCCCGGACGTCTCCGCGAAGGAGATCGGCGACGGCCTGAAGAGCCTGCGCGAGCACGCCGAGGAGCCCAACGTCGTCGGCGACCTGCCGGCCCTGGCCACCCTCATCACCGAGCTCGAGGAGGGCCTGGCCGCCAAGCGTCAGGCCGAGTCGGCCCAGCGCGCCGAGGCCAAGAAGGTCGCCACCGCAGAGCGCGAGGCCATCGTCGCGGAGGCCGAGACCATCGCCGCGCAGCCCATCGAGAAGGTCCAGTGGAAGCAGTCCACGGCCCGCATGCGCGCCCTGCTCGACGAGTGGAAGGGCCACCAGCGCGGCAAGGTCCGGCTGGACAAGGACGTCGAGAGCGCGCTCTGGCAGCGCTTCTCCAAGGCCCGCAACGGTTTTGACAAGGCGCGCCGCTCGCACTTCGCGCACCTCGAGGTCAGCCGGGGCGAGACCAAGGCCGTGAAGGAGGACCTCGTCGCGCAGGCGGAGCGCCTGTCGACGTCGACCGACTGGAACTCCACCGCCGGGGCATTCAGGCGCCTCATGGACGAGTGGCGCAGGGCCGGTCGCGCCGGGCGCAACGACGACGACAGGCTGTGGGAGCGCTTCCGCACCGCCCAGGACACCTTCTTCAACGCCAAGGACGCCGAGGCCGCGGCCGAGGACGAGGCCCACCGCGGCAACCTCGAGGCCAAGGAGGCCATCCTCGCCGAGGCCCAGGCTCTCCTGCCGATCAAGGACCTGGACAAGACCAAGGCCGCCCTCCGCGACATCCAGGACCGGTGGGAGGCCGCGGGCAAGGTGCCCCGTGGGGACATCGCCCGGATGGAGAAGGGGATGCAGAAGGTCGAGCAGGCCGTGCGCGACCTCGAGGACAAGAAGTGGTCCACCACCAACCCCGAGCTGTCGGCCCGCGCCTCGTCGATGGTCACCCAGCTGGAATCCAAGGTGTCGGAGCTGCGCGAGGACGTGGACAAGGCCGAGGCGAAGGGCGACACCTCCCGCGCCGCCAAGCTGCGCGAGCAGCTCGAGGCCCAGGAGACCTGGCTGGAGCAGGCCCGCAAGGGCCTCGACGAGTTCGGGGGCTGACGATCCTGGCCGCCTAACCCTTCGACGTGCCCCCGGTGATCCGGAAGCAGTCGAAGACGGACTCGATCCGCTTGACCTGCTCGATCACGTGACTGAGGTGGGCCACCTCGCCCATCTCGAAGGAGAAGCGCAGGATCGCCACCCGGTCGCGTGAGGTCTGCACCGCAGCCGAGAGGATGTTGACCCCCGACTCGGAGAGCACGCGGGTGACGTCGGAGAGCAGGCCGGCCCGGTCGAGTGCCTCGACCTGGACCTGGACGAGGAAGACGCTCGTGCTGCTCGGCGCCCACTCGACCTCGATGAGCCGCTCGGACTCCTTCTTCAGGGAGGTGGCATTGGGGCAGTTGACGCGGTGGACGGAGACTCCGTTGCCGCGGGTGATGAAGCCCATGATCTCGTCGCCGGGGACCGGGGTGCAGCACTTGGCGAGCTTGACCCACAGGTCGTCCATGCCCTTGACCACGACGCCGGGGTCGTTGGTGCTGCGGCTGCGACCGATGGGACCGGGCACCGTCGCCTCGGCGAGGTCCTCCGTGGCGCCGTCCTGCCCCCCGGCGGCCGCGATGAGCCGCGAGACGACGTGCTGCGCCGACACGTGCCCCTCGCCGACCGCGGCGTAGAGGCCGTCGACGTCCTGACGCCGCAGCTCACTCGCGACGGCGGTGAGCGACTCGACGGTGACCAGGCGATGCAGCGGCAGGTTCTGCTTGCGCACCACCTTGGCGATGGCCTCCTTGCCGGAGTCGACCATCTCCTCGCGGCGTTCCTTGGTGAACCACTGCTTGATCTTGTTGCGGGCCCGGGCGGAGCGCACGAAGTTGAGCCAGTCGCGCGAGGGACCGGCCCCCTCGGCCTTGGAGGTCAGCACCTCGACCGCGTCGCCGTTCTCCAGGGGTGAGTCCAGCGGCACGAGGCGGCCGTTGACCCGGGCACCGATGCAGCGGTGGCCGACCTCGGTGTGCACGGCGTAGGCGAAGTCGACGGTCGTCGACCCGGCGGGAAGGGCGATCACCTGCCCCTTGGGGGTGAAGGCGTAGACCTCTCGGGTGTTGATCTCGTAGCGCAGGGAGTCGAGGAACTCGCTGGGGTCCGCGGTCTCCTTCTGCCAGTCGAGCAGCTGGCGCAGCCACGCCATCTCCCCCGCCTGGCCGTCGTCGACCCGACCGCCGTCGGGGTTGCCACGGTCCTTGTACTTCCAGTGGGCCGCGACGCCGTACTCGGCCCGGCGGTGCATCTGGTGGGTTCGGATCTGGATCTCGACCGGCTTGCCCTGTGGTCCGATGACCGTCGTGTGCAGCGACTGGTACATGTTGAACTTCGGCAGCGAGATGTAGTCCTTGAACCGCCCGGGAAGGGGGTTCCACCGGGCGTGCAGGGCACCCAGCGCCGCGTAGCAGTCGCGCACGGTGTCGACGAGCACCCGCACGGCCACGAGGTCGTAGATCTCGCCGAACTCCCGGCCGCCGACGATCATCTTCTGGTAGACGGAGTAGTAGTGCTTGGGCCGCCCTGTGACGGTGGCCTTGATCCGGGCCTCGCGCAGGTCGGTCACGACCTGGCTCTTGACCGTCGTGAGGTACTCCTCGCGAGCAGGTGCTCGCTCGGCGACGAGCCGGACGATCTCCTCGTAGACCTTGGGGTAGAGCGTGGCGAAGGAGAGGTCCTCCAGCTCCCACTTGATGGTGTTCATCCCGAGGCGGTGGGCGAGCGGAGCGTAGATCTCCAAGGTCTCCTGGGCCTTGCGCTGCGCCGACGCCGCCGAGACATAACGCCAGGTCCGTGCGTTGTGCAGCCGGTCGGCCAGCTTGATGACGAGGACGCGGATGTCGCGGGCCATGGCCACGATCATCTTGCGCACGGTCTCGGCCTGCGCGTTGTCGCCGTAGGTGACCTTGTCGAGCTTGGTGACACCGTCGACGAGCTTGGCCACCTCGGCGCCGAACTCCTCCTCGAGCTCCTCGAGGGAGTAGTCCGTGTCCTCCACCGTGTCGTGGAGCAGTGCTGCCGCGAGGGTTACGGGCGTCATGCCGAGCTCGGCCAGGATCGTCGTGACCGCCAGCGGGTGGGTGATGTAGGGGTCGCCGCTCTTGCGTCGTTGGCCCTCGTGGGCGCGCTCGGCGACGTCGTAGGCGCGCTCGATGATCGACAGGTCGGCCTTGGGGTGGCTCTGCCGCACGATCTGCAGCAGGGGGTCCAGCACTCCGGGAGTCGCCGCACGACCACTGCCCAACCGGGCCAAGGATGCACGGGCGAGCGAGCGGGGGGAGAACCCGCTGCCGCTCCCGGTGTTGCGCTCGCTCATGCAGGGAGCCTAGACCGTGACCAGGCTCCGCACGGCACGACCTGCCAGAGCGTCTCGACCGCGCAGCGCCTCGATCTCCACGAGGATCTCGACACCGGGCACCACGGCCCCGCAGGACTCGAGCAAGGTGCAGGCCGCAGCGGCCGTCCCACCGGTCGCCAGGACGTCGTCCACGACGAGCACCCGGGAGCCTTGTGCCACCGCGTCCTCGTGGATCTCAATGCGTGCCGTGCCGTACTCGAGCGCGTAGTCGACACCCACCGTCGGGCCGGGCAGCTTGCCGCCCTTGCGCACCGGGATGAAGCCCAGCCCCAGGTGCACGGCGATGGCTGCGCCGAAGATGAATCCCCGCGCCTCCAGGCCGGCGACGGCGTCGACGCTCCCCTGCCACGGCTGCGCGTGGGCGCGCACGACCTCGGCGAAGAGCTCGGCATCCGCGATCAGCGGGGTGATGTCCTTGAAGGTGACACCGGGCTCGGGGAAGTCGGGGATGTCGCGCAGCGCGCCGAGAATCCGCTGCTCGAGCGAGGCTGCGCTCACTCCTTGCCCCGGCGGTTGCGCGGGGTCTTCTTGGGTTGGTTGCGCGGGCCACTGGACTGGGCGTACTTGTGGACCTTGCGTCCGGTGACGGTCTGCGCCTCCCCCGACGCGTCCGGAGCGTCATCGGACGGCGCGGACGACCCGGTCTCGCGTGCCTGCGGCGACGTCACCGGGCTGCTCACCGCTGCGGAGGCCGGGGCGCCCGCCGTGGCCAGTGCGGGCTCGCGCGACTGCCGTGCCTGGTACTTCTGCGCCTCCTTGGCCAGCTTGACGACCTCGGGGTCCTTGCGTCGCAGGTCCACCAGCAGTGGCGTCGCGATGAAGACGGACGAGAAGGCGCCGACCGTGGTACCGACGAAGAGCGCCAGCGAGAGGTCCAGGAGGGTCCCCGGGCCGAGCACGGCGAAGCCGATGATGATCACGGCGACGACCGGCAGGTTGGCGATCACCGTGGTGTTGATCGAGCGCACCAGGGTCTGGTTGACCGCCAGGTTGGCCGCGCGGTCGAAGCTCATCCGGCGGTTGGCGAAGGCGGCTCGGGTGTTTTCCTTGACGTGGTCGAAGACGACCACGGTGTCGTAGAGCGAGTAGCCCAGGACGGTGAGGAACCCGATCATCGTCGCCGGCGACACCTCGAAGCCGGTCCAGCTGTAGATGCCGACCGTGATGAGCATGTCGTGCGCCAACGCGATCATCGACGCCAGCGCCATCTTGAGGTTGCGGTAGTACAACGCCATCATCGCCGTCGTCAGGACGATGAAGACGACGAGCGCCCGCAGGGCCTGCTGGCTGACCGACTTGCCCCACGAGGGCCCGATGAAGTTGGAGCTGACCTTGTTGCCCTGCACGTCGAAGGCCTCGGACAGCGCCCCGGAGACCTCGCGCGCCTCGTCGGCGCTCAGCTCCTCGGTCTGCACCCGCACGGTGCTGCCACCGAGAGTGGAGACATTGGCCGACGAACCTGCTCCGGCGATGTCGCGCACCGCCCCGGTGGCAAGGTCCTCGTAGTTGGCCGGCGCCGACTGCGTGGCGACCCGGAACTCGGACCCGCCGGTGAACTCGAGGCTGAGGTTGATCGGTCGCACGACGAAGCCCAGCGCGGCGATCGCCATGATGACGGCCGAGTAGATGTACCACTTCTTCGACTTGCCGACGAAGTCGATCGACCGGCGTCCGGTGTAGAGGTCGTTGCCCCAGTCCGCCATGCGGCTCATCGTGCGCCTCCCTCTGCCGGCACCTGCGCCGGGTTGTCACGATCGGCCGGGCCGCCCTCGATGTCGAAGTTGCCCCGCCCCTTGTAGCGCACCTTGGCCTGGCGCAGCGTGTTGACGTCGAAGCCGGACCACGGGTGGCCGGAGGCGAAGAACTTGCCGCGGGCCAGGATGGTGAGCATCGGGTGGGTGAAGAGCCAGAAGATCGCGAGGTCGATCAGCGTCGTCAGGCCGAGCGTGAAGGCGAACCCTCGCACCCCGGAGCTGGCCAGGACGTAGAGGATGACCGCCGCGAGGAAGTTGACGCCGTCGGCGACGAGGATCGTGCCCTTGGCGCGGGCCCACCCGGCCTCGACCGCGGCGCGCAGGTTCCTCCCTTCGCGCAGCTCGTCCCTGACTCTCTCGAAGTAGACGATGAAGCTGTCGGCCGTCACGCCGATGGCGATGATCAGACCTGTCACCCCCGCCATGTCGAGCCGGTAGTTGTAGCCCCAGGCCAGCAACGCGATGGCCAGATAGGTGACCGCGAAGGCGATGAGCATCGAGCCCACGACGACGATCGACAGCGCGCGGTACTGGACCATGGCGTAGCCGAAGACGATGAGCAGCCCGATGATGCCGGCGATGATGCCGTAGCGCAGCTGCTCCGAGCCCAGGGTCGGGCTGATCTCCTGGCGGGTCTGCACGTCGAAGGACAGCGGCAGAGCACCGAACTTCAGGGACTTGGCCAGGCTGCGGGCCTCCTCGATGGTGAAGCCGGAGATGCTCGCCTGGCCACTGGGGATGGCCTCGTTGAAGCCGGGGTCGATGAGGACCTGCGAGTCGAGGACGGCAGCCAGCGCGTTGTAGGAGCCGGGCGGGTTGACCGGCGGCTGCAGGCTGGGCATCTGGACCATCTGCTTCGAGATGTCGCCGTACTCACCGCGGCCCTTGCTCGTCAGCGTGAGCGAGATCTCGGGCTCGTTGGTCTGCTGCCCCTGCGGACCGACGCGATAGCCGGCCTCGGCGTTGGCGATCTCGGTACCGGCCACGACGACCGGTCCGAGGACGTACTTGATCGAGCCGTCCTGCTTGCAGGCGACGATCGGCTCCTTCTCCTGCCCGGACGGCACCTGCTCGGGCGGCTTGGAGCAGTCGAGGTCCTGGAACTTCTTCCAGACCTCGGTGGAGATGTTGTTGGGGTCCATCGGACCGGTCGGCTCGGCCGAGGGCTTCCAGCTCTGCTGGGCCGGGTCGGCGGGTGCGCTCGTCGAGGGCTTCGCCGACGAGGTCGTGGACGCGCTGGCCTTGGGGGACGAGGTCTTGGCGCTGGTCGGCGAGCTCGTCGGCGCCGCCGTGCGGGCCTCGTCGCGGGAGGCCGGGGTCTCGCTACGGCTGGCGCTCGGCGTGGTCGTCTTCTTGTCGTCGGACGCGGAGCCCTTGGAGGTCGGGCTCGAGGAGCCGGACGAGCTGGTGTCCGAGGGCTGCGGCTCCAGCAGCGCCGGGTCGCCGACGGCGGTGGCCAGCACGGGACGGAACTGCATCTGCGAGGACGCCGCGATCGCGTCCTCCTGCTCCTTGGTCGGGGTGCCCGGCATCGCGACGACGATGTTGGAGTCGCCCTGCGTGGTCACCTCGGCACCGGTGGTGCCCTGCGAGTCGATGCGCTGGACGATGATGTCGCGCGCCTCGGCGAGCTGCTCCTGGGAGACGCTGCCGCCACCGGTCACCCGGGGGGCGAGCACGATCTGGGTGCCGCCGGCCAGGTCGAGACCCAGCCGTGGGGCCCACGTCGCGTCCTTCTGGACGACCCCGAAGCCCAACGCGCCGGTGAGGACGATGATCCCGGCGAAGAGCCACATCAGGGTGCGCTTGGCGTGGTCCTTGCGGGCGGTGTCCTTGCTGCGTCGACGCTCAGCCATCTCAGTCCTGTCCGCCCTGCTCGGTGGTGGATGCCGCAGCCGGGCCCTCGGCCTTCATGCCGATGGCTCGACGGTCGAAGGTCAGCACGGTGCCCGGAGCCACCTCCAGACGCGCTCGGTCATCGTCGAGCTCGATGATCCGTCCGAGGATGCCGGAGGTCGTGAAGACCTCGTCTCCGACCTGCAGGGAGGCCGAGAACTCGGCCATCGTGCGCTGCCGCCGACGTGCCGACCAGAGCATGAAGCCGATGAGCACGAGCGGGAGGAGCAGCAGGAGCAGGCTGGCGGTCTGCGAGCCTTGATTCATGAGGGGACTTCCTGAGTCGGGACTGGTCGGTCGGGGGACGTCGCAGAGGCTCGGGTGGACCCGAGCCAAGGGTCGAGTCTAGGTCAGACGTCACCGACGTCACCAACGGACACGACGGCCGAGAAGTTTCGGCTGTGCATCAGCCGAAACGGCCGCCGTCGGACGCCTCGGGCAGCTGAAGGGGCGGTTGGGCCCCCGGGGGCGGGGTGAGGCCGAGGTGCTGCCACGCCATGGGCGTGGCCAGCCGGCCACGCGGGCTGCGCACGATGTAGCCCTGCCGCACCAGGTAGGGCTCGGCGACCGTCTCGACGGTGTCGGTCTCCTCCCCGACGGCCACCGCCAGGGTCGACAGCCCCACCGGTCCCCCGCCGAACCTGCGGCACATGGCCTCGAGGACGGCGCGGTCCAGGCGGTCCAGCCCGACCTCGTCGACGTCGAAGAGGCTCAGCGCCGACTGGGCGGCCGTCAGGTCGACGTGGCCGGACCCGTGCACCTGCGCCCAGTCGCGCACCCGTCGCAGCAGTCGGTTGGCGACGCGTGGGGTGCCCCGTGAGCGCAGGGCGATCTCGGCCAGCGCGTCCGCGTCGGCCGGCACGGACAGCAGACGGGCGCTGCGCTGCAGGATCCGCTCCAGATCGGCGACCTCGTAGAAGTCGAGGTGCCCGGTGAAGCCGAAGCGGTCGCGCAGCGGCGCCGGCAGCAGGCCGGCCCGGGTGGTGGCGCCGACGACGGTGAAGGGGGGTAGCTCCAGCGGGATGGCGGTCGCACCCGGTCCCTTGCCCACGATGACGTCGACCCGGAAGTCCTCCATCGCGAGGTAGAGCATCTCCTCCGCCGGCCGGGACATGCGGTGGATCTCGTCGAGGAAGAGGACCTCGCCCTCGACGAGCGAGGACAGGACCGAGGCCAGGTCACCGGCATGCTGGATGGCCGGCCCGGAGGTCACCCGGATGGGCTGCTCGAGCTCGGCCGCGACGATCATCGCCAAGGTCGTCTTGCCCAGCCCGGGTGGGCCCGAGAGCAGGACGTGGTCGGGCGGTGAGCCACGGCGTCGGGCTGCCTCGAGGACCAGACCCAGCTGGTCGCGGACCTTGGGCTGGCCGGGGAACTCCGACAGGCGGCGCGGTCGCAGGGCCGCCTCGACGGTCCCGTCGTCGTCGGTGCCGCCGGCGTCGACGATGCGGGCCGTCGCGTCGAAGGACCCGTCGCCCTCGCGGGGGTCCTCGTCGGCAACGCGGATCTCGGAGCTGAAGCCGCTCACCGGGCCAGCACCTGCAGGGCGGCGCGCAGGGCGCTGGAGACATCCCCGCTGCCGTGCTCGTCGGCGACCTTGGCCACCGCGTCACTGGACTGCTTGGTGGAGTAGCCCAGACCGACCAGGGCATCGGTCACATGCTCCTGCCACGCGCCGGCCGTGACCGCGGTGCCGGTCGCCGTCGCGGCCCCGGGGACCCGGGGCAGCTTGTCCCGCAGCTCGAGCGCGATCCGCTCGGCGCCCTTCTTGCCGATGCCGGGGACCTTGGTGAGGGTGGCGATGTCCTCTGCGGCGACGGCTGCGGACAGCTCGTCCGGGCTGAGGACCGACAGGATGGCCAGCGCAACCCGAGGCCCGACCCCGCTGACGGTCTGGGCCAGCTCGAAGGTGTCCCGCTCCCCCGCCGTGGCGAAGCCGTAGATCGTCAGCGAGTCCTCGCGCACGACCATGCTCGTCGACAGGGCCACGGGTGAGCCGGTGCGGCAGCTGGCCGCCACCGACGGTGGTGTGTGCACGAGCAGCCCGATCCCGTGCACGTCGACGACGACGCGGTCGAGACCGACGTGCTGGGCGGTACCCGTGACGGACGCGATCATGCTCCGGCCACCGATCGCAGGCGGGCCCGCTCGCTCGCCGCGGCCAGGGCCCGACGGGTGTTGCCCGCGCCCCGCCACTGGTGGCAGATCGCCAGGGCCAGCGCGTCGGCGGCGTCGGCCGGCTTGGGGGCCTCGGTGAGGGAGAGGATGCGGGTGACCATGGTCGTGATCTGGGCCTTGTCTGCTCGGCCGGAGCCGGTGACGGCTGCCTTGACCTCGGTGGGGGTGTGCAGGACGACCGGCAGTCCGCGTCGGGCGCCGGCGAGGAGCACCAGCCCGCTGACCTGGGCGGTCGTCATGACGGTGGGGACGTGCTCGGCGGCGTAGACCCGCTCCAGGGCGATGACATCAGGGGTGAAGCGGTCGAGCCAGGCGTCGAGCTCGTCCTGCACGTAGGCGAGGCGATCGCCGGTGTCACGCTCCGCGGAGGTGCGTACGACGCCGACGGCCACCATGCGCAGGGCGCGGGCCTCCCCTTCGACGACGCCGAGTCCGCAGCGGGTCAGCCCGGGGTCCACGCCCAGCACTCGCACGTGCGTCCTCCCGCTCTCGACTCGAACACCTGTTCTGGTCGAGGTTACGTGTCGACGGCGCGCAGGGCGCCGCCGACACGCCGGGTCACTCGTCCTCGGCCTCGAGCTGGGCCATGACCTCGTCGGAGATGTCTCCGTTGGAGAAGACGTCCTGGACGTCGTCGCTGTCCTCGAGCGCGTCGACGACCCGCATGAGCTTCTTGGCGCCGTCTGCATCGAGGGGCACCTGCATGCTCGGCAGGAATGAGGCCTCGGCGGAGTCGTAGTCGACGCCGGCCTCCTGCAGCGCGGTCCGCACCGCGACGAAGTCGGTCGCCTCGGACACGATCTGCCAGGACTCGCCGAAGTCGTTGATCTCCTCGGCACCGGCCTCGAGCACGATCTCCAGCAGGTCGTCCTCGCTCTGCTCCGCCTTGGGCACCATGACGATGCCCTTGCGGTTGAAGAGGTAGGCGACCGAGTTGGGGTCGGCCAGGTTGCCGCCGTTGCGCGACAGCGCGGTACGCACCTCGGTGGCCGCGCGGTTCTTGTTGTCCGTGAGGCACTCGATGAGGATCGCCACGCCGCCGGGGGCGTAACCCTCGTAGGTGATGTTCTCCCAGTTGGAGCCGCCCGCCTCGGCACCGGAGCCCCGCTTGATGGCGCGGTCGATGTTGTCGTTGGGGACCGAGCTCTTCTTCGCCTTCTGCACGGCGTCGTAGAGCGTGGGGTTGCCGGAGAGGTCTCCGCCGCCCGTGCGGGCGGCCACCTCGATGTACTTGATGAGCTTGGCGAAGAGCTTGCCACGCTTGGCGTCGATCGCCGCCTTCTTGTGCTTCGTGGTTGCCCATTTGGAGTGGCCGGACACGTAGGTCTCCTCGGTGTGGCTGGCAGGTGGTCCGAAAAAGGATCTTACGCGGTCGTCCCTCGCACCATGTCGACGAAGAACCCGTGCACCCTGTGGTCCCCCGTCACCTCGGGGTGGAAGCTCGTCGCCAGCAGGCGCCCCTGGCGGACGACGACCGGTCGGGGCCCCCCTTCGGTCTCGACGCTCGCGAGGACCTCGACGTCGGGGCCGCAGGCCTCCACCCAGGGGGCGCGGATGAAGACGGCCCGCACCGGCCCCCCGGCCACGCCGGCCACCTCGAGGTCGGTCTCGTAGGAGTCGACCTGCCGGCCGAAGGCGTTGCGGCGCACCGTGATGTCGAGGCCACCGAGGGTCTGCTGGTCGCGGTGGCCGTCGAGGATCCGGTCGGCGAGCAGGATCATCCCGGCGCAGCTGCCGTAGACCGGCATGCCGTCGGCGATGCGGGAGCGAAGGGGGTCCCGCAGCCCGAAGATGCGCGTCAGCTTGTCGATGGTGGTCGACTCGCCTCCTGGAATGACGAGGGCCTCCACAGTGGCCAGCTCCTCCGGGCGACGCACGGCCACCGACGACGCGCCCGCGGACTCCAGGGCTGCCCGGTGCTCCCGGACGTCGCCCTGGACCGCGAGGACGCCGATGACGGGTGTCGTCACCAGCCGCGCTCGGCCAGCCGGTGCGGCTCGGGGATCTCGTCGACGTTGATGCCGACCATCGCCTCGCCGAGACCGCGGGAGATCTTGGCCAGGGCGTCCGGGTCGTCGAAGAAGGTGGTCGCCTTGACGATCGCCTCGGCGCGCTCTACGGGGTTGCCGGACTTGAAGATGCCGGAGCCGACGAAGACGCCCTCGGCGCCGAGCTGCATCATCATGGCGGCGTCCGCGGGGGTGGCGATGCCGCCAGCGGTGAAGAGCACGACGGGCAGCTTGCCGTTGGCAGCGACCTCCTTGACGAGCTCGTAGGGGGCCTGCAGCTCCTTGGCCGCGACATAGAGCTCGTCCTCGGCCATCGTGCTCAGGCGGGCGATCTGCTGACGGATCTGACGCATGTGCGTGGTCGCGTTGGAGACGTCACCGGTGCCGGCCTCCCCCTTGCTGCGGATCATGGCCGCGCCCTCGGTGATGCGGCGCAGCGCCTCGCCCAGGTTGGTCGCACCGCAGACGAAGGGGACCGTGTAGTTCCACTTGTCGATGTGGTTGGCGTAGTCGGCCGGCGTGAGGACCTCGGACTCGTCGATGTAGTCGACACCGAGTGCTTGCAGGATCTGCGCCTCGACGAAGTGGCCGATGCGCGCCTTGGCCATCACGGGGATCGAGACGGCCTCGATGATGCCGTCGATCATGTCGGGGTCGCTCATCCGGGAGACGCCACCCTGGGCCCGGATGTCGGCGGGGACGCGCTCGAGGGCCATGACGGCCACGGCACCGGCGTCCTCGGCGATCTTGGCCTGCTCCGGCGTGACGACGTCCATGATGACGCCGCCCTTGAGCATCTCGGCCATGCCGCGCTTGACCCGCGCGGTCCCGGTCGTCGTGTCGCTACCCATGGTCTTCTCCCTCGTCGGTGGCCTCGGCACCCGGGCCAATGTTTGATCTAGGCCAGAAACTAGCACGGCACAGATCAAAGGCGTCCCCACTGCTCGAGTGATGAGTGCCCCACCTAGACTCCGAGGCGTGACTACCGATGCAGCTGCGATCTCCGGCGGGACGGCCGCCGAGATCGCCGACAGCGTGCGCGGGCTCGTCGAGCGCGGCCACCTCTCCCCCGGTGACGCCCTCCCACCGGTCCGGGCGCTGGCCGAGCAGCTCGGGGTCAACCGCAACACGGCGGTCGCCGCGTATCGCGTACTGGCCCGCTCCGGAGTCGTCGTCTCGCAAGGGCGGGCCGGCACCCGGGTCGCTCGACGCTCACGGGTCCCGCAGGAAGGGTTCGCCGACGCCGGCTCGCTGCGTGACGTCGGCACGGGCAATCCCGACCCGCACCTGATCCCGGATCTGGGGCCCGCGCTGGCCGCCGCCGCGGGACGGCACGTGCTCTACGGCGAGCCGACGATCGACCGCGACCTGCTGGCTTGGGCGCGCGAGTGGATGGCGCCCGACGTGCCGGCCGACGCGGAGCAGCTGCGCCTCACCCTCACCAGCGGCGCCGTCGACGCCGTCGAGCGGCTCCTCGCGCAGGCCCTGCAGCGCGACGACACGGTCGCCCTCGAGGACCCGTGCTTCCTCGCGAGCATCCATCTCGCCCAGCTGGGCGGCTATCGCGCGGTGCCGGTCCCGGTCGACGCCGAGGGGATGACGGTCGACGGCCTGCGCGACGCCCTCGCCCAGGGAGTGCGCGCGGTGGTGTGCACCCCTCGCGCGCAGAACCCCACCGGCGCGTCACTGAGCGCCCGCCGAGCCGCGGCCCTGCGCGAGGTGATGTCAGCGCACCCCTACGTGCTCGTCGTCCAGGACGACTACTACTCGTACCTCTCGCGGCAGCCCTTCCACTCGATCGTCGGACCCGAGCACCAGCGCTGGGCACTCGTGCGCTCGGTCTCGAAGTTCGCCGGCCCCGACATGTGCCTCGCCGTGACGGCGTGCGACGCCGACACGGCCTCCCGGCTGGAGATGCGCCTGAGCCCCGGCACGACGTGGGTGAGCCACCTGCTGCAGCGGATCACGCACTCGGTCATGACCGACGAGGCCGCGCTGGGCCTGATCGACCAGGCGGGTGCGCACTATGCCAAGCGCAACGCCGGCTTCGCGGCGCTGCTCACCGAGCAGGGACTCCCCACGGTCGCCGGCGACGGGATGAGCCTGTGGGTCGGCCTGCCGGTGTCGGCCCGGGCGGTCGCCGAGCGGATGACGCGTCGGGGGTGGCTCGTGCGCACCGGTGACGACTTCCGGCTGGAGCAGACCGAGGAGCCCTCGCGCCACCTGAGGCTCACCGTGCACGACCTCGGTGACGAGGACGCGGCCACGCTGGTCGCGGACCTCGTCGAGGCCGTGCACGAGGCCGGCTGAGCCGGCGACCAGGCTCCTACGCGCGAGGGGGCGGCGGTCCGTCGCTCGCGGGCGGGTCGATCGGACCCTCGCCCGGAGGAGGTGGCGGTGCCGGGCGATCGGAGGAGGGCGCCTCGCCGGGGGACGAAGGGGGCGGCGGCGCCTGGTACCCACCGCCCGGTGGCGGAGGTGTCGGGTGGGAGGACTGCGATGAGTTGCCCACGACCGTGGACCGGATGTCGCCGAGTGCCGTGCGCGGGTCCTTGCCCTTCTGCCGGGCCCACACCAGGTAGGCGATCAGGCCGAGCGCGGCCAGGGGCAGCAGGCAGCAGAGCAGGACCAAGAACCCGATGCCACCGCCCCGGCGTCGCCGCCGACGTCTCATGGGCAGGGCTGCCAGTGCGCGCTCACCCCCCACGACAGCGAGCTGGGCCACGGCGAGCTGCTCCAGCCCCACCCGGGGCAGTCCGGTCAAGGTGAGCAGCTCGTTGAGCGGCGCCACGAGGGTCAGATCGGTCAGGCTCATGCCCAGATCATGCCCGGTCAGGCGGCTGCTTGGCGAGGGCTGGTCACCGGGCCGAGGTGGGTCCCTCAGCTGCCGATCTGCGCGTCGTCGAACTCGACGGTCTGCGGCAGGTCGGCGTAGCCGGCCAGGCGGAAGAGCCGCACCACGCGCTTGGCCCGCACCCGCTGGACCTCCTTGACGGCCTCGTTGTGGAAGCGACGGGCGAGCTGGACTCGTAGCCCGGCCTCGCGGACCCGCTCGAGCGCAGCCGCGCCCGGGCCTCCCTTCGTCTCGATGTCGCGGGAGACCTCCGGGGGCAGGGCCGCGTGGAGCGCCTCGGTCAGCTCGCTCTCGACTCCCTCCCGGCCGGCGAAGTGCTGCCCCTCCAGCAGGTCTGACTCGAAGGTGCGCTCGTTGACCCGCTCGAGGGACTCGCTCGCAGCCGCGGCGACGAGGAACCCGCTGGCCGGGTCGATGGCCCCGGAGTTGGCCAGCTCGAGGCTGGCCTCGGCCCGCCGCACGACGTGGGCATCGAGTGCGGAGAGCGCGCCCTCGACCTTGGCGTGCAGCCGGTCGAGCCGCGCTGCGCTGTACGAGAGGTACCACGCCATCACCAGCAGCAGGCAGATGACGACGACGATCCAGCTGATGGCGGTCATGCGGTCCCTCCGGCGCGACGCTCGATCCCGGGTCGCAGGTGGGTGACCGCGCGGTGGTGGGGTCCGGCGTCGGCGACCGTCTCGTAGACCGCGATGATCTCCTTGGCCACGACCTGCCAGTCGAAGGTCCGGGCACGCTGACGGCCGAGATCAGCGAGTACCTGCAGGCGGGCCGGGTCGCTCAGCAGCTCGACGGCACGGGCGGCGAGGTCCTCGGGGTGGCCGTTGGCGAAGAGCGCGCCGGCCATGCCGGTGCGCCCACCGTCGAGAACCCGCTGGAAGGCCGCGAGGTCACTGGCGAGGACCGGCGCACCGGCGGCCATCGCCTCGACCAGCACGATGCCGAAGCTCTCCCCTCCCGTGTGCGGCGCGACGTAGAGGTCGGCGGACGCCAACGTCGAGGCCTTGTCCTCGTCGGACAGCGCGCCGAGGAACTCGGTGGCGGCCCGCACCCGCTCGGGGAGCCTGGCCCGGGCCGCCTCCGTGCTGCCGGGTCCGACCACGAGCAGGCGGGCTCCCGGCACGGCGTCGAGGATGGCCGGCATGGCGGCGGCCAGCACCGGGAGGCCCTTGCGTGGCTCGTCGATGCGGCCGAGGAAGACGAGGGTGGGCCGGTCGGGACCGCCGACCCAGCGGGGGTCCCGGGCGGCGCGGGCGAAGGCCGCCGTGTCGACGCCGTTGGGGATGACGACCGCGTCGCCGCCGATGTGAGTCGTGACGGTGCGCCGCGCGTCCTCGGAGACGGCGATGCGACCACGGATCTTCTCCAGGGAGGGGCGCAGCAGCGGGTAGGTGGCCTGCATGACCCGGGAGCGGACGTTGGAGGTGTGGAAGGTCGTGACCACCGGGCTGGTCGCGGCCCACAGCGCGAGCAGCGACAGGCTGGGCGCCAGCGGCTCGTGGATGTGGACGACGTCGAAGTCGCCCTCCTCCAGCCATCGGCCGACCTTGGCCGCCGCCACCGGACCGAAGAGCAGGCGGGCGGTGGAGCCGTTGTAGCGGATCGGGACGGCCCGGCCGGCCGGCACGACGTAGGGCGGCAGCTCGGTGCCCTCGTCGGCAGGGGCGAGGACCGATGCCTCGTGGCCGTGGCTGATGAGGTACTCGGCGAGGTCCCGGATGTGGAACTGGACGCCGCCCGGCACGTCGAAGGAGTAGGGACTGACGAGGCCGATCCTCATGCTGCCTCCGCCTTGGCCGCCGCGTCGCGTGCCGGATCGAGGTCGTCGACGAAGACCCGCTGCATCATGTGCCAGTCCTGCGTGTGCGCGACGAGCGCCGAGCCGAAGGCATCGGCGCAGGCCTGCGTCGTGCGGGCCACCGCGTCCGGGCTGCCCGCGGGGGCGACGTCGACGGCGTCGTGGATGGTGACGACCATGCCCCAGGTGCGACCGACCCGCTCGTGGCGCAGGGTGACCGGGTAGAGCGGCAGACCGCTCTCGACGGCCAGGGCCGCCGGCCCCGCCGCCATCCGGGCGCGGTGACCGCACAGGTCCACCTCGACGCCGCTGGAGGAGAGGTCCCGGTCGGCGAGCAGCGGCATGACCACGGGCTCGCCCGTCGCGAGCTGCGCGCGCAGCTTGGCGAAGGTCCCGCGCTCGGCCGGGTGGATCACCATGCCCAGGCCCTCGCGGTAGTCGAGGAAGGCCTGGAACATCTCCTCCGGCTCGAGCCGCTCGGCGACGGTGACGACGGTGCCCAGGTGGCGGGCGCACCAGACGCCCGCGAGGTCCCAGTTGCCGGTGTGCCCCAAGAAGGCCAGGACCGGTCGCCCGGCCAGCAGGTGCGCCTTCATCTGCGGCATGGCCCCCTCGAAGCGGACCACGGAGTCGACGTGGTCACCCGCGATGGCGGGCAGGCGGAAGGCCTCGACGTAGTAGCGAAGGGCGGCACGCACCCCCTTCGCCGTGAGGTCCTCGAGTTCGTCGGGGGTCAGCTCGGGCCGGACCCGCGCGTAGTTGGCGCGCAGCCGCCGGACCGAGGAGCCGTTACCGGCGTGGGTCCGGTCGGCAGCGAGGTCGAAGAGGCGGTAGGCCAAGCCGGCCGGCAGCAGCCGCAGGACCCGCCAGGCCAGCAGGAAGGCCCAGACCGTGGCCCGGCGGCGCAGCCGGGTCACGGCGTGGGGGTCGCCGCGTCGGCGGCGAGGCACTGCTGCCGCACGAAGAAGACGCGCTGCAGAATCGTGACGGCGCTGGCGACGAGGAGCAGGGCGAGCACGACCTTGAGCACGACCTCGGGCAGGCCCAGGCCGACCAAGCCGGTCGTCACGAGGGCCACGACCAGGCGGTCGGCCCGCTCGGCGATGCCCACGCTGGCGGTCATGCCCAGGCCTTCGGCGCGGGCGCGGGCGTAGGAGACGACGCTGCCGAGGATCAGGCAGCCCATCGCCAGCCACGCCATCACCCGGTCGTCGCCGCCCTGGAAGAACCAGATGGCCAGACCGGAGAAGATCGCCGCGTCACCGATCCGGTCGAGGGTCGAGTCGAGGAAGGCGCCCCACTTGCTGGTGCGGCCGAGCAGTCGCGCCATGACGCCGTCGAGGGTGTCGGAGAAGACGAAGGCGGTGATGACGAGCACGCCGACCAGCAGCTCACCCCGCGGGAAGAAGACCCATGCCCCGAGGCACACGCCGATCGTGCCGAGGATCGTCACGGCGTCAGGGCTCAGGCCCAGACGGATCAGGAGTCTGGCCACGGGAGTCAGGATCCGGGTGGCCGCGGCGCGTGCGTATCGATTGAGCATCTCGCGACAAGGGTAACTGCGGCGCGCCCCTCCACCCGAACGGCTCGCGGTGATGTCCCGCTCAGTCACCCATCCGTCGGCCAGGCGGCCACGAGCGCTGCCCGGGCGTCCTCGAGGAGGATCGGCAGGGCCTTGGTCTGGGCGATGATCGGCAGGAAGTTCATGTCGCCACCCCAGCGAGGGATGACGTGCTGGTGCAGGTGTGCGGCCACCCCGGCGCCGGCCACTGCGCCCTGGTTCATGCCGAGGTTGAAGCCGTGCGGGTTGGAGGTCGCCTGCAGCACGCGGATCGCGGTCTTGGTGAGAGCGGTGAACTCCGCCGTCTCCTCGTCCGTCAGGTCGATGTACAGCGAGACGTGCCGGTAGGGGCAGACCAGCACGTGACCGGCGTTGTAGGGGAAGAGGTTCATGACGACGAAGCAGGTCTCGCCGCGGTGGACGACCAGCCCCTCGGCGTCGTCCTTGTCGGGCGCAGCGCAGAAGGGACACCCTTCTCCTGCCTCGTCGCTGGGCCGCTCGCCCGTCACGTAGGCCATCCGGTGGGGCGTCCACAAGCGGTCGAACCCGTCCGGGACACCGGCGAAGGATCGCTCGTCCTCGAGCGGGGGGTCGTGCGGCTCGGTCATGGGGCCGATCCTGTCACGGCCGATGACGAAGGGAGGGTCCTCCCCCCTTCGTCATGTCGCTGGTCCGCGAGTCAGGGGGCCTGCCCCGGCACCCACTCGCGCAGGCGGTCCATCGGGTCACCGAAGCCCATCGCGTCGAAGAGTGGCGCGCCGGCGTCGCTGGCGTTGAGTCGCAGCCACCGCACCCGCTCCGCGCTCGCCGCGTCCTGGGCAGCGTGGACGAGGCGACGGCCGATGCCCTCACGACGACGGTCGGTCGAGACGAAGACCTGCTGGACGTACCACCACTCCGGCCGCCCCGTGCGGGCGAGCGTGGGGAGCTTGCGTACCCGCAGCGCGAGCAGACATCCGACGGGACGGCCGTCGCCCTGCTCCGCAAGCCACCCGCGATAGGTGGCGAAGTCCTCGAGGAAGGCGTCGGCGTACTCCCCGACGAACCGATCGCGCGTCGCTCGGCCGAGCTCCTTGTCCTGCTGCAGGCGCAGGGCTGCCAAGGAGAAGGCGTCCTCGCGCTCGACGGGGCGCAGGTGCACGGGGCGCTGGTTCACGTCCATGACCGCAACCTAGCCGGGAAGTGCTCGGCCCGGGCCCATCCGCTGGTGCGGACGGACCCGGGCCGTGGCGAAGGGGGTGGGCTCAGATGGTGCCGGCAGGCGCCTTGTCCGGGCCCGGGTTGGCCAGGCTGGGGGCCGCCATGACCTGGTCCTTGGCCACGATCGCGGCGAGCACGCGCTCGATCGCGGTCTCGATCGGGATGCCGTTCTCCTGGGACCCGTCGCGGTAGCGGAAGGAGACCGCGTTGTTGCTGCGGTCCTCCTCGCCGGCGATGAGGGTGAAGGGCACCTTGGACTTGCTGGCATTGCGGATCTTCTTGGGGAAGCGGTCGTCGCTGTCATCGAGCTCGACGCGAATCCCCTTGGCGCGCATCTGCTTCAGGACATCCCAGAGGTAGTCGTTGTACTCCTCCGCGACCGGGACACCGAGGACCTGGACGGGGCTGAGCCAGACGGGGAAGGCACCCGCGTAGTGCTCGACGAGGACCCCGATGAAGCGCTCGATCGAGCCGAACTTCGCCGAGTGGATCATCACCGGCTGCTGGCGGGAGCCATCGGCGGCCTGGTACTCGAGCGCGAAGCGGTCGGGCGAGGGCTGGTTGAAGTCGTACTGGATGGTGCTCATCTGCCAGGTGCGACCGATGGCGTCGCGCGCCTGGATCGACACCTTGGGGCCGTAGTAGGCGGCGCCACCCGGGTCGGGGACCAGCTCGAGGCCGGTCTCCCGGCAGACGTCCTCGAGGACCTGGGTCGCCTCGGCCCAGTCCTCGTCGGAGCCGATGAACTTGTCGCTCTTGTCGCCGTCCTCGTCACGCGTGGACAGCTCGAGATAGAAGTCGTCGAGCCCGAAGTCGCGCAGCAGCGACAGCACGAAGTCGAGCAGGTGGCGGATCTCGTCCGGTGCCTGCTCCTTGGTCACATAGGAGTGGCTGTCGTCCTGGGCGAAGCCGCGCACCCGCGTCAGGCCGTGGATGACACCCGACTTCTCGTGGCGGTAGACGTGGCCGAACTCGAAGAGCCGCAGCGGCAGCTCACGGTAGGAGCGCTGCTTGCTGCGGTAGATGAGGTTGTGCATCGGGCAGTTCATCGCCTTGAGGCGGTAGTCCATGCCGTCCACGTCGAGGGGAGGGAACATCCCTTCGCCGTAGTAGGGCAGGTGGCCCGAGGTGTGGAAGAGGCCCTCCTTGGCGATGTGGGGGGTCCCGACGTAGTCGAAGCCCTCCTCGATGTGCCGGGCGCGGACGTAGTCCTCCATCTCGCGCTTGATGACACCGCCCTTGGGGTGGAAGACGGGCAGGCCCGAGCCGATCTCGTCCGGGAAGGAGTAGAGGTCCAGCTCGCGGCCGAGCTTGCGGTGGTCGCGCTTCTCGGCCTCGGCGAGACGGTCGAGATAGGCCTTCAGCTCGTCCTTGGTCGGCCATGCCGTGCCGTAGACGCGCTGGAGCTGCTTGTTCTTCTCGCTGCCGCGCCAGTAGGCCGCGGCGCTGCGCATCACCTTGTAGGCGTTGCCGATGACCTTGGTGCTCGGCACGTGCGGCCCCCGGCACAGGTCGCCCCAGGCACGGGTGCCGTCACGACGGACGTTGTCGTAGATCGTCAGCTGGGCACCACCGACCTCGACGGACGCGCCCTCGGCAGCGTCCTCGGAGGCGCCGCCCTTGAGGCCGATGAGCTCGCACTTGTACGGCTCGTCGCTGAGCTCGACGAGGGCGTCCTCGTCGCTGATCTCGCGCCGCTCGAAGGTCTGGCCCTCGTTGATGATCCGCTGCATCGCCTTGTCGAGGGCCTTGAGGTCCTCGGGGGTGAAGGGCTCCTCGACGTCGAAGTCGTAGTAGAAGCCGTCCCGGATCGGCGGGCCGATCCCGAGCTTGGCGGACGGGTTGATCTGCTGGACGGCCTGGGCGAGGACGTGGGCCGTGGAGTGGCGCAGGACGTCGAGGCCGTCCTGCTCGGCGGCGGTGACCGGCTCGACGACGTCGCCCGCGGCAACCTCGTGGGCAAGGTCGCGCAGCTCGCCGTTGACCCGAGCGACGAGCACCGCGCGGTCACCCTCGAAGAGGTCCGCGGCGGTAGTGCCCTGGTCCACCGATCGCTCGTCTCCGGCGACGTTGATGGTGATCTGGGCTGACACGGGGAACTCCTGTGGGACGGTTCGAGGTGCCCGGTCGGGCACCGTCGAACTCTATCCCCGCGAAGGGGGTCCACCAACGCTGGCCGAGGAGCCCGCGCAGCGGGCGTCTCGAGGCCACCGGTTTGAGTACGCCGGCTCAGGCGGTGGGCTCCACGGGATTCGTACGCTCGGGCCATGCTCTCCACCGACCGTCGCCTCCTGCCGCACAGCGCTGCCTGGTTCGGCGTCCTGTGCCTGCTGGCCGTGCTGTGCTTCCACTACCCCGAGATGCTGACCAGTCAGGAGTTCCGGAGCGTCTACACGTCCGGCTTCGCCCGCGGTCTGCTGCTCTTCGGGTTGGTCGCGACCTTCCTCGTGGGCACCGTCGCCATCCTGGCCGGTCAGCGCCGGCGGATCGCTCTCATCGGTCTCGTCGCCGCATCACTCGCCGTCTTCCTCGGCGGTGCCACCGTCCCCATGGACAAGGTGGCGGCGACCCCCTACTCGCTGGGCGTCGACTGGTTCATCCTGTCGCTGTTCTTCTCCGCCGTGGTCTTCATCCCCCTCGAGCACTACCTGGCCCACCGCCCGCACGCCATCCTGCGGCCCGGCTGGCGCACGGACGTCTGCTACTTCTTCCTCAGCCACGTCCTCGTGCAGTTCATCCTCATCGTCGTGACGACCACGACGACCACGGTGGCGGCGACCATCGCCATCGACCCGGTCAAGGAGGTCGTCATCGGGCTCCCCCTGTGGGCGCAGTTCCTCCTCGCGGTCTTCGCCGCGGACCTCGCACAGGCCACGCTGCACCGGGCCTACCACCGGGTCAAGACGCTGTGGCGCTTCCACGCGGTGCACCACTCCAGCCGCGACCTGGACTGGCTGGCCGGGTCACGCGTCCACCTCGTCGAGACCGTGCTGACCCGCAGCATCGTGCTCCTGCCGCTGATGGTGCTGGGCTTCTCCACCGCTGCCATCAACGCCTACGTCATCCTCGTCGGGCTGCAGGCGGTCGTGGCCCACGCCAACATCGGGGTGCGCTTCGGCTGGCTCGAGTACCTCGTGGTGCTCCCCCGCTACCACCACTGGCACCACGCCCGTCACGTCGACTACTGGGACCGCAACTACGCCATCCACCTGCCGATCGTGGACATGCTCATGGGCAGCTTCAAGCTCCCCCGTGACGGGAGCTGGCCGCAGGAGTACGGCGTGCTCAAGCTCGAGACCGTGCCCCGGGGACTCGTGGCCCAGACGCTGATGCCCTTCCGCGGGGACCGCGAGTACGAGGAGCACGTCGCGTAGCTGCCGCGTCGTCCACATCCTCCCCGGCCCGAAGGGTGCTCGTCCCCAGCCATAGTGGCTCGCGGAGCGTTGTCAGGGGTCGAAAATATGATCGAGGTATGTCAGAGGCGACGGTGCGGTTTCACGATCCGGGAGTTCTCCCGGGGTTGCGTGACGCGTTGCGTGGCCTGTTGATGAGTGACTCCTCCAGTGTGTGGCAGGCCCCCGACAGTGATGTCGGTGAGGCGCTGGCGTTGGTGGGTCGGTTGCGTCAGCTCACGCAGGCGGCGGAGGTCGCGCTGACGCGTGAGGGCATCTCCCGGGGTTTGCCTGGTGAGTCGTCGTGGTCGCCGGTGGACTGGGTGGGGGTCTGCGAAGGGCGCCGGGCGCCTCGTCCTGCGGTGAGGCACGCGGCGTCGGTGGTGCGGGTGGCCAAGGCCGGTCTGCGGGCTTCGGGGAGCTCGTTGAGCGATCCCGCGCCGACTGCCGCAGCAGCCACGGACACGTCCACGTCAGACGCGTCTGACGCGGCAGACGCCGGTGACGAGCGGGGGCCCACCGGGGTGCCAGCCGTCCTCGCTGCTTTCGCTGCTGGGGATCTGCCGTTGGGCAAGACCGATCAGCTGGTGCGGTTCGAGGAGTCGGTGCGCCGGGTCGCTGACCCGCAGCTGCTGGAGGAGGACCTGGGGATCCTGCTCGGCCACGCTCGTGACGAGGTCGTCGCCACCGGCCCGGACGCACGCTCGCGGACTCGGGTGTCGGGGTTGGACGAGAAGAAGCTGGCAGCGGCGATCACGATGACCGGGCGGATGTTGCGCCCGGACAAGGACCTGCGCGAGGAGGACGATGCCCTGAAGGCGTCCCGGTCACTGACCAAGTCCGCCGGTGCGTGCGGGATGACGCGCTACCGGGTGGACATGGACCCCGAGGGCGCCGCGATCATCGACGCCGCGCTGGCGGCGTTGTCCGCCCCGGTCAAGGGACCAGGCGGCGAGCTCGATGAGCGCACCCCGGCCCGCCGGCGAGCGGACGCGTTGCTGGCGATCATCGGGCGCGGCGTCTCGTCGCCGGGCGAGGCGCCCAAGAGCGACAAGGCCCAGGTCATCGTGACGATCAGCCTCCAGGCCCTGACCGCCGACCTGACGCACGGGCGCTGTGGTGCCTGCGGGCAAGACCTCCCCGTCAGCTCGCTCGGGCAGGCCCTCTCGCCCCACGGCCAGCAGGCGGCTACCTTCGACCGGTCGGACCTGTCGGGGCGACCGGGCGGGTGCGGCACACCGGCCACGGGCCACGCAGGTGGCGTCACCGCGACCGGTCAGGTCCTCTCACCGGCCTCGGTGCGCAAGCTGGCCTGCCAGGCCCAGATCGTGCCCGCGCTGCTGGGCACCGACACCGAGCCCCTGGAGCTGGGCCGCGCGGCCCGCTACTTCACACCAGGCCAAAAACGTGCCCTCTATCTGCGCGACGGAGGCTGCACCTATCCCGGGTGCACCATGCCCGCCCACTGGTCAGACGCGCACCACGTCGACTACTGGTCCCTGGGCGGCAGCACCGACATCGGACGCTCCGCGCTGCTGTGCGCGCGCCACCACACCAAGGTCCATGCCCTCGACCTGACCTGCACCATCACCCCCCGCGGCGTCACCTGGCACGTCTAGCGCACCCGCCCCGCAGCCGGCCCTCACGGACCGGCCCACAGGCATGCACGCACAAGGCAACAGGCCCCGCTCCACTGGAGCGGGGCCTGCATCTATCTGTGAGAGGTTCACGAAACGCCTGTGGAGCGGGCTGCAGCCCCCTCCCAGAAGAGGTGCCCCCACCACATTGGGTAAACCGCCCCCACCTCTCTAGCGTCAGCGATAGACAAGCGATGAAGCGAGTGAGGAAGCCCGGAATTTCGGAAGTCGGTGGCCATATTGGCCACCCGTGGTGGTCATCGCCGCCGTGTTCAGCGACGGCCACGACAGCAACGCAGCCCCTCTTGTCGCGGCACTGACCGTCATCGACGCGATTGGTATCGACCACCTCCCCCGCGTAGCCGCTGACGGACTTACGCCTGCCGGTGGTCACCACGCTCACGCACGCGAACACCTCCTGCAGTACCCCCGCGCGCGCCGCGGCCGCTGCCTGACCCGCACGACCCAAGCCCGCCCCCGGATGCCAGCTCAATGCTTACAGCCGGGGCAGGTCTCCCTTTGCTCTGCCCCACCGCCGGCGCCGCGTCTGGACGAAACGAACTTCCGCGCTCAGACCACCACTGACGTGTCCCGATGAGCCCAAAGTTCGCGTCAAAAGCCCTTGACCAGCCTCAGCGGCGGCACGTTATCCGCAGCAACAACGCGTCGTACCGCTGGCGCGCGGCCCAGCTCACGCGCCGGCATGCACTTTCGAACGGCCAGCGCGTTCTCGCGCGCCGCCGCCACCGCTTTACGTTCCCGGCGCATCCCCGTTAGCCCCGACTTCAGGAATGTCCGCAGACCCGGCTCTGCGTCGTCAGGGGACGGCACCAACGACACCAGCCGGTCGTACACCTCCTGTGACGCGTTCTGAAAACGGGTCAGCTCCTCCACCGTTGCACTCTCGCTGGCCGCGGTCGGCTCCCCACGGTCCGCTCGCACCGCCATGCTCAACTGCACGTGTTGCCCGATTGCCCGTAACAGGCACTGCTTCAACACCACCACGTTGCGCACGTACTGCGGCGTGATGGTCATCGACGCTCGCGCGGCGGCAACGTCGGGGAACTGCCGCAGCTCACGCGCCACCCGCTCCAGCTCACTCAGGACGACGCGATAGTTTCCTCGGAGCGGTACTTCTGCTGGCGATCAGCGTCGAGAGCTCCGCGAGCGGCAGCTCGGAGAGATCTGCGACATCGAGGCCCTCGAACGTCACGGACAGAGCCTCCGGCTTCAACCGCTTGCCATGGCAGGCGGGGCAGGGAGCGACCGTGAGGAACTGCGCCACGCGCCGCTTCATCGACCCGCTCTTGGTCTTCGCGAACGTGTCGAGCACGTACCGACGAAGGTGCCCGAGTAGGTCGGCTCGACGCCAGACGCGATCGCGAGTGCTCCTTCGCCCTCGTGGAGCAGTGGCGAGGACTGGCCACCCGCTACGAAATTTCTTTCTCCAGCTCAGGAATACGTGCGGCGTCATCGGTTGTCGCGTAGTAGGTGGACGGGGCGATCTGCGCGTCGGTGCCCTTCAGCACCGTGCAGATCGGCTTGACGCCGTGCCGATCCTTGTGCTCGTCGATGAAAGCGACTCAAGAGACATGTCCTGGAGGACGACGCCGACCCTCGTTCAGGACGGGATCAGCAGCTCCGTCCTGGATTGGCACGTGCGGTGAATCGGCACCCCGATGTCAATCGACGCTGATGCTCTAGGAGGTCTCGCCGGGCAGCTTGTACGCGATCACGTCGACGTTCTGGATGCTCGGTTCGGTGCTGAACAGATCTGCTCCCTGCGCAGCAAGTGCCTGACCGACACCACCCGAGAGGTGGGTCTGACGGGCCACGTCGTCGGGGAACACGTCGAAGATCCCGAAGGTCGATTCGTCGAACTGCAGAGCGAACCAGGCCCGCGTACCCTCCTCCTGCTCGACGATGGGACGGGCGCTGCGGAGAAAGTCCGCGACGTCCTCCTCCTTCCCGGGCTTGGCGTGCACGATGACCGACAATGCAAAGTTGATCATGGTTTCCTCACTTGTCCTGGCTGAACAGCTCGATGATCGCGGCGCAGAAGGCCGGGAGATCCTCGGGCGAGCGGCTGGTGATCAGGTTCCCGTCGCGTGCCACCTCTTCGTCGACGACGTTCGCTCCGGCATTGCGCAGGTCGGTGCGGATGCTCGGGTACGAGGTCAGCGTCCGACCCTCCACGACACCGGCCTCGATCAGCGTCCACGGTCCGTGGCAGATCGCGGCAACCGGCTTGCCGGCGACCGTGACATCGCGCACGAATCCGACTGCGTCGGTGTCCATCCGCAACTGGTCGGGGTTGACCGTCCCGCCGGGAAGCAGCAGGGCGTCGTAGTCGTCGGCCGAGGCGGACTTCACCAGGGCATCGACCGGAAAGGTTCCGGCCTCGTCCAGGTCGTTCTTGCGGGCCTTGATCTCGCCCTCGTGCAGCGACAGCAGCTCGGTCGTGGCCCTGCGTCGTGAAGAGCCTGTCTCGGCTGTTCGAGTTCCACGCGCTCGACACCGTCCGCGTCTCCATCTCGACCCAGTCCTCGCCGAGGCGCAGGCAGTCCTGGTGGCCGGCGGGGGCTCGTAGCGTCTCGGCCTGTCCGCTGCCGAGCCCCGTCACCGCGACGCCGCAGGCCTCTGCCCGGTCCGGCTGCGGTCGGGCAGTCGTTCATCGGACTGCGCCCGTGGGTCATGCGGAACCCGCGGAAGATGGTGAACGGCACGACCCTGCGGGTTCCCGTCGGACTCGCGCGTCATGACCCCGCGATCCCGCGCCCCGGCACGGCGCCGACCATGGGGCGAAACGTCCGGTCAGCGTCGTTCGAGGGTCGCCGGTTCACGACCTCATCCGCAGACGGCGCGGAGCGCCTGCTGACCGAGTTCCGCATGCACGCGGCGTGGATTCTCGATCGGGCGACGCAGGTTGCTCGTCCGATGCCCCCGTTGCGTGGGGTCATTGCCCTCATCGAAGCCTTCCGACTCTCACCCCAGGGAGGCAGTCTCCTGCAGCGCAACCTCGAGGTACGGTGCCGATGCACCGACTCCGGACGAGGCGACCTGCGCGGGTGTTCCTGAGGCGACCACCGTGCCGCCGTCGTCTCCCGCGCCGGGTCCGAGGTCGATGACGTGGTCGGCTGCGGCGACCACGCGCATGTCGAGCTCGACCGCAACGACGGTGTTGCCGGCGTCGACGAGGGACTGTAGGTGGGTCACGAGCCGGTCGGAGTCGGCGCAGTGCAACCCGGAGGTCGGCTCGTCCAGGACGTAGAGCGTGTCCCCGCGCTGGGATCGCTGGAGCTCGGTGGCGAGCTTGACGCGCTGCGCCTCACCGCCGGACAGCTCAGTCGCTGGCTGCCCGAGACGCAGGTACCCGAGACCCACGTCGATCAGCGCCGCGAGCGAGCGCATGATGTCGAACTCGCCGTGGAAGAAGTCGTGGGCCTCCTCGACGCTCATGGCGAGGATCTCGGCGATGTCGCGGCCGCGCCAGATGATCTCCAGCGTGCTGGACTGGTAGCGGGTGCCATGGCAGTCAGGGCACTTGGTGTAGACCGAGGGGAGGAAGAGTAGCTCCACCATGACTGATCCCTCGCCCTTGCAGGTAGGGCAGCGACCGCCGGTGACGTTGAAGGAGAATCTGCCCGGTTTGTACCCCCGAGCCCGGGCCTCGGGGGTCTCCGCGAACCTCCGCCTCACGTGGTCGAACAAACCGGTATAGGTCGCGACGTTCGAGCGCGGGGTGCGACCGATGGGCTTCTGGTCGATGCTCACGACGCGGCTCACCCCGGAGAGGTCTCCCCAGACCGCTCCCTCGAGCTCCTCGGGCTCGTCCGACAGCAGGAGCTCGTCCCCTTCGGGGGCGGCAGCGTCCTCCGCGTGGACAGCCCGTCCCCGCCGCTCGCCGAGCAGCGCAGGCAGTGCCTGGCTGACCAGGCTGGACTTGCCGGATCCCGAGACTCCGGTGACTGCGGTGAACACCCCGAGCGGAAAGGAGATCGACACGTCGCGCAGGTTGTTGCGGGTGACGTTCTCGAGCTGCAGCCATCCCTGCGGTTCGCGGGGCGTCCGCTGGGGCAGGCCGCTGCCCCCGAAGACATACCCGCGGGTGACGGACTCCTCCACCTCTACGAGCCCTTCGGTGGGCCCGCTGTAGATGACGCGTCCGCCGCGCTCGCCCGCGCCGGGGCCGATGTCAACCAGCCAGTCCGCGTGCCGCATCACGTCCACCGAATGCTCCACGACGAACAGGCTGTTGCCTCGGCGCTTGAGCCCGTCGAGGATACCGAGCAGGGCACTGACGTCCTGCGGATGAAGCCCTGCGGAAGGCTCATCGAGCACATAGACCACGCCGAACAGTTCGGAGGTCAGCTGGGTCGCGAGTCGCAGTCGTTGTAGCTCCCCGCCGGAGAGGGTGGGGGTGGTGCGGCCCAGGGAGAGATACCCCAGACCCAGATCGATGATCGGCCGCAGTCTATTGACGAGCTCTGCGCCCAGCCGCACCATCGCGGCCAGCTTCTCCACCGAGCGGTTCGGTGTCTTGCGCACGTCGGGGGCGGCCGCATGGGCTGATCCCCCAGCGTCGACGCGCTGCTGCACAGCGTCGCGTCGGGCTGCGTTGTCCAGTGCTTGCCCCGCCGTCTCGGTCCCGTCGAGATCGCCGGTGGCCCGCTCGACTGCCTCTTCGATCAGCGTCGAGAGCTCCGCGAGCGGCAGCTCGGAGAGATCTGCGACATCGAGGCCCTCGAACGTCACGGACAGAGCCTCCGGCTTCAACCGCTTGCCATGGCAGGCGGGGCAGGGAGCGACCGTGAGGAACTGCGCCACGCGCCGCTTCATCGACCCGCTCTTGGTCTTCGCGAACGTGTCGAGCACGTACCGACGCGCACCGACGAAGGTGCCCGAGTAGGTCGGCTCGACGCCCGCCGCGGTCGCGGCCCTGGCCTCGGCGAGAGTCAGCCGCGAGTGGACCGGGACGTACGGCGTCTCCTCGGTGTAGAGGATCCAGTCACGCTCCTCCTTCGGCAGGTCCCTCCAGGGTACGTCGACGTCGTAGCCGAGGGCGACGAGCACATCGCGCAGCTGGTGACCGTGCCAGGCCGTCGGCCATGACGCAATGGCTCGCTCGCGGATCGTCAGCGAAGGGTCGGGCACCATCTGGCCTTCGGTGACCTCGTACACCCGGCCGATACCGTGACACTCCCGGCACGCGCCCTGCACTGTGTTGGCGGAGAAGTCCTCGGCGTAGAGCATCGGCTGATCGTCGGGGTAGTGGCCGGCCCGGGAGTAGAGCATGCGCACCAGGGACGAGAGGGTGGTGATGCTGCCCACCGAAGAGCGGGCGCTACGGCCTCCACGCTGCTGCTGAAGAGCAACGGCCGGCGGCATACCCGTGATCGAGTCGACGTCCGGGACGCCGGCCTGGTCGATCAGGCGACGAGCGTAGGGAGCGACGGACTCGAGGTAACGGCGCTGGGACTCCGCGAACAGGGTTCCGAAAGCCAACGAGGACTTCCCCGAGCCAGAGACCCCGGTGAACACCACCAGCGCGTCGCGGGGCACCGTGAGGTCGATGTCCTGAAGGTTGTGCTCGCGAGCGCCGAGAACACGCACGTCAGGCTGGACGGGCGAGGACTCTGGCAACGCGGGCACGGGTGCTTCGACCATGCCAGGGAGATTAGCAAAGCGGTCCATCGGTCGCGCCGGATCAGGCACTTGTCCTTGATAGTTCATTTGTCCGTGGCACGCATTGTTAGTGCGGCGGCACGCACGGCGATGGAGGGTGAACTCCTTGCTGGCCCATGCTCGGCGATAGCCGAGGTCGCGGGTGACGGACTCCCGGATGACTGCGGCACCGCCGCGACCAGGCCATCCACCACTGGAGGAGATCGTTATGGCAAGCAGCAACCGCGCCGTCGTGTTCGAGAACGTCAGGGACATGCGCGTCGAGTCCCTGGACTTCCCGAAGCTCGAGATGCCGAATGGCAAGAGCGCCCCGCACGGAGTCATCCTCAAGATCGTCGCTACCAACATCTGCGGTTGCGACCTGCACATCTACCGCGGGTCCTTCCCTGTCCCCCAGGGCATGGTGATGGGGCACGAGATGACCGGAGAAGTCCTCGAGGTCGGCCCCGACGTCGAGTTCCTCTCCGAGGGCGACCTGGTCTCGGTCCCCTTCAACGTCGCCTGAGGCCGCTGCCGCAACTGTCGCGCCCGTCGAACCGAGGTGTGCGAGACCGTGAACCCCGACGCGGCCTGCGGCGCTTACGGGTTCAACCTGGGTAACTGGCAGGGCGGGCAGGCGGAGTACCTGTTCGTCCCCTACGCCGACTTCCAGCTGCTCCGCTTTCCCGATCGAGACCAGGCGATGGAGAAGATCCGTGACCTGGCACTCCTGTCGGACATCCTGCCCACCGCGTTCCACGGCCTCATGGAGGCCGGAACGAAGCCCGGCTCGACCGTCTAGATCGCCGGCGCCGGTCCCGTCGGACGCTGCGGCGCCGCGGCAGCCCGGCTCTTGGGCGCTTCCTGCATCATCGTCGGCGACTACTACCAGGACCGGCTGGACCTGATGAAGAATAACGGCTGCGAGACCATCGACCTCAGCGAGGACGTGCCGCTGACCGACCAGATCGAGGCCATCCTCGGCGAACCCATGGTGGACTGCGCCGTCGACTACGTCGGCTCAGAAGCCCACGGGATCGGCCGCGAGGCCGAGGACATGAACCCGGCCTACTCCATCAACCAGGTCATGGACGCCACCTGCGCAGGCGGTGCCACCGGCGTCATCGGCGTCTACGGCCCCGACCCGCTGGCCGCGTCCAAGGCTGAGCAGGAGGGAACCTTTTCCCTCGACTTCGGCAAGGTGTGGATCAAGTCCCCTCGGATCTCCGGCGGCCAGGCCCCGATCATGCACTACAACCGCGAACTGATGATGTCGATCCTGTGGGACCGCATGCCCTACCTCAGCGACATGCTCAATACCAAGGTCATCAGCCTCGACGAAGCCCCCGACGCCTACGCCACCTTTGATACCGGCGTCTCGGACAAGTTCGTCATCGACCCGCATGGCATGCTCCCCGCCTGATTTCGCGCCGTCGTCCCCGGCCCGCGACCATCGCCTCAGCGGCGGTCGCGGGCCGGCTCTCTGCACGGATCGGTTCTCGATGCCGATCCGGGCGAGGGCCGGCGTCGTACTCTGGTAGTCCAGACCGGTATGCAAGAGCACACCAGCACGGACCAGCGAGCAGGGGCGTGATCCTGGGACAGGAGAGCACCTCGCTGCCGCGCCTAACGTCCTTCTCGACTCGGAACGCCCCACGGGGCGACGAGGTCGACTACTGACGCCAGGTCCGCCGGGAAGCGCACGTCTCAGTTCGGACCGATCCCGTCGGTGTCGGATTCGGCGGGGAAATCCGACTGTGCCAGTACGCCGACTTCCGCCTGTCCACCAAACGGGCCAGGGCCGAGGAGGTCAGGCGCTCCCGCAGCGACATCGCCCAAGCCCACGATGAGCAGGACTACCTTTACTTCCTGTTCCAGACCCGCGGAACCCTGCTCGTCGAGCAGGCCGGGCGCGCAGCACTCGCGTCCCCGGGCTCGCTCGTGATCTACGACAGCGCAAGTCCCTTCGCTCTGCGAGCCAGGGACTACTACGAACAGGTAGTGCTCGAACTCCCCGCTGACGACGCATTCGCTCGCGTCGGCGCGAGCCGCAGCAACTACCTCCTGGTGAAGACCTTCGACTGTGATGGCGCGGTGGGCGCAGTCGCAGCCTTCTTCAAGAGCCTCGCGAGGTACTACCGGTGGCTCGCCGCGCCGGTCACTGCGTCCGAGCTGGTCTGGGCGCATCGCGCGAAAGCGTTGTTCGACGCCCACCGTGATGACCCCGCATTCGGGTACCGCTACCTCCATGAGGAGGCCGCCGATGCCGGGGTGGGCATGTCGGCCCGTACGGCGTGGCGGATCTGCTCAGCGAACGCGTGGTGGTCGATCTTCGGCAAGAAGCGTTCGGCTCGTCCGCGGTCCGGGCCGCCGGTGCACGATGACCGGCTCGCGGTCGAGGACGAGGCGGGTCGCGTCACGCATGACTTCACAACCGCGACGGCACCGAATCAGGTGTGGCTGACCGACATCACCGAGCACTGGACCGACGAGGGCAAGCTCTACCTGTGCGCGATCAAGGACGCCTGCTCCGGGCGGATCGTGGGCTACAGCATTGACTCACGGATGACGTCGAACCTCGCTGTCACGGCCCTGAACTCGGCCGTCGCCCGCCGCGGCGCTGACGGCGTCGGCGTGGCCGGGTGCATCGTGCACAGCGACCGAGGATCTCAATTTCGAAGCCGCAAATTCGTCCACCGCCTGGGCCGTCACCAGCTCGTCGGGTCCATGGGACGTGTCGGCGCCTGCGGTGACAACGCCGCGATGGAATCCTTCTTCGCGCTCCTGCAGAAGAACGTCCTCAACCAACGCCGATGGGACACCCGCGAACAGCTACGGATCGCGATCGTCACCTGGATCGAGAGGACCTACCACCGCCGACGACGACAGGACCGCCTCGGCCGATTGACGCCCATCGAATACGAGACCACCATGACCACACCAGCCGATCAGGCTGCGTGACTACCGACTGTCACCTATCCGTGCAGCAGTCCCGACAGAAGTGCTGCACTCAGACGATCACTATCCCCGACGAGGCCCTGGGCAAGCACCGCCAGAAACACACCTGGGGAACCCCGGCCTGGTTCGACGCCTACGCACGCCGGACAACGGTCGAGCGATCCTTCGGAGGCCTCAAGCGCGACGACGTGGGGATGCTCCAATCGGGATGGACGCGGCAGGTCGGACTGGTCAAGCTGAAGCGCCCCAGGTTTGATGCCGCTCCTGTTTGAGTCCAGGAGAATGAGCAGCATGCCGAAGAAGATCGATGAAGAGTTGAAGGCCAGAGCGGTGCGGCTGGTCAACGAACACCAGGGCGAGTACTCGTCGCTCACGGCCGCTGCGGCGGTCGTGGCCAAGCAGCTCGGTGTCGGCAAGGAGTCCGTGCGCCGCTGGGTGATCCAGTCCCAGGTCGACGGGGGCCAACGCCAAGGAGCCACCAGCGAGGAACTCGCTGAAATCAAGAGCCTGAAGGCCAAGGTCCGACGTCTGGAGGAGGACAACGCGATCTTGAAGTCCGCGACGGTTTTCTTCGCCGGGGAACTCGACCCCCGCAACCGCTGATCATGGGTTTCGTCGACACCATGAGAGCCGAGGGTCACGCGGTCGAGTCGATCTGTCGGGTCCTGCGTGAGCAGGGCTGCCAGATCGCCGCGCGGACCTACCGCAGTTGGAAACAGACCGGCCGTGTCGTGGCAGCGCGGACCATCACGGATGCCCAGGTCGTCGACGCCGTCCGGGACGGCGCGTGGGCCACCGACGCCAATGGGCGGCGCAAGCTGACCCCCGAGGGCCTCTACGGGCGCAGGAAGATGACCGCCTACCTGCGCCGCACCGTCATGCCGGAAGCCAGCGCTGGGTCGGTGGACCGTGCGATGCGCACCCTCGGGCTGGTCGGGGTTCGCCGCGACAAGGGCATCCGGACCACGATCCCGGCCAAGGACGGCATCCGGGCCGGTGACCTGCTGGATCGCAACTTCACCGCGGCCACACCCAATCTCGTCTGGGTCACCGACTTCACGTACGTGAAGACGTGGGCCGGGTTCGTCTACGTCGCGTTCATCCTCGACGTCTACGCCCAACGCATCGTGGCCTGGCACGCAGCCACGACCAAGCACACCGACCTCGTGATGACCCCCCTGCGGATGGCGCTGTGGCAGCGCGACCGCGAGGGTCACCCGACCGTCGCGGGCGAGCTGATCCACCACTCGGATGCCGGGTCTCAATATACGAGTCTGAGGCTGACCGAGCACCTCGCGCTGGAGGAGATCCGACCCTCCATCGGGTCGGTCGGCGACGCGTACGACAACGCTCTGATGGAGACGGTCAACGGGCTCTACAAGGCCGAGTGCATCCGCACTACTGTCTTCCACGACGGCCCCTACAAGACCATCGCCGACGTCGAGTACGCCACCGCCGGCTGGGTGGACTGGTACAACGCCCGCAGGCTTCATGGCTCTCTGGGAAACGTCCCACCCGTGGAGTACGAGCAAGCCCACTACGCTGCTCTCAACCGAGAGCCGCACCCCGCATAGGAACGGCAGAGAAGCTGGGGCGCTTCACCCGGAGCACCTACTACCCGCCTGACCTGCCCCAGACCATCTGGGGCCACCAACCGCACACAACCGAATCATTACCCCACCTCAGCCCGCAGGCCTCATGCCTGACGGGCCACAGCCCGTTCCCCAACACGCCACGACGAAGGCCCCGTCCACCCAGGACGGGGCCTTCGGGGTTCAACGAGCAACTCCTCAGCGCTCAGAAGCCCTGAACAGCACAAAACCTCGACCAGATCTTTGATCTGACCGAGGTTTCGTGAACCCGCGCTCACAGTTTCGTGAGCGACTCATCTGTGTCCGAGGGGGGACTTGAACCCCCATGCCCTAATACGGGCACTAGCACCTCAAGCTAGCGCGTCTGCCAATTCCGCCACCCGGACGAGTGGTGCTTCCGATGGTTTCGACACCATCGGGGCAACGACGTGAAACTTTACACGCGGATCTCGTGAGTGAGAAATCCGCGCGTCAGGGCGTCTCCGCAGCCGCCTCGGCAGCGCCGATATAGAGGCAGAAGGGGTGCCCCGACGGGTCGATGAGGACCCGCACCTCCTCCTGCGGCTGGTGCTCCGAGAGGCGCCCGCCCAACCGCAGCGCGGACTCGACGGCCACGTCGAGATCGCTGACCTCGATGTCCAGGTGCATCTGCATCTGCTGCTCGCCCTGCAGGGCAGGCCAGGCCGGCCTGACGTGCTCCCGCTCGAGCTGGAATCCCAGGTAGACGTGGGCGCGTTCGGGCGCGATGGTCGCCCAGTCCTCCTCGTCGATCTGGATCCGCCACCCGAGGACTTCCGCGTAGAAGCGCGCCAACCCCCTCGGATCGGGCGTGCCGATCACGGTGCCGAGGTAGTCGTGGGGCGGTCGTCGTCCATGGAGCATGACGTCCACCTTGCGCGAAAGCGGCCCGCCACGCCAACCGGGCCTACTCTGGCCCCGTGCTCGAGACCGTCACCGCGACCCGATTCGCGGTCCCCCTGCGCGAAGGGGGCTCCCTGCCCGGACTCGTGGACGCCGACGACCTCGGGATGTACGTCGTGAAGTTCCGCGGAGCCGGTCAGGGCCTGAAGGTCCTGGTCGCCGAGGTCATCGTCGGCGAGATCGCCCGGGCGCTGCAGATCCCGGTCCCCCGCCTCGCCGTCGTCGACCTGCCGCGCGACATCGCCCGCTACGAGGCCGACGAGGAGGTCCAGGACCTCCTCAGCGCGTCCGTGGGCACCAACCTCGGTCTCGACTACCTGCCCGGCTCCTTCGGCTACGACGGCAGCCGCCCGGCCAGCCCCGCACAGGCCGCACCCATCGTCTGGCTCGACGCCTTCACCGCCAACATCGACCGCACCTGGGCCAACCCCAACCTGCTCGTCTGGGGAGGCCAGCCCTGGGTCATCGACCATGGCGCCGCGCTGTACTTCCACCACGCGTGGGCCCGCAGGGCGCCCGACGCGGCCAAGTTCGTCGCCCAGCACTTCGACGCTTCCGACCACGTCCTCGGCGACCTCGTGGACGACCTGCGGCCCCACCACGCGGACCTGGCCTCCCGGCTCGGCGACGCCGAGCTCGCCCGGATCATCCAGCTCGTCCCCGACGAGTGGCTCGAGACCTCCGACCAGCTCCCCGACGCGGCGGCGGTCCGTGCCGCCTACCTGGAGCACCTGACGACCAGACGCGACCACCCGGACGCGTGGCTCCCCGGAGGTGCCCGATGACTCCCTTCCCCTACCAGTACGTCGTCCTGCGCTGCGTACCGAGGGCCGAGCGCGAGGAGTTCCTCAACGTCGGCGTCGTCCTGCGCAGTCAGGCCGCCGAGCACCTCGAGGCCGCCTTCGCGGTCGATCGGGAGCGGGTGCACGCCTTCGCCCCCGACCTGGACCTGGACGACCTCGATGCCGCGCTGCAGACCGTGTGCGATGTCGCCGCCGGACGCGAAGGGGGTGGCCTCCCCCGTCTCGGCGACGACGGTCGGCGGTTCGGCTGGTTGAGTGCACCGAGATCCACCGTCGTGCGTCCGGGTCCGGTGCACAGCGGGCTCACCGACGACCCCGCTGCCGAGGTCCAGCGGCTCCTCGACCGCCTCGTGCGCTGACCGACCGACTGGACGAGCGCTTGACGCCCGGTCCTCACGTCCTAGGGTCGAAGCCATGGATCTCACGCGACCGACCGCACCGGCTCCCTACGACCTGCTGCCCACCACGACCCCCTTCGAGGTGACGAGCGAGAGCTTCACCGACGGCGGCCCGCTCGCCGATGCGCAGGTCTTCGACGACTGGGGCTTCAGCGGTGGCAACCGCAGCCCGCAGCTCGCCTGGACCGGCGCCCCCGAAGGCACCCGCAGCTTCGCCGTCTCGTGCTTCGACGCCGACGCGCCCACCCCCGCTGGCTTCTGGCACTGGACCGTCGTGGGACTGCCCGCCAGCACGACCTCCCTGCCGGAGGGCGCGGGTGCCGAGGGCGGTGCGCAGCTGCCCGAGGGTGCCTTCATGACGGCGACCGACTTCGGCTCCAAGGCCTTCGGTGGGGCCGCTCCGCCGCAGGGTGACGTCGCGCACCGCTACGTCTTCGCCGTGCACGCCCTCGACACCGACGACCTCGGCATCGACGACTCGGTGACCTGCACCGTCGCTGCCTTCAACTACCTCCAGCACACGATCGGCCGCGCCGTCATCACCGGCACCTACCAGTCCTGACGGGTGACGGGCCCCTAGCGATCGCTGGAGAGTCAGCTCGTCAGACCCGCCTCGAGCTCGTCGAGGAAGTCGTCGACCTCGGCCATGTCGTAACCGATCTCCAGGCGGACCGGGCGGAAGACGGCTGTGGCGATGGGCGGCACGGGCTGCCCGGTCGAGATGGCGGTGAAGACCGCATCCAGGAAGTCATCGACGTCACCGACGGCATATCCCTCGCGGAACCGGGTCGTGGAGAACGTGGGGCGAGAGGCTCCTGTGCTGCTCATCGCACGATTGTCTCGTGCCGAAGGGGCTGCGGCCAGCCGGCGCGCTCAGCGCACCCGGAGCTCCCAGGCCGCCACGGCGCCGGCGGCGGCCACGTTGAGCGAGTCCACTCCCCCGGCCATGGGGATCGTCACCGTGACGTCGACGCGGCCGAGGGTGCGTCGGGCGAGCCCGT
The DNA here is from genome assembly GCF_004295485.1 of Janibacter limosus. Taxonomy (NCBI): domain Bacteria; kingdom Bacillati; phylum Actinomycetota; class Actinomycetes; order Micrococcales; family Intrasporangiaceae; genus Janibacter; species Janibacter limosus. Next base: position 1,312,459 of record NZ_CP036164.1, on the reverse strand, counting down.
CGCCCTCGGTCCCGAGGACGAGCGCGAGCCGCTCGGGCGGGTCCGCGGCGAGCTCGTCGAGACTGACCGCGTCGTCGGTCAGGGCAAGAGCGGCGACGGTGAACCCCGCGGCGCGCAGGTCCTCGATCCCCGACGGCCACGGCTCGATCCGCGTCCACGGGACCTGGAAGACCGTCCCCATCGAGACCCGGATGGCCCTGCGGTACAACGGGTCTGCGCATCGGGGTGTCACGAGCACGGCATCGGTCCCGAGCGCAGCCGCCGAGCGGAAGATCGCGCCGACATTGGTGTGGTCGACCACGTCCTCGATGACGAGGACCCGCCTCGCCCCGTCGAGGACCTCGGCGAGAGGCCTGACGGCCGGTCGGTGCATCGAGGCCAGCGCGCCGCGATGCATGTTGAAGCCGGTGATCCCCTCGATGACCTCGGCCGAGGCGGTGTAGACGGGCACTCCGTCGGCCTCGGCGGCCGCGACCACGTCGGCCAGGTCGGTCAGCCACCGCTCGCCCATGAGCATCGCGCGCGGTCGATGACCGGCGGCCAGCGCACGTCGGATGACCTTCTCGCTCTCGGCGAGGTAGAGCCCGCCCTCGGGCTCGAGGACGCGGCGCATCTTGACATCGGTCAGTCCGACGAAGTCACGCAGCCGCTCGTCGGTGGGGTCGGTGATGAGGATCGGCACAGGCGAAGGCTAGAGCAGGAGCGTGCGACCGATGACGCCCACGCTCGCCACGACGCAGAAGACGAGCACGCCCCGACGCACTGCGGTCGCCGGCAGCCGACGTCGCACCGGTCCGGCCACGAGGTGTCCCAGGACGACGAAGGGAATCCACGTCGCCCCCGCGAGGAGCTGGTCCCACGTCGCGGCCCCGGCCAGGGCGAGGCCGCCGATCGCCATCGTCGATCCAGCGATGAAGAAGACGGCAAGGGTGGCCCGGAGCCGGTCGGGCGGTTCGTGCCGCAGGACGAGCGCGAAGAAGGGCCCGCCGATGGATGCCGCGGTTCCGGAGACCCCGCTGATCGCGCCGGCCCCCATCGCGCTGCCTCGGGTGAGCCTGATGTCGACGACCACGACGGAGGCGATGACGGTGACGAGGATGAGGATCCCCACCGCGAGGGCGATCGCGTCGGTGGAGGTCGACGCGACGAGCCACACGCCGAGCGGTGTCACGGCCAGCCGTGCGCCCACGGCCCAGCCGAGAGGTCGCCACAGGATCTCGCGCGGGCCGGAGGCCAGCTGCAGGACGGGCAGGACGAAGGCACACACGAGCATCGACGTCGGCATGAGGTCGGGTCGCAGGACCACGACGAAGGGAGCGGAGACCACCGCGATCCCGAAGCCGATCGAGGACTGGACGAAGGCGCCCACGGCCACGACGAGGCCCAAGCCGAGGATCACCGGGTCGACCCACTCGATCACGGGAAGAACACGAACTTCACGATGCCGACCACGCCGACGACGACGATGACCGCGCGGAGGGCGTTGGGCGGCAGACGCCGTCCGTACCGAGCCCCGAGCACGCCGCCCACGAGCGCGCCGACGCCGACGAGCCCGGCGATCCGCCAGTCGATCAGCTCGGGCGCGGTGATGATGAAGACCAAGGACCCGACCGCGTTGACGACGAGGCCCAGGACGTTCTTCAGCCCGTTGAGCGCCTGGAGCGGCTCGGTCGACAGGGCCGAGAGCAGGCCGATGAGGATGACTCCCTGAGCGGCACCGAAGTACCCGCCATAGACGCCTGCGACGAGCACCCCGGCCATGAGCGCGACCAGGTGCCCGGTCGGCATCGGCCCACCGTCCTCGTGGTGGCCCTTGGTCCAGGCCTGCAGCCGGGGACCGAAGATCACCAGGAGGATCCCGAGGCCGATGAGTACGGGGACGATCGCCTCGAAGGCCTCCGGTGGCAGCCACAGCAGGAGCAGTGCCCCCGTGACCGCGCCGAGGATCGACATCGGCGCCAGCTGCACGAGGCGGCGCCCCATGCCCTTCATCTCCGGTAGGTAGCCGAGGCTGCCGCTGATCCCTCCGGGGACCAGCCCGATGGAGTTGGAGACATTGGCCGTGACGGCGGGGACACCCAGCGCGAGGAGGACGGGGAAGGTCACGAGCGTGCCTGACCCGACGAGGGTGTTGATCCCCCCGGCCCAGACCCCTGCAAGGACCACTGCACCCATCTCGAGCCACGACACCCGGCCCACCCTAACTGGGGTGGACCGGGTGTCAGGTCAGCGGGGACGTGCCGGGCGGGACACGTCAGTGCGGCGCGTCCGGACCGTCCTGCACGGGCGGGGCCGGCGGCTGCTGGGGTGCCTGCTGGGGTGCCTGCTGGGGCGCCTGCTCCGGCGCCTCGGGCACCTGCGAGGGCTGCACCCGGGATGCGGGGGTGGCGTGCTCGCTGGCCTCGCGCGAGGCCTGGCCGGCCTGACCGCGCGCCTCGGCCAGCGCCTGGCCCGGGTCCTCCAGCGCCGTCTCGGCGAAGACATTGGACTCGTCCTCGGGACCCGGGTCGACGAAGTCCTCCGCGTCCACGCCGGAGCCTCCGGGCTGACCCCCACCGCCGAGCGCACCGCCGATGCCGCGCAGGGCATCGGTGAGCTCGCTCGGGATGATCCACATCTTGTTGGCGTCACCGGTCGCGATCTGCGGCAGGACCTGCAGGTACTGGTAGGCCAGCAACTTCTGCGTCGGCTTGCCGCGGTGGATCGCGTCGAAGACCTGCTTGATGGCCCGCGACTGACCCTGTGCCTCGAGGACTGCGGCCTGGGCCGATCCCTCGGCGCGCAGGATCGCGGACTGCTTCTCACCCTCTGCGGTGAGGATCGAGGACTGCTTGACGCCCTCGGCGTTGAGGATCGCCGCACGGCGGTCCCGCTCGGCCTTCATCTGCTTCTCCATCGACTCTTGGATGGACATCGGCGGGTCGATCGCCTTGAGCTCGACCCGGTTGACGCGGATGCCCCAGCGGCCGGTCGCCTCGTCGAGGGCGCCGCGGAGCTGGCCGTTGATCTGGTCGCGGCTGGTCAGTGTCTGCTCCAGGTCGAGCGAGCCGATGACATTGCGCAGGGTCGTGACCGTCAGCTGCTCGATGCCCTGGATGAAGTTGGCGATCTCGTACACGGCGCGCTTGGCGTCGATCACCGTGTAGTAGATGACCGTGTCGATGTTGACGACCAGGTTGTCGGAGGTGATGACCGGCTGCGGCGGGAAGCTCACGACCTGCTCGCGCAGGTCGACGTTGGCGCGCACCCTGTCGACGAAGGGGATGAGGATGTGGATCCCGCCCTCGAGGGTGCGGGAGTAGCGACCGAGTCGCTCGATGATCAGTGCGGTCTGCTGGGGCACGATCCGCACGGTCTTGAAGAGCATGACGAGCGCGAAGAGCAGTAGCGCTGCGAGGAAGATCAGGATGCCCATGGGTGTCCTTTCGGGTGTCGGACCGGCGGTGCTCCGGTCCTCCTTGGCGAGACGCCCGATGGACGTCCCTCGTGCGTGACGGTCGCGGCCGTCAGGTCAGTTCTGGTGGGTGACGATCGCCGTGGCGCCGTCGATGGCGAGGACCCGCACCTCGGTACCGGGCTCGCAGGCGGGGCTGCCGTCGGGGACCCGGGCGCTCCACGTCTCGCCGGCCAGCCGAACCCGGCCGTCGGTCTCCGTGACGGTCTCGAGCACCCGTGCGCTCCTGCCCGCCAGTGCGCCGGACCCGATGTCGGCCGAGGCTGCGGGGTTGCTGAACTGGCGCTTGATGATCGGCCGCACGACGGCGATGAGCAGCAGCGCCACGATGACGGCCGCCACGACCTGGAGGACGACCGGCGCGCCGAGCGCTGCCGCGAGCGCGCCCACGAGGGCACCGCCGAAGAGCATGACGAAGACGAAGTCCACGGTCATCGCCTCGATGGCGATGAGCACGAGGGCCAGCCCCATCCAGGCCAGCCAGAGGTTGTCAACCAACCAGTCCATGCTCATCCCCCTCGTGCTCGTGTGTGTCCATCATGCCCAACGCCCGTGAGGGTGTGGTCACCGCCACCCCGGATGTGACCACCCTGTGTCGAAGGGGGTCAGCTGCGGGCCCGTGCCGACCACCGGTCGCCGTGCTGCTCCAGCACCAGGTCGAGGCCGAAGGTCTGCGACAGGTTGGCCTCGGTGAGCGTGATCTCGATCGGTCCCTGCGCGACGACCTGGCCCTCGCGCAGGAGGAGCACGTCGGTGAAGTTGGGCGGGATCTCCTCGACGTGGTGGGTCACCATCACCAGGGCCGGAGCGGCCAGGTCGCCGGCGATGGCGCCCAGGCGCTGGACGAGGTCCTCGCGGCCGCCGAGGTCGAGACCGGCCGCCGGCTCGTCGAGGAGCATCAGCTCCGGGTCGGTCATGAGGGCTCGCGCGATCTGGACGCGCTTGCGCTCTCCCTCGGACAGGGTGCCGTAGGTGCGGTCGCTGAGGTGCCCTGCACCGAGCGCCTCGAGGAGCTCGTGCGCGCGGGCGTGGTCGAGGTCGTCGTAGCCCTCACGCCACCGACCCACGACGCCCCACGAGGCCGTGACGACTACGTCGGAGACGCTCTCGCTCTTGGGGATCCGGTCGGCCAGGGACGCCGAGGCCAGACCGATGCGCGGCCTCAGCTCGAAGACGTCGACGGCACCGAGGACCTCGCCGAGGATGCCGACGACACCCCGGGTGGGGTGCATGCGAGCCGAGGCGAGCTGCAGGAGGGTCGTCTTGCCGGCGCCGTTGGGCCCGAGGACGACCCACCGCTGGCCCTCCTCGACCTCCCAGTCGATCTCTGAGACGAGGGTCGACTCACCACGGACGACGGTGGCACCGGCCAGGGCAAGGACATCACTCATGGACCCGACCCTATCTACCGCGAACTACCATCGGTCAGATGCCCGAGCTGCCTGCTTCCGTCCGGGTCGCCCTGTGGGTCACGCATGCGTGGTCCGGCGGCACGACACTCACCCATGCGATCGAGCGCGCACTTCCCGATGTCGACCACACCGAGGGCCTCGTCGAGCAGGTCCGCGTGTGGCGGGACCTGGGTGAGGCGGCCCTCCTCGTGGCCCTGCCCGGCCCCGGGGACATCGGTGGGCTGCCGAGGTGCGGCCCCATCGCCACCGACGCCGCGGTCCACGCCGGCGAGGCCGTCTTCGTCGCCGGGCTGGGCGGGATGCTCGTGCCGTCGATCTCGACCTTCGGCTCGGAGGGTGCGCAGGGACTGCGCATCGACTGGGTGGAGCACGACGCCGACCCGGTGCCGCCCCACCGCATCGAGGCCCTGGAGCCCTCCCAGCTCGAGCGGCACCTGCGTCGTCAGCTGCTCGCCTCCGTCGAGGAGCTCGACCGCATCGGCGGCGCCCCCTGGGCCGATGACCTCTCCCGTGATCTCGTCGACGACCGTCTGGGCGCCGACTGGTCCCTGCCCGAGACCCTGCCCCAGCGCGCGCGCACGGTCATCGGCCTGGCCGGGACGGTCGCCGTGGCCGCCGAGATCGGCCTCGGCTCGTCCGGCGCGGTCACCGCTGCACACGACGCGACCCGCTCCGCTGCGTTGCGCCGGTTGGCGCGACTCTGCGAGCAGAGCCTCGCCGACGCCACCAACGCCGCCTGCGCCCAGATGGCCGGCTGGGTCCCCATCCGGTGACTGCCGTCCGGCCACTGCACACGGACCGGCTCCGGCTGCAGCCTGCGGGGCCGGGGGACCTCCCCTTCCTCGTGGAGCTCGACTCCGACCCGGAGGTGCTGCGCCACATCCTCGGACGTGGCCGCACGGCCCAGGAGGCGCGCGACTACTGGAGCCCGCAGCTGCCGGGGCCGATGTGGGTCGGGCACGTCGGCGAGCAACCGGTGGGCTGGTGGGCCGTGTGGCCGCGCGAAGGGGGTGTGGCCGAGCTCGGCTACCGGCTCGCCCGTCGCTGGTGGCGGCAGGGCCTGGCCGTCGAGGGGGCTCGGGCCGTGCTCGCCGAGGCCTTCGCCGACACGCAGCTCGACGTCGTGCGGGCGGAGACGATGGTCGTCAACGCCGGGTCGCGAGGCGTCATGCGCAGGCTCGGGATGCGCGAGGTACGCACCGAGGTACGCGAGTGGGACGAGCCGCTCCCGGGAGCGGAGCTCGGAGAGGTGATCAGCGAGATCACCCGTCAGGAGTGGCGCAGCACGCTCTCGTAGACCGCCATGGTCTGGTCGCCGATGCTCGTCCAGGAGAACTGCGAGATCGCGCGCTCGCGCCCGGCGATCCCACGCTCGTGTGCTCGCGCGGGATCGGACAAGGCATCGGTGAGCGCGGCCGCGAGGTCTGCCTCGAACCCGTCGGCGTCCACCGGCGCGCCCGTGCCGTCCTGGACCTGCTCGATCGGCACCAGCCACCCGGTCTCCCCGTCGACGACGACCTCGGGGATGCCCCCGGTGGCGGTGGCGACGACCGGCAGACCGCAGGCCATCGCCTCGAGGTTGACGATGCCCAGCGGCTCGTAGACCGACGGGCAGGCAAAGACGGTCGCGGCGGACAGCAGCGCGATCACCTCGGCGCGCGGCAGCATCTCGGGGATCCAGACGACACCGTCTCGCACGGACCGCAGCTGGGCGATCAGGTCCTCGACCTCAGCGAGGATCTCGGGGGTGTCCGGGGCACCGGCACAGAGCACGACCTGGACCTCTGGGGGCAGTGCGCGCGCGGCCCGCAGCAGGTGGGGTAGGCCCTTCTGCCGGGTGATCCGCCCGACGAAGAGGACCGACGGTCGGTCCGGGTCGACGCCGTGCCGGCGGACCACGTCGAGGTCCGCCGCCGGCTGCCACAGCCGGGAGTCGATGCCGTTGTGCACGACGTGGACGCGCGCGGGGTCGATCGTCGGGTAGCTGCGCAGGATGTCCGCCCGCATGCCGTGGCTGACGGCGATGACTCCCGCCGCGGCCTCGTAGGCGGTGCGCTCGACCCACGAGCTGAGGGCGTAGCCGCCGCCGAGCTGCTCGGCCTTCCACGGGCGCAGCGGCTCGAGGCTGTGCGCGGACACCACGTGCGGGATCCCGTGCAGGAGCGACGCGGTGTGGCCGGCGAAGTTTGCGTACCAGGTGTGGCTGTGGACCAGGTCCGCTCCCCCGCAGTCGGCCGCCATCGCCAGGTCGACGCCCATCGTCGTGAGCGCAGGGTTGGCCCCGGCCAGGCCGGGCGGGTCCGCATAGCCGGTGGTCCCCCCTTCGTCCCGGGGGTCGCCGAAGCAGCGCACGCGCACGTCGGTGTCACCACGCTCGCGCAGTGCGCGGGTCAGCTCGGCGACGTGGACCCCCGCCCCGCCGTACACCGCGGGTGGGTACTCCTTGCTGAGGATGTCGACGCGCATGGCGTCACCCTATGGCCGGCGTGCTCTTGCGACTAGGTTTGGGCAGGACGAAGGCGCCGGCCCCGGCCGGACGTCAGAGAGCGACGTGAGGGAGCGGATCGTGCGCAGCCAACCCAAGGTCCTGACCATCGTGCTCGCCGGCGGCGAGGGCAAGCGCCTCATGCCGCTCACGGCTGATCGGGCCAAGCCGGCAGTCCCCTTCGGCGGGATCTACCGGCTCGTCGACTTCGCCCTGAGCAATGTCGTCAACTCGGGCTACGCCAAGATCATCGTGCTCACCCAGTACAAGTCGCACAGCCTCGACCGGCACGTCAGCCAGGCCTGGCGGCTGGCCTCGCCCCTGGGCCACTACGTGGCACCCATCCCGGCCCAGCAGCGGCGCGGCAAGAGCTGGTACACGGGCAGCGCGGACGCGATCTACCAGTCCCTCAACGCGATCGTCGACGAGCGGCCCGACATCGTCGTTGTCGTGGGTGCCGACCACGTGTACCGGATGGACTTCTCCGACATGGTCACCCAGCACGTCGAGACACGCGCCGACTGCACCGTCGCGGCCATCCGGCAGCCGATCGGCATGGCCGACCAGTTCGGCGTCATGGAGGTGGCCGACGACGGACGTCGGATCACCGCCTTCCGGGAGAAGCCGACCGACCCGGCGGGCCTGCCGGACGCGCCCCACGAGGTCTACGCGTCGATGGGCAACTACGTCTTCACCGCGGAGGCGCTCATGGACGCGGTCAAGCGCGATGCCGAGCACGAGAGCAAGCACGACATGGGTGGGGACATCGTCCCGGACTTCGTCTCCCGGGGGTCGGCGTACGCCTACGACTTCGCCGACAACACCGTGCCGGGGTCGAGTGACCGCGACCGCGGCTACTGGCGCGACGTCGGGACGCTGGACAGCTACTTCGACGCGCACATGGACCTGACGTCGATCCACCCCATCTTCAACCTCTACAACTACAGCTGGCCGATCAACACCAACCACGGCCCCTACCCGCCGGCGAAGTTCGTCCACGCCGACGGCGAGCGGGCCGGCGGGGCCAACAACTCGATCGTCTCCCCCGGCGTGGTCGTCTCCGGCGGGCACGTGCACAACAGCGTCCTGTCGCCCGGCGTCTTCGTCCACAGCTACAGCGACGTGCTGGACAGCGTCCTGCTCGACGGTGTGGACGTGGGCCGGTACGTACATCTGAACAGGGTCATCGTCGACAAGGGGGTGCACCTGCCAGAGGGGATCCGCCTCGGGCACGACCACGACGAGGACCGGGCTCGCGGCCTGCACGTGACCGAGTCGGGTATCACCGTGGTGGGCAAGGGATACGTCTTCGACCAGACCTAGACTCCTGCCCATGGCACGCACCCCGGGCAGCACCGACCAGGCACCGGCACCCGCTCTCCCGGGCGAGGGACCACTGGTCCTCGTGATGGACGTCGACAGCACGCTCATCCGTGACGAGGTCATCGAGCTCATCGCCGAGCACGCGGGAACCCGTGAGCAGGTCGCGGCCGTCACCGAGGCCGCGATGCGGGGCGAGCTGGACTTCGCGCAGAGCCTGCACGCACGGGTGGCCACCCTCGAGGGACTGCCCGTCGAGGTCCTCGACCGGGTCCGCGCCGCCGTTCGGCTGACGCCCGGCGCCCGCACCCTCGTCACGACCCTCGTCGAGTCCGGCCACACCGTGGGTCTCGTCAGCGGTGGGTTCACCGAGGTCGTCGACGACCTGGCCAGCGAGCTGGGCATCGCCCAGGCTCGGGCCAACCACCTGGAGATCATCGACGGTCACCTCACCGGCAAGGTGCTCGGCGATGTGGTCGACCGTGCTGCCAAGGCGGAGTTCGTCATCCGCCTCGCCGCTGCCTCCGGCATCGAGATGGACCGGACCGTGGCCGTCGGTGACGGGGCGAACGACCTCGACATGATGGCCGCCGCCCAGCTCGGGATCGCCTTCTGCGCCAAGCCCGCCGTGCGCGAGCAGGCCGACGTCTCGATCGACGAGCCGGACCTGCGCCGCGTCCTGGACATCCTCGGCATCGACCCGCTCCCCCAGCCCGACGACGAGGGCGGCCACCCCCTGACCTGACCCGCCGCCCAGAGCCGAGCGGACGGCGAGGAGGGTCGGCGCAGCATCAAGCCGAAGTCGAGAACGACAACCACGCCCGACGAGGACGAAGGACTTCGGCAGCGCGCCGGCCGTCCACACCGGGGGCGGACCCTTCGAGACGGCCGCGGGGCGGCCTCCTCAGGGACCGGAGCGGACGGTGAGGAGGGTCGGCGCAGCATCAAGCCGAAGTCGAGAACGACAACCCCACCCGACGAGGACGAAGGACTTCGGCAGCGCGCCGGCCGTCCTCACCGGGAGCGAGAGCGAGAGCCGACCCTTCGAGACGGCCGCGGCGCGGCCTCCTCAGGGACCTCAGGGAGCGGGAGGGCTCAGATCCCCATCGCGTGCACGCCACCGTCGACGTGCAGGATCTCGCCGGTCGTGGCGGGGAACCAGTCGGACAGGAGCATCGTGCAGGCCTTGGCGGTCGGTACCGGGTCGTTGACGTCCCAGCCGATGGGCGAGCGGGTGTCCCAGGACTCCTCGAACTGCTCGAACCCGGGGATCGACTTGGCCGCGGTGGTGCGGATCGGTCCGGCGGCGACGAGGTTGCAGCGGACTCCCTTCGGGCCGAGGTCACGCGCGAGGTAGCGGTTGGTGGACTCGAAGGCCGCCTTGGCGACCCCCATCCAGTCGTAGACCGGCCAGGCATAGGAGGCGTCGAAGGTCAGTCCGACGATCGAGCCGCCTTCGCTCATCCGCGGGAGCGCGGCGACGCCGAGGGCCTTGAGCGAGTAGGCCGAGACGTGGACGGCGGTGGCGACGTCCTCCCACTTCGCCTCGAGGAAGTTGAAGGCACCCTCGGGGGCGAAGCCGATGGAGTGCAGGACCCCGTCGAGGCGCTCGGCGTGCTCACCGATGCGGTCGGACAGTGCGGCGAGGTCCTCCTCGCTGGTGACGTCGAGCTCGATGACCGGGGCTTCCTGCGGCAGCCGCTTGGCGATGGTCCTGGTGATCTTCATCGTCCGGCCGAAGCTGGTGAGGATCACCTTGGCCCCCTGCTCCTGCGCCAGCTTGGCGACGTGGAAGGCGATCGAGGACTCCATGAGGACGCCCGTGATGAGGAAGGTCTTTCCGGTGAGCATCTGCTGCCTTTCGTTCTGCGGGAGGAAGAAGGGGTGGGTCAGTGGCCCATGCCGAGGCCGCCGTCGACGGGGATGACCGCGCCGGAGATGTAGGCCGCGTCGTCGGAGGCGAGGAAGGAGACGGCCGCAGCCACCTCGGCGGCGCCGCCGTAGCGACGGGCCGGGATGGCGGCCTGGTACTCGGCCTTGGTCTTGTCGGGCAGCTCGGCCGTCATGTCGGTCTCGATGAACCCGGGCGCCACGACATTGGCGGTGATGCCCCGGGCGCCGAGCTCACGCGTCATCGAGCGGGCGAGGCCGACCAGACCGGCCTTGGACGCGGCGTAGTTGGCCTGACCGGGTGACCCGTAGAGACCGACGACGCTCGAGATGAGCACGACCCGACCGAAGCGGGCCTTGACCATCGGGGTCGCCGCACGGCGCACGCACCGGAAGGTGCCGTGCAGGTTGGTGTCGACGACCGAGGCGAACTCGTCGTCGGTCATCCGCATCAGCAGGGTGTCCTTGGTGATGCCCGCGTTGGCGACGAGCACCTCCACGTCGCCACCCAGTCGCTCCTTGGCCTCCACGAAGGCGGCATCGACCGAGTCGCTGTCGGTGATCTCGCAGGCGACGGCGTCGATCCCGTCGACTGGATCGCCCGACCGGGACGTGACCACGACCGTGTGGCCGTCTTCCTTCAGGCGGCGGGCGATGGCCTCGCCGATGCCTCGATTGCCTCCGGTGACGAGCACTCGGCGCGGTGTCATCCTGCTCCTTCGTCGTGGGTCATGTGCGTCAGATCACGTCTGCGCACGACGCTAGAGCACTACCGCTCGGTACGTCGCACCGGGACCGCCCCGTGGAACTCCCGACAGGTGGTGCGGCGTAGGCTGAAGAGGTGCAACACACGTCCGTCCCGTCAGTCACGACCGCCCCGATCTCGCTCCACGACGAGCAGGCCGGACGCATGCGTCAGTACCTGGCGACGATGGCTTTGCGGACGGCCTGCTTCATCGGTGCCTACTTCTTCGAGGGGTGGCTGCGGTGGGTGTGCGTCGCCCTGGCGGTCGTCCTGCCCTACATCGCGGTCGTGCTCGTCAACGCCGTGCGACCCCGGTCCGACGACACGTCGATGACCCCCGTGGACGACCCGCGACGACAGGTGGTCCACCAGTGAGCAGCGACGACCTGGTCTGCAGCCGCAAGGCGTGCCGGCAGCAGGCGACCCGGGCTGTCCTGTGGCGCAACCCGCGCATCCACGACGAGTCCCGCCGCAAGGTGTGGCTGGCGTGCGACGACCACGAGGAGGTCCTGCGCGACCACCTGGCCGTCCGCGGCTTCCCCGTGACGACCTGCGCGGTCGACGAGATCCCTGCTGACGCCGGCTGATGCTGCGTCGTGCCCTCACCCCGAGGTGGCTCGGGTGGTTCGCCGTCGCCCTCGTGGTCTCGATCGCCTTCGTCTGGCTGGGCCAGTGGCAGTGGGGCAGGTACGAGGACAAGGCCGCCCGCGCCGACCGGATCGACAGCCACTACACGGCCACACCGGTCCCGGTCACCGAGGTCCTGTCGGACTCGCCGGCGCCCGTCACCGACGAGTGGACCCGGGTCACCGCCACCGGTGAGTACCTGGCCGACGAGCAGCTGCTCGTGCGCAACCGACCGCTCGACGGGGCCTACGGCTACGAGGTGCTCGTCCCCCTTCGCCTCACGGGTGGGCAGGTCCTGCTCGTCGATCGGGGGTGGGTCGACAACAGCCCGAAGGGAGCCGACGTCGCCCCCGAGGTCCCGCCGGCACCCGAGGGCGAGGTCACGGCCACCGGCTGGGTCCGTCTGGGTGAGAAGAGCCTGGGTCGACGCATGCAGCCGGGCCAGCTCGCGAGCATCAACCTGCAGGAGGCCGCCGCGGAGGTCGACGGCCAGCTGCTCGGCGGTTATCTCTCGCTGCAGTCGGAGGACCCCACGGTCCCCCGGCCGGCCCCGCTCGAGGTCCCCGACACCGGCACCGGGCCGCACATGGCCTACGCCGTCCAGTGGTGGCTGGCCATCCCCGCGTTCTGGATCTTCCTGGTCATGGCGCTGCGGCGCGAGGTGCAGGACGGCTCCGAGCGCTCGCCCCGCCCCAAGAAGGTGCGCATCTGGGACGAGGAGGACGGCTGACCGGCCGCCCGGAGGCCCGGCTGACTGGCCGCCCAGAGGCCCGGCCGAGGCGTCAGCCCGCGACCTCGGCCGTGTCCTGCGAGACCCCGCCGTCGTACTGCGTGGCGTAGAGGGTGGCGTAGAGGCCGGCGGCCGCGAGCAGCTCCTCGTGGGTGCCGCGCTCGACGACCCGGCCGTCGTCCACCACGAGGATTTGGTCGGCGGCGCGGATCGTGGACAGGCGGTGGGCGATGACGATCGCGGTACGGCCCTCGAGCGCGGTGTCGAGCGCACGCTGGACGGCCACCTCCGACTCGCTGTCCAGGTGGGCGGTGGCCTCGTCGAGGATGAGTACGGCGGGTGACTTCAGCAGCAGGCGCGCGATGGCGAAGCGCTGCTTCTCGCCACCGGAGAGCCGGTGACCGCGATCGCCGACCACGGTGTCCAGTCCCGCCGGCAGCGTGTGGACGAGATGGCCGATGCGGGCCGCCTCGAGCGCCTCCCACATCTCGGCCTCGGTCGCGTCCGGGCGTGCGTAGGCCAGGTTGGCGCGCAGGGTGTCGTGGAAGAGGTGCGCCTCCTGGGTCACCATCCCCACGGTCGCTCCGACCGACTCCAGCGTCGCGCTGCGCAGGTCATGGCCGCCGATGCGCACTGCGCCGCTCGTCGGGTCGTAGAAGCGCGTGACGAGCGAGGTGATCGTGCTCTTGCCGGCGCCGCTCGGCCCGACCAGGGCGATGAGCTGCCCGGGCTCGGCCCGCAGGCTGACTCCCTGCAGGACGGGACCGCCCTGGTCGCGGTCGCCGGTGGTCGCACCCTCGAGGGAGCGCAGCGAGATCGAGTCGGCTCCCGGGTAGGTGAAGTGGACGTCGTCCATCTCGACGGACAGCGCCTCACCCGAGGGGAGCGGCCGGGCGTCGGGCGCCTCCTGGATGCTCGAGGGCTTGTCGAGCAGCTCGAAGAGACGGGCGAAGGAGACGAGCGCGGTGAGGATGTCGACGTGGACGTTGGAGATCGCGGTCAGCGGACCGTAGAGCCGGGCCAGCAGCGCCGCGAGGGCCAGCAGCGTGCCGACCGTCAGGGTCCCCTCGACGGCCATGACGCCGCCGAAGCCGTAGACCATCGCGGTGGCGATCGAGGCCAGCAGGGTGAGCATGATGAAGAAGACGGCCCGGTTGACCGCGATCCGCACGCCGATGTCGCGTACCCGGGCGGCGCGCTGGTCGTACAGGGCGACCTCTCGCGCGGGCTGGCCGAAGATCTTGACGAGCAGGGCACCGGCAACGTTGAAGCGCTCGGTCATCTGGTTGCCCAGGTCCGCGTTGAGGTTCATCTGCTCGGCCGACAGCGAAGCCAGGCGTCGGCCCATCCACTTCGCCGGGAGGATGAAGAAGGGCACCAGCACGAGCGCGGCGAGCGTCAGCTGCCACGACAGGGCGAACATCGCACCGAGGATGAGCACGAGCGAGATGACATTGCTGACGACGGAGGACAGCACGGTCGTGAAGGCCTGCTGAGCGCCGATCACGTCGTTGTTGAGCCGGCTGACCAGCGCCCCGGTCTGGGCCCGGGTGAAGAAGGCGATCGGCTGACGTAGCACGTGCGCGAAGACCTCGGTGCGCAGGTGGTGGATCAGCCCCTCACCGATGCGGGCGGAGAGCCATCGCTGCACGAGCGTGGTGCCAGCCTCGACGAGCGCGATGAGCGCGACGAGGAGGGCGATCGTGACGACGACGCGGCGGTCCTGCGGGATGACGCCGTCGTCGATGAGTCGCTGCAGCAGCAGCGGCACGGCGACCACGGTGAGCGAGCCAACAGCGACGAGCACGAGGAACCCGGCGATGATCCGGCTGAAGGGCCGGGCATAGCCCATCACCCGCCGAGCGGTCCCGGGCGGCAGGGGTGCGCGCGTCGTCTCGTCGCTGCTCATCGAGCGCATCAGGCCCCATGCGTTGTTCATCGTCATCCGTGTGTGCTCCTCGTCGGTCCGGTGGCGACAACCCCGCCGGTCCCCTCAGGATTCCCTACGGGTGTGTCAGCCGAGTGCCCGGCGCAGCACGAGCGACGCGACAGCGGCGGTGTCCGCCAGCCCTCCGGCGACGAAGGGGGACCCCGCGGCCTGCGCGAGGGCGGCCACCTTGTCGTGGAGGACGCCCTCCGCGAGGGTCGCCGGGACCACGACCCGGCCGGTCGTGGCGCCGGCGCGTGGCGCGGCGAGGGTCATGGTCAGCCAGCCCGCCCGGGGGTGCGTGTCGAGCAGGGTCCGGATGCTCTGGCCGGCCTGGCCGGAGCTCGAACCCCCGGCGACGAGCAGCACCGGCTGGTCGACGGCGTGCCCCGCGGCCACCAGGCGCTCGTCGACGGCGACGAGCAGCAGCGGGTCTCCCCCGAGCGCGGGAGCGACCCGGACCGGCGCACCTGCCGCGCCGAGGGCTCGCACCGCAGCGGGCACGTCGACACGCGCGTGGAAGGCCGGGGTGACGAGCATCGGCACGACGGTGACCTCGTCGGTCAGGGTCGGGCCGAGATCGTGCGGGCGCGGGTGGTCGTGCTCGATGTAGACGAGGCGGGTCTCCCCCTTCGCCGCGTCGCGCAGCGGTCCGGCCACCCGCTCCCGCAGACGCTCGAGAGTCGCTGCGTGCCTCGGGTCCGGGGACCCGTGGGCAAGCAGCACGGTCGTCACGGCCGCATCTCCTCAAGGTCGTGCGCCCGAGGCCGCATCTCCTCAAGGTCGTGCGCTCGACGGCGCATCTCCTCAAGGTCGTGCATCACGTGTGGAGTCCGCACTCCACCTTGTCCGTGCCCGACCAGCGTCCGGCCCGTGCGTCCTCGCCCTCGGCGACGGGTCGGGTGCAGGGGGCGCACCCGATGGAGGCGTAGCCACTCTGGCGAAGGGGGTTGAGGAAGACCGACTTCTCGGCCGCGTACTGGTCGACATCGTCCTGGGTCCAGCCCGCGATCGGGTTGAGCTTGACCATGCCGCGGCGCTCGTCCCAGCCGACGATGGTGATGTCGGTGCGGGTCGGCGCGTCCTCGCGACGCATGCCGGTCACCCAGGCGTCGTGCTCATCGAGCGCGCGGTTGAGCGGCTCGACCTTGCGCATGGCGCAGCACAGGTTGGGGTCACGGTCGTGCAGCTGCGGACCGTGCTCCGCGTCCTGCTCGGCCACCGTCAGGCGCGGGTAGATCGTCCGGATGGTGATCGGCAGCATCGCGTCGTACGCGTCCCGCGTGCCGAGCGTCTCGGCGAAGTGATAGCCGGTGTCGAGGAAGAAGACGTCGGCACCCTCGAGGGTCGTGCCGACGAGGTGCACGAGCACCTCGTCGCCCATCGAGCTGGCCACGGTGAGCCCGTCGCCGAAGGTCTCCTGCGCCCAGGCCAGCGCGCGACGACCGAGCTCGATCCGCCCTTCGTGCGTGTCCCCGAGCTCGGCCTCGAGCGCGGCGAACTGCTGCTCACCGGCTCGGGCGATCTCCTGCAACCGATCCTGCGAGTGAGCGGCACTCATCGGATGTCGTCCTCGTCGGCCTGTCGCACCCAGCTGGCGAAGGACTCGCCGTCGGCGCGCTGGGCGAGGTAGGTGCGGGCCAGGCGCTCGATGTAGTCGGGCAGGTCGTCGCCGGCAACCTTGAGCGCTCGGGTCTTGCGGGCCAACGCGGTGTCCTCGGCGAGCGAGCCACCGAGCAGCACCTGGAAGACCTCGATGTAGGTGCCGTCCTCCTTCTGCTCCAACATGCCCTTGAGGCCGACGTCGGCGACCTGGCTGCGGGCGCAGGCGTTGGGGCAGCCGTTGAGGTGGATGCTGAAGGGGACGTCCATGTCCGGCAGGCGCTTCTCGAGCTCCTCCACGGTCCAGCGGGCGCGGTTCTTGGTGTCCGTCAGGGCCAGCTTGCAGAACTCCAGACCCGTGCAGGCCAGGACATTGCGACGCCACTCGCTCGGGTGGACCTCGAGGTCGAGCTCCTTGAGGTCGACGGCGAGCTGGTCGGCAGCTGCTCGCGGCACATCGAGGACGAGCACCTTCTGGTGCGGGGTGAATCGGATGCGCTGACTGCCGACGGCCTCTGCCAGCTCGGCCAGGCGGGTGAGCTTGGTGCCGGTCATGCGCCCGGCGATGGGGGCCGCACCGACCCAGACCCGACCGTCCTTCTGCTCGTGGATCCCCACGTGGTCGCGACGAGTGCCGGGAGCGACCGTCGCCTCCGGTCCGTCGGGCAGGCGACGGCCGAGGTAGTCGTTCTCGAGGATCTCGCGGAACTTCTCCGGGCCCCAGTCGGCCATGAGGAACTTCAGCCGGGCCTTGTTGCGCAGACGACGGTAGCCGTGGTCGCGGAAGATGCTCGTCACGCCCTCCCAGATCTCGGGCACCTCGTCGACCGAGACCCACACGCCCAGACGCTGGGCGAAGATCGGCTTGACCGAGAGGCCACCGCCCACCCACACGTCGAAGCCCGGACCGAGCTCGGGGTGGACCACGCCGACGAAGGAGATGTCGTTGATCTCGTGGGCGATGTCGTGTGTCGGGGATCCGGAGATCGCCGTCTTGTACTTGCGCGGCAGGTTGGAGAACTCGGGGTTGCCGATGAACTTGCGCTTGATCTCCTGCAGGGCGGGGGTGCCGTCGACGATCTCGTCCTTCTCGATGCCCGCCACCGGGGAGGCGATCATCGTGCGAGGGCAGTCACCGCAGGCCTCGGTCGTCGACAGACCGACCGACTCGAGCCGGCGCCAGATCTCGGGCACGTCCTCGATCTGCACGTAGTGCAGCTGGATGTTCTGCCGGTCGGAGATGTCAGCGGTGTCCTGGGCGAAGTCCGTGCTGATCCCGGCGATGGTGCGCACCTGCTCGGTGGTCAGCTGGCCGCCGTCGCTGCGGACGCGCATCATGAAGCGCGAGTCGGAGATGTCATCCTCGCCGGTGTGGGTTCCGTCGAGGCCGGGCTTGCGCTGCGTGTACAGACCCATCCAGCGGAAGCGCCCCGTGAGGTCGTCCTCGGCGATGGAGTCGAAGCCCTCGTGGGAGTAGGTGTCGATGATGCGCGCACGAACGTTGAGCGCGTCGTCCTCCTGCTTGAACGCCTCGTTGGGGTTCAGCGGGGTCCGGTCACCATCAGCCCAGGCTCCGTTGGACTTGGTGCGCGTGGGTCGGGTCGTCACAGTCACACGACCCATAGTAGGGACTCACTTATGGAACTCATAACTCACCGTTATGTGTCTCACGTGGTGGAGCGCGGGCCTCAGGCCAGGGTGACCAGGTCCCGGTAGTCCGGGCTGTAGAAGTCCTCGACGCCGTCGGGCAGGAGCAGGATCCGCTCGGGCTGCAGTGCGTCGACGGCGCCCTCGTCGTGGGTCACGAGGACGACGGCACCCTTGAAGGTCGACAGCGCGCCGAGGATCTCCTCGCGGCTGGCGGGGTCGAGGTTGTTGGTCGGCTCGTCGAGGAGCAGGACGTTGGCGCTGGAGACGACGAGCAGCGCGAGGGACAAACGGGTCTTCTCGCCACCGGAGAGCACACCGGCAGGCTTGTTGACGTCGTCGCCGCTGAAGAGGAAGGAGCCGAGCACCTTGCGGACCTCGGTCTCGCCCAGGTCGGGTGCGGCCGACTTCATGTTGGCCAGCACCGACCGGTCGACGTCGAGGTTCTCGTGCTCCTGGGCGTAGTACCCGAGCTTCAGCCCGTGCCCCGGCTCGACCTGCCCGGTGTCCGGTGCGTCGACCCCGGCGAGCATCCGCAGCAGCGTCGTCTTGCCGGCGCCGTTGAGCCCGAGGACGACGACCTTGGTCCCCCGGTCGATGGCCAGGTCGACGTCGGTGAAGATCTCCAGGCTCCCGTAGGAGCGGGACAGGCCAGAGGCACGAAGGGGGGTCCGCCCGCAGGGAGCCGGGTCCGGGAAGCGCAGCTTGGCCACCCGGTCCTGGGTGCGCTCCCCCTCGACTCCGGCGAGCATCCGCTCGGCGCGCTTGATCATCTGCTGCGCCGCAGTGGCCTTGGTGGCCTTGGCGCGCATCTTGTCGGCCTGCTCGAGCAGGACGGTCGCCTTCTTGGTGGCGTTCTGCACCTCACGCTTGCGGCGGCGCTCGTCGGTCTCGCGCTGCTGGAGGTAGTTCTTCCAGCCCATGTTGTAGATGTCCAGCTCGCACCGGTTGGCGTCGAGGTGGAAGACCCGGTTGACGACGACCTCGAGCAGCTCGACGTCGTGGCTGATGATGATCAGCCCGCCCTTGTAGTTCTTCAGGTGCTCGCGCAGCCAGCCGATCGAGTCGGCGTCGAGGTGGTTGGTCGGCTCGTCGAGCAGGAGGGTCTCGTTGCCGGAGAAGAGGATCCGGGCGAGCTCCACCCTTCGTCGTTGGCCACCCGAGAGCGTCTCGAGGCTCTGGTCCAGACGCCCCTCGTCGATCCCGAGGGCCGAGGCGATGCTCGCGGCCTCGGACTCGGCGGCGTACCCGCCGGCCGCGTCGAACTCCTCCTGCAGCCGACCGAAGCGCCCCATCGCCTTCTCCAGGGTCTCCGGGTCCGCGCTGGCCATCTTCTTCTCGGTGGCGCGCAGGTCGGTGACGATGCGGTCCAGACCGCGCGCGGAGAGGATGCGCTGACGGCCGGTGACGGAGAGGTCGCCGGTGCGCGGGTCCTGCGGCAGGTAGCCGATGCCCCCGGTGGAGGTGACCTGCCCCGAGGCGGCCTG
Source organism: Janibacter limosus (assembly GCF_004295485.1). Taxonomy (NCBI): domain Bacteria; kingdom Bacillati; phylum Actinomycetota; class Actinomycetes; order Micrococcales; family Intrasporangiaceae; genus Janibacter; species Janibacter limosus. The sequence continues at coordinate 1,293,133 of NZ_CP036164.1, read as the reverse complement.
CGCCTGACCGGCCAGCACCTTGGTGAGGGTGGTCTTGCCGGCGCCGTTGCGGCCCACGAGTCCGACCCGGTCTCCTGCCGCCATGCGGAAGGACGCGCCATCCAGGAGGATCCGCGAGCCTGCCCGCAGCTCGATGCTGCTTGCTGTGATCACGGGTGGTTCTCCTGCACGTACGAACGGTGGGTCGCCGGTTAGTGTAAGTCGCAGACCCTCGGGTCACCGCATCCGTCCCGGTCCCCCGGACCGAGCCCCATGGAGGAACCACCCATGAGCATCAACGACAACGCCTCGCTCGACACCTCGCGCATGGGCGGCGGCGGTGGCGGTGGCGGCCGAGGGCGGGGCCCTGTGATCGCCGGAGGTGGCGGAATCGTCGGCCTGATCATCGCCGTGATCCTCGTCCTGACCGGCAACGGCGACATGCTCGGCGGTGGTGGTGCGCCGCAGGACACCGGCCAGGGCCAGAGCGACCAGCGCCTGGCGGAGAAGTGCAAGACGGGCGCCGATGCCAAGAACGATCGCGAGTGCCTCATGGTCCTCGGCGAGAACAGCCTCCAGGACTTCTGGAGCGACCAGCCCGACCTGGCCAAGGCCCTCCAGGACGCCAACCAGCAGTTCCGCGGACCCGACAAGGTCGTCGTCTACACGGGGCAGACCCAGTCCCAGTGCGGCACCGCGAGCAACCAGGTCGGTCCCTTCTACTGCCCCGTCGACGAGCAGATCTTCATCGACACCGACTTCTTCGACATCATGGAGCGGCAGCTCGGGGCCCAGGACGGCGTGCTCGCCGAGCTGTACGTCCTCGCGCACGAGTACGGCCACCACATCCAGAATGTCTACGGTGTGCTCGGCGAGGCCCAGAAGGACCCGCAGGGCGCTGACTCCGGTGCCGTACGCGTGGAGCTGATGGCCGACTGCTTCGCCGGCATGTGGATCCAGCACGCCACCGAGACCAAGGACGCCCAGGGCCAGGCGCTGCTCACCGACATCAGCGACGCCGATGTCACCAACGCCATGGGTGCGGCCAAGTCCGTCGGCGACGACGAGATCCAGAAGAAGTCCGGTGGTGGCGTCCAGCCCGAGTCCTGGACCCACGGCTCGGCCAAGGCCCGTCAGGCCTGGCTGCTGCGCGGGATGAACGCCACCTCCGTCAACCAGTGCGACACCTTCGAGGTCAGCGACCCCAACAACATCTGACCCGGTCCCTGAGGAGCTTGCGCAGCAAGCGTCTCGAAGGGCCGTCTCGAAGGGCCGGCGTCGAAGGGCCGCTCCCGGCGATGACGGTCGGCGCGCTGCCGAAGTCCGGTCCCTGAGGAGTTTGCGCAGCAAGCGTCTCGAAGGGTCGTCGTCGTGTGGTCGCGTTGTCGTTCTCGACTTCGGCTTGATGCTGCGCCGACCCTCACCGCCCGTCGCTGGTGTCACGTGCCGGCCATCAACCTCGGTCGCTGGCGTCCTCGAGGGTGATGCGTATGGCGCGCGCCCTCCGGGCGGCTTCCTCGAGGACAGCAAACCTGGGGTCGGGGAGGTCCCACAGGGTCCGGCGCGGCAGGTCGCGCAGGTGGGCGAGGCGGTCGTCGTCGAGCACCTGCTCGGCCATGCGCCGGTCGCCTCCGAGCACCAGGGCGTCCACGCTCCCTGGCTCCAGATGCCGAAGGGCGAGCTCGCTCACCTTGTCGATCACGCCGTCGGCCTGGTTGCCGCGCCGCCGGGCGTAGCGCTGCTGTGACCAACCGCCCTTCTTGGTCCTGCCCTGCACATAGGCGGTGCCGCAGGTGTGGGCGACGAGGTCGCCCCCTTCGTCACGGCCGACCGCGTGACCTCCGCGGCGCACGAGGACCACGCCGATGCGGGCATGGTCGAAGGGCTCCCCCGTGGCCGTCGAGCCATCACCGCCGGTGAGCACGAAGGAGCCCGGCACGTCGGCGCGCGTGGCGCCGTCGTGCCGGGCTGCAAAGCCTTCGACCCACCGCTCGAGGCGGGCCGGGGCCACCTCGACGGTGCGGGACATGCTGGGGTGACTCAGATGTTGAAGCCGAGGGCGCGCAGCTGCTCGCGCCCGTCGTCGGTGATCTTGTCCGGTCCCCACGGCGGCATCCAGACCCAGTTGATCCGCGCGTCCGTGACCAGGTCGGTGAGCGCCTGGTTGACCTGGTCCTCGATGACGTCGGTGAGCGGGCAGGCCGCGGAGGTGAGGGTCATGTCGATGACCGCGTGGTTCTGCGGGTCGACGGTGATGCCGTAGACGAGGCCGAGGTCGACGACGTTGATCCCCAGCTCGGGGTCGACGACGTCGCGCAGCGCCTCCTCGACATCAGCGACATTGCTCGGGGTGGGTGCCTGGGCAGTCATGCGGTCTCTCCTTGGGATGTGGTCGCGATGTCGACGCCGGCCTGGGCCAGCGCGTCGGTGAGGGCCATCCAGCCCAGCAGAGCACACTTCACGCGTGCCGGGTACTGGGCGACGCCGGCCAGGGCGACGCCGTCGCCGATGACCTCTTCGTCTCCAGAGTTCTTGCCGCGGCTGGTGAGCATCTGACGCATCGCCTCGTGCACGACCATCGCGTCGTCGATGCTGTCACCGGTGACCTCCTCCGCGAGGATCGAGGTGCTCGCCATGGAGATCGAGCAGCCCAACGCCTCGTAGGAGATGTCGGTGATCGTCGCGTCGTGCCCGGTGCCGTCGAGGTGGACGCGCAGCGTCACCTCGTCACCACAGGTGGGGTTGACGTGGTGCACCTCGGCCAGGTGGCCCTCACGCAGGCCGTGACCGAACTGACGCTTGGAGTGGTCGAGGATGAGCTCTTGGTAGAGGTCCATCAGGCGGCTCCTGTCTCGACGCCGAAGATCGCCGGCACACGGTCGAGCGCAGCGACGAGCGTGTCGATCTCGGCCGGGGTGTTGTAGACGGCCAGCGAGGCGCGGGTGGTCGCAGCGACACCGAAGGCGCGGTGCAGCGGCCAGGCACAGTGGTGCCCCACGCGGACGGCGACGCCGTGGTCGTCGAGGACCTGGCCCACGTCGTGGGCGTGGACGCCGTCGACGACGAAGGAGACCGCGGCGCCGCGGTGGACGACGTCGGCCGGACCGATGAGCCGCAGCCACGGACGCTGCGCGATCGCCTCGAGCAGCTGGGCCGTGAGGGCCTGCTCGTGCGCGGCGATCCGCTCGACACCGATGTCCTGCATCCAGCGCACGGCGGCACCCAGGCCGATGGCCTGGCTGGTCATCGGCACGCCGGCCTCGAAGCGGGTGGGCGGCGGCGCATAGGTGCTGCCCTCCATCCGCACGATCTCGATCATCGAGCCTCCGGTGAGGAAGGCGGGCATCTGGTCGAGGAGGTCGTAGCGACCCCACAGGACACCGATACCGCTCGGGCCGTACATCTTGTGGCCGGAGAAGGCGAGCAGGTCGACGCCGAGCTCGGTGACGTCCACCGGCAGGTGCGGCACCGACTGGCAGGCGTCGAGGACCGTGATCGCCCCGACGGCCTTGGCCGCAGCCACGATGCGCGGGACGTCGCTGACGGCGCCCAGCACGTTGGACGCGTGGGTGAAGGCCACGACCTTGGTGCGCTCGGTGACCATCTCGTCGAGCTGGTCGAGGTCGAGGCGACCGTCGTCGGTCACGCCGATCCAGCGCAGGGTGGCGCCGGTGCGGCGGCACAGCTCCTGCCACGGGATGAGGTTGGCGTGGTGCTCGGCCTCGGTGATCAGGATCTCGTCACCTTCACCGACGCGAAGGGGGGATCCCACCTCCGCGTTGGAGAAGGCGTAGGCGGCGAGGTTGAGCGCCTCGGTGGCGTTCTTGGTGAAGACCACCTCGCGCTCCTGCGCACCAATGAGCCCGGCGATGGCCGCCCGGGCGCCCTCGTAGGCCTCGGTGGCTTCCTCGGACAGCGCGTGCGCCCCGCGGTGGGGCGCCGAGTTGGCCGTGAGCAGGAAGTCGCGCTCGGCGTCCAGGACGGCGAGCGGCTTCTGCGAGGTCGCACCGGAGTCGAGGTAGACGAGTGGCTTGCCCCCGCGCACGGTGCGCTCGAGGATGGGGAACTGACCGCGGATCGCGGCCAGCTCGCCCTCGGGGATCAGCTGTGGCGTCATGCTCAGGCTCCAGCGGTCGTGGCGGGCTCCCCCGTCGTCAGGAAGCGGTCGTATCCCTCGGCCTCGAGCCGGTCGGCCAGCTCGGCCCCGCCCTGCTCGGCGATCCGCCCGTCGACGAAGACGTGGACCTGGTCGGGGGTGATGTAGCGCAGGATGCGCGTGTAGTGCGTGATCAGCAGGACGCCGGCGTCGGTGCCCGCCTTGGCGCGGTTGACACCCTCGGAGACGATGCGCAGGGCATCGACGTCCAGACCGGAGTCGGTCTCGTCGAGGATGGCGAACTTGGGCTTGAGCAGCTCCATCTGGAGGATCTCGTGGCGCTTCTTCTCGCCACCGGAGAAGCCCTCGTTGACATTGCGCTCGGCGAAGGCGGGGTCCATCCGCAGCTCGTCCATCGCGTTGCGGACGTCCTTGACCCAGTGCCGCAGCTTGGGCGCCTCACCGTCGACGGCCGTCTTGGCCGTCCGCAGGAAGTTGCTCACCGTGACGCCCGGGACCTCGACGGGGTACTGCATCGCGAGGAAGAGGCCGGCGCGAGCCCGCTCGTCGACGGACATGGCGAGCACGTCCTCGCCGTCGAGGGTCACCGTGCCGGAGGTGACGGTGTACTTGGGGTGGCCGGCGATGGAGTAGGCCAGCGTGGACTTGCCCGACCCGTTGGGGCCCATGATCGCGTGCGTCTCACCGGAGTTGATGGTGAGCGTGACGCCCTTGAGGATCTCCTTGGGGCCGTCCTCGGTGGTGACGCTGACGTGCAGGTCGGTGATCTCTAGCGTTGCCATGTTCGTCGTCTTTCCTTCGTGAAGTGTGTGGTCAGTCGGCCAGCGCGACGAGGACGTCACCGTCGGCGCTCACCTGGACGGTGTGCACCCTGACGGGGACGGTCGCCGGGAGGCTGGTGGGCCGGCCGGAGAGCAGGTCGAAGCGGGAGCCGTGCAGCCAGCACTCGATGGTGCAGCCCTCGACCTCGCCCTCGGAGAGCGAGACCTTGCCGTGGGTGCACTCGTCGTCGATCGCGTGGACGGTGCCGTCCTCGGTGCGGACCACGGCGATGACCCGACCGGAGACCTCCGCCTTGGCGGCCTCCCCGGTCGTCAGCTCGTCGAGGTGGCAGACCCGGACGAAGTCCGGCTCGGCGACGGCACTCATGCCGCGCCGCCCTCGAGCTCGACGTCGATCGCCGCCATGATGCGCTCGCTGATCTCCGGGTCACCGACCCGCTGGACGATGCTGTTGAAGAAGCCGCGCACGACGAGGCGACGGGCCTCGTCCTCGGGGATGCCGCGCGACTGCAGGTAGAACAGCTGCTGGTCGTCGAAGCGGCCCGTCGTCGATGCGTGACCGGCGCCGATGATCTCGCCCGTCTCGATCTCGAGGTTGGGGACGGAGTCGGCACGGGCGCCGTCGGTCAGCACGAGGTTGCGGTTGAGCTCGTAGGTCTCGGTGCCCTCGGCCGCCGCGCGGATGAGGACGTCGCCGACCCACACGGTGTGCGCGGTCTCGCCCTGGAGCGCGCCCTTGTACTCGACATTGCTCGTGCAGTGCGGCGCCTCGTGGTCGACGAAGAGCCGGTGCTCGAGGTGCTGCCCGGCGTCGGCGAAGTAGACACCCAGGCCCTCGAAGGAGCCGCCGGGACCGGCGTAGGTCGCGTTGGTGTTGAGTCGCACGATGCCGCCACCGATGGTGATGGCGATGTGCCGCACGCTGGCGTCACGACCCACGACGACGTCGTGCTGGCCGAGGTGGTGGGCGTCGTCGGCCCAGTCCTGCAGCGAGACGATCGTCAGCTGTGAGCTGTCGCCGGAGACCACGGAGAGCAGCTCGGTGTAGTCGCTGGTGCCCGAGTGCTCGACGACGACCGTCGCCTTGGCGAAGGCACCGACGCGCACGACGTGGTGCGACCGCACGGTCTCTCGACTCGCACCGTCGAGCCGGATGCGCACCGGCTCGGTGAGCTCGGCCTCGGCCGGGACGTCGATGACGACCACCGAGTCGCCGCTCGCGGCGACGGCCGCGGCGCGGTCGGCCGGCAGCGGGACGCCCGCGCCCCGGAACTCGTCGGCCGAGACGCTCGTGCGGGTCACGCCCTCGGGCAGCTCGTGCGTGACGCTGAGCGAGGAGCTGTCCCCGGCGTCGCTGAAGAGGTCGGTCAGCTCACCGACCGGGGTGAAGCGCCAGTCCTCCTCGCGCCCGGTGGGCACGTCGAAGTCGGAGACCTGCCAGGAGCGGGTGCGCTCCGCGCGGGACTGGTCGGGGACAAGTGTGTCCGCGGAATGGGTATGGGCCTTGGGGCCCGAGTCAGCCAGCAGGCTCATCAGCCGACGGCTCCTTCCATCTGGAGTTCGATGAGACGGTTGAGCTCGAGGGCGTACTCCATCGGCAGCTCGCGCGCGATGGGCTCGACGAAGCCACGCACGATCGTCGCCATGGCCTCCTCCTCGTTGAGCCCGCGGGACATGAGGTAGAAGAGCTGGTCGGCGGACACCTTGGAGACCGTGGCCTCGTGACCCATCTGCACCTCGTCCTCGCGGACGTCGACGTAGGGGTAGGTGTCGGACCGGCTGATCGTGTCGACGAGCAGTGCGTCGCAGACGACATTGGACTTGCTGTTGGTCGCGCCCTCGAGGACCTGCACGAGGCCCCGGTAGGAGGTGCGACCGCCACCACGTGCCACCGACTTGGAGATGATCGAGCTGGAGGTGTTGGGGGCGGCGTGCACCATCTTGGCGCCCGCGTCCTGGTGCTGGCCCTCGCCGGCGAAGGCGATCGAGAGGGTCTCCCCCTTCGCGTACTCGCCCATGAGGAAGCACGCGGGGTACTTCATCGTCACCTTGGAGCCGATGTTGCCGTCGACCCACTCCATCGTCCCGCCCTCGGCGACCGTGGTGCGCTTGGTGACGAGGTTGTAGACGTTGTTGGACCAGTTCTGGATGGTCGTGTAGCGCACCCGGGCGTTCTTCTTCACGACGATCTCGACGACCGCGCTGTGCAGCGACGCGGTGCTGTAGATGGGCGCGGTGCACCCCTCGACGTAGTGGACCGAGGAGCCCTCGTCGGCGATGATCAGCGTCCGCTCGAACTGGCCCATGTTTTCGGTGTTGATCCGGAAGTAGGCCTGCAGCGGGATGTCGACGTGCACGCCCGGCGGGACGTAGATGAAGGACCCACCCGACCACACGGCGGTGTTGAGCGCGGCGAACTTGTTGTCACCGGCGGGGATGACGGTGCCGAAGTACTCGCGGAAGAGGTCCTCGTGCTCGCGCAGCCCGGTGTCGGTGTCGACGAAGATGACGCCCTGCTGCTCCAGGTCCTCGCGGATCTGGTGGTAGACGACCTCGGACTCGTACTGGGCGGCGACGCCGGCGACGAGGCGCTGCTTCTCCGCCTCCGGGATGCCCAGACGGTCGTAGGTGTTGCGGATGTCCTCCGGGAGCTCCTCCCACGAGGCGGCCTGGTTCTCGGTGGACTTCACAAAGTACTTGATGTTCTGGAAGTCGATCCCGGTGAGGTCGCTCCCCCAGCTCGGCATGGGCTTCTTGCCGAAGAGGCGCAGGGACTTCAGGCGCAGGTCGCGCATCCACTGCGGCTCGCTCTTGCGGTTGCTGATGTCGAGCACGACATCCTCGTTGAGGCCACGCTTGGCCGTCGCGCCCGCGGCGTCGCTGTCGGACCAGCCGTACTCGTACCGGCCGATGTCCTTGAGCCCGGGGTTGAGCTCTTCGATGTTGGTGCTCATCGGGTGGACCTCTCTGTGTGGGGACGCGCCCCCGGGGTGGGGACGAAGGTGGTGCAGACGTGGTCGCCCTGGGCCAGGGTGGCCAGGCGTTGGACGTGGACGCCGAGGAGACGGGAGAAGGCATCGGTCTCCGCCTCGCACAGCTCGGGGAACTCCGCGGCGACGTGCTGGACCGGGCAATGGCCCTGGCACAGCTGCAGACCGACGACGACGTCGTCGCCGACCGTGCGGGCGCTGGCAGCGTAGCCCTCGACACGCAGGGCCTCGACGAGGGCCTCGGTGCGGGCGTGCGGATCGTCGCCCGCCGCCGCGATCTGGCTCTCGCACCGCTCCTCGAGGGAGCGGATGCGTTGGTCGGCGAAGGCGCGCACGGCGTCCTCGCCGCCGGTCTGGCGCAGGAAGCGCATGGCATCAGCAGCCAGCTCGTCGTAGTCGGCGGTCAGGTGCTCGTGACCGGTGTCACCGACGACCCACTCCTTGGCGGGACGGCCCCGGCCACGCTTGCCCGCGTGGGGCGCGCGACTCGTCACGGCACTCGTCTCGGCGAGCTGGTCGAGGTGGCGGCGCACGCCGGTGGCGGTCAGCCCCAGCTGTGCGGCCAGCGCAGCCGCGGTGATCGGCCCCTGCTCGCTGATGACGGCCAGGACGCGGTCACGGGTTCGCGCATCACGACTGACGTCGTCGGGTACCGACGGCGCCTTGTCGACGTGCGAGGAATTAACCACACACCCATGTTACGTAATTACCCCGACAAGGCAACAAAGGGAGCCCTAACCCGGGTCCGTCGATCGTGCTGCCTAGACTCGCCTCTCGTGACACGTGCCGTCGTCGTGGAGGACCTGCGCCGCGTCTTCGGTGACACTCGCGCCGTCGACGGGGCCACATGGGCTGCCGAGACGGGCCAGATCACCTGCGTCCTCGGCCCCAACGGGGCCGGCAAGACGACGACCATCGAGTGCCTCGAGGGCCTCCAACGTCCCGACTCCGGGAGCTGCCGCGTCCTCGGCGTCGACCCGTGGCAGGCCGGCGCCGACCACCGCGCCCGGGTCGGGGTCATGCTCCAGGACGGCGGCCTGCCGCAGAGCGTCTCGGCGGCGCGTCTCCTCGGGCACCTGCAGCGGCTCTACCGGAGCCACCGCATCGACGAGCTGGTCGACCGCCTGGACATCACCCCCTTCGCCCGGACGCCGGTGCGCCGCCTGAGCGGCGGGCAGCGCCAGCGGGTCGCCCTGGCCGCCGCGCTGCTCGGCGACCCCGAGGTCGCCTTCCTCGACGAGCCGACCGCCGGGCTGGACCCGCACGCACGGCTCGCGGTCTGGGACCTGATCCGGGAGCGTCGGGACGAGGGCGTCGCCCTGGTCGTCACCACCCACGGCTTCGACGAGGCCGAGCGCCTGGCCGACCGGATCGTCATCCTCGACCGCGGCACGGTCGTTGCGGACGACACGCCCGCCGCCATCGCTGGCGGGGGCCGGCTCGAGGACGCCTACTTCGCCCTGACCGGAGGAACCCGTGGCTGAGACCACCCTCTCCCCCGCGGAGCCGCAGGGGCGCCGCATCCTCGCCCAGGCGCGCTTCGAGGCAGAGATCCTCGCCCGCAACGGCGAGCAGCTGCTCGTCTCGCTCGTGCTGCCCGCCCTGGCCATGGTCGCCCTGATCGCCTCGCCCTACCCGGACCTGGCGGAGCCCCGCGTGGCCCTCGTCGTCCCGGGCGTGCTCGCCCTGGCCGTCGTCTCGACGGCCTTCACCGGGCAGGCGATCCAGACCGCCTTCGACCGTCGCTACGGCGTGCTGCGGCTCCTCGCGACGACACCCGTCGGCAGCGACGGGCTGCTCGCCGGCAAGGCCGTGGCGGTGGCCGTGGTCGCGCTCGTCCAGCTCGTCGTCCTCGGTGCCCTCGGGGCGGCCCTCGGATGGCGGCCGGACCTGCTCGGCCTGCTTCTGGCACCCGTGTCCGCGGCGCTGGGCGTCTGGGTCTTCGTCTCCCTCGCGCTGCTCCTGGCCGGAGCGCTGCGGGCCGAGGCCGTCCTGGCCCTGGCCAACCTCGTCTGGGTCCTGCTCGCCGGCGTCGGTGGTCTGCTCCTGCCCGGCACGACGATCGGCGGCCTCGACGCGATCGTGCGGTGGCTGCCCTCCGGTGCGTTGGGCGATGCCTTCCGCGACGGGCTGACCGGCTCCGGCGTGCCCCTGCTGCCCTGGGCCGTGCTCGTCGTGTGGGGTGCCGTGCTCAGCCTCGCGGTGGTGCGGACCTTCCGCTGGCGGGACTGACCCCCTTCGCCACCCGTGGTCATCTCCCCTTCGGCTACGACATACCGTAGTGGCGTGTCACAGACCCTCTCCTCGGCAGCCCGCAGGTGGCTGCCCCGCCTGCTCCTGCTCAACCTGATCGCCGAGGTCGGCATCGTCGTCACGGGTGGGCTCGTCCGCCTGACCGGCTCGGGCCTCGGCTGCCCGACCTGGCCGCAATGCGTGCCCGGGTCGTACGTGCCGACCGTGGAGCAGGAGCAGGGCATCCACAAGATCATCGAGTTCGGCAACCGCACGCTCACCGGCGTGGTCGGGTTCCTGGCCCTGCTCGTGCTGTGGGGTCTCTACCGCTGGGCCCGTGAGCGTCCTGAGCTGATCCGGGCCGCGTGGGTCGTGCTGGCCGGCGTCGGCGCCCAGGCGATCGTCGGCGGCATCACGGTGCTCACCGGCCTCAACCCGTGGATCGTGGCCTTCCACTTCCTGTGCTCGATGGCTCTCGTGACGGTCTCCGCCTGGCTGTACTGGCGTCACCAGCAGCCCGGTGGGGCGACCCGCTCGATGCTCCACCCGCTCGTCGGGAGGCTGCAGTGGGTGCTGGCCACGGTCGCCGCGGTGGTCCTCGTGCTCGGCACCATCGTCACCGGCTCCGGACCGCACTCGGGCGACGCCGACACCCCGGCCCGCACCGGCTTCGACCCGCGCACCATCTCGTGGCTGCACGCCGACGCGGTGATGCTCTTCATCGGGATCTGCGTGGCCGTCTGGCTGGGGGCGAAGCTCACCGAGCGCGCCGCCGGCCCGGCCCGCGCCTGGTGGGTCGTCCTGATGGTGACGCTCGCGCAGGGCCTGATCGGCTATGTGCAGTACCTGACCGACCTCCCAGAGGTCCTCGTCCTGGCCCACATGTTCGGCGCCAGTGCCCTCGTCGTCGTCATCGTCCGGGCGATCGTCCTGTCGAGAAGCCCTGAGCCCCTCCCCTCGACCGACTGAGTCCCACCACACAGCCTGATTCGAAGAAGGACCGCGACCCCGAGGTCGCGGTCCTTCTTCGAATGGGCGGCCGGGGCGGGTCGGCGCGAGCGGACGAAGGGGGCGGGACGCTCGCCTACGAGACCAGCGGACGAAGGGGGGAGGTCGGCGCGAGCGGACGAAGGGGTCGGGACGCTCGCCTACGAGACCAACGGACGAAGGGGGCGGGACGGTCGCCCACGAGACCAGCGGACGAAGGGGGGAGGTCGGCGCAGCATCAAGCCGAAGTCGAGAAGGACGAGGTGACCGAACGAGAACGAAGGACTTCGGCAGCGCGCCGACCTGCCCCCTTCGGGAGCGATGGCATCCACGACACCCGACCACGCGGGTTGTGCCGAGCCGAAAGACTCAGGCCAGGCCGGGCAGCGGCAGGTGCAGCAGCGGGTCGATCGCGACACCGAGGAAGAGCAGCGTCACGTAGGTGATCGAGAAGTGGAAGAGCCGCATCGGCTTGAGCACCGACTGCTTGGTCTCGCCGCGCTTGGCGACGGCGAGCAGGCGGTGTGCCTCGGCGACGAAGAGCGCCCCTGAGGCGACGGCCGCCACGAGGTAGATCCAGCCCATGTCTGCGACGGGGACGAGCGCGAGCGAGGTCAGGACCATCACCCACGAGTAGGCGACGATCTGCCGGGCCACGGTGGTCATCTGCTTGACGACGGGCAGCATCGGCACGCCGGCTGCGGCGTAGTCGGCGGAGAAGCCGATGGACAGGGGCCAGTAGTGCGGCGGGGTCCAGAAGAAGATGACGAGGAAGAGGATGATCGCGGGCAGGCCGACCTCGTTGGTCACGGCGGACCAGCCGATGAGGGTGGGCATGCAGCCGGCGATCCCGCCCCAGACGATGTTCTGGGAGGTGCGGCGCTTGAGGATCATCGTGTACATGACCGCGTAGAGCACGATGGCGGCCAGCGAGAGCATCGCCGAGAGCGGGTTGACGAGCAGCCACAGCCAGGCCGTCGACAGGGCGGTGAGCACGAAGGCGAAGATCAGCGCGCCGCGGGCCGAGGCCTCGCCGGTGACGAGCGGGCGGTTCTGCGTGCGACCCATCTGCGCGTCGATGTCACGGTCGTAGACCATGTTGAAGGTGTTGGCCGCCCCGGCGCTCAGGCTGCCACCGACGAGGGTGAGCACGATGAGCGAGAGGGAGGGGATGCCGCGCTGGGCGAGGAACATCACCGGGACCGTCGTCACGAGGAGCAGCTCGATGATCCGAGGCTTCGTGAGGGCAACGTACGCACGCACGGTGCGACGCCACGGGCGGGTCGCCGGCGACAGCTCGCGCGTCGACTCGAGAGTGGTCACGGACTGCCTTTGCCGAAGGGGGTTGGTCGGGCCGCGCCGGGCGCTGGCCTGGGCCTCACTCTACCCGGGCCCCGGAGTCGGTCAGGCCCGCCCCCACGGAGCGTCGCGCACATCACGTGCGCACTAGTGTGGAGGTGAGCACGCACGCCTCCGCAGCAGAAAGGTCCTCCGTGAGCACGGACACCGACACCTCCCCCAAGGCTCCCGCGAAGAAGGCAGCCGATAGTGCTGCCCCCAAGGGCACCACTCGCACCGTGGCCTCCGCGAACCCCGGCGGGAAGGCCGGGACCTCCTCCCGGTCAGCAGACCTGCCGATGCCGATCGCCAAGAAGGTCGGTTGGAAGGACCTGGACGTCCGCGCGGTCGACACGGTCCGTCTGCTCGCCGCGGATGCGGTGCAGGAGTGCGGCAGCGGTCACCCCGGGACGGCGATGAGTCTCGCGCCGGCCGCCTACCTGCTCTACCAGCAGGTCCTGACGCACGACCCGTCCGATCCGACCTGGCTGGGTCGTGACCGCTTCGTGCTGTCGATCGGGCACTCCTCGCTCACCCAGTACATCCAGCTCTTCCTCTCCGGCTACGGCCTCGAGCTGAGCGACCTCAAGGCGCTGCGCACCTGGGGCTCGTTGACCCCTGGCCACCCGGAGGTCCACCACACGCCGGGCGTCGAGATCACCACCGGCCCCCTCGGGTCCGGCATCGCCTCCGCCGTCGGCATGGCGATGGCCCAGCGTCGCCAGCGCGGGCTCTTCGACCCCGAGGCCGCGGCGGGGACCTCCCCCTTCGACCACACGATCTGGTGCTTCGCCTCCGACGGTGACCTGCAGGAGGGCGTCTCCTCGGAGGGCAGCTCGCTGGCCGGTCACCAGGAGCTCGGCAACCTCAACGTCATCTACGACGCCAACCAGATCTCCATCGAGGACGACACCGACATCGCCTTCACCGAGGACGTGGGCGCCCGCTACCGGGCCTACGGCTGGGAGGTCATCGACGTCGACTGGCGCAAGACCGGCGACGGCAACGCCTACGTCGAGGACGTCGACGCGCTCTACGCGGCGACCCAGCAGGCGAAGAAGAACACCAAGGCGCCGACCCTGATCGTCCTGCACACGATCATCGCGTGGCCGGCCCCGACCAAGCAGGACACCGGCGCCTCGCACGGCTCTGCGCTCGGCGCGGACGAGGTCGCGGCGACCAAGGAGCTGCTCGGCTTCGACCCGAAGAAGAACTTCGCGGTCGAGAAGTCCGTGCTCGACCACACCCGCGAGGTCAAGAAGCGCGGCAAGGCGGCCCGCAAGGACTGGGACAAGAAGTTCGCGGCGTGGCGCAAGGCCCACCCGGAGCGGGCCACGATGCTCGACCGGATCGTCGACGGCAAGCTCCCGGCCGGCCTCGACAAGGCGCTCCCGACCTTCGAGGCGTCTGACAAGGGCCTCGCCACGCGGGCTGCGTCGGGCAAGGTCCTCACCGCCCTCGCCGACGTCATGCCCGAGCTGTGGGGCGGCTCCGCCGACCTCGCCGGCTCCAACAACACGACGATGGAGGGCCAGCCCTCCTTCATCCCCAAGGGCAAGCAGACCAGCACGTGGAAGGGCAGCGAGTACGGCCGCACACTCCACTTCGGGATCCGTGAGAACGGCATGGGCATGGCCATGAACGGCATCGCCCTCGAGGGACTGACCCGCGTGTACGGCGGCACCTTCCTCGTCTTCTCCGACTACATGCGTCCCGCGGTCCGCCTGGCGGCGCTGCAGCAGCTGCCCGTCACCTATGTGTGGACCCACGACTCGATCGGTCTCGGCGAGGACGGTCCCACCCACCAGCCGATCGAGCACCTCGCCGCGCTGCGTGCCATGCCCGGGCTCGACGTCGTGCGTCCGGCCGACGCCAACGAGGTGAGTGTCTGCTGGGGCCAGATCCTCAAGAACACCTCGACCGCGGCGCTCGCACTCTCCCGCCAGGGCACCCCGACCATCGACCGGTCCGAGTTCGCTGCGGCGAAGGGAGCGGCCAAGGGCGCCTACGTCCTCGCCGAGTCGTCGACCGACGTCCCCGACGTCATCCTCGTCGCCACCGGCACCGAGGTGGCCATCGCCATGGAGGCGCGCACCACCCTCGAGAAGGTCAAGATCGGCACCCGCGTGGTCTCGATGCCCTGCCGCGAGTGGTTCGACCAGCAGAGCAAGGGGTACAAGGACAAGGTCCTGCCCGCCGGTGTCCGGGCGCGTGTCTCCGTCGAGGCGGCCACCCCCTTCGGCTGGCGCGACATCATCGGCGACGCGGGCGAGAGCGTGGCCATCGACCACTTCGGCGCCTCCGCCGACGCCGCGACCCTCTACGAGAAGTTCGGCATCACGCCCGCCGCCGTCGTCAAGGCTGCCAAGGCGTCCATCAAGAACGCGAAGGGATGATCGACATGGCACAGCTACCCACCGCACCCGCACCCATCGCCGCGCTGCGCGAGGCCGGGGTCTCGGTCTGGCTCGACGACCTCAGCCGTGAGCGTCTGCGCTCGGGCAACCTGCAGGAGCTGATCGACACGAGCGGGATCGTCGGTGTCACGACGAACCCGTCGATCTTCCAGGCCGCCCTGGCCGAGGGTGACGCCTACACCGAGCAGCTGACCCAGCTGGCCAGCGAGGGCAAGGACGTCGACGAGGTCGTCTTCGCCCTGACCACCGACGACGTGCGCGAGGCCTGCGACGTCTTCGCCCCGATCTACGAGGCCACCGACGGCGTCGACGGCCGGGTCTCCATCGAGGTCGACCCGCGCCTGGCGCAGGACGCCGAGCAGACGGCCGTCGTGGCCAAGCAGCTCTCCGAGACCGTCGACCGTCCGCAGGTCTACATCAAGATCCCCGCGACCGAGGCGGGCCTGCCCGCCATCACCGCGACCCTCGCCGAGGGCATCAGCGTCAACGTCACGTTGATCTTCAGCCTCGAGCGCTACCGCGCGGTGATGAACGCCTTCGTCGAGGGCATCGAGCAGGCCCTCGCCGCCGGCAAGGACATCTCCACGATCCACTCGGTCGCGTCCTTCTTCGTCTCCCGCGTCGACAGCGAGGTCGACGCCCGGCTCGACGCGATCGGCACGAGCGACGCCACGGCGCTGCGGGGCAAGGCCGGCGTGGCCAACGCCCGCCTCGCCTACCAGGCCTACGAGGAGGTCTTCGCCACGCCGCGCTGGCAGCGTCTCGAGAGCGAAGGGGGGCGCCGCCAGCGTCCGCTGTGGGCCTCCACCGGCGTCAAGGACCCGGCCTACCCCGACACGCTGTACGTCACCGAGCTGGCCGTCGACAACACCGTCAACACCATGCCGGAGAAGACGCTCGTCGCGACCATCGACCACGGCGAGATCACCGGGGACGCGGTGACCGGCACCTATGCCGAGTCGCAGCAGGTCCTCGACGCCCTGGAGGACCTGGGCATCAGCTACACCGAGGTCACGGCCAAGCTCGAGAAGGAAGGCGTGGAGAAGTTCGAGAAGGCATGGGCCGAGCTGCTGGGCGGGGTCGAGGCCGAGCTGTCGAAGGCGGCCGGCAAGTGACCAGCCTGACGGTCACGGCTGCAGGAGCCGCCGCCGACGCCGTCACCGGGCACGTGCCGTCGCTCGTCACCGACGCCGTCGCGAGCCGGATCTTCGCGCGGGACGCCACCCTGTGGGGTCCCGACGCGCAGGAGGAGGCCGGCAAGCGCCTGTCGTGGGTCGGACTGCCGCGCTCCTCCCGCCACCTCGTCGGCGAGGTCGCGGCCCTGCGCGAGGAGCTGCGTGAGCAGGGGGTCGATCGCGTCGTGCTGTGCGGCATGGGTGGGTCCTCGCTCGCCCCCGAGGTCATCTGCGCCACCGCCGGCGTCCCCCTCGTCGTCCTCGACTCGAGCCACCCCGACCAGGTGCGCGCGGCCGCCGTCGACCTGGGACGCACCGTCGTCGTCGTCTCGAGCAAGTCGGGCTCCACCGTCGAGACCGACAGCCAGCGCAGGATCTTCGAGCAGGCCTTCAGCGACGCGGGGATCGACCCCGCGCAGCGGATCGTCGTGGTCACCGACCCCGGCAGCCCGCTCGAGCAGGACGCCCGGTCCAAGGGCCAGCGGGTCGTCAACGCCGACCCCGACGTGGGCGGTCGCTACTCGGCCCTCACCGCCTTCGGCCTCGTCCCCTCCGGTCTGGCCGGCGTCGACATCGAGGTCCTGCTCGACGACGCCGAGTCGGTCGCCGACCTGCTCGCCGAGGACGACGAGGCCAACCCGGCGCTGCGTCTGGGAGCAGCCATGGGCGGGACCGATCCCCTCCGCGACAAGATCTACCTGGTCGACCACGGGACCACGGCCCGCGGCCTGGGCGACTGGGCGGAGCAGCTCATCGCCGAGTCCACGGGCAAGCAGGGCAAGGGACTGCTGCCCGTCGTCCTGCGCTCCCCCGGTCACAGCGCGCCCCCCGCGGACGCGACGATCGTGCGGCTCGTGCCCGACGACGGCGACGAGTCGGCCCCCGGGGCGGCCTCGACCGTCGATGTCGGAGGTTCCCTCGGTGCGCAGTTCCTCCTGTGGGAGACGGCGACCTCGGTTGCCGGCCGGCTCCTGGGCATCAACCCCTTCGACCAGCCCGACGTCGAGAGCGCCAAGCAGGCCGCTCGTGACCTGATGTCCGGTGACGGCGCGGCCGCGACCAGCACCGACGCCAGCGACGGTGCGGTGACGATCGCCCACCACGGTGGCGACTGGCTGGGTGGCGCGACGACGCTCGACGGCGCCGTCGAGGCACTCCTGGGCCAGCTCGACCCCGAGCACGGCTACGTGGCCGTCATGGCCTACCTCGACCGGGAGGCGGACACCCCCTTCGCCGAGGTGGCGGACGCGCTCGCAGAGCGGGTGCAGCGCCCGGTCACCTTCGGCTGGGGTCCTCGCTTCCTGCACTCGACGGGGCAGTACCACAAGGGTGGTCCGGCGACGGGCGTGTACATCCAGGTCACCGACGTGCCGCAGCAGGACCTGCCGGTCCCCGGGCGCGACTTCACCCTCGGCGAGTTCATCGACGCGCAGTCCGGCGGCGATGCCCGGGTGCTTGCCGACCAGGGCCGACCGGTCCTGGTCCTGCACCTCACCGACCACGACGCCGGGCTCGCCCAGGTCACCGACGCGCTGCGCGGGACCCGCGGATGAGCCCGGCCCGCGTCACCGCCGAGACCAACCCGCTGCGTGACCCGCGCGACAAGCGCCTGCCGCGCATCGCCGGCCCGTGCAGCCTCGTCCTCTTCGGGGTGACGGGCGATCTCGCCCGCAAGAAGCTCATGCCGGCGATCTACGACCTGGCCAACCGCGGCCTGCTGCCGCCGGGCTTCTCCCTCGTCGGCTTCGCCCGGCGGGACTGGGCCGACCAGGACTTCGGCAAGGTCGTCTACGACGCCGTGCGCGAGCACGCGCGCACCCCCTTCCGCGAGGAGGTGTGGCGCAGCCTCTCGGAGGGATTCCGCTTCGTGCCGGGCACCTTCGACGACGACGACGCCTTCGACCTGCTGGCCCAGACCGTCCAGGAGCTCGACGAGCAGCGCGGGACGGGAGGCAACCACGCCTTCTACCTGTCCATCCCCCCGGGGTTCTTCTCCACCGTCTGCCAGCAGCTGCAGAGGTCGGGGCTGGCGACGGCGACGGAGGACTCGTGGCGTCGGGTCGTCATCGAGAAGCCCTTCGGCCACGACCTGGTGAGCGCGCAGGAGCTCAACGCGATCGTCGAGGAGGTCTTCCCCCCGGACGCCATCTTCCGCATCGACCACTACCTCGGCAAGGAGACGGTCCAGAACCTCCTCGCCCTGCGGTTCGCCAACCAGATGTTCGAGCCGGTGTGGAACAGCCACTACGTGGACCACGTGCAGATCACCATGGCCGAGGACATCGGCATCGGTGGCCGCGCGGGCTACTACGACGGCATCGGCGCCGCTCGTGACGTCATCCAGAACCACCTCCTCCAGCTGCTCGCCCTCACCGCGATGGAGGAGCCCACGAGCTTTGCGGCAGGATCCCTGCGCACCGAGAAGGAGAAGGTCCTCGAGGCAGTCCGGGTCCCCGACGACCTCGGCCGCGGCACGGTCCGGGGGCAGTACGCGGCCGGCTGGCAGGGCGGTGACAAGGTCATCGGCTACCTCGACGAGGACGGCGTGGCCGCCGACTCGACGACCGAGACCTACGCGGCCCTGCGCCTGGACATCGAGACCCGTCGCTGGGCGGGTGTCCCCTTCTACCTGCGGACGGGCAAGCGGCTCGGCCGTCGGGTGACGGAGATCGCGGTCGTCTTCAAGAGGGCGCCGCACCTCCCCTTCACCGACACCGAGACCGAGGAGCTGGGGCAGAACGCCGTCGTCATCCGCGTTCAGCCGGACGAAGGGGTGACCATGCGCTTCGGTGCGAAGGTCCCGGGCAACCAGATGGAGGTGCGGGACGTGACGATGGACTTCGGCTACGGGCGCGCCTTCACCGAGTCCAGTCCCGAGGCCTACGAGCGCCTCATCCTCGACGTGCTGCTGGGTGACCCGCCGCTCTTCCCCCGCCACGAGGAGGTCGAGCTGTCCTGGAAGATCCTCGACCCGATCGAGCGCTACTGGAGCAAGCAGAAGGGCCCCGTCGAGCAGTACGGTGCCGGCACGTGGGGTCCGCCCTCGGCCGACGCGATGATGCAGCGTGACGGACGTACCTGGAGGATGCCGTGATCGTCGACCTGCCCAACGCCAGCACCTCCGCCGTCAACCAGCGGCTGATCGAGATCCGTGAGGACGTGGGGGCCATGGCCCTCAGCCGCGTGCTCACCCTCGTGGTCGTCGTCCCCGAGGACGACGCCGAGGCGGCGCTGGCGGTCGCCAACTCGGCGAGCCACCAGCATCCGGCGCGGATCATCTGCGTGATCATCGCCAACCCGCGCGGCAAGGCTCGTCTCGATGCCCAGATCAGGGTCGGGGGCGATGCCGGGGCGTCCGAGGTGGTCGTCCTGCGGCTCTTCGGCGAGCTGACCCGGCACGCGCGCAGCGTCGTGACGCCACTCATGCTGCCCGACTCGCCGGTGGTCGCCTGGTGGCCCACCGAGACGCCCAAGGACCCCGCGGCGGACCCCGTGGGGGCCATGGCACAACGTCGGGTCACCGACTGCGCTGCGGCAGAAGGCATCTCGGCGACACTCAAGCGGCTGGCCCGCACCTACGCACCGGGTGACACCGATCTCGCGTGGAGCCGGATCACGCTGTGGCGTGGGCTGCTCGCGACGACGCTCGACCAGGCGCCCTTCGAGCAGGTCACCGCCGCGACGGTCGTCGGCGGTGAGGACTCCCCCTCGGCCGACCTGCTCGCCGGGTGGCTGCAGCACCGCTTGCGCTGCCCGGTCTCCCTCGTGCGCTCACGCACGGGCTCCGGGCTGGTCAGCGTGCGTCTGGAGCGAGGCTCCGGGCCGATCGACCTCGTGCGACCGCTCTCCGACGACACGGCGACGCTCGATCAGGCCGGCCAGCCACGTCGGGCCATCGCTCTGGCACCGCGCTCCGATGCCGAGTGCCTTGCCGACGAGCTGCGCCGCCTGGACCCCGACGAGGTCTACGAGGACGCCCTCACCCGAGGCCTGCCCAAGGTCACGCGGCGTCGGATGACGATGACCGATGCGGTGGAGGACGGGCTGGTCCCCTCCCCCAGTGATGCCCGGCGCGTGGCCGAGAAGCTCTCGGAGACCTCCAAGAAGGCCCTGCGCAGCGCCATGGTGGAGGCCGCACCCGAGGAGGCCAGCTCCAGCGCCGATGCGGTCAAGTCGGCCGTGCTCGACCGACTCGACTCGGCGGATCCGTCATGAGCGGGGCGGCCCCGCTGGTCCTGCGCCACCCTGACGCAGCGAGCGTGGCCGCCATGACGGCCGGCCGGTTGCTTGCGGCCGTCCAGGATGCCGTCGTCGAGCGGGGCGTCGCCCACGTGGCACTGACCGGTGGCTCGATGGGGTCGGCCCTGGTCGGCGCGCTGGCAGAGCACCGCCAGCGAGGCGTCGTGGACTGGTCCCGCGTCCACGTCTGGTGGGGCGACGAGCGGTACCTGCCGGCCGGCGACGACGACCGCAACGACACCCAGAACGACCGTGCCGGCCTGACCTCCCTCGGCCTGGTGCCGGAGCACGTGCACCGGGTCGCCGGACCCGACACCTCGGCATCCGCGGAGGAGTCGGCCGCTGCCTACGAGCGGGCGCTGCGGGAGCACGGGTCCGGGCTGTGGGACGTCGTCCTGCTCGGCGTGGGCCCTGACGGGCACGTCGCCTCCCTCTTCCCCGGGCACCCAGCGCAGCTGCGCGACGACGCCCTCGTCGTCGCGGTGCACGACTCCCCCAAGCCGCCGCCCGTGCGCGTGTCGATCACGATCGACTGCCTGTCCAACTCGCGTGGGGTCTGGTTCGTCGTGTCCGGTGGGGACAAGGCCGATGCCGTGGCCCGAGGCGTCGCCGGGGCACCGGCCGCCGAGAGCAGCGCGGCACAGGTCCGGGGCCTCGAGCGCACCCTCTGGCTGGTCGACGAGCCCGCCGCCGCCCGCCTGGTCTGACCTGCTGTCGGTGCTGGTCAGGGCACCGTCGCCATCACGTGGGCACGACGAAGGGCGGCCACCTCCCGCGGGAGGTGGCCGCCCTTCGTCGTGCTGTGGTCAGCGAGTCACTGGATCAGGCCGCGGTCACGCAGCTCGCCCAGTCGCTCCTCGAGGATGGCGTCGCCCTCGGTCTCGGAGCGACGCTCCTTGACGTAGGCGAGGTGGGTCTTGTAGACCTCAGCCGTCGGAGCGGCGGGCGGGTTGTCCTTGTCCTGCCCTGCGGGGAGTCCGCAGCGCTGGCAGCGCCACTCCTGCGGGATCTCGACGCTGTCGTCGACGGAGAAGGACGGCGTGACCTCGTGGCCGTTGGCGCACCAGTAGGTCACGAAGACCCGCGGGGCCGCGTCGCCGCGCTCGGCCTCGCCCATGGGTCCGGCCCCGATACGGCTGCCGCGGATCGCGCTGCCACCTGCCATGCGAGCTCCTGGTGTGTGAGTGACGCGTCAGGCGTCGAAGCGGTCGATGAGGCCGATGCCGACGACGGCCGTGAACCAGATCAGGCCCATGACCACGGTGAACCTCGAGAGGTTGCGCTCGGCGACGGAGGAGCTGCCCAAGGACGCGGACATGCCGCCCCCGAACATGTCGGACATGCCACCGCCCTTCCCCTTGTGCATGAGGATGAGCAGGGTGAGGATCAAGCCGGTGATCACGAGGATCACCTGCAGTCCGATGCGGACGGCGTTCACGCGATCAGGTCCTTGTCGGTCGAAGCATTCGGGTGTGGTGCCACTGTGGTGGTGACGCCGGCGTCAGGATACCTCCTGAGCCTGCGTCCACGACTCAGGCGGTGAGGTGCTGTTGGTAGCGGCAGATCGCGGCGAACTCCTCGGGCTGGAGCGACGCCCCGCCGACCAGGGCCCCGTCGACATCGGCGCCGGCCATGATCGAGGCGACGTTGCCGGACTTCACCGAGCCGCCGTACAGGACCCGGACCTTGTCCGCCGTCTCGACCGAGTAGAGCTCTGCCAGCTTCCCGCGGATCGCCGCACAGACCTCCTGCGCGTCCTCGGGCGTCGCGACCTCACCGGTGCCGATGGCCCACACGGGCTCGTAGGCGACGACGACGGTCTGCGCCTGCTCCGGCGTGATGCCCGCCAGGCTTCCCTCGACCTGCGCCAGGACGTGGGCGACGTGCTCGCCGGCCTGTCGCACCTCGAGGCCCTCGCCCACGCAGACGATCGGCACGAGCCCGTGGCGGTAGGCCGCCACGGCCTTGCTCGCGACGAGCTCGTCGCTCTCGCCGTGCCCGTCACGTCGCTCGCTGTGACCGACCACGACATAGGTGCAGCCCAGCTTGGCGAGGAAGGCACCCGAGATGTCACCGGTGTACGCGCCCTCGTCGTGGGGGCTGAGGTCCTGGGCGCCGTAGCGCAGCGCGAGCCGGTCGCCCTCGACGAGGGTCTGGACCGAGCGCAGATCGGTGAAGGGGGGAACCACGACGACCTCGACGCTGGCCATGTCGTGCTTGGCATCGCGCAGCGTCCAGTCGAGCTTTTGCACCAGGTGGGTGCCCTGGCGGTGGTCGAGGTTCATCTTCCAGTTGCCCGCCATGAGCGGGGTGCGTGCCTGGGCCATGTCAGCCCTCCTCACCATCGAAGACGGACAGACCCGGGAGCTCCTTGCCCTCGAGGTACTCGAGGCTGGCACCGCCACCGGTACTGATGTGGCCGAAGTCGCTGTCGGCGAAGCCGAGCTGGCGCACCGCGGCGGCCGAGTCGCCACCACCGACGACGGTGAGGGCTCCTCCCTTCGTCGCCTCGACGAGGGCACGGGCCACGGTCTCGGTCCCGGACGCGTAGGGAGCCATCTCGAAGGCCCCCATCGGTCCGTTCCAGAAGACGGTCCGGCAGTCGGCGAGCTTGTCGGCGAAGTGCTTGGCCGAGTCGGGGCCGATGTCCAGGCCCATCCGGTCGGCCGGGATCGCATCAGCGGCGACGACCTCGTGCTCCGCGTCCGCGGAGAACTCCGTGGCGGCCACGACATCGGTCGGGAGGATGATCTCGACGCCGTCGCGCTCGGCCCGCTCGAGGTACTCCGTCACCGTGGCGAGCTGGTCCTCCTCGAGCAGGCTCTTGCCCACCTCGTGCCCCTGGGCCTTGAGGAAGGTGAAGACCATGCCGCCACCGATGAGCAGCCGGTCGGCGGTGCCGAGGAGGTTGTCGATGACGCCCAGCTTGTCGCTGACCTTGGCGCCGCCGAGGACCACGGCATAGGGACGCTCCGGGTCGCTCGTCAGACGCTGCAGGACGTCCACCTCGGTCTGCACCAGGCCACCCATCGCGGCCGGCAGCCGGGTGGCGATGTCGTAGACGGATGCCTGCGCCCGGTGCACCACCCCGAAGCCGTCGGACACGTAGGCGTCCGCGAGCTGCGCCAGCTGGTCGGCGAAGGCGCCCCGCTCGGCCTCGTCCTTGCTCGTCTCGCCGGGGTTGAAGCGCAGGTTCTCCAGCAGCGCGACCTGCCCGTCCTGCAGCGCCTCGACCGTGGACCGGGCCGACTCCCCGACGGTGTCGTCGGCGAAGGCGACGTCCGTGCCGAGGAGCTCACCGAGACGGGCCGCGACCGGCGCCAGCGAGAACTGCGGGTCGGGTGCTCCCTTGGGCCGCCCGAGGTGCGCGCAGACGACGACGCGCGCCCCCGCCTGCGTCAGCTGCGTGATCGTGGGGAGCGACGCGCGGATCCGACCGTCGTCGGTGATGGTCTGGCCGTCCAGCGGGACGTTGAGGTCGGAGCGGACGAGGACGCGCTTGCCGCGCAGGTCGCCGAGCTCAGCGAGGGTCTTCACGAGGTGGGATGCCTTTCGGGGTGGTGCGTGCAGTGGTTCACAAGGTCGATCCGACGTGGACGACGAGGTCGACGAGGCGGTTGGAGTAGCCCCACTCGTTGTCGTACCAGCCGACCACCTTGACCTGGTTGCCGATGACCTTGGTGAGGCCGGAGTCGAAGATACAGCTCGCGGGGTCGGTCTCGATGTCCTTGGAGACGATCGGGTCCGCCGTGTACACGAGCTTGCCCACGAGCGGTCCCTCGGTGGCCGCGGCCAGCATGATCGCGTTGACCTCCTCGACCGTCGTCTCTCGACCCGCCTCGAAGGTGAGGTCCGTGACCGAGCCGGTCGGCACAGGGACGCGAAGGGCGTAGCCGTCGAGCTTGCCCTCCAGCTCGGGGAGCACCAGGGCCACGGCCTTGGCGGCGCCCGTGGAGGTCGGGACGATGTTGAGCCCGGCGGCCCGGGCCCGCCGCAGGTCCTTGTGCGGCCCGTCCTGGAGGTTCTGGTCCGCGGTGTAGGCGTGGATGGTCGTCATCAGGCCCTTGGTGATCCCGAGCCCGTCGTTGAGGACCTTGGCCATCGGAGCCAGGCAGTTGGTCGTGCACGAGGCGTTGGAGACGATCGTGTGCTTGCCGGCGTCGTACTGGTCGTGGTTGACGCCCATGACGATCGTGATGTCGGCGTTCTTGGCGGGCGCCGAGATGATGACCTTCTTGGCGCCGGCGTCGATGTGGGCGCGGGCCGCGTCGGCGTCGGTGAACAGCCCCGTGGACTCGATGACGACGTCGACGCCCAGGTCGCCCCATGGCAGCTGCGCGGGGTCGCGCTCGGCGAGCGAGGTGATGAGTCGCCCGTCGACGCTGATGCCGCCCTCGACGACCTCGACGGTGCCGTCGAAGCGGCCGAGGATCGAGTCGTACCTGAGCAGGTGGGCCTGGGTGGCGTCGTCGCCCAGATCGTTGAAGGCCACCACCTCCACGTCTGCGCCCGCCGCCGCAACGGCGCGGAAGAAGTTACGACCGATCCGGCCGAATCCGTTGATGCCTACACGAACAGTCACTGTGGGTTGCCTCCTGGGAGATCCAACGATCGCCGCGAGCGCGGCTCCGCTATCCCTTCACCCTATGGCCTGCATCACGCCGGGGGGACGGCGCCCGGTCGACGATCAGCCGTCGAGCATGTCCGAGGTGAGCGTGGACTCGGTCCCGGGGATGCCGTCGTCCTCGGCACGCTTGTCGGCCATGGCGAGCAGGCGCCGGATGCGGCCGGCGACCGCGTCCTTGGTCATGGGCGGGTCGGCTCGCTGGCCGAGCTCCTCGAGCGAGGCCTCCTTGTGCTCCAGCCGGAGCTGCCCGGCCTCGCGCAGGTGGTCGGGGATGTCGTCCCCGAGGATCTCGAGTGCACGCTGCACGCGGGCACCGGCCGCGACCGCGGCACGCGCCGAGCGGCGCAGGTTGGCATCGTCGAAGTTGGCAAGGCGGTTGGCCGTGGCACGCACCTCGCGCCTCATGCGGCGCTCCTCCCAGGCCAGCACGGCCTCGTGGGCGCCCAGGCGCGTGAGCATGGCACCGATCGCGTCACCGTCACGGATGACGACCCGGTCGATCCCCCGCACCTCACGGGCCTTGGAGGGGATGTCCAGACGCCGCGCCGCGCCGACGAGGGCCAGCGCGGCCTCCTGACCCGGGCAGGTGATCTCGAGCGAGGAGCTGCGGCCCGGCTCGGTGAGCGACCCGTGCGCGAGGAAGGCTCCGCGCCACGCGGCCTCGGCGTCGCACTGGGAGCCTCCGACGACCCTCGGGGGCAACCCGCGGACCGGACGCCCGTCGGCATCGATGATCCCGGTCTGGCGGGCCAGGGCCTGCCCGTCCTTGCTGACCCGGACCAGGTACCGGCTGCCCCGACGCAGGCCACCTGCGGCCAGCTGCTCGATCGGGTCGCAGTCGTAGCCGTAGAGCTCCTTGATGTTCTTGCGCAGGCGTCGGGCCGTCTGCGCGCTGTCGAGCTCGACCTCGATGACGATCTGGCGGTTGACGAGGTGCAGACCGTTGGCGAAGCGGAGCAGGCTGGCGACCTCCGCCTTGCGGCAGCAGGTCTTGGTCACCTCGACTCGGCTCAGCTCGTCCTTGACCTTGTCGGTCATCGCCATCGGTGGGTCCCTTCCACGTCGTCTGCTCGTCCCGTCATCGCTGCTGCGTCACCGGCTTCACGAGAGGATGTCACGATAGGCCGCCGCGAGTCGCAGTGCGTCATGCTCCCCCGCCCGGTCCAGCCGTGCGAGCGGGGCCACGGCCAGCTCTGCACCGAGCTGGACGCAGGCGCTCTCGAGCCGGTCGCGCTCCTCGATGGTGGACGGGTCGGCCAGGACGGTGTCGAAGCGCAGCTCCGGCGCCACGGCGTGCAGGGTCTCCAGGTGCCGGGTGGCGGAGAACCCGCGCGTCTCCGCGGTGTGCATCTCCAGGTT
Source organism: Janibacter limosus (assembly GCF_004295485.1). Taxonomy (NCBI): domain Bacteria; kingdom Bacillati; phylum Actinomycetota; class Actinomycetes; order Micrococcales; family Intrasporangiaceae; genus Janibacter; species Janibacter limosus. Next base: position 1,266,891 of record NZ_CP036164.1, on the reverse strand, counting down.
GAGCGTCAGCACCTTGCGTGCGCTCGCCCGGGTCAGGGCGTCGCGAAGCTCCGGGACCAGCAGGTGGGTCAGGACCGACGTGTACCAGGACCCGGGCCCCAGGATGATGTGGTCGGCCTCCTCGACCGCCTCGATCGACTCGTGACGGACCGCGGGGTTCTCGGGGACGAGCGAGATCGACTCGACGAGGCCCGTCGTGCCGGCCACCGCCACCTGGCCACGGACCGTCGTGAGCGCCGCAGGGTCCGTCGGGTCCAGACCGCTGACCTCGGCGACGAGATCGAGGGGCTCTGCGGCCATCGGCAGCACCCGCCCCCGGGTGCTGAGCAGCCGACCGACGAGGTCCAGGCCGCTCACCGGGTCCTCGTGCAGCTGCCAGAGGGCGACGATGAGCAGGTTGCCCAGCGCGTGACCGGACATCTCGCCGTCGCCCGTGAAGCGGTGCTGAAGGACGTCGCTCCACGTCTGGCCCCACTCGCTGTCGTCGCACAGCGCGGTCAGTGCCATCCGCAGGTCGCCCGGTGGCAGGACCCCGTAGTCGGTGCGCAGCCGACCCGAGGACCCGCCGTTGTCCGCGACGGTCACGATCGCGGTGACCTGGTCGCAGACGAGGCGAAGGGCGGACAGGCTCGCCGCGAGGCCGTGGCCACCGCCGAGGGCGACGACCTTGGCGGACCTCAGGGCATCCACCATCACTCCTGCCCCAGGTCACGATGGACCACGAAGGTCGTGACCTCGTCCGAGGACAGTCGCGCGGCCACTGCCTCGGCGATGGCGACCGACCGGTGCTTGCCACCGGTGCACCCGACCGCGAGCGTGACGTACCGGCGGTTCTCCCGAAGGTAGCCCGCGATCACCGGGTCCATCAGGGTCTCCACGCCGTCGATGAACTCCTGGGCACCGGGCTGGGAGAGCACGAAGTCAGCGACCTGGGTCTCGCGGCCCGTGTGGGGGCGCAGCTCGGGCACCCAGAAGGGGTTGGGCAGGAAGCGCATGTCGAAGACGAAGTCCGCGTCGAGGGGAACCCCGTACTTGAAGCCGAAGGACAGCACTGCCAGCCGCAGTCGCTCGTCGGACCCCGTCATGAAGAGGGGGCCGACCTTGCGGCTGAGCTGGTGGACGTTGAGGCCCGAGGTGTCGACGACGCTCTCGGCCGTGGCCCGCAGGTCGGCCAGTACCTCGCGCTCGCGCACGATCGCGTCGAGCAGCCGGCCCGTGCCCTGGAGGGGGTGCGGGCGCCGCACGCTCTCGAAGCGCCGCACGAGGGCCTCGTTGGTGGCGTCGAGGAAGATCAGGTGGGTGCGCCAACCCCGCTCCGTGAGCAGCCGGATCGACTCGGCGAGCGTGTCGAAGCCCTGGGCCCGGACGTTGAGGACGATGCCGATGCGCTTGACGGGGCTGTCGCCGACGAGCTTGCCCTCGCGCTCTGCCGAGATGTGCAGGAGGTCCGGCAGCAGGCTGATGGGCAGGTTGTCGATGACGTACCAGCCCTGGTCCTCCATGACCTTGCCGACCGTCGACCGGCCGGCTCCGCTCATGCCGGTCACGACGACGATCTCGGGCCCGGGGTCACCCGGCTCACGCATCACGGTGTCGACTTCACTCACGGCTGCTCTCCTTCGTCGAGGACCTCACCGGTGGTGAGGTTCACGGCGGGTGTCGGGGACTCCCCTGCCAACTCTGCCGCAATCCGCTGCGCCAGTGCAGGTCCGATGCCCACGGTGGTGGCGATCTCCTCCGGGCTGGCGGCGCGGATCCGCTTGACGGAGCCGAAGCGCGCCAGCAGGGCCCCACGCCTGGCCTCGCCGAGACCGGGGATCCCGTCGAGTGCACTGCGCGTCATCGACTTGCTGCGACGCTCGCGGTGGAAGGTGTTGGCGAAGCGGTGCGACTCGTCGCGCAGACGCTGCAGCAGGTAGAGCGCCTCGCTGGTCCTCGGGAGGATCACGGGGTGCTCGTCGCCGGGCACCCAGACCTCCTCGAGTCGTTTGGCCAGTCCGACGATGGCCACGTCGTCGATCCCCAGCTCGTCGAGCACCTGCTGCGCGGCTGCGACCTGCGGGGCCCCACCGTCGACGACCACGAGGTTGGGCGGGTAGGCGAAGCGACGCGTCTCCCCCGTGTCGGGGTCGGTCGCATCGCGTTCGCGGTCCTTCAGGTGTCTCTGGAAGCGACGGGTGAGGACCTCGTGCATCGCCGCCGTGTCGTCGGTGCGCCCGTCGACGTCGCCCCGCACGATGAACCTGCGGTACTCCGCCTTGCGGACCAGCCCGTCCTCGAAGACGACCATCGACCCGACCACGTCGCTGCCCTGGATGTGGCTGATGTCGTACCCCTCGATACGAAGGGGGGCGTCGTCCAGACCGAGGATCTCCTGCAGGTCCTGCAGGGCCTGGCTGCGTGCCGTCAGGTCGCCCGCGCGGGCCACCTTGTGGCGAGCCAAGGACTGCTGGGCGTTGCGGGCGACGGTCTCCATCAAGGACCGCTTGTCACCGCGCTGAGGGACGCGCAGGTCGGCGCTGCTCCCCCGTCGCTGACCCAGCCACGCGGCGACCAGCTCGGCGTCGGGTGGGAGCACCGGGACGAGGACCTCCTTGGGGACGTTCTCGCCGCCTTCGCCACCGTAGACCTGCTGGAGGAGGTGCTCGACGAGGCCCGGCAGGTCCTCGGCGTCCTTCTCGGCGACCCAGCCGCGCTGACCCCGGATACGTCCGCCGCGCACGTGGAAGACCTGGATGGCCACCTCGAGCTCGTCGTCGGCGAGCGCGAAGACGTCGGCGTCCGTGCCGTCCGGCAGGACGACCGCGGACTTCTCGAGGGCCTTGGTCAGCGCGGCGACGTCGTCGCGCAGCCGCGCAGCCTGCTCGAAGTCGAGGTCCGCGGCCGCGGCCTTCATCTGACGCTCCAGGCGCCGCACGAAGCGCGCCGTGTCGCCGGCCAGGAAGTCACAGAGCTCCTGGGCCAGCTCGCGGTGCTCCTGCGCGCTGACCCGACCCACGCAGGGCGCCGAGCACTTGTCGATGTAGCCGAGGAGGCAGGGACGCCCCGACTGCTCGGCGCGCTTGAAGACCCCTGCGCTGCAGGTGCGTACGGGGAAGACCCTCAGGAGCAGGTCCAGGGTCTCGCGGATCGCCCAGGCGTGGGTGTACGGACCGAAGTACCGCGTCCCCTTGCGCTTGGCCCCGCGCAGGACCTGGGCTCGCGGGTACTCCTCGCCCATGGTCACCGCAAGGTAGGGATAGGACTTGTCGTCGCGGTACTTGACGTTGAAGCGCGGGTCGTACTCCTTGATCCAGGAGTACTCGAGCTGCAGTGCCTCGACCTCGGTGGAGACGACCGTCCACTCCACGCTCGCGCCGGTGCGCACCATGCGCGAGGTACGGGGGTGAAGTGCGCCGATGTCCTGGAAGTAGGACGAGAGGCGCGAGCGCAGCGACTTGGCCTTGCCGACGTAGATGACCCGGCCGTGCTCGTCCCGGAATCGATAGACCCCGGGGTCCGTCGGGATCGAGCCCGGAGCGGGTCGGTAGGTTGCCGGGTCTGCCACCCCCCGAGCCTACGAGACGACCACGTCAGCCCCGTCGACGGTTGCGGTCCTCGGCGTGAGGCCCGTGGTCGCCGGCCCGTTGGTCACGGCACCGTCCGCCAGTGCGAACTGACTGCCGTGGCACGGGCAGGCGATCGCCTCGGTCGTCACCCGGTCGACGGCGCAACCCTGATGGGGACAACGCGCGTCGAAGGCCTTGAACTCACCGGGCCGTGGCTGTGTGATGACCACCCCGTCACGGATCACGCCGCCCCCTTCGGGCACGTCGCTCGTGGCGATCCGGGCCCCCGTGGTCTCCTCCTGGGACGAGCAGGCGCCCAGGGCGCCGACCCCGCCCACGCATGCGGCCGTGAGGCAGATGGCTGTACGGCGAGTTGTCGTCACGATGGCCTCCGAGAGGGGTGGTGGCTGGGGGTGCCATCCTCCCACCACCGCCGCCTCGTGGCGGAAGGTCAGAAGTTGGTAACGAGCCGGACACGGTCTCGCCAAGTGAGACCGATCACCTCCTCAGGGGGCTTAGATTCCCCTCCACAGCCTGCGACACCGACGTTGCCGGCCGCGGCCCCACGGCCAGACCCCTAACAGGAGGACACGTGAACAGGCGTTCCGTCATCTCAACCGGTGCGACGCTCCTCGTCGCATCCATGGCCCTGACCGCATGCGGAACCCGCGGCGGCGACAGTGGCGGCTCCAGCGACGGAGCCGGCAGCGGAGACAAGGTCGTCAAGATCGGTGTCATCTCGCCACTCTCCGGTGACCTCTCGGCCCTCGGACTCGGCATCCAGCACTCCGTCGAGCTTGCTGCCAAGCAGGCCAACGACTCCGGGGACCTCGGCGACTGGAAGATCGAGGTCGTCCCCGAGGACGACGAGGGCAAGCCCGAGGTCGGCAAGAATGCCGCCTCCAAGCTCGCCTCCGACAAGGACGTCATCGGTGTCGTCGGCACCCTGAACTCCTCCGTCGCCGGTCCGGTCCAGCCGATCCTCGACAAGGCGAAGATCACCATGGTCTCGCCGGCCAACACCAACCCGACGCTGACCCGCGGCGCCAAGCCCGCCGACGCCCCCGAGCGCGTCTACGACAGCTACTTCCGCACCTGCACCACGGATGCCATCCAGGGCCCCTTCGCCGCCCGCTACCTGTACGAGAAGGCTGGCATCAAGGAGCTCGCGACGGTCCACGACAAGAAGACCTACGGCCAGGGTCTGGTCGACGCCTTCTCCGCGGAGTACAAGAAGCTCGGCGGCAAGATCGTCGCGGCCGAGACGATCAACCCGGACGAGGACAAGTTCTCGGCCGTCGTCTCCTCGCTCAAGGCCAAGAAGCCCAAGGCGGTCTACTACGGCGGCGAGTACCCGCAGGCCGCACCGCTGAGCCAGCAGATGAAGGCCGGCGGCCTGGACGTGCCCCTCATGGGCGGAGACGGAATCTTCTCGCCAGAGTTCATCAAGCTCGCCGGAAAGGACGCCGCCGGCGACCTCGCCACCTCGGTGGGCGCTCCCACGGCAAGCCTCGACGCCGGCAAGAAGTTCCTCGACGACTACGAGGCGGCTGGCTACAGCGACCCGGCCGAGGCCTACGGCGCCTACTCCTACGACGCCGCCACTGCGATCATCGAGGCGATGAAGGTCTCCCTCAAGGACGCCGAGACGGTCGAGGACGCCCGCCAGGGCACCATCGACGCCATGAAGGACGTCTCCTTCGACGGCGTCACCGGCAAGGTCGCCTTCGACGAGTACGGCGACACGACCACCCGCATCCTGACGGTCTACGAGGTCAAGGGCGGCGCCTGGAAGGACGTCAACACCGAGGAGTTCAAGTGATCGACCTGATCTGACCCGCTCGGTCAGATCCGCCATTGGGGTGGGGACGCACCATGCATCCCCACCCCAATGGCGAGCACGACCTCGACGTCAGTCGACACACCTCTCGACACTTCCCTCGACACGTGGTGGCCGCACAACCTGCGGCCACGTCCCAGGAGGACGCGTGGAACTCGTCGCCCAGCAGATCGTCAACGGTCTGACCATCGGCTCCTTGTACGCCCTGATCGCTGTCGGCTACACAGTCGTCTACGGCATCATCCAGCTCATCAACTTCGCGCACGGCGAGATCTTCATGATCGGCGCCTTCGGTGCGCTCTCCACCTCGCTGATCCTCTTCCCGGGGCAGACGGCGTTGTGGACCCTGCCGCTCATCCTGATCGGGGCCATCGCCGCGTCCGTCGCGGTCGCCGTCATCATGGAGCGGATCGCCTACCGCCCCCTCCGCAATGCCCCGCGACTGGCGCCCCTCATCACGGCCATCGGCATCTCGGTCTTCCTGCAGGAGCTCGTCCGGGTCGGCTACAACGACCCGACCCTCTTCATCTCGCAGGCCAACCCCTTCGACTTCCCGTCGGCCAAGCAGAAGGTCGTCTTCCCCCAGGTCGACGGCATCTCCGGCGAGTCCTTCGACGTCGGCGGCATCATCCTGCAGCGCCCCGCCATCTTCACCATCGTGTGCCTGGTCCTCAGTGCCGTCGGCCTCTGGTACTACATCAACCGCACCCGCAGCGGCCGCGCGATGCAGGCCGTCTCGCAGGACCCGGACACGGCTCGGCTGATGGGCATCAACGTCGACCGCATCATCGTGACCGCCTTCGCGATCGGCGCCGCGCTCGCTGCCGTCGCCGGCGTCGCCTACGGGCTCCAGACGACCAACATCAACTTCAAGATGGGCTTCATCTACGGACTGAAGGCCTTCACCGCCGCCGTCCTCGGAGGCATCGGCAACATCCAGGGCGCCGTCGTCGGTGGCCTGGTCCTCGGAGTCCTCGAGTCGATGGCCATCCAGTACATGCCCGGCGGCTCCCCGTGGAAGGACATCTGGGCCTTCTCGATCCTCATCCTCGTTCTCGTCTTCAGGCCCCAAGGAATCATGGGCGCAAAGGTGGTGGACCGCGCATGAGCTCGCTGTCCCGCAATCCCCGTCTCACCGGCCCCCTCGCACTGGCGGGCTCCGTCCTCCTCGTCGTCTCCGGGCTCCTGTCCTGGAGCTACGAGCCGATCCTCGGTGACATCTCGGTCCGGTTCTGGCCGGTCACCCTGCAGGTGTACGCCATCGTCATGGGCGCTCTCGCCCTGCTGCTCGCGCTCGTCGCCGCCGGCCCGCTGGGTCGCTGGTCGGACCACATCGACGCCGCTCGCGGGCTGCGCACGATCGGCGTCACGGCCACGCTCTTCGCCGTCGCGACGCTCGTGGCCATCACGCACGAGACCGGTGGGCTGATCAACGCCAACGAAGGCGTGTGGGTCGCGCTCCTCGGCGCCCTGCTCATCACCGCCGGCGGCTACCTGCGGCCCGAGGCCAAGGTCCTCGACCCGGCCGCGATCGCGCTGCCTGCGTGGCTCGAGATCATCGTCATCGCCGTGCTCGTCGGCGTCGCTCTCTACACGGCCCAGTACGCCCTCAAGCAAGAGGACCCGTGGGTGCTCGTGCTGCTCGTCGGCATGCTGATCGGCGTCACGCTGACGGCGACCCGCTCCAACATGGCGTCGTATATCGGTGGCGTCACGATGCGCCACCACCGGGTCTTCATGCTCGCGACCTTCGTCGTCGTCCTGGCCTTCCCCTTCACCCAGAGCGGGTCCGAGGCCAACCTCAACATCGCCGGCAACGTGCTGATCTTCGCGGCCACGGCCCTGGGGCTCAACATCGTGGTCGGTCTCGCCGGCCTGCTCGACCTGGGCTACATCGCCTTCCTCGGTGCCGGTGCCTACGTCGGCGCGACGATGTCCTACTCGGCCTTCGCGACGATCGGGTGGAAGCCCCCCTTCCTCGTCGTGATGGTCATCGGTGGCCTCGTCTCGAGCGTCCTCGGCCTGATCATCGGATCCCCCACGCTGCGGGTGTCCGGTGACTACCTGGCCATCGTGACGCTCGCCTTCGGTGAGATCTTCCGTCTGGCGATGTTCAACCTCGACGGCCAGTCCGGCCCGATGATCACCCGTGGGTCCAATGGCATCAACGCCATCCCGGACCTGAATTTCTTCGGGTTCAACTTCGGGGACACCCACAACATCCTCGGCATCGACATCCCGCGGGCGGGCAACTACTACTTCGTCCTCATCGCCCTCATCGTCTTCGTCATCGTCGTCTTCACCCACCTCAACAACTCCCGCATCGGGCGCGGTTGGGTGGCGATCCGCGAGGACGAGCGGGCCGCAGAGGCCATGGGCGTCAACGTCTTCGGCCTCAAGATCCTTGCCTTCGCCGGTGGCGCCTCGCTCGCCGGCATGGCGGGCACGGTCAAGGCACACATGGACCAGGCGGTCTCCCCCGACAGCTACATCTTCCTCGAGTCCGCCTTCCTGCTGGCTGCCGTCGTCCTCGGCGGCATGGGCACCGTGGGCGGTGTCCTCGTGGGTGCAGCGATCCTGAAGTTCCTCCCTGAGAAGCTGCGCTTCCTCGATGACTACCGCCTCCTGATGTTCGGGCTCGTGCTCGTCGTCATGATGCGAGTGCGTCCCGAGGGACTCATCGCGAGCAAGCGCCGTCAGCTGGAGTTCCACGACGACGACGAGGACCTGGCCGAGACAGTGGTCATGGACGAGCTGGAGGCAGCCAAATGAGTACCGCTACCGTCACCCCACCCGACGCCGAGGCGAAGGGGGCGCCCAAGCTGATCCTCGACGCCCGCAACGTCACCATGCGCTTCGGTGGCCTCGTCGCCGTCGGCGACGTGTCGATGGAGGTGCGAGAGGGCGAGATCGTCGGCCTCATCGGCCCCAACGGCGCCGGCAAGACGACCTTCTTCAACTGCCTCACGGGGATGTACAAGCCCACCGAGGGGCAGGTCTCGCTCTTCGGCACGACGATCCCGCCGAAGCCCCGTGCAGTGGTCAAGGCAGGGATGGCCCGCACCTTCCAGAACATCCGCCTCTTCGGCAACATGACGGCGCTGGAGAACGTCATGGTCGGACGCTTCTGCCGCACCTCCTCGGGGGCCTTCACCTCGATCATCCGCGGCCCGAAGTTCCGACGGGAGGAGCGGGAGACGACCGAGCGCGCCCACGAGCTGCTCAAGTACGTCGGGCTCGGCGCCAGCGCACACGTCCTCGCACGCAACATGCCGTACGGCGACCAGCGCCGGCTGGAGATCGCGCGCGCCCTCGCGACCGATCCCAAGGTCCTGCTGCTCGACGAGCCCACCGCGGGGATGAACCCCAAGGAGACCGAGCAGGCCATGGAGCTGATCTTCAAGATCCGCGACTCCGGCCTGGCGGTCGTCGTCATCGAGCACGACATGCGGTTCATCTTCACCCTGTGCGACCGCGTCCTGTGCCTCGTGCGTGGGGAGGTCCTCGTGCAGGGCACCCCCGGGGAGGTGCAGTCCGACCCCCGGGTCATCGAGGCCTACATCGGCGCGGCCGACGACGAGGACGAAGAGGTCGAGGCGCTCGAGCTCGAGACCACCTTCAGTGCCGCCACCCACGACGAGGAGGACGGCCGATGAGCTCGATGCTCGAGATCAAGGACCTCGAGGTCTCCTACGGCAAGATCGTCGCGGTCAAGGGCATCTCCTTCTCCGTCGACGAAGGGGAGGTCGTCACCCTCATCGGGACCAACGGTGCCGGCAAGACGACCACCCTGCGCACGATCTCCGGCCTGCTGCGGCCCAGCGGCGGTGAGATCACCTTCCAGGGCAAGCGGATCGACAGCATGCCCGCGCACGAGATCGTCACCATGGGGCTGGCCCACTCCCCCGAGGGTCGGCGCATCTTCCCGAAGATGACCGTGGAGGAAAACCTGCGTCTGGGCGCCTTCGGGCGTCGGGACAAGGAGATCACCAAGGACATCCACGCGGCCTACGAGCTCTTCCCGATCCTGGGTGAGCGCAGCAACCAGCCGGCCGGCACCTTCTCCGGTGGTGAGCAGCAGATGCTCGCCATGGGCCGGGCCATGCTCTCCCGGCCCAAGCTGCTCATGCTCGACGAGCCCTCGATGGGCCTCTCGCCGATCATGATGAAGAAGATCATGTCCACGGTGAAGACCTTGCAGTCCCAGGGCACGACGATCCTGCTCGTCGAGCAGAACGCCCGCGCCGCCCTGCGCCTGGCGACCACGGGCTACGTGCTCGAGGTCGGCAAGATCGTCACCCAGGGCACCGGCCACGAGCTGCTGCACAGCGACGAGGTCCGCAAGGCCTACCTCGGCGAGGACTGAGCTGGGTAGGACTTGGTCTGCGACGCAGTCCGTTTCGAAGGGAGGGGCCCTCAGGGCCTCTCCCTTCGTCGTGCCAAGGGACACGTGCGGCGCGGTGCGGCGATGGGCTGCGGGGCGGCGATGGGTGGGGTGTCGCGCGCCGAAGTCCCTTCGTTGGGCGGCACCTCATCCATCGCCTTCTCCTGTCCGTCAGCCGGCCTTCTTCGCCCGGCGGGCGGCGGCGGTCGCCTTGCTCGAGACGGTGGCCTTCTTGGCTGCGGCCTTCTTGGCCGGGACATTCTTCGCGGCCGAGGCCTTCTTCGTGGTGGTCTTCTTGGCGGCCTTCTTCGCCCCCTTCGTCACGGGGGTCACGTCCTCCTCGACGACCAACTGGCCGACGATGGGCTTGGTGGCAGCCGCGGTGAGGACCGGCTTCAGGAACTGCCCCGTGAAGGAGCGCGGCACGGCCGCCACCTGCTCCGGGGTCCCGCTCGCCACGACCTGACCGCCGCCGGATCCCCCTTCGGGGCCCATGTCGATCACCCAGTCGGCGCACTTGATCACGTCGAGGTTGTGCTCGATGACCAGCACGCTGTTGCCCTTGTCGACCAGGCCCTGCAGGACGATCAGGAGCTTGCGGATGTCCTCGAAGTGCAGCCCGGTCGTGGGCTCGTCGAGGACGTAGATGGTGCGTCCGTTGGACCGCTTCTGCAGCTCGGCGGCGAGCTTGACCCGCTGGGCCTCCCCACCGGAGAGGGTCGTCGCCGGCTGGCCGAGGCGCACATAGCCCAGACCCACCGCGTTGAGCGTCTTCATGTGCCTGGCGATGGCCGGGACCGCCGCGAAGAAGTCCTCGGCCTCCTCGATCGGCATGTCGAGGACCTCGGCGATGTTCTTGCCCTTGAAGTGGACCTCGAGGGTCTCCCGGTTGTAGCGCGCCCCGTGGCAGACCTCGCACGGCACGTAGACGTCGGGCAGGAAGTTCATCTCGATCTTCAGCGTGCCGTCACCCGAGCAGGCGTCGCAGCGACCGCCCTTGACGTTGAAGGAGAAGCGCCCGGGCTGGTAGCCGCGGACCTTGGCCTCGCTCGTCTGGGCGAAGAGCTTGCGCACGTGGTCGAAGACCCCGGTGTAGGTCGCCGGGTTGGACCGCGGGGTCCGGCCGATGGGGCTCTGGTCGACGTGGACGACCTTGTCGAGGTTGTCCAGGCCGGTGACCGTCTTGTGCCGCCCGGGAACCCGGCGGGCGCCGTTGAGCTTGTTGGCCAGGACGTTGTAGAGGATGTCGTTGACGAGCGTCGACTTGCCCGAGCCGGACACACCGGTGATCGCGACGAAGTTGCCCAGGGGGAAGGTCACCTCGATGTCGACGAGGTTGTTCTCCTTGGCGCCCTTGACGGTCAGCTCGCGCCCCGGGTCCTGCGGGCGGCGCGTGGCCGGCAGCGGGATCTCCAGCTCGCCCGACAGGTAGCGGCCGGTGACGGAGCGCTCACTGGTCAGCAGCTCCGCCAGGGGTCCGGAGTGCACGACGTGACCACCGTGCTCACCCGCTCCGGGGCCGATGTCGACGACCCAGTCGGACGCCGCGATCGTGTCCTCGTCGTGCTCGACGACGATCAGGGTGTTGCCCAGGTCCCGCAGTCGGGTCAGCGTCTCGATGAGCCGGTGGTTGTCGCGCTGGTGCAGGCCGATGCTCGGCTCGTCGAGGACGTAGAGGACCCCCACCAGACCGGAGCCGATCTGGGTGGCGAGGCGGATGCGCTGGGCCTCGCCGCCGGAGAGCGTGCCCGCCGCGCGCGACAGCGAGAGGTACTCGAGGCCGACGTCGAGGAGGAAGCCGAGCCGGGCGTTGATCTCCTTGATGACCTGCTCGGCGATCTGCTGCTCACGCTCGCTGAAGTCCACCGTGTCGAGGAACCCGGCCGCCTCGCGGATGGACAGCGCTGACACGTCGGCGATGCTGCGACCGCCCACGAGCACGGCCAGCGACTCCGGCTTCAGCCGGGTGCCCGCGCACGTGGGGCACGGGATCTCGCGCATGTACCCCTCGTACTTCTCACGGCTCCAGTCCGACTCGGTCTCGGTGTGCCGCCGCTTGATGAAGGGGATGACCCCCTCGAAGCCGGTGCTGTAGGACCGCTCGCGCCCGAAGCGGTTGCGGTACTTGACGTGGACCTTGTGGTTGCGGCCCTCGAGCAGGGCCTCGCGGGCCCGGCTCGGCAGGGCCCGCCACGGGGTGTCCATGTCGAAGCCGAGGTCGTCGCCGAGCGCGGCCATCGTCCGCTGGAAGTACTGCGCGGACTGCGTGCCCTGCGCCCACGGTGCGATCGCGCCCTCGCCGAGGGTCAGGTCGTCGTCCGGGACGACGAGGTCGGCATCGACCTCGAGCTCGGTGCCCAGCCCGGTGCACACCGGGCACGCGCCGAAGGGAGAGTTGAAGGAGAAGGAGCGGGGCTCGATCTCGTCGATGTTGAGGGCGTGGTTGTTGGGGCAGGCCATCGTCTCCGAGTAGCGACGCTGCCGCTCGGGGTCGTCCTCCTCACGATCGACGAAGTCGATGACGAGGACGCCACCGGCGAGCCCGAGGGCGGTCTCCACGGAGTCGGTCACGCGCTGCTTCGCCGCCCGGTCCTCGTCCCCCTTCGCCACGAGACGGTCGACGACCACGTCGATGGTGTGCTTGACCTGCTTCTCCAGCGTCGGCGGGTCCGACAGCGACACGACCTCGCCGTCGACGAGGGCCCGGCTGTACCCCTTGGCCCGGAGCTCGGCGAAGAGGTCGACGAACTCACCCTTGCGCGCGCGGACCACGGGGGCCAGGACCTGGAAGCGGGTTCGCTCGGGCAGCTCGAGGAGCCGGTCGACGATCTGCTGCGGGCTCTGCCGGGTGATCGGCTCACCGCACACGGGGCAGTGCGGCCGGCCGACCCGGGCGAAGAGCAGGCGCAGGTAGTCGTGGACCTCGGTGATCGTGCCGACGGTGGAGCGCGGGTTGCGGTTGGTCGACTTCTGGTCGATCGAGACGGCCGGTGACAGCCCCTCGATGAAGTCCACGTCCGGCTTGTCCATCTGGCCGAGGAACTGGCGTGCATAGGCCGACAGCGACTCGACGTAGCGGCGCTGCCCCTCGGCGAAGATCGTGTCGAAGGCGAGGGACGACTTGCCCGAGCCGGAGAGCCCGGTGAAGACCACGAGGGAGTCTCGCGGGATGTCGATGTGGATGTTCTTGAGATTGTGCTCGCGGGCGCCCTGGACGACGATCCGGTCGTGGAGGCGGGAGCCGGAGGCCTTGGCAACAGTCACGCCCTCCACCTTAAGTGCCGCCACCGACAGCCCACCCCACCCTCCGGGCGGGCACGGTCCCCAAGGCCTAGCCTGACGTGATGAGCACTCCCATCGAGGACTATGCCGCCATCGGCGACACCGAGACCGCTGCCCTGGTGTCGAGGGAGGGATCCGTCGACTGGCTCTGCCTGCCCCGCTTCGACTCCTCCTCCTGCTTCACCGCGCTCCTGGGCACCCCGGAGCACGGCCGGTGGTTGATCGGCCCCGTCGGCGAGGCCACCACGACGCGCGCCTACCGCGGTGACTCGTTCGTCCTCGAGACGGTCCACACGACGTCGACCGGCTCGGTCAAGGTCACCGACCTGATGCCCCTCGGCGACGGCCGGGCCGACCTCGTGCGCGTCGTCGAGGGCTTGGAGGGTGAGGTGGAGATGCTGCAGGAGTGGGTCGTGCGCTTCGGCTACGGCCGCATCCGGCCCTGGGTCGCCCACTCGCCCGGCCACGAGGAGGACACCGAGGTCATCACGGCCATCGCCGGCAACGACATGCTGGTCTTCCGCGGGTCCCGCCTCCCCCGCCCCGACGGCCCGCACCACCGGGACCGCTGGACGGTGAGGGCTGGCGAGCACTACAACTTCTCGACGACCTGGGTCGCGTCCTACAAGCCCATCCCCCCGCCGTTGGACATCCACTCCCGGATCGAGTCCACGCACGCGCGCTCGTCGCAGTGGGCCTCCCGCTGCACCTACGAGGGCCCCTACCGTGCCGAGGTGGTGCGCTCGCTGCTCACCCTGCGGCTGCTCACCGACACCCGGCGCGGCGGCATCGTCGCGGCGGCCACCACGAGCCTGCCGGAGGACTTCGGCGGCGGCCGCAACTGGGACTACCGCTACTGCTGGCTGCGCGACGCGTCGCTGACCCTTGAGTCCCTCCTCAAGTCCGGCTACGTCGGCGCCACCAAGCTGTGGCGCGACTGGCTGGTGCGGGCCATCGCCGGCGACCCCGAGGACATGCAGATCATGTACGCGGTCGACGGTGGACGCGAGCTGCCCGAGCGTGAGCTCGACCACCTGCCCGGTTACGCGGACAGCCGCCCGGTGCGCATCGGCAACGGTGCCGTCAACCAGAAGCAGACCGACGTGCTCGGCGAGGTCATGATCGCCCTCGAGGACGCGCGCTCCCAGGGCCTGAAGGAGTCACCCCAGTCGTGGGCCGTCCAGCGCGCCCTCGTGAACAACCTCGCCGAGCACTGGGACCAGGCCGACAACGGGTTGTGGGAGATCCGCGGACCCTTGCGCCACTTCACGCACTCCCGGGTCATGGTGTGGGCGGCCTTCGACCGGGCGATCCGGGGGGTGGAGCTGCACGGGTACGAAGGGGACGTGGAGCGGTGGCGGGACCTGCGCGAGCGGGTGCACGCGGACGTCCTCGACAAGGGCTGGAACGAGGACCGGCAGACCTTCACGCAGCACTACGAGACCGACGAGGTCGACGCCTCCCTGCTGCTGATCCCCATGGTCGGCTTCCTGCCGCCCGACGACCCCCGGGTGCTGAGCACCGTGGCCGCCGTCGAGCGCGATCTCATGCGTGACGGATTCCTCCTGCGCTATCGCACCGAGAGCGGTGTCGACGGCCTCGAGGGCGACGAGCACCCCTTCCTCGCCTGCTCGTGGTGGCTGGTCAGCGCCTATGCCCTCACCGGTCAGCTCGACAAGGGCCATGCCCTCATGAAGCGCCTGTGCGGTCTGCTCAACGACGTGGGCCTCGTCGCCGAGGAGTACGACGTGGGCGGACAACGCCAGGCCGGCAACTTCCCGCAGGCCTTCAGCCACCTCACCCTCATCGGCGCCGCCTACGCCCTCCGTGACGCCGAGGCCGCGGACCAACGCGGCCACGAGCCCGAGACCGACAACACCGCCACCCCGATCCACCCCGTCGAAGGAGACCCCTCATGACCACCACCTACGACCCCGACGTCTCCCCCGGCGGGCCGTGGTCCACCCGTGAGCTCGTGGGGCTGACGATCCGCAAGATGTCCGTGTCCGAGATGCACAACAACGTCTACCTGCTCACCTGCCGCACGAGCGGGGAGCAGCTGCTGATCGACGCGGCCGACGACGCCGCCAGGATCCGCGATCTCGTCACGGCCGGCGGCGCCGGCCTGGACCACCTCGTGACGACCCACCAGCACTGGGACCACGTGCGAGCGCTCGTCGACGTCACCAAGGAACTGGCTCCCGAGACCCACGCAGGTGAGGACGACGCGTCGTCCCTGCCCCAGCTGCCTGACCACCGGCTCCGCCACGGTGACCGGATCACCTTCGGCGACGTGGCGCTCGACGTCGTCCACCTGCGCGGCCACACCCCCGGGTCGGTGGCGCTGGCCTACGACGACCCCGAGGGTCACGTCCACCTCTTCAGCGGCGACAGCCTCTTCCCCGGTGGTGTCGGCAACACCAAGATGCCGGGCCAGAGCTTCGCGGCGCTCTTCGCCGATGTCACCCAGCGGGTCTTCGACGTGTACGACGACGACACCTGGGTCTACCCGGGCCACGGGTCGGACACGACGCTGGGCGCAGAGCGACCACACCTCGACGAGTGGCGCGAGCGCGGCTGGTGACCTGAGCCTTGGCGGCGCCGGGCCGCCTCTTCAGTGCGTCGTCGCGACCTTCACGCCGAACCCGAGCATCGCGGCCCCCATGCCCGCCTCGATCCGGCGACGCACGGCGGGCGCGGACAGCACCGCGCGGGCCCGGTCTGCCAGGACGACCAGGCCGGTGAGCCAGAGCGCGCCGAGCGCGACGAGACTCAACGCGTAGAGCGCGAGCACTGGCACCCCCGCACCGTCGCCGACGAACTGCGGCAGGACCGCGAGGTTGAAGGCAAGCACCTTGGGGTTGGTGATGTTGCACAGGAACCCCTGGGCGAAGACCCGGCCGCGGCCCGCCCGAGGGCGCTCCCCGCTCGCCCCCTCCTCGACCTCCGCAGCGAAGTCCCCCTTCCATGCCGTCCACAGCGCGTGCGCGCCGAGCCAGAGGAGGTAGGCCGCGCCGACCCACTTCACCGTGAGGAAGAGCGGCTCGCTCGCGACGATGATCGCCCCCAGGCCACCGGCCGCGAGCAGTCCCTGGACGGCACCGGCGGCGGTCACTCCGGCCATGGTCACCAGTCCGGCCACGCGACCACGCACGAGCGCGGCACGCAGCGTCAGGGCGGAGTCAGGGCCGGGCGCGATCGTGATGATCAGGACCAGCGCGAGGAAGGACAGATAGGTGGTCACGAGAGCGAAGACTAGGGTGACGCCGTGAGTCGTGTCGATGCCGTCCCAGCGCCGGTCCTGGTCCTCGCGGGGGTGCTGTCGGTGCAGTTCGGCGGAGCCCTGGCCGCGACTCTCGTCCCCGAGATCGGTGCCGCGGGATCGGTGGTCCTGCGGCTGGGCATCGCCACGGTGCTGCTCGTCGCCATCGCCCGTCCGAGGTGGCGCGGCCACAGTCGTCGAGACCTCGGGACGATCCTCTGCTTCGGCCTGGCGATGGGGTTGATGAACTTCGCCTTCTACGGCTCGCTCGGTCACCTGCCCATCGGCGTCGCGGTGACGATCGAGTTCGTCGGACCGCTCACCCTCGCCGCCGTGCTCTCCCGGCGCCCCCGTGACCTGGTTGCCGTCGGCGCTGCCGCGATCGGCGTCCTCCTCATCTCGCGCGCCCTGAGCCTGCCCCTGGACCAGCTCGAGGGGACGGGCATCCTGCTGGCGCTCGCGGCCGGGGCCTGTTGGGCCGCCTACATCATCTTCTCGGGTCGCACGGGCGCAGCCTTCCCTCGGCTCGAGGGCCTGGCCCTGGCCATGGTCGTGGCAACGGTGGTCGTCCTGCCCTTCGGCCTGTGGGATGTCGCGCGGCACGGCACCGCTGCGTGGGACGCGGAGGTCCTGCTCAAGGGCGTGGGCATCGCCGTGCTGTCATCGGTCCTGCCCTACTCGCTCGAGCTGCTGGCACTGCGCCGCCTGGCCCCGGCCGTCTTCGGCATCCTGCTGAGCCTCGAGCCCGCCGTGGCGGCGCTCGCCGGCCTCGTCGTCCTCGGGCAGCGCCTCTCCCCGGTCCAGCTGCTGGGGATGGTCCTCGTGGTCCTCGCCAGCGTCCTCGTGCTGGGTCTGGGGGCGCGCCGGCCCCGTGCGGAGCTGCCGGTCTGACGGCATGACGAAGGGGGCTGGTCACCGCGGTGGTGACCAGCCCCCTTCGCCGGGAGGAACGCCGGCTCAGTGCCGCGAGTCGATACCCGCCTTGGCGTCCTTGTTGGACTTCCAGAGGCTGGCGATCGTGGTGACCCCGAGGATGACGACGATGGCGCCGAGCGAGAAGACGGTGGAGATCTCCGGGACCGCCACCTGCTCGCCGCCGTTGATGAAGGGGAGCGTGTTCTCGTGGAGCGCGTGCAGGATGAGCTTGACGCCGATGAAGGCGAGCAGCACCGACAGGCCCAGGCTCATGTAGACCAGCTTCTTCAGCAGACCGCCGATGAGGAAGTACAGCTGTCGCAGACCCATGAGGGCGAAGAGGTTGGCCGTGAGCACGATGTACGGCTCCTTGGTCAGGCCGTAGATCGCCGGGATCGAGTCGAGGGCGAAGAGCAGGTCGGTCATCCCGAGCGCGACGACCACGATGAAGATCGGGGTCGCGACCCGCTTGCCGTTTTCCTTGGTGAAGAGCTTGGAGGACCATTCGCTCGTGCTCGGCACGGACTTCTGGAACCACTTGACGACGCCGTTGGGCTCCCAGTCCTCCTCCTCGTCGTCGCTGCCGGTCGCCAGCTTGACCGCGGTGTAGATGAGGAAGGCGCCGAAGATGTAGAACACCCAGGCGAACTGGTTGATGGCCGCCGCGCCGACGAAGATGAAGATCGTCCGCAGCACGATGGCGATGATGATGCCCCACAGCAGAGCCGTCTGCTGGAACTTCTGCGGGACGCTGAACTTCGCCATGATGATGATGAAGATGAAGAGGTTGTCGACCGAGAGCGAGTACTCGGTCAACCAGCCGGCGAAGAACTCGGTGCCCCGATCACCGCCTTCGGTCAGCCACAAGGCGATGCCGAAGATGACGGCCGCCGCGACGTAGATGCCGAGGGTGATCGAGACTTCCCTGGTCGTGGGCACGTGCGGCCGTCGGGCCACCATGATCACGTCGAAGGTCAGGACGGCTGCAGCGACGGCGAGCGTCAGCAGCCAGACCCAGGTCGGCACGACCATGGTGCCGCCGCTGATGATCGCGGGCTGGAGGGTGGAGAGGGTGGACAAGAGGAACCTTCCGGACAGGGGAACACGTCCGGAGGTCTCTCCCACCTGGGTCAGGCCACTGCCCCGGGTCGGACGAACCAACCGTGCTGACGAGACAGCGCTGCGGGGATACTCCCCTCCGTTGTCTCGAGTGTCTCACGCCGCGCGACCGGATGCGCCGCATGACAGGACGAAGGTGGTCCGTCAGCGGGTCGCGGCGGTCATCTGCCGCAGCTCCTTCTTCAGGTCACCGATCTCGTCGCGCAACCGGGCTGCCAGCTCGAAGTGCAGGTCGGTCGCCGCCTGGTGCATCTGGTCGGTGAGCTCCTGGATGAGGCGAGCCAGCTCGGTGGCCGGCAGGTCCCGACCGCGCTCGCTGGAGTCCGCGTCAGCCTTGGCGCTGCGGCTCTTGCCCCGGGACTGGCTGCGACCGGACCCGAGCAGCTCGGCCGTGTCGGCGTCCTCTCGCCGCAGCATGTCCGTGATGTCCGCGATCTTCTTGCGCAGCGGCTGGGGGTCCAGTCCGCGCTCGCGGTTGTAGGCGATCTGCTTGACCCGACGACGATGTGTCTCGTCGAGAGCCTGCTGCATGGAGGGGGTGACCTTGTCGGCGTACATGTGCACCTGGCCCGACACATTGCGCGCGGCGCGGCCGATCGTCTGGATGAGCGACCGTGCGCTGCGCAGGAAGCCCTCCTTGTCGGCGTCGAGGATGCTCACGAGGGAGACCTCGGGCAGGTCGAGGCCCTCGCGCAGCAGGTTGATCCCCACGAGCACGTCGTACTCGCCCAGCCGCAGCTCGCGCAGCAGCTCGACCCGGCGCAGGGTGTCGATGTCGGAGTGCAGGTAGCGCACCCGGACCCCCTTGTCGAGGAGGTAGTCGGTGAGGTCCTCGGCCATCTTCTTGGTCAGGGTCGTCACGAGCACCCGCTCGTCGCGATCGGCACGCTGGCGGATCTCGTGCAGCAGGTCGTCGATCTGCCCCTTGGTCGGCTTGAGGACGACCTCGGGGTCGATCAGGCCGGTCGGGCGGATGACCTGCTCGACGTAGCCGTCGGACTTGGCCAGCTCGTAGTCACCCGGGGTCGCCGAGAGGTAGACCGTCTGCCCGGTGCGCTCGAGGAACTCCTCCCACGTCAGCGGGCGGTTGTCCATCGCGCTGGGCAGCCGGAAGCCGTGCTCGACGAGGGTGCGCTTGCGCGAGGCGTCGCCCTCGTACATGGCACCGATCTGCGGCACGGTCTGGTGCGACTCGTCGATGACGAGGAGGAAGTCCTCGGGGAAGTAGTCGAGCAGGCAGTTGGGGGCGGTCCCGGGCAGCCGGCCGTCGATGTGCATCGAGTAGTTTTCGATCCCGGCGCAGCTGCCGACCTGCCGCATCATCTCGATGTCGTAGGTCGTGCGCATGCGCAGCCGCTGGGCCTCGAGCATCTTGCCCTGGCGCTCCATGCCGGCCAGGGTGTCCTCGAGCTCGGCCTCGATGCCGGCGATGGCGCGCTCCATGCGCTCCGGACCGGCGACGTAGTGGGTCGCCGGGAAGATGTGCATCTGCTCCTCCTCGCGCACGACCTCGCCGGTCAGGGGGTTGAGGGTGTGGATGCGCTCGATCTCGTCGCCGAAGAACTCGATCCGCACGGCGAGCTCCTCGTAGACCGGGATGATCTCGACGGTGTCGCCCCGAACCCGGAAGGTGCCACGGGTGAAGGCCAAGTCGTTGCGCGTGTACTGCATCGTGACGAACTTGCGCAGCAGCTCGTCCCGGTCGATCTCGGCCCCGACCTCGAGCGTGACCATCCGGTCGACGTACTCCTGGGGGGTGCCGAGGCCGTAGATGCAGGAGACCGAGGCGACGACGATGACATCGCGTCGGGTCAGCAGGCTGTTGGTGGCGCTGTGCCGCAGCCGCTCGACCTCCTCGTTGACCGAGCTGTCCTTCTCGATGTAGGTGTCCGACTGCGGCACGTAGGCCTCGGGCTGGAAGTAGTCGTAGTAGCTGACGAAGTACTCGACGGCGTTGTTGGGCAGCAGCTCACGGAACTCGTTGGCCAGCTGCGCCGCCAGCGTCTTGTTGGGTGCCATCACCAGGGTGGGGCGCTGGACCTGCTCGATGAGCCAGGCCGTCGTCGCGGACTTGCCGGTACCGGTGGCACCGAGGAGGACGACGTCCTGCTCCCCGGCCCGGACCCGCCGGGTGAGGTCGGCGATCGCCGTGGGCTGGTCCCCCGCGGGCTCGAAGTCCGAGACGACCTCGAAGGGAGCCACCGTACGTTGCAGATCGGTCACCGGGCGCATGACGTCAACCGTATGTCACCCCACCGACAACGCTCAGAAGTCGACCGGGTGCTCGGTCAGACCCTCGCGGGCGTCACCACTGCGGATGACTCTCCAGTGCCCGCCCGGGCCGCGGCGCAGGGTCCACCGCCCCAGCCGCGCGATGGGCGCCAGCGCCATCACCAGGCCGCGCACGGCGTCCTGCGCCTCGTCGTCCTCGGCGGCGTCGTGCGTCCCCGACACGAGGAAGCGCAGGTGGATCTGCGGCTGCCCGCGCACGATCTCGACGGAGCGGTCCTCGACCCGGTGACCGAGGGCGAGCAGCTCCTCGGCCCGGGGCAGCAGGCTCTCGGGCGGGATCCCGGGCGAGACCCCGTGGACGTCGACCGCGACACGGTAGGAGGGCACTCAGGCCCCCTCGACGTCGGGAGACCACCCGGTCTCGCGCGCCCACGCCTCGATCCGCTCGGACACCGCGTCGAACCACGGCTCCTTGGCGTCGGCGTACTCGGCGCGCCGCAGGCCGGCTGCGGCCAGTCGGTGCTTCTCGGCGCGGTAGCCCGTGCGCGCCGACTCGTCGGCGCGCAGCCAGTCGCGAAAGAGCAACGCCCACCGCCAGCCGGGTGAGTCGACCTCACGCACGTGCAGGTGGATGGGCACCGCGGGGTCGCAGCCGAGGTGGTAGCGCTTGGGCCAGTGCTGTCCGTCCTTGGACGCGTCCTGGTCGACGCCCTCGATGCGGGGCCACCCCCCTTGGTCCATGGCGCGCGTGAAGGCAGCGGAGTCCGCCACGGCGAGGTCGGCGACGCCCACCTGCAGGTCGATGATCGGCTTGGCGTACATCGGCACCGCCGTCGAGCCGATGTGGTCGACCGTGACCGCGAGATCACCGAGGCGATGGCGCAGCCGGGCGATCTCTCGCGCGGCCCGGCCGGCCCAGGCAGGGTCCGGGTCGAGCAGGGTCAGCTCCTGCGGGGCCCGCACCGGGCTCGACGTGGCCAGGTTGTCGGCGAAGGGGGTCAGCCGCTCCTGCCAGAGCCGGTCGACCGCCACGACGAGGTCGTCGGGGCTCCCGTTGTTGTCCAGGAGCACGTCGGCGACGGCACGACGCTGCTCGTCGGTGGCCTGGGCCGCGATGCGCGATCGGGCCTCGTCCTGCGGCATCCCCCGCAGCTCCACGAGGCGGCGGACCCGCTCCTCCTCATCGGTGTCGACGACGAGCACGAGGTGGTACTCCCCCGCCATCTGCTTCTCCACGAGCAAGGGCATGTCGTGCACCGCGACGGCCGTCCCGGCCTGCTCCGCCGCCCTGAGGCGCTGCGCCGTCCGACCCCAGATCGCCGGGTGCGTGATCCCTTCAAGATCGGCCAGCGCCTGCGGGTCGCCGAAGACCACGCGGCCGAGCGCTGGCCGGTCGAGGGCGCCGTCGCTGGTGAAGACCCCGTCGCCGAAGCGCTCGCGGATCTGCTCCAGCGCCGGCTCGCCCGGCTCGACCACCTCCCGAGCGATGAGGTCGGCGTCGATGACGACGGCCCCGAGCTCGGTCAGCCGACGCGAGACCGTCGACTTGCCCGACCCGATCCCACCTGTGAGTCCGATGCGCAGCATGGGCCCGATCCTAGGCACCCCGGGGCATGACGAAGGGGGCGCCGCACCGGATCGGTGCGACGCCCCCTTCGACGTGGTGCTGCTCGGGTCAGTTGCCCGTGAGCTTCTCGCGGAGCGCGGCCAGCGCCTCGTCGGAAGCCAGCGTGCCCTCGTTGGTCGGTGCCTGGGCACCGGCGCTCGGGGTGGACGAGCTGCTGCTGCCGCTGCCGCTGTCCGAGCTGTACGAGGTGGCGGCGACGGAGTCGTTGCCACCCTCGGCGGCAGCTGCGTCATCCGCAGCAGCCTTCTCGACCTGGGCCCGGTGGGCCTCCCAGCGCGCGTGGGCGTCGGCGTACTGCTTCTCCCAGGCCTCACGCTGCGTGTCGTAGCCCTCGAGCCACTCGTTGGTCTCGGAGTCGAAGCCCTCGGGGTACTTGTAGTTGCCCTGCTCGTCGTACTCGGCAGCCATGCCGTAGAGCGTGGGGTCGAACTCCGTGAGGTTGGCGCCGTCCTCGTTGGCCTGCTTGAGGCTCAGCGAGATGCGACGACGCTCGAGGTCGATGTCGATGACCTTGACGAAGATCTCCTGGCCGACGTTGACGACCTGCTCCGGCAGCTCCACGTGGCGCTCGGCCAGCTCGGAGATGTGGACCAGGCCCTCGATGCCGTCCTCGACGCGCACGAACGCACCGAAGGGGACCAGCTTGGTGACCTTGCCCGGGACGACCTGACCGATCGCGTGGGTCCGGGCGAAGTGCTGCCACGGGTCCTCCTGCGTCGCCTTGAGCGACAGGGAGACGCGCTCGCGGTCCATGTCGACGTCCAGGACCTCGACCGTGACGTCGTCGCCGACCTCGACGACCTCGGACGGGTGGTCGATGTGCTTCCAGGACAGCTCGGAGACGTGGACGAGACCGTCGACGCCGCCCAGGTCCACGAAGGCACCGAAGTTGACGATCGAGGAGACGACTCCCGTGCGGACCTGCCCCTTCTGGAGCTCCTTGAGGAAGGTCGTGCGGACCTCGGACTGGGTCTGCTCGAGCCAGGCACGGCGCGACAGGACCACGTTGTTGCGGTTCTTGTCGAGCTCGATGATCTTGGCCTCGATCTCCTTGCCGACGTACGGCTGGAGGTCGCGGACGCGACGCATCTCCACGAGGGAGGCGGGGAGGAAGCCACGCAGGCCGATGTCGAGGATGAGTCCACCCTTGACGACCTCGATGACGGTGCCGGTGACGACGCCGTCCTCCTCCTTGATCTTCTCGATGGTGCCCCAGGCGCGCTCGTACTGAGCCCGCTTCTTGGACAGGATGAGTCGGCCTTCCTTGTCCTCCTTCTGGAGGACGAGGGCCTCGACGAGGTCGCCGACGGCGACGATCTCCGAGGGGTCGACATCGTGCTTGATGGACAGCTCACGCGAGGGGATGACGCCCTCGGTCTTGTAGCCGATGTCGAGAAGCACCTCGTCGCGGTCGACCTTGACGATGTGGCCCTCGACGATGTCGCCATCGTTGAAGTCCTTGATCGTGGCGTCGATGGCGGCGAGAAGATCTTCCTCAGAGCCGATGTCGTTGATGGCAACCTGAGGGGCGGCGGTCGTGTCGACCGTGCTGGCAGTCATGTAGTAGGAACTCCGATTGTGGACAGATGATCGTGCGGGACGGGTGCATCGCACCCGGGTGCCCGGGTGGGCACACAAATACGCTCCTCCATCGTAGTGCGTCCGGGCCGAAGGGAGCAAAGCCGGGTCGTCGACTAGCGTCCGTCCCATGGATGAGGGGCAGGTCGACTACACCGAGGCGGTCAGTCGGCGGGCGAGCAGCCAGGCCGAGACGGTCGCGGCAAACCGCGGCTGGTGGGACCAGGAGGCGTCCGCCTACCTGACCGAGCACGGCGAGTTCCTCGGGGACGCCGACCTCGTCTGGGGTCCCGAGGGATGGTCGGAGGACGACCTGCACGTGCTCGGCGACCCGACCGCGCTGCAGGGGCGCACCGTCCTCGAGTTCGGTGGCGGCGGCGCCCAGGGCGGGCGGTGGTGCGCTGCACGTGGTGCCCGCGTCGTCTCGACCGACCTGTCCGCCGGGATGCTGACCACGGCCCGGGCCATCGACGCCCGCACCGAGGGCGTCGCTCCCCTGCTCGCCCAGGCGGATGCGACGCGCCTGCCCTTCGCCGACGCGAGCTTCGACATCGTCTTCTCCGCCTACGGGGCCACCCCCTTCGTCGCCGACTCCGCGGGACTCATGCGGGAGCTCGCCCGGGTGCTGCGCCCCGGGGGCCGGCTCGCCTTCTCGACGACCCACCCGATCCGGTGGGCCTTCCCCGACGTGCCGGGACCCGAGGGCCTGACGGCGACCATGTCCTACTTCGACGAGCGGCCCTATGTCGAGGCCGAGTGGGACCGGGCCAGCTATGTGGAGCACCACCGCACCATGGGCAACCGGATCGCCGAGATCATCGACGCGGGACTCGTCCTGCGGGCTGTGCACGAGTTGGAGTGGCCTCTCGACAACACGGAGGTGTGGGGGGCCTGGTCGCCGCTGCGGGGTCGGCTCCTCCCGGGCACGGCGATCTTCGTGGCCACCCGACCGGGCTGACCCGACCCACCGGGGCAGACCCACGGGGCGCGGTCGCACGGGGCACCAACAAACGGGCCGGGCCGACGTCATGGATGACGTCGGCCCGGCCCGGTGGGGTTGCAGGTGACTCAGCGTCCGAAGACCGGGTCCCCACGCTGGTCGTCGTCGCGGTCCGGCTCCGGGTCGGCCGTGCGGCGCCGACCGATCACGAGCGAGAGCACCAGCCCACCCAGGAGCAGCAGGATGCCGAGGATCGTGAAGATCAGGGGCAGGGTCGACTGGACCATGTGCAGCTGCGCCGACTTGGACTTGTACTCCTCGACATTGCCGGAGACCGTGTCAGGGGTGAAGCGGGAGGTCGTCTCGAGGGCGTTGAGGGTCTTGCCGTCGTAGCGGAACTCCTGCTTCTGGTCCTCGACCCGGTCCAGGACGACTCCGGTGACCGGGTCGACCCAGAAGGTGCGCTTGTTGGAGTAGTAGCGGTCTGCGTCGACGGCGCCGGAGCTCGCGGACCCACCGAAGAGGTTGCCGGGCAGCTCCCGCGTCGCGTACTTGGTCTCGGGGACCTCCTGGGTGAACACGTAGGTGTTCATCCCCTGCAGCTCCTCCTCGCCCGTGTACTTGACCGGGAAGGCCTGGCCGACCGTGCTGTCCCACCAGGTGTAGGTGTCGACCGGCTGGGTGTCGAAGGGGAACTTCACCAGCAGGCCCGAGCGCTTGACGGCCTCGCCGTTCTTGGACTCGCCGCAGCAGTTGATGGCCTCGCCGGTGTGCCGGTCGAAGACGAGCACCTCGGTGCTGCCGTCCATCGGGATGTTGTCGCCGTTGTTGTCGCTGACCTGGCCGCTGTTCCAGATCGCGACGTCCTCGCCGGTCTCCTCGGAGGCCTGCTCGGAGGCCTCGGGGTCACCGATGATGCGCGCCGTCGTCGTCAGCTCACCGTTACCGGGCTTGACGTTGTCGGCGTCGAAGAACTTGGCATCCGGGTCCTGCACGATCTGCGTCGTGTTCTGGTCCGTGGGGACGACCGCCAGACGCGGATAGGCATAGAACTTGAAGAGCAGTCCCATGGTGAGGATGAACGCGCCGACACACATGATGATCGTCGGCAGCAGGTACTTGCGCACGAGAGAACCCTCCTTGGCCCTAAATAACTTACCGGACAGTAGCACCTCGTGAGCGCCACCTCAGTCCGAGAACAGAGTAGGGGACGTGGCCTTCACCACGTCGGACGAACACGAACCCGGCTCAGTGCCCCGAGGGGCCGAGCAGTCGGGTCACCGCATCACCCACCGGACGATCGACCGCGACCCGCTCCGTCCGCATCCCGAGACGCCCGGCCGGCTCGAGGTCGGAGGGCATGTCGCCCACCATGACGCACCTGGCGGGGTCCGCCCAGGACGCCCGGCGCAGGGCCTCGCGGAAGAGTCCGTCGAGCGGCTTGCGGCAGCCGCACTCGCCGTGACCGTGCGGGCAGACCACGACGGCGTCCAGCCGTCCTCCCTCCACCCGCAGGAGCGACTCGAGCCGGGCGTGAACCGCCACGAGCGCGTCGCGGTCCATCAGGCCGCGGGCGATCCCGCGTTGGTTGGTGACGAGCACCGTGCGGCACCCGGCCCGGGTGAGCCGCCCGACCGCCTGCGCCGCGCCCGGCAGCAGCTCGAGGTCCTCGGGGCGCGTGACGTAGTCGTCCGGGACGCGCACGTTGAGCGTGCCGTCACGATCGAGCAGGACGAGGTCGAAGGGGGTGCCCTCCGCCGGCGGGTGCAGGGCCGGCGGCCCGAACCACCACGGGCTCGGGGTCAGGACGGGTCCTGCATGGCCAGGTCGACCGCCTCGCACCAGGCGTGCGCCCACAGCATGTGGACCTCCTGGATCCGCGGGGTCTCGCTGGACGGCACGACCAGCAGGTGGTCGGCCAGATCGCCCTGGCCGGCCCCCTTCGCGCCGGTCATGAGGATGGTGCGCACGCCGCGTCGACGGGCCTCGGCCAGCGCTGCGACGACATTGGGGCTCGTGCCCGAGGTCGACATCGTGAGCAGGACGTCCCCGGGCCGGGCGAAGGCCTGCACGCCGCGCAGGAAGACCTGGTCGAAGCCGTAGTCGTTGCCGATCGCGGTGAGCGACGAGTGCGACTCGGCAAGGCTGATGGCGGGAAGGGGGTGGCGGTCGTGGATGCACTTGCCGAGGAACTCTGCGGCCACGTGGCTGGCGATGGCCGCCGAGCCGCCGTTGCCCGCGACGAGCAGGGTCCCGCCCGCGCGCAGCGCCTCGAGGACCGCCTCGCCGGCCGCCTCGACGGCCGCGCGCGTCGCGGGTGCGGCGACCTGCTCGGCGAGGTCTGCCCAGGCGGCGATCCCGGCATCGAGCTGCCGGGCCACGAGGCCGGACCGCGTCTCGGTGGATGTCATTGCTGGCCCTTCCAGGTCGTGACGCCGTGCTTGGTGAAGGTGAACTCCGAGACCGACAGCCCCAGGCGGATGAGCTCGTCGGCCACGAAGTGGCGCTTCTCGAACTCGCAGATGAAGATCATGTGCCCGCCACCGCCGGCACCCGTCACCTTGCCACCGAAGGCGCCGCACCCGAGGGCGGTCTCCACGGCCTCGGCGATGAGCGGCGTGGTGATGCGCGAGGACATCCTCTGCTTCTGCTGCCACGCCTGCCCCAGCAGGTGGCCGATCTCGTCGACCTTGCCGCGCAGCAGGGCCACGCGCATGGCGTCGGCGAGGTCGCGCTGGGCGCGCAGGCCCGCCACGGCGTCCTCGTTGCCCGTCTCGTAGCGGGTGACCTGGTCCTCGATGATGTGGTCGCTCACGCGGGTGCGGCCCGTGTAGGCGAGCAGCATGTTGTGCTCGAGCTCGTGGACGGTGTCGGGGCGGACCCGCAGCGGGTTGACGACGACCTCGCCGTCCTGCCGGAACTCCATGAAGTTGAACCCGCCGAAGGCGGCCGCGTACTGGTCCTGGTAGCCGCCGGGGATCTGCAGGTCCTCGCGCTCGAGGCGGTAGGCGAGCTCGGCGATCTCGTGCGGACCCAGGTCCAGGCCGCAGTGTCGGGCGACGAGGTCGATGACCGCGACCATGACGGCGCTCGAGCTGCCCAGCCCGGAGCCCGGAGGGGCATTGGTGTGCAGGAAGAGGTCGAACCCGTCGGAGCGGATGGCCCCCTCGAGCGTCATGATCCGGGCGATGGCGGCCTTGGGCAGGTCGAGGGTCCCGTCGAGCACGAGAGGCGTCCCCACGTCGTACCCGATCGAGGTCCCGTAGTCGTGCGACTCGACGGTGATGTGACCGTCGGAGCGCGGCCGGAGGGTCGCGTAGGCGTAGCTGCCGATCGTCGCGCTGAGGACGGCTCCCCCTTCGCGTTGGGGGAAGGGGGCGACATCTGTGCCCCCACCAGCGAAACTGACCCGCAGGGGTGCGCGAGCGCGCAGCACTGGACGCACGGTCATGGAGGTCCTCCCCAGAGTGAAGATCGGCGATTATTACCGAATGGTAGGCGACGACATCAGTACCGCGACGCAACGTCCGGGGCGCATCCTCGGGCTCGACCTGCTCCGTGCGGTGGCGGCATGGCTCGTCCTGCTCTCGCACGTCGCCTTCTGGACCGGGGCGGGGGCGCACGGAACCGTCGGCGGCCTGGCCGTGCGCGGCGAGCTCGGGGTCGCCGTCTTCTTCGCCCTCTCCGCCTTCCTGCTGTCCACTCCCTTCGTCCGTCGGGGGCTGGGCGACCGGGCACCGTGGTCGGCCGGGAGATACCTCGTGCGTCGCGCGGCGCGCATCCTCCCCGCCTACCTGCTGGCCCTCGCAGCGGTCGTCGCGGTGGCTGCCGCCCTGGGGGGTGCGGCCGGCAGCGTGCTGGACCTGCCGACCGTGCTCGTGCACCTCGTGGTGGGCCAGGGCTTCACGGGTCGCACCTTCCAGTCCTTCACCCAGACCTGGAGCCTGACCACCGAGATCACCTTCTACGTCCTGCTGCCCGTCGTCGCGCTCCTCGTGGCACCGCTCGTGCGTGCCGACACGCCCGTCGCCCGGGCGCGCCGGATGCTCGTGCTGTGCGCCGTGGTCGCCGTCGGCGGGCTGTGCGCGCAGGCAGCCTCGGCCCTCGTGCCCGACCCCCAGTGGGCGGGCGTGATCGCGACCAGCGCCGCGGGGCACGCGGCCTGGTTCGCGATCGGCACGGCGGCGACGGTGCTGGTCGAGGCCGAGCGAGCGGGCATCGAGGTGACGCCGCGGCCGGCGCTCGCGGTGCTGCGGACCAGCCCCGGGACCCTTGTGCTGCTGGCGATCGTCGCGTGGGTCATCGCCTCGACACCCATCGCCGGTCCGAGAGGGGTCGAGGCCTCCACACCCGCGCAGGCCCTGGCCGCCGAGGTCCTGTACGGCGTGGTCGCTGCCAGCCTGCTGCTCGCCGGCACCTCTCGCGGCCTCACCGAGAGCCTCACGGCCTCCCCCGTGGCGGGAGCCCTGCGCTGGCTCGGCAACATCTCCTACGCCGTCTTCCTCTGGCACGTCCTCGTCCTGCAGGTGGTCTTCGCGGCCCTGGACCTGCGACTCTTCGCCGCTCCCTTCGCCCCGACCCTGCTCCTCGTGACGATCGTCAGCGTGGGTCTGGGGCACCTGTCGTGGATGCTGGTGGAGCGTCCGGTGCTCGATCGCGCCCACCGCGCCACGGTCGCACCAACGCCGCAACCAGCAGACCGAGGGTGAGCGCCCCGAGCAGCTGCGAGACGAGCGACCCGGTGGACTGACGCTCGGCCACCCCGAGCACGGCCAGCGCGACCCCCGCTCCGGACAGGACCAGGGCGACCCAGAGAGCGCGGCGGCGCACGGGCACCAGCGCCCCGATCACCGACGCCATCATCCCCACGGGACCGGCCACGAGCAGCCCGACGAGGGCGGCGACCAGCACCGCGGTGAGCACGGTCAGCAGGACCGGGGCGCTCCGGTCCGCGTCCTTCGTCGCGGCAGGGGTGCCCGGGATGTCGGCCGGGCCCACGATCGGGGCGACGACCGGGGCGTCCTCGGCACGAGCGTCATCGGTTACGGCGTCCACGTCGCGCGCGGCGTCCGCGTCGCGCGCGGCGTCCGCGTCGCGCGCGGCGTCCCGGCGTCGCAGGACCATCTCGAGCAGGGCCCACAGGAGCAGGACCGCGACCAGGGCCGCCCCGGCCGCGAGCGCGAGCCGGTGCTGCCCGTTGGGCGCGAAGTCCACCACGACCTTCGTCGTGCTGCCGGTCGGGACGACGAAGGCCTGGCGCCACCCGTCCACGGTCACGGGCTCCAGCCGGTGCCCCTGGTCGTCGGTGGCCCGCCACCCGGCGTTGGCGCCCTGGCTCAGGGCCAGCACCGACCGCGTGCCGGGGCCGACCTCGAAGACCCAGCGGCCGACGTGGTCGCGGCGACTGGTCACCGTGCGCTCCGGGGCGACGTCGGTGCGGGTCCACCCCGTCGGGACGAGCGAGACGGTCTGCGGCAGGAGTCCGGGGGCGGCGAGCGCGCTGATCTCGCCGTCTCCGGCCGGGAGGTCGCCGCATGCCGTCGCCGCGACCGGGTCGCCGGCGATGAGGGCGCGGCGCGAGGCGGTGAGGGACAGACCGATCCGCCCGTCGGCCCGACCGACGGCGCCCGCCTCGGTGCACGGCAGGGTGAGCTGCCCCGTCGGGCCGGAGAGTCCGGCGATGCCCACCTCCGGCGCGGCCCACGAGGCCCGACCCGGCGGTCGGGTGAAGGTCAGCGACAGGGACCGGGTGCGCTGCTCGGGGATCTGCAGGGTCGTCCCGCTCGGCAGCACGTAGCGTCCCGAGTCCGTCGCCACGGTCACCGACCCCGACGGCCGGTCGAGGGTGATGGTGCTGACCTGCCGCTCGGCGCCGAGGTCGACGGCGAGGGTGGGTTCGGCGGTGCGCGCGGAGGGGCGCCAGCGCGTCGCGGGGTCACCGTCGATCGCGGCCACCGGCCAGGAGGTGAGTCCGTCGGCGGGTTGGGACCCATCGGGCAGGGTGCTGCCGGCCAGGCTCCAGGGAGCAGCGACGACTGCCTGGCCCGACTCGTCCGCGCGCGCCCGGACGGTCGCGGAGACCTGCGTCTGCGGCAGGGGGCCGACGCTGCGCACGAGGTCCGGCGGGTCCTCACCCATCTCGGGGAGCACCGCGCCCCGGGGGTCCCTCGTGAGGAGCACCGGACCGGGGCCCTCCGGGACGCTGAGGCCCGTCGACATCCGTGGCCCGCCCTCGAGCTCGAGCTCGCGCACCCCCAGCGGCTGCTGGGCGGTGCCAGCAGGGCCGGTGTCGCCGGTGAGCGAGACGGTCAGGCTCCGCCGCTCCCGGCCGTCGAGCGGCACCCGCCAGGTCGTCGACCCCGGCAGGCGGTGTCCGGTGCTCCCAGCGACCTCCGCCCCGACGACGGGGGCGATGTCGCTGCCCCACGCCGCGTGGACGAGCAGCGCGTCCGGCCGGCTGCCGTCGGGCAGGTCCACTGTGACGGTCTGGGTGGGTGATCCGTCGCCGCTCAGCCACGCGGTGCGTGGGTCACCGTCGACCATCGCTGCTGGACCGCTGCCCGCCCCGCGCCAGTCGGCGGCGAAGGGGTCGGCGGCGCTGGAGGTGACGCGCAGCGCGTCCAGGCCCGCGTAGAAGCGGGTCGTCCTGCCCACCGGCTGGCCGCCCGGGGCCAGGTCGCGGGTCCCCACGACTGCCGGTCGCTCGTCGTCAGCCGGCAGGGTCGGGCCGTGGCCGCGTGCCGCAGGGCGGCCGGAGTTCAGTGCCTGCCACCGCAGGGTGTCGGACCGGACGTCGGCGTGCGCGCCGTCGGCCTGCGTGGTCAGGGCGTCGGGGTCCAGCAGCCCGGCCGCGACGAGCGCGAACCACGCCTCGGGGGCGCCCGCCACGTCGACCATCGCGGCGCTGGGGACGAGCGAGACCGGGGTGGCCGGCTCGTCGAGCCGCCACACGCTGATCCGGTCGGACCCCTCCCCGACCGACCGGGCGAGACTCACCCCGGGGCTCGCGGTGAAGGTCGCTGCCACCCGGACGGGGTCCACGGCGCCGACATCGGGGTCGAGGCCTCCCCTGACGACGACCCGGGAGACGCCGAGCCGCCGCAGGCCCTGCGCGAGTGCCGGCTGGCTGCGACCGGTCGCGGTGAGGTCGTCGACGCGGTCGAGGATGCGGGTGGCCCCAGGGTGCCCGAGCGGAGCGGCCGCCCGGACCAGGACCGGTGAGGCGGCGAGGGCCGTCAGCGGCTCGTCGGTGAGCCGGCCCCAGGTGAAGTCAGCGCTGCGCGCCCCCGGCAGGACCAGCGTCGTGCCCCCATCGGTCGCGGCCATCGCGTCGACGTCGGCGGCAATCTCCTGCCAGGCGGTCGGCACCCCGTCGGCGGCCCACGCATCGCCCACCCGCGAGGCCCACAGCGGGGCCAGCGAGCCGACCAGGGCCAGCACCGTCCCGATGACGACGACCTGGCGGGCGAGCGGCCCGGCACCACGCTCGACCCGGGTGGCCCAGTGCGCGATCAACCCGACGCCGATCGCCACGGGCAGCCGGATGAGCAGGTCGGCCTTGTGGACATTGCGGAAGGGGGCGAGAGGCCCGTCGAGCCAGCCCTGGACCGTCGTCGCCAAGGGACCGGAGGCCGACCCGGAGCGGCCCACCGCCATGGCGACCACCCCGACGAGGACGAGAGCGAGCGCCCACCGGGTGAGGTGGCGACCGGTCGTCGACGCGGGGTCCTCGCCGGTGTCGTCATCGCCCGATCGGCGACGGACCAGACCGGCGAGGCCGAGGCCCGCCAGCACCGTCGTCGCGATGATCCCGGTCACCGACTGGGCCAGCAGCCAGCCGCTCTGCCAGGTGGGGTGGTCACCCGCCGTGAGGATGTAGGCGATCCAGTGGTTGGCGCCCCGCAGCACATTGGTGACGGACGCGACCGCGGTCGTCGTCGACGCGAGCTCGATGTGGTCGAGGAAGGGGTAGGAGTACCGGCCGAGGACGAGAAGCGGACCGAGCCACCATGCGGAGCCGAGGGCTGCTCCCCCGCACCACCACAGCAGGGCGCGCCAGCGGCGGCGCCCGCCGGGAGCCAGCAGGATCCAGGCCGCCGCCGGGACCAGGGCCACCAGGGAGACCGTGGCGTTGACGCCGCCGAGGGAGGCGGCCAGCAGGCCGGTCCCCACGGCCATCCGCCGTCGTGCGGCAGGAGGGGCATCGGGGGCCACCCCCTTCGCGGCGAGCAGGACCAGCCACGGGGCGAGCGCCTGCGGCCACACCTCCACCGAGATCTCGGAGAGCACGGTGAGCACCCGCGGGGACAGCGCGAAGACCGCGCCGACGACGAGGGCGGGGACCGTGGGGAGTCCACCCACCCGCCGGGCCAGCCGCTCTGCACCGACGAAGGACACGACGAGGATCAGGGTCCACCAGACGCGCTGGGTCACCCATCCCGGCGCGCCCACGGCATCGCCCGCCCAGAAGAGGGGACCCATCGGCCAGAGGTAGCCGTAGGCCTGGTTCTGCAGCTCGCCGATGCCGGTGTGGTCGTTCCACGCCCACAGGGCCCGGCCCAGGAAGCGGCCCGGCGAGATGACGAGGTCGCTCTTGGTGTCGGGCTCGAGCATGCCCGGGGCCACGAGCCACGGGACCACGGCGACGAGCAGGGCCGCGACGACCCGCTGCAGGCGCGCCCTGGCGGCGTCGACCGCGCCGGGGTCGCTCCCTTCGGTCATCGCCGACGCAGGATGAGCAGGAGGTTCCAGGTGACGACCTCGCGTACGCCGGGCACTCGCAGGATGTGGGCGGCGGCGTCGGGGAGGTAGCGCGGGCGGGCCGCGAGCACGTCGGCGTCCGCCCGGTGCGCCCAGTCCAGCCCCTGCCGCACGCTCACCCGGTGCAGGGTGTCGCCGACCCTGTTCTTGGGCGGGTGCCCGTGCTTGCGCTCGTAGCGTGCGATCGCCCGCTCGCCGCCCAGCCAGTGCCACGGCGAGGTCTCGTGACCACCCCAGGGCGAGAGCCAGTTGGTGTAGGAGAGGAAGACCAGCCCGCCGGGTCGGGTCGCCCGCAGCAGCTCGTCGGCCACGGCCTCGGGGTCGGGGACGTGCTCCCACATGTTGCTCGAGAAGACGATGTCGACACTGCCGTCGGCCACGGGCAGGCGCAGGGCATCGCCCACCACTCCCCCGTCGCGCACGGACGAGACGCTCGCGTCGTGGTCGACGGGCACGTAGTGGGCGCCGGCAGCGCGGAAGGCCCGGGCGAACTCGCTCGGACCCGCCCCGACGTCGAGCACGGTGCGGCCCTCGAGCGGGGCGTGCTCCTGCAGGAGGGCGATCGAGTCGGCAGCCAGCTCGGAGTAGAAGCGGTGCGGGTCGCTCTGCTCGACGAGGAAGGAGCGGAAGAGACGCACCGAGCGGCGCAGACCGCGAGGCGTCGGCTCACTGGAGGTCATCGGCACGACTCCATCATGGACGACGCGCGATCAGCTGGAGGGTCGGGCGGCTGCGTGGCGAGACGAGGCGCTGCCCGACGACGACGGGGACGCTCGCGACCGCGGCCGCGAGGACCGGCCGGGAGCCGAGCACGCCGCGGGGCCGCGGCCCGGGACGCACCGCCCTCGCCAGGCTGGCGGCGTCGACGCTCAGGCTGTCGAGGAGCAGCCGGCGGACCCGGATGTCGACGAATCCGGCCTTCGCGGCCGCCCGGGCCAGAGAGTCCGCGGAGAAGAACCGGACGTGGGTCGGGTCCTCGAGCATCCACCAGGCGGCGCCGTAGCGCTCGACGCCCGTGCTGTCACCCGCCGGCGTGATGAAGCTGGCCCGTCCCCCGGGGCGCAGCAGCTCCCATGACGAGCGCAGCGCCAGGTGCGGGTCGACGACGTGCTCGAGGACGTGGATGCCGTAGACGAGGTCCTGGTCGCCGGGGAGCCGGGAGGCGTGCTCGATCCCCCCGACCCGCAGGTCCCCCCGGGCCCGCACGACCTCGTCGACACCGATGCCGAGCTGGTCGGGGTCGACGCCAGCGACCTCGGCGCCGTCGTCGAGGAAGCGCCGCAGCATCGACCCGGCCCCGTAGCCGACCTCGAAGACCCGGGCCGGCACACCGTCGCGGACCAGCTCGCGATAGGTCAGGTCGAGCCGGATGCGATCCAGCGTGGGCTCCCCGCCGTAGGCCAGGTCACGGTGGTCGGCCGGGCACCGCTCCAGGTCGCGTCGCAGGTGCCCGCAGCGCTCGCACCGCTCCACCACGCACCCACCCCGGATCGCATGGCCGCGCACGTCGCCATCGCACACCTCACAGGTGACGTGGCCACTCTCACCTACCGTTGGGTAACTCACAGCGTTAGCCTATCCGTCGGTGCCGCGACAGCCGCGACGCCGACAAGGAGTGACGATGACGCCGATCACGGCAGCCCCGAAGGAGCGACTTCGGGTCCTCTACCTCTCGTGGCGAGATCGGGAGAACCCCGAGGCCGGAGGGGCGGAGACCTTCACCGAGCGGACCTCCGAGGTGCTGACGCAGGCCGGGCACGAGGTGACGATCTTCACCGCGTCCTTCCCCGGCGCGAGCCCCCGCACCCAGCACGGTGACGTCTCCGTGATCCGCCGCGGCTCGAAGTTCAGCGTCTACCTCCACGGCATGTGGCACGTCCTGCGGCACGGCCGCGGCTACGACGTCATCCTCGACGTGCAGAACGGCGTGCCCTTCTGGGCCCCCCTCGTGGCCAAGGTCCCGGTCATCAACATCGTCCACCACGTCCACCGCGACCAGTGGGGCGCGGTCTTCGGCCCCAGGATCGCCCGGCTGGGGTGGTTCCTCGAGTCCAAGGTCGCACCGCGGGTCTACCGCGACAGCCGGTATGTCACCGTCTCGAAGTCGACGCGCTCCGAGCTCGAGGAGCTCGGGGTCGACCCCCGGCGCGTCGACCTCGTCTACTCCGGCAACGACCGTCCGGCCGACCTCGACGGCTACGCCCGCCTGGAGCGCACCGAGACCCCCACCATGCTCTTCCTGGGCAGGCTCGTCCCGCACAAGCACGTCGAGCAGGCCGTCGACATCCTGGCCTCCCGCGCCGCGACCCATCCGGATCTGGAGCTGCACGTCGTGGGTGGTGGCTACTGGGAGGCGGCGATCGCCGACCACGCTCGCGCCGTCGGTGTCGCCGACCGGGTGCACCTGCACGGGTTCGTCGAGGAGTCCCTCAAGCACGAGCTGCTCGCGCGGGCGTGGCTGGTCGTCATGCCCTCGCACAAGGAAGGCTGGGGGCTGACCATCGTCGAGGCCGGCCTGCACGCCACCCCCGCCGTCGCCTACAGCTTCGCCGGCGGCCCCAGCGAGTCGATCGTCCACGGGCGCACCGGGCTGCTCGCCGACTCCGCCAGTGAGTTCGAGGAGCACGTCATCACCCTCGTGGACGACGCCGCACTGCGTCGCGA
The DNA here is from genome assembly GCF_004295485.1 of Janibacter limosus. Lineage (NCBI taxonomy): Bacteria > Bacillati > Actinomycetota > Actinomycetes > Micrococcales > Intrasporangiaceae > Janibacter > Janibacter limosus. Next base: position 1,230,740 of record NZ_CP036164.1, on the reverse strand, counting down.
CCTCGGCCGCACCGCCCGGCTGTACGCGAGCTCCTTCGACTGGGTCCGCGCCGGTCACCGGCTCGAGTCGGTGGTCCGCTCCGTCCTCGGTCTCAGCGACCGCTACCGCGACGACGTCATCGACCTCGACGCGCTCATCGCGTCCCGGACCGTCGACCCGTCGCCGGCCGACGAGCTGGCGTCCGTGGCCTCCTGACGGCCACCTCACGACCAAGCCTCGGCACGGCGAAGGGGGCGTCCGCTCGGATCGAGCGGACGCCCCCCTTCGTGGGGTCGTGGCAGGTCAGCTGTTGTAGTTGATGACCTGGTCGTTGGTCTGCGGCATCGAGGCACTGCTCTGCACCTGGACGATGCCAAAGATCGCCAAGGCGGCCAGGAGCGCGCCGATGACGGTGCCGCCCACGTTGTAGGCGATCTTCTTCGAGGCGTCGTTGTTCACTGGTGGTCCTCCATGGAGCGGATACGAATCGTGCCCACTGTATACCGGGCAGTCACCTGTCGCGACCTGGTCCCGCGTGTCGCCCTCGTCTCATTCGCGAGGGCCCCGGCGCAGGAGCGCCACGACGCACAGGAGCACGGCACCTGCGGTGCCCAGCAGCCCCAGGCCTCGCAGGCGATCCGGTGGCGGCGTGCTGATGCTGCTCGGGCCCAGGTCGTACAGCTCGAGGTCACCGATCGTGGTGGTCGGGGTCCCTGACAGGTCGGGGACGGTGCCGTCCGGAGCGGGCTGGTCCCGCTGCACGAGGACCCAGCGCACACCGAGGGATCGCAGGACACCGACGGTGTCCCCCCCTTCGTCCAGGGAGCGGGTCACCCTCGCGGCTGCCGGGTCCTCGCCCGCCACCGTGCCCTGCCGCAGCGGGAGCCGGTCGTCGGAGAGGACGGGTTGCGGGAGGAGGCGGTTCCACGGGTCGAGGACCACCCGGTCGGCGTTCCACGCGTACCGCCGGTACGTGGACCACGGGAAGACGGCGACCGGGTCGTCGGAGTCCGCGAGCTGCTGGGCCACGGCGCGCACGTCCTGGGGGTAGTCGACGCTGCCCCAGGCGCCGGCGTGGCCCCAGGCCAGTGAAGGGAGCGTGGCCAACGGCCAGGCGACGGCCAGGAGGACCGGCAGCACGGGGGCCCTGCGCTCGACCAACCGGTCCACGACGACCGCGGTGGCCACCGCGAGGAGCAGGACCCACAGCGCGGTGAACTTCTGGGCGTCCCGCAGGAGCCCGCCCCCCGGCACGTGCGTCACGACCGCCTCGAGCACACCGGCTCCACCGGGCAGCGTCGCCAGTGCGGCGACGAGCAGCCCGATCACGCCGGCGGCTGTCGCGGCGCGCTCGCGAGGACCGCGCCACCAGGTCCGACGGCACATGGCGAGCACGAGCACGAGGAGGACCGCGACGAGGGCGGCCAGGGCCACCGGCCAGGTCGTCCTCTCGACGAACCAGGTGCGGTCGTTCCACAGACCACCGCCGAGGACGAGGGAGCCCAGGACGCCGAAGGGGGTGTCCGCCCCGGCCGCGAAGGCGTCTGCCCCGTGGGCATCGGCCGCCTTGGGTGCCGAGCGGAGGAAGGGCCACCACCAGGCCGCGTTGGCCAGGAGCGAGGTCCCGAGGACGACGGCCAGGTCCCGGACCACCGCGCGGACGGGGCCGCCGAGGCAGACGACGGTGACCGTGGCCAGCCCGGTCGCCAAGACGCCAGGCGTCGACCCGCCGAGCGCGGCCGCGGTGAGCGAGACCACGAGCAGGGCCCGGCCACGCCTGTCCCTGATCCGGGTGGCCGCCGACAGGACCCACGGCAGCATGGCGAAGCCGAGCAGGTAGCCCCAGTGACCGATGCCCAGACGCTCCCCGACCCACGGGTTCCAGGACCACAGGACCGCGGCCGCCGCAGCACCCGGGAGGGTCCGCGCGAGGCTCCCCGCCCCCGCGCCGCCGATGACGAAGGCACCGAGGAGCAGGATCTTCTGCACGAGCCATCCCGGCAGCACCAGGTCGAGGAGCGCGACGACGAGGTCGTTGGGCACCGCCCGGGGGACGCTGCCGTCGATCCCGAGCGTGCGCGCCGACAGCGGGAGGTCAGGGACGAAGACGAGGTCGTAGTGGAGGGTGTGGCCGGGGGCCAGCGCGGGCCCCAGCACCAGCACGCCGAGCACCGCGCCGATGGCCGCTCCGACGGCGGCGGGACGCGAGGCCTGCGCGGGGATCGACACGTCAGACCCGGTGCAGGGCTTCGATCTCGGCGAACGCAGACCCCATCGCCGCGCACTGGGTGGTCAGGTCGTGGCGGGTGAGCGCATGCGACCGGTTGGCGACGGCGACCTCGGCCCGCAGTCGCGGGTCACGCAGGAAGTGCAGGAGGGAGTCCGCGAGGGCCTCGGCGTCGTCCTCCACCAGACGGTTGGGGGGCTGGACGGCCTCGTCGTTGGTGCCGCACCGGGTGGTCACGATCGGCAGGCCGCAGGCCAGCGCCTCGAGATAGGCCAGACCGAGCTGCTCGGTCCACTTCCACGTCGGACGCGGCGCCGTGGTGAAGACGGCCGCCGAGCGCATCAGGTCGGCGACACCAGCGGTGTCGAGGGAGCCCATGAGCTCGACGCCCGAGCGCGGGTCCTGTGCCGCAGCCTGCACGAGGTGCTCCAGCGGCCCACGACCGGCTACCTTCAGCCGGGCCTCGGGGATCTCACGGCGCACGATCGCCATCGCCTCGAGCACCCGGTCGATGCCCTTGTTGTCGGCGAGCGGGGAGGCGAAGACCACGATGGGCTCGGCGACCGGCTCGGCTGCCGGGTGGAAGAGCTCGGTGTCCACCCCCGGCTTGACCACGCGGATGAGCTCGTCGTCGAAGCCATTGGCCAGGAGGTGGTCGCGGGCCGCGTCGACCATGCACAGGAGCAGGTCCGCGTCGCGGCAGGAGCTCAACGCCTGCCGGTAGGGCGGGACCTTGTAGAGCGGTTGGTCCGGCAGATTTTCCCAGGTGATGACCGCCTGGAGCGGGCGGCGAACTCCAGCCGAGCGAGCGGCCCGTCGCCAGCGCGAGGCCTGCCCCGTCACCAGCGAGCACAGCTCGAGGGAGGTCACCCAGTCGTACTCCCCCGGGTCCTTGTCGGTGAGCCCCCGCACCCAGGCCAGGGCTCCTGCCTCGACGAAGCGCTTGATCGGTCGGGTGTAGGTGCTCGGGATCCAGTCGATCTGGCCGACGGGCTCCTGCTGGGCCATCGCCCGCACCCGGGTGCCCGGCATCCGGGACATCCAGTACAGCTCGCGTCGGGCCCGCTGGTCCGGGAGGGAGACCCAGAGCATGCGACGCAGGTCCTCGCTCATGGCGTCGTCCGGTCCTTGCGTCCGCGACGCGCTCCCATCGCGTAGCCGCCCGCCTCCATCGCCCGCAGGGCCACCATGCCGATCGCGTGCGCCGGGTCGCCCAGCAACCGCCGGTGGTTGCGCAGGTAGGACCGCAGCACTGCCTTGCCCTGCGCACCCACCGCGCCCTCGTGCTGCTCGGCGAAGGCGGGGATGCTGCGTCCGTAGTAGTAGCGCTTGCTCATCACGTCACGCACGGTGAGGCGACCCTCGTCGTGGTCGATGATGATCGGCGCGAGCTCGATCCCGGCACCGGAGCTGCGCATCTTCATCCTCAGGTCGGCGTCCTCCGGGCCGGACATGTCGGTGTGGAAGGTGCCGTCCCCGAGCAGGTAGTCACGTCGCACGAGGCGGGGGTTGTGCAGCCACGGGTCGTCCAGGTAGCACTCGCGCTCCAGGGCGCGGCACGCGGTCCAGAAGCCCTCGCCGATGGTCCGCTCGGGCAGGGCGATGCCCGTGGCGCCGGTGGCCCGGGCGGTGTCCAGCGCCAGGGCGATCGTGCGGGGAGGGAGGACCATGTCGCTGTCCAGCCAGAGCACCCACTCCGAGCGGGCGGCCTCGATCCCCGTGTTGCGCTGCGCCGAGCGCTCGGGGCCTGCGGTGATCACCCGGTCGGCGAAGCGCTCGGCGACCTGCGGCGTGCCGTCGCTGCTGTGGTTGTCGACGACCAGGAGCTCGACTCCCGGGTGGGTCTGCTCGGCCACCGACCGCAGGCAGGCCTCGATGGTGCGGATGTTGTTGCGGGTGGGGACCACCACGGTGACGGTCGCCCGCTCGGCGTCCCGGTCTGCTCCGGTCACGTGTCCTGCTCCTCGGGTGGGTCATGGCGCATGAAGGTGCCGAGGACGGCGACCACGAGCCCGGCGCCGGCGATGTGGTGGGGCACCAGCGCCGCCTTGACGGCGTCGGCGCTCACGGTGCCCAGCGTGTCGCCGATGGCGCTCTGGACGATGAAGGCCACGGCGGAGACCAGGACCAGACCGGCACCGACGGTGATCAGCAGCCCGGGGCGAGGGCCCGCCCGCCGCACCAGCAGCATCGCGGCCAGGGCGGCGAGCCCCCCGCCGATCCCGGTGAGCGCCGCTGCGCCCACGACGATGGCCGCCTCGAGGGCCAGACGTCGCCGCCCGGCGAGGCCGGTGAGGAGGTCGCCGAGTGCGTGGCTCACGGGTCGGACCGGACGGTGGTCGTCCACGGCAGCCTGCTCCGGGACCGCGTCGTCCTGCTCCGGGACCGCCGTGACCGTCGACCCGGCGGCGGTGGCGCCGTCGGGCGTGGCGTGTGCGGGCTCGGTCGCGGCGGGCTCGGTCTCGTCGGGCTCGGTCTCGTCGGCGGCAGGAGATGCCACCGGCTCCTCCCACTCGCTCTCGCGCTGGGTACGGATCGCGGTGACCCGACGGCGGATGACCGGGACGAAGAAGAGGATCGTGCACAGGAGCAGCCCCAGGACGGAGAGCCCGAGGGCGATGTTGGCGGAGCGCTGCGGGCCGTAGGCGACGGTGACGGTGTGCTCGCCGAGGTCGTCGACGTACCAGCCGGCCGCATAGCCGTTGACGACGACGGGGGGACCCAGGTCGGTCCCGTCCTCCAGGGTGGCCTTCCACCGAGGGTCGTGGCCCTGGCCGATCGACAGGAAGTAGGGCGTGCTGGCGGCGCCGACCGAGACCTTCATCGACGACGAGATCTTGCTGCGGCGCACCTCGACCACGGGTGCGGGCACCCGCTCGGGGCTCGTCGTGCCGACCACGTCGTTCAGGGAGACCCGGTCGAGCTGCAGACCGTCCACCGGGCGCAGCTGGTGCTCGCCCCAGACGACGGACTCCTTGTCGCAGCCCGTCCACGTGGTCGCCGGGTCCCCGGGCCCGGCGATGGCCTCGGGGTTGTCCGGTCGCATCGTGACCGGTTTGCCGTCGAGGGTGGCGACGGTGACGCACCGGTCGGCGCCGGCGTCCCGGGTGATCCTCGCCCCGGTGTCGATGGTCGTGAAGCGGGCCGGTCGGCTGCCCGCCGAGTCGTCGACCTCGTCCAGCGTGATCCGGACCTTGCTTCCGCGCGTGCCGGGCGGCAGGTCGATGCTCGAGGTGCCCTGCCCGATCGGTCCGGATGCGACCTTGGTGCCGTCCACGACCACGGATGCCCGGGTGACCCAGGCGGTGTCGCCCTCGTCGCCGGGGCCGGGTGCCTGCGTCACGGTGACCTCGGACAGGTTGCGCTCCGGCCCGGAGATCTCCCACCACCCGTCCGTGATGTCGCCGCCGGGGACCCAGGCCGAGGCGGACGAGCTGTCAGCGGCCTTGGAGGCGCGCCGCGTCAACGAGTCGAAGTAGGTGCGGTTGGAGCGCGCCCGATAGGTCGTGCCCAGCCCGGCCAGCTCGTCCGCGAGGACCTCTCGGGGGCCGAGGGCGCGCACCTGGGCCTCGGCCCGGTAGGTCCGGTCGTCGGGGACGGTGAAGTCACGGCGCAGCCCCTGCTCGGTGTCGTCGTCGGGGGCGTCGGTGTTCTTGACCCGGCTGAAGAGGATGTCGAGGGGACGGTCGGCGAAGTCCTGCCGCTCCGCAGGGCTGAGCTCCCCATACAGGCGGGTGAGGGTGTCGGGTACCCGCGTGGTCCGCTCGGCGGTGGCGGACACCCCACCGATGGTGACCTCGGAGACGCCCACGAGGCTGAAGCCCTGCCCGCGGATGCCGCCCACTGTGATCTTCACCCGGTCCGAGGTGACTCCGCCGAGGTTGAGCACCGCCGTGCCGTCCTTGGTGACCTCGACGCTCTCGCGGGCGTCACCGGCCTGGACGTCGAGGCGGTCGATCCGCACGTCTCCCAGCGCGGTCGTGTCGATCTCGATCCGCCCGAGCCGCTGCTCCTTCGGCAGCGAGAGGGTGAGCGACTCCCCCTTCGCCCGTCGGAAGTCACCGAAGAGCCACGAGGTCGCGGGGTCACCGTCGACGGCGTTCTCGGCGACGCCGTGCGGGAGGTCGAAGAAGGCTCCTCCCGCCGAGGACGCCGTGGCCCGGATGCCCTCGCGCACGAGGGTGCTCTGGTCCCGTGGGTCGTCGCCGAGCGTGCGCGTGACCTTGGGGGTCTCGTCCGCCGACAGGATCGCGCCCTCGTTGGAGGTCAGCCGGTTGGTGATCGCCGCCCGTCGCTGGTTGGTGTCGGTGACCACCATCCGACCGTCCTCGGACAGCAGGGTGCGCAGCTGGTCGCCCGTCATGCCCTGGGCGTAGCGGATGGCCGGTGAGCCGTCGAGCAGGCCCTCCTGCTGCAGCGCGGGGATCGCCCAGGCGTCACCGGCGACGACGAGGCTGTCGCTGGCGCTCGTCGCGCGCACCATGCCCTGCGAGTTGTGGACCCCGTAGAGCTGCAGCGGGGTCAGCACGGCCTCCTCCTGGGACAGCGGAGGGTTGGCCCGGGTGAACATGTTGCGCCCCGGGGTGCCGAAGTTGCGCAGCCCCTGCAGTCCGGGGTCGTCGGCCAGGGCACGTGCGGTGCTGCCGGGCCGGGCGCCTCCGGTGTCCTCCCACACCACGTCGTGACGCAGCAGGACCTGGTCGGCCCCGAGGTAGCGGGCGAAGGGAGAGATGTCGCGCGTCCCGGCGGTCCCCGACTGCAGCGTGCTGTCCAGCGCGGCCAGGAAGTTGCCGCCGCTCTGCGAGGTGTTGGGGATGGTCTCGGGGATCACCGCGTCGCGGGTGAAGAGCGAGTTGGGCAGGTCGTCGGGCCGGTCCAGGCTCCACCGATAGCTGGAGCGGGTCTGCCCGGGCAGCACCAGGACGCGCTGGTCGGGGTTGCCGCGGTCGATCGCCGTGGCCGCCTCACGCCAGTAGTCGGGGACGTCCAGCGGCGAGACGTAGAGGTTGCCCGTCACCGCGGGAGCGACGAGCGCGAGCACGACCGCGGTCCCCGCGCCGGCCGCGAGCGGTGCCCGGCCGTGCCCGCGCAGCACCCGGGGCAGCACCCGCACGAGGGCGAGCCCGAGGAGCAGGGCGAAGGCCAGCGCGAGACCGGCGCCGATCTTGTTGGTGGTCCGGAAGGCGATCAGCGGCCCGACGTGGTCGAAGAGCCATCGCAGCACGACGGCGAAGGGAGAGCTGCCGTTGCCTCCCGGGTAGAGACCGACCATGACGACCGCCACCATGGCGGCGGCGACGGCCGAGAACCTCGCCAGGCGGGCCGGGACGACCTTGAGCGCGAGGAGCGCAGCCGCCGGCCAGACCATCGTCAGCAGGATGATCACGGAGCTGGTGAAGTACATGGCGTACTGCGGGAGCCACGGGCCGGCGTCGGAGGACCCGTAGTAGGACCACAGGCCCAGCCCGCGCAGGATCTCGACGAAGGAGCTCGTGCGGGCGATGCCGTCGAGCGTCTCGGAACCCTCGGCGATCTGGCTCCCCGTGCCGGAGGCGGCGGCCCCGGGGACGAGCCAGTAGAGCGAGACGAGGACGACGAAGAGGGCGCACCTGGCCAGGGTGACCGCGATCTGCCGCCAGGTGAGGTCGCTGTCGGAGCGCACGTAGAGGGCGAGCGGGATGACCAGCAGGAGCTGGTAGACGGGGACGACCCCGACATTCATGCCGCTCATGCCGAAGAAGACCAGGGCGACCCCGGCGGGCCACGCCCAGCTCGACGGGTCGCGCAATGCCCGGGTCATCGCCACGAGCAACCACGGCAGCAGTGCCATCGGCAGGGCGATGGCCAGCGTGCTGCCGCCGGCCACCGCATAGGGGTTGGCGATGTAGGCGACCCCGGCGAGCAGGCCCGCCCACGCGCTGGCGGACGGGACGAGGGTGCGCAGCAGCCGGTTGGTCCCCCACGCAGCGAGGACCCAGAGGATCAGGTGGTAGACCTTGAAGGCCATCTCCGGGTCCAGCCCGATCGCCCGCAACGCCGCGGTGACGAGCAGCACGGGCACCAGCCCAACGTTGAAGTTGGGCGAGCCGAGATAGGGCGAGGAGGTCCACGCCGCGAGGTACCTGGGCAGCATCTCGCCCGGCGCGAGGTAGACCTCCGGCTTGATGTCGGTCTGGAAGACACCCCAGCTGTTGGCGAAGACGATGACGCCCAGGACGACGACGAGGCCCAGGGTGACGACGCGCCCGGAGACCACACGGGGAAGCCGTAGCCGGCTGCGCACGCTGTCGTCTCCTCTCGTCCGGGTTGAAGGATGACGCGCCTGCAGCACGCCGGACGGTCGATCCTAACCGACGAGGCCGAGCGCACTACCGGGGCGTAACATCTGGCTCACCACATCACATCGTCCTGAACAACGCCGGAGGAGCGCCATGTCCGCGCGCATGCGTCGCGCCCTGCCGATGGCGGGGTTGGGGCTCGGTCTGGCGATGGGTCTGGCCAATGTCATGGGCTATGTCTTCGTCGCCCTGGTCTCCTCGAGCCTCGGGCCGGCCGACTTCGGCGGGTTCTCCGCGCTCAACACCTACGGGGTTCTCCTCGCCATGCCGGCGGGCGCCTTCCAGGTGGTGGTCGCCCGCCGGCAGACGCGGGCCCACATCGACGCGGACCGCCAGGTCACCGGCCTGACGACGTCAGCGGTCGTCGGCATCGTGCTGAGCATCGTGACGATCGCGAGCGCTCCCGTGCTGAGTGGCCTGCTGCGCCTGGACACCCCGTGGTCCGTGGTGTGGATGGCGCTCATGCTCCCCCCGATGACCGCCACCGGGGCCATCCAAGGGGTCCTCCTCGGGCGCGAGGCCTTCGGGCGACTGTCGGTCATCTACCTCGTCACGGCCGGCACCCGGGTGCTCGCAGCCGGGTGCGCCGTCGGGTGGTCCTTCTCCGTGGCCGAGGTCTTCGCCGCCACCTTCGCCGCGTCGGCAGTGACGCTCGTGGTCGCGCTGGCGCTGTCCCGACGAGAGCTGGTCCCCGGGGCCCGGGCTCCTCGGGCCCTCGACGTGCTGAGCGACCTGGTGCGCAGCAATGTCGCGCTGGCCGGACTCATGGCCTTGTCGAGCCTCGACGTCGTCCTGGCCCGGACCGTGCTCTCCGACCACGACAGCGGCTCGTACGCCCTGGCGGCGCTCTTCGGCAAGGTCGTCTTCTGGGGCACCCAGTTCGTCGCTCTCGCCGTCGTGCCCGCCGTGGCCGACGCTGGTGGACTCGGCCAGGTCCGATCGACGCTCCACCGCTCGGCCCTGACGGTCCTGGGGATCGGTTCGGTCGTGGCGCTCGGCTGCGCGGTGCTGCCCGGCCCCCTCGTCGCGCTCTCGGGAGGCAGCGCCTACGTGGACGCCGAGCCGCTGCTCGTCTGGGCGGCCGTGGTCGGGACCCTGTGGGCCGTGGTCCAGGTCTGGCTCTTCGCCGGCATGAGCCGTGGGGACCACGTGATGACCGCCGTCGTCTGGGCTGCGGCCTGCGCCCAGGGCGTACTGGTCCTCGTCTGGTTCAACGGCTCGCCGTACCAGGTCTTCGCGACCGTCGGCGGCGTGGCGGCGGTCGTCGCTCTCGTCGGGTTGCTGCGGGTCCCGCGCGGAGAGGTCACCCCCGGCCCGGACTCCCTCGAGACCACGGAGGCGCTGGGCCTCACCCGCGAGTGATGACACCCGCGGGCGACCCCGGTCCACTCAGTCGATCGAGCTGGCCTTCTTGGACGGGTAGAGCTTCTTGGCGAGCGGGATGAGCTCCGGGAAGCGGTGGATGGCCTTCCAGGCCGCCTTCTGCCCCGGTCCGAGCGAGGAGAGATAGGCCAGGCGGCGCCATCGCACGTCCCACGGCTCGTCGCTGCCGCGCGCCGTGGCCGCGTCACGCCGGAAGCTCAGGGCGTGCAGGCCGTTGGCCCAGCGCGGGTCGCCTTTGGTCTCGGCGTCCCAGCGGCGCTCGACCCGCCACTGCGGGTGCCGCGAGATGAAGTCCTCGTGCGCGCCGCTCACCATGGGGTAGGTGGCGTCGTCGACGAGGATGATCGCCTCGTCGGCCAGCCACGGCTCGATGATCCCCAGCGCCAGGTAGTGCGAGAGACCCGTGTGCTCGCCGTCGTAGAAGTAGACCCCGACGGGACGGTCGACCAGACCCGGCCGGCGCAGGAGCGAGAAGCAGTTGCCCTCGATCAGGCGCACGTCGGCGTGGGCCGCGTGGGTGCGCAGGTTGTCCTCGAGCTCCGCCCGGGCCTCCTGGCCCTGCATCCCGAACTCGAGGTAGTTCTCCACGACGTAGAAGGTCTTGTCGGTGACGCCCTGGACGGCCGCGCACATCGAGCGACCCTTGTAGCTGCCGACCTCGAGGTAGCACTCGTCGGCGGGCATCACCCGCGCAGCGGCGTTGAGAACGGCCAGCTCGTTGGCCGAGGTGTAGCCGTTGACCGTCGCGGCGATGCGCTCGAAGGTCGGGTCGAGCGGCGCGCTGGTGCGAGGGTCCCCGTCGAAGGCCTTGTCGACCTCGGCGAGGAAGTCATCCACCCGCATCAGCGCCAGCCGTCCGATTCCCAGTCGTCGTCCGAGCGGCGCCGTGCCGGCGGGTCTGCGAAGTCGTCGTCGCGGAGCACGGAGCGCCGCTTGCCGGAGGAGCGGCGCGACACGCGGGTCTCCGCCGCGTCGTCACCCTCGTCTGGGTCCGTCTCGACGTCGTCGGCGGCACGAGCACGCGGGCGGTCCTCGTCCTCCCGGGATCGAGGAGCACCGCGAAGGGAGCCCCGCCCGGTGTCGCGCGTGGCGCCCCGGCCACGGTCGTCGGACCGCAGGTCGATGTCGTCGTCACGGCGGGAGCGCGGCGCGTCGTCATCCCACTCGTCGTCCTCGCCGCGCTGACCACGCAGCAGCCAGACCGCGCCCAGACCGAGCAGCGCCACCCCGGACAGCCCCGAGTAGACCGCCTGGTTCTTGCCGACCGACTCGGGCTCCTGGCAGACGTTCTTGGACTCGGCGTTGGGCGAGCTGGGCGAGCCGCACTTGAAGATCCCCTGGGCACCGCCCGACGGGATCATGATCGGGGTGGTGTAGAAGAAGATCGCCGCGAAGATCAACGGGATGCCGAGGATGATGGCCAGCGGGGCGAACTGCCGTGTGGGCGAGGGCGCCACGGGGTGCTCAGTCATGACGCGCATATTACCCGCCAGTCGGGTCATAATGGGTCGCCCCCTTCGGAATCAGGACATGACCTCGCCAGCAGCCACTCACACGTCCCTGCCCTACCGCCCTGCCATCGACGGCCTCCGGGCCTTCGCCGTCATCTCCGTGATCATCTACCACCTGATGCCCCGGTGGCTGCCGGGCGGATGGTTCGGCGTCGACGTCTTCTTCGTGATCTCCGGGTTCCTCATCACCTCGCTCCTGCTCTCCGAGTACCGGCGCACCCGCGGCCACATCGACCTCCTCGGGTTCTGGAGGGCACGAGCACGACGACTGCTGCCGGCGCTCTTCATCGTGCTCGCGGCCGTGCTCCTGTGCGCGACCTTCCTCACCGTCTCGGGCCGCACCCGCAATGTCGCCGGCGACGTCCTGGCGACCTTGGCCTACGTGGCCAACTGGCGCTTCGTCCTCGGTGACGAGGCCTACTTCGGTCAGGTCGCGGCTCCCTCACCGCTGCGTCACGCCTGGTCGCTGGCCGTGGAGGAGCAGTTCTACATCGTCTACCCGATGCTCCTCATCGGGCTCCTCGCCGTGATCCGCCGGCGCGTCAACCTGGCCGCCGTGCTGATGGCCCTCGGCGCGGCGTCCGCCCTGCTCATGGTGGTGCTGCACACCCCGGGACTGGACCCGAGCCGGGTCTACTACGGCACCGACACCCGGGCCCACCAGCTCCTCGTCGGGGCAGCCGTGGCCGCGCTCATCAGTGGCGGGCCCGGGGCCGTCGACCGCGCACGCGTCCGGGTCGCGGACCTGTGGTGCCGACGGCTGGCCCTGCCCGCCCTCCTCGTGATCGTGTCCGCCTTCTGGTGGGCGGGGCGGGCGCAGTCCGCCCTCTTCGAGGGAGGAGCCGTGGTGCTGTCGGTGCTCATCACCGTCGTCCTCGTCGCTGCGACCAGCCCGGCCACCTCGGTGGTCCAACGAGTCCTCTCCTGGGAGCCCCTGCGGCGCATCGGGATGGTGTCCTACGGCCTCTACCTCTGGCACTGGCCGATCATCGTCTTCCTCAACGACCAGGTGCTCCCTTGGCCGACCGCCGCCCGCGTCGCGCTCCAGGTGGCCCTCACCGCACTGCTCTCCTGGCTCTCCTACCGCTTCATCGAGCGCCCGGTCCGTCGCGACGGCATCCGCGCGCTCATCCCCAGGGTTCCCCGGGTGAGCGCCGCCGTCTGCTGGGCCACGGTCCCGCTCCTCGTCGTCGGGGCCATCGCGATGCCGGCCGCGGCCCGGACCGTCTCGACCCAGCTGACCAGCTCGTCCGACGTCGCGGTCCCGCAGGTCCCCTACCGGCCGGGTGGCCAGATGACCTCGGTCACCTTCATCGGCAACTCGGTCCCCGAGAGCCTCATCACCAACTTCCGCTCCGCCAACCACCCCGACCTCGAGATCGACGGCCTGACCAATGTCGGGTGCGACCCGCTCGACGCTCCCCGGTATGCCGACGGCGCGGTCCTGCCCGAGCAGCAGAGATGCGCCGACTGGCGCCGCAGCTGGGCCCCGACCCTGGCCGAGCGCAAGCCCGACGTGGTGCTGTACTTCGTCGCGCAGACGATGGTGACCGACCGGCTGGTCGACGGCCGGGTGGTCACCTTCGGGTCCGACGCCTGGACCCGGCTCGTCGACGACAACCTGGACAAGGCCAAGGCCGCGGCCGGTGACAGCCACTTCGCCGTCCTCAACCTCTCCTGCCACTCGATGCCCACCTTCGGCAGCGAGGAGATCGAGCGGGTCAACGACACCCAGCACGTCCGCGACCTCAACACCACCGTCGCGGACTGGGCCGCCCGCAACGACGTCCCCGTCATCGACCAGTACTCCCTGCTCTGCCCCGACGACCGGGTCAGATCCACGATCAACGGGGTCCCGCTCTACGCCGACGCGATCCACTTCACCGCCGACTCCGGCCCGATCTTCTGGAAGTGGCTCGCGCCACGGCTGCAGCGGGTCGCGACCGGCGAGGACCCCTCCTGACCAGGGTCGATGCCGTCATCCTCGCGGGGGGGCGGGGTCGCAGGATGCTGCCCCTGACGGCCGACTGCCCCAAGCCGCTGCTGCCGGTCGGTCCCTGGACGCTGGTCGAGCACCAGGTCGCCGCGCTGCGCGCGCTGGGCGTCGACCGGGTCGTGCTGTCGACCGGCTACCGGCACGAGGACTTCGACGACCTGGTCCGGCGGGTCCGTGGCACCGGCGTCGAGCTCGTCACCATCGTCGAGGAGACACCGCTCGGCACCGGCGGCGGCCTGCGCGAGGGCCTCGCGGCACTGCCCGACGCCGACCTGGTCGTGGTCCTCAACGGTGACCTGCTGTCCGGGCACGACCTCGCGGCGCAGGTGGCCGCGCTCCGCGCGCGGCCCCGGGAGACCCTCGGGACCGTGCACGTGCGTGACGTCGAGGATGCTCGCGCGTACGGCAGTGTCGTCACCGACGACGACGGGCGGGTCACGGCCTTCGTCGAGAAGTCCGCGGCTCCCCCTTCGCTGACGGTCAACGCGGGGACGTACGTCGTGCGGCCCGAGCTCGCCGAGGTCATCGGGGCTCACGGCGAGGTCTCGCTCGAGCGGGAGGTCTTCCCCGCTCTCGTCGAGCGAGGGGCCCTGCGGGCCCATCGGGAGAGCGCCTACTTCCTGGACGTCGGCTCCCCCGCTGCCCTCGTGACCGCCAACCGCGACCTGCTGCTCGCGCCGTGGCCGGGCGCCGCCCCCTCGCCTCGGGGGCCCGCCCTCGTGCTGCCGGGGGCCAGCGTCCACCCCGACGCGGTCCTCAGCGGGGGGACAGTCGTCCACCCCGGCGCGGTGGTCGCCGCCGGCGCCCGACTCGAGTCAGCAGTCGTCCTCGCCGACGCCCGCATCGACGCGCGCGCCCGGGTCCGGCGGTCGGTCGTCGGTCGCGGCGCGCACGTGGGCCCGGACGCCCGGGTCACCGACGATGCCCTCGGCACGGGAGAGACCCGCACGGTCGTCGCCGACTGACCGGCTCAGTGCGCGGCCTCGTGCCAGCTGCGCCCCCGACCGACCGACACGTCGAGGGGGACGTCCATCTCGACCGCGCTGCCCATCTCGCGACGCACCAGCGACTCGACCTGCTCGTCCTCGCCGGGCGCCACCTCGAGGACGAGCTCGTCGTGCACCTGGAGCAGCACGCGCGAGGCCAGCCCCTCCTGCGCGATGGACCGGTCGACACGGAGCATCGCCAGCTTCATGATGTCGGCGGCCGACCCCTGGATCGGTGCGTTGAGCGCCATCCGCTCGGCCATCTGGCGGCGCTGACGGTTGTCGCTCGTCAGGTCCGGCAGGTACCGGCGCCGGCCCAGCATCGTCTCGGTGTACCCGGTCGCCCGGGCGCGGTCGACGATCTCCTCGAGGTAGTCACGGACCCCGCCGAAGCGCTGGAAGTACTCCTCCATGAGTGCGGTGGCCTCGCCCGTGGAGATGGCCAGCTGCTTGGACAGACCGAAGGCGCTCAAGCCGTAGGCGAGGCCGTAGGACATGGCCTTGACCTTGCTGCGCATCTCCGCCGTGACGCCCTCGGGCTCGACCCCGAAGACGCGGGCCCCGACGAAGCGGTGCAGGTCCTCGCCCGTGCGGAAGGCCTCGATGAGCCCCTCGTCCCCCGACAGGTGGGCCATGACCCGCATCTCGACCTGGCTGTAGTCGGCGGACATCAGCGACTCGTAGCCCGACCCGACGACGAAGACCTCGCGGATGCGACGTCCCTCCTCGGTGCGGATCGGGATGTTCTGCAGGTTGGGGTCGGTCGAGGACAGCCGCCCGGTCGCCGCGATCGTCTGCTGGTAGGTCGTGTGGATGCGCCCGTCGTCGGCCACCGACTTGATCAGGCCCTCGACGGTGACCCGCAGGCGAGTGGCGTCGCGGTGCCGCAGGAGGGCCTCGAGGAAGGGGTGCTCCGTCTTGGCGTGGAGGTCCGCCAGTGCATCGGCGTCGGTCGTGTAGCCGGTCTTGGTCTTGCGGGTCTTGGGTAGCCCGAGGGTGTCGAAGAGGACCGTCTGCAGCTGCTTGGGCGAACCCAGGTTGATCTGCTCGTCGTCGATCGCGGCCCAGGCATCGGCCTGCGCCGCGGCCACCTTGGCGGCGAAGTCCGACTCGAGAGCGGTGAGGGCATCGGAGTCGACGGCGATGCCCGCCGTCTCCATCTGGGCGAGCACACCCACGACGGGAAGCTCCACGGCACGCATCAGCTCGCTGCCGCCGGTCTCCTCGACCTGCTCCTCGAGCACGGGCGCGAGCTCGACGGCTGCCGCCGCCCGGATCATCGAGGTGCGACCCGTCTCGGAGTCATCGGCCGAGAAGTCGAGCATCCCCTGGTCGGACGCATCCTCGCCGCCGGACAGGTCACGGCCGAGGTGGCGCACCGCCAGGTCGCCGAGGTCGTAGGAGCGCTGGTCGGGACGCACGAGGTAGGCGGCGATGGCGGTGTCGACGACCAGGCCGGCCAGCGGCAGCCCTGAGGACGCGAGCGCCAGCATCGGACCCTTGGCGTCGTGCAGCACCTTGGTGCGCTCCGGGTCGACCAGCCAGGCACGCAGCGCGGCCTCGTCCTCGGTCTCGAGCTGCGGCACGTCGACGAATGCGGCCTCACCGTCGACGGTGGCCAGGCCGAGCCCGGTCACCTCGCCTCGGCCCCTACCCCACTCACCGACGACGTCGACGCCCAGGCGAGCGGTGCCGTGCTCGGCGAGCCACGGCGCCACCTCGCCCGCGCGCAGGACGCGACCATCGACCTCGACCCCGCCGGTGACCTCGGACTCGGCGGTGTCGAAGGTGGCGAAGAGACGATCCCGCAGGACCCGGAACTCGAGGCTGTCGAAGAGGGTGTGCACCCGCTCGCGGTCCCACTCCCTTCGCTCCAGGTCCTCGATGCCCACCGGCACCGGCACGTCGCGCAGCAGGCCGTTGAGTCGGCGGTTGCGCAGGACCTGGTCGATGTTGTCGCGCAGCGACTGGCCGGCCTTGCCGCCGATCTGGTCGATGGCGGCCACGATGCCCTGGAGGTCGCCGTGGGCGTTGAGCCACTTGGCCGCGGTCTTGGGGCCCACCCCGGGCACACCCGGGAGGTTGTCGCTCGCCTCCCCGACGAGTGCGGCGAGGTCGCTGTAGAGCTGCGGACCCACCCCGTACTTGTCGGTGACGGCGTCGGGCGTCATGCGGGCCAGGTCCGACACGCCCTTCTTGGGGTAGAGGACGGTCGAGTGCTCGTCGACGAGCTGGAGGGTGTCCCGGTCGCCGGAGCAGATCAGGACGTCCATCCCTGCCTCACGGCCCTGGGCGACGAGGGTCGCGATGACGTCGTCCGCCTCGTAGCCGTCGAGCTCGACGTGGGTGATGTTGAGCGCGTCGAGGACCTCCTGCAGCAGCGGGATCTGCCCGGAGAAGGCGTCGGGCGTGGCGCTGCGGCCGGCCTTGTACTCGGGGTACTCCGCGCTGCGGAAGTTGGCGCGGGAGACGTCGAAGGCGACCGCCACGTGGGTCGGCTCCTCGTCGCGCAGCACGTTGATCAGCATGGCGACGAAGCCGTAGACGCCGTTGGTGTGCTGCCCGGTGCTCGTCGAGAAGTTCTCCGCAGGCAGCGCGAAGAAGGCCCGGTAGGCGAGGGAATGTCCGTCCAGCAGCAGTAGTCGACTCACGCGCGACAGCCTAGGCGCTCGGGCCGACACCCCACGGACGACGGGTGTCCGTCTCGGAGGGCCCCGCGGCCGCGGGGCCGCTACTCTACGGACCTGGCACCTCTGGCTCGCGAGCCAGCGGCGACAGCCCATCCACCCAGGCACTCCCGGAGGACCGACCATGGCGGCGTGCCCGACCGATGCCGTGCCACGCCCGCGCCACCGACCGTGACGGGCCCAGGCGTCACACCGTCGCGCAAGACGAGCCGACGAGTCCGTGACCACGTGATGCACCGCCAGCTGTGGGCGAGCACTCCGGCAGCGTCGTCCCCCACGCAGCACCCCTGGTCGCTCCGTGGCCCAGATCCGCCCGTCGCCCGCAGTCACGTGGGCCCTGGTCTGTGCCGGGCTCGTCTGGGCGCCGGTCCTGCTCGAGCCGCTGCGCCACGACCCGGGCAACCTCGTGCAGCTGGCCAGGGCTGCCCGCTCGGGTGTCGCCACCCAAGGCCTCGAGGGAGCCCTGGCACGCATGGGACTCTTCGCACCGGCGCCCGGAGGGTTCCGCCCCCTCGGTCTGGACCTCGTCTACGAACCGTCGTGGACCATCCAGGTGCTGGGAGGGCTGGTCCTGGGTCTCCTGGCCGGGTCCGCGGTGCGGTGGGGAGCCGCCCGCCGCCGACGCGTCGCAACCGTGCCCGCCCGCGTGGCGCTGCTCGGAGCGGCTCTGCTCCTCGTGACGGTGGCCCGCCTTCCTGTCGACGGGCTCGCCAGCCACTACCTGGCGAGCGTGATCCCCATCGTGGTCTTCGCCTGGGCTGCCATCGCCTGGCGGGCCGCCCTGCACGTGCGGCAGCTGCCGCGGGCATTCGACCGGCCGGTCGTCATGAGGCTCGTCCCGCCTGCCGCCGCTCTCTCGCTGCTGCTGGCCGTACTGGCCCACCCGGTCAGCACCGTCGGATCCGACCTGGGGCGCGGCGCCAGCACGCTCGTGCTCGAGGCGAGCAGCGAGTTCCGTCCCGGATCCTCCGTCACCGTGAGCGGACGCGGTTACCTGGCGAGTCTCTCAACGACCCCGGCCGTCGCGCTGCAGCTCGAACGAGCGGGGTTCACCACCCACTACCTCTACGCGTGGCCGACGTCCGAGGACGCCGAGCGGTTCGCCACGGTCCGGGCGCCGGCGGACACGGTCCGGGTCCACCTCATCGGGAGCGACACACCCGATCGCACTCCCCCGGCGGGGTTCCGCCCGCTCGGCACGGTCGGCCTCTCGGGACGGGACTCGGTCGCCGTCTACGTCCAGGTGCCGTCCCCCTGGTAGGTGTGTGGAGCGGCGACCTGTGCCCGTGGCAGGCTGAGCCGCGTACGAATCAACAGATGTAGGAGTCACGATGACCGACGCCACCCTGCCGGCGCGAAGCCAACCCCCGACCCCTGACCAGCTCAACTCGGTCCGTGGCGCCCTTCCTGAGCGGATGGGTATCGAGGTCCTCGAGGCCGCGGCCGACCGGATCGTCGCGCGCATGCCAGTAGAGGGCAACACCCAGCCCTACGGGATCCTCCACGGAGGGGCGAGCGTCGTACTCGCCGAGACCGTCGGCTCCATCGGCTCGGCGCTGCACGCCCACACCCTCGGCAAGATCGCGGTCGGGCTCGACATCAATGCCACCCACCACCGCGCGGCGCGCACCGGGTGGGTCACCGCGACCGCCGTGCCCGTGACGCTCGGAGGCAGCGTGGCCTGCTACGAGGTGACGATCAGCGACGACGAGGGTCGTCGTGTCTGCACCTCGCGCATCACCTGCATCCTGCGCGACCTGCCGCCCGGCGCCTGAGTGGGACGCGGCTCCCCCCGCCCATCTGCACGCGCCTCCCCACGCGAGGTGATGCACCGCCTCGACCCCCGCGGTTGGAGCACCACCGACCGGCTCGTCGCCCTGGCCGTGCTCGCGGTCCTCATCGCCCCCGTCCTCGCGGCGGTCCAGGCCCTCGCCCACGGCTGGCAACCCAACGGCGACGACGCGACGATCGCCCTGCGCACCGCGGACATCCTCGACGGCCGGTTCCCCGTCACGGGCATGCGCAGCACCTCCGGCGACGGCGTCGACCCCTCGCTCTCGACGCACCACCTCGGACCACTGCAGTTCTACCTGCTGGCCCTCCCGCTCGCCCTCACCGGGGGCTCAGCGGCGGGGCTGGTCCTCGGCGGGGCCCTCATCGCCGCCACCGCGTCGGTCCTGAGCGTCGTGTGGGCACGGCGACTCGGAGGCGCGCTTGCGGTCACCGTCTTCACCTGCGGGGTACTCCTCACCCAGTGGGCCATCGGACCAGAGGCACTCTTCCGCCCCTTCAACCCCTATGCTCCGCTCCTGCCGGTCCACCTCGCCCTGATCCTGCTGTGGGCGCTGGCCCGAGGGGACCGGCGGGCACTTCCTCCCTTCGTCGTCGCGGTCTCGCTCACCGCACAGTCCAACCTCGCCTTCCTGCCGCTGGCCGTCCTGCTCGCGCTCGCCGCGGCGGCCCTCCTCCTGTGGCCGCGGACCACCCGCGGTCGGAGGCGTCGTCGGGTCCGTGCCCACACCGTCAGCCACCGATGGGCACTCGGGCTCGGGGTACTCGTGTGGCTGCCGAGCCTCGTCGAGCTCGTGGTGAACCAGCCCAACAACCTCGGCCAGCTGATCCGGTGGGCCACCTCGGGCACCGGCACACCGATCGGTGTTGTCAACGGCGCCGCTCACCTGAGCCTCATCGCACCGGTGCCCGGAGGATTCCGCCGCTACACCGAGGACCTGCTCGTCGACGGCAGCGGCCTGGCCACCGCGGTCGGCGTGGCGATGCTCGTCCTCCTCGTCGCCATCTCCACCGGCTACAAGGTTCCTCGTGGGCGGGCCAGCAGCGTGTGGCCGGCCAGGGTGGCCCTGGTCGCCAACCTCGGGATGCTCGCCACCGCCTCCCGGCTGCCCGAGTGGCCGCTGGCTCCCTACTGGGTGATCACGTGGCTGCCCGTCGCAGCCTTCACCTGGGCCGCGCTGGCCTGGCGCGGCCTCGCCTACCTCGCGGACGCCACCCCTCACCTGCCGGCCAGGATCGCCCTCCCGCTCGCTGGAGCCCTCGTCGTCGGCTCGATCGTGTCCGTGCCCCTGGCCCACCAGCCCGACTGGACGGAGACGGACGCGATGACCCGGGTCGCCCGACTCGCTGGCGAGGACCTCGGCCCCGGGGAGAACCGGGCCGTCCAGATCAACGGGCTCGGCTTCGTGCCCACGCTCGGCGCGGCCCCCGCCATCGCCTGGCAGGCCCATCGGCAGGGGTGGGAACCCTACTACCTGCGGACCTGGCCCTTCCCCGAGGACGCCGAGCACCTGTGGGGCAGCAGCGCCCCCGGGGGCGCCACCCGCCTCTACATCGTCGACAGCACACAGCCGGAGCTCCACTCCGGCCTGCCGCCCTCGGCCCGGCGGGTGGGCACGGTCGAGATGCGACACAGAGAGGGTGAGCTCGGCGTCTATCGTGACCTCGGCGACTGACGACAAGGAGACCCGTGGACTTCATCGGTGCCGGAACGGTGCTCAACGTGCTCACGGTCATCGCGGGGGCACTGCTCGGCATGGTCATCGGCGGGCGTCTGCCCGAGCACACCCGTGACGTCGTCACGGACTGCCTCGGCCTGGTCACCCTGCTCATGGCCGGTCTGTCCGTCATGGACGTGACCGCGCCTGCTCTGCGGGACGCCGTGGGCTCCGGCGCACCGGTGCTCATCGTCCTGGGCTCGCTCATCCTCGGCAGCGTGGTGGGCTCGCTGCTCGGCATCGAGCGGTGGCTCGGCACCCTTGCAGGTCGCGTGCAGTCGCTCGTCGGCCGGGGCACCGACGACTCCGAGGGGCGCGAGCGCTTCATCGAGGGTTGGTTGACCGCGAGCCTGCTCTTCTGCGTGGGCCCGCTGACGATCCTGGGGTCCCTCGACGACGGCCTGGGACGCGGCATCGACAAGCTTGCGCTGAAGTCCGTCCTCGACGGCTTCGCCGCCCTGGCCTTCGCCTCGACCTTCGGTGTGGGAGTGCTGCTCTCCGCGGTGAGCGTCGCGGTCATCCAGGGGTCGCTGACGGTCCTGGGCGTGGGCCTGGGTGCACTGCTTCCGGACCCGCACATCGCCGCGCTCACGGCCACCGGAGGTCTGATCCTCGTCGGGATCGCGTTGCGGCTGCTGCGGATCCGTCAGATCCCGGTCGGCGACATGCTCCCCGCCCTGATCGTCGCTCCCCTGCTCACCCAGCTCGTCGTCTCGCTGGGCTGAGGCCGACGCGGCAGGCGCTGGGTCAGGCCTTGTCCATCCCGGCGACGACGGCATCGGCCACCTCACGCATCCCCAGACGGCGATCCATCGCGGTCTTCTGGATCCAGCGGAAGGCCTCGGCCTCGGTGATCTTCAGCTTCTTCATCAGCACGCCCTTGGCCTTCTCGACGGCCTTGCGCGTCTCCAGTCGCTCCCCGAGGTCGGCCACCTCGGACTCGAGTGCCTTCAGCTCCGCCCAGCGGGAGGTCGCGACCTCGATCGCCGGCGTGACGTCGGAGACGGTGAAGGGCTTGACGATGTAGGCCATGACGCCCGCGTCGCGCGCCCGCTCGACGAGCTCCTTCTGCGAGAAGGCGGTGAGCATGATCACGGGGCAGATGCGCTTGCTGCCGATCGTCTCGGCGGCCGTGAGGCCGTCCATGACCGGCATCTTGACGTCCATGATGATCAGGTCCGGCAGCAGCGAGTCCGCGAGGGACACGGCCTCCTCACCGTTGCTGGCCTGGCCGACGACGTCGTACCCGGCATCCGTGAGCATCTCGGCCAGGTCAAGACGGATCAGCGCCTCGTCCTCGGCGAGCAGCACCCGCAGGCCCTGCTGGCTGTCGGTCTCCGCCGTCATGGTCGTGTCCTCCGTCGTTGGTGAAGCATCTGGTGCCGAGGGCGGGACTTGAACCCGCACGCCCTTGCGGGCAGAGCATTTTGAGTGCTCCGTGTCTGCCATTCCACCACCCCGGCGGGAGTGCGCCGCAAGCATACCGACCGAAGGGGGGTGCTCCCGACTCAGCCCATCCCACCGGGCAGTGCGCCGACGACGTCGTCGGGGTTGTCGGTGGCACCGTCGCGGTAGGCGACCGTCGTCTTGTTCTTCGCGTCACCGATCCGGTGCACCCGCATGGCGTTGGTCGAGCCGGGAACGCCGGGGGGCGAGCCGGCGACGATGACCACCCGGTCCCCCTCCTCGACCCAGCCCAGCTCGAGGAGCTGCTCGTCGACCATCAGGGCGTACTGGTCGGTGTGCGTCACGGCCGGCGTCAGGAAGGTCTGCATCCCCCACACCAGCGAGAGCTGGGAGCGCGTGTCCTGCACTGGGGAGAAGGCCAGCATCGGCAGGCCGGAGCGGACCTGCGCCAGCCGGCGTGCGGACCCACCGGTCTGGGTGAAGGCGATGAGGTACTTCACCCCGAGTGCCTCCCCCGCTTCAGCAGCTGCCGCGGTGACGACGCCGCCCTGGGTGGTGGGTGGCCCCATGAGGTCACGCATGCGGCTCAGCCCCTCCTCCTCGGTGGTCTCGATGATCTTGGACATCGTCTTGACCACCTCGATGGGGAACTTCCCGACCGCCGTCTCCCCCGAGAGCATCAGCGCGTCGGCGCCGTCGAGCACGGCATTGGCAGCGTCGCTCGCCTCTGCCCGGGTCGGCCTCGAGTTCTCGATCATCGACTCGAGCACCTGGGTGGCGACGATGACCGGTTTGGCCTTCTGCCGGCACATCTCCACGGCCCGCTTCTGCACGATCGGCACCTGCTCGAGCGGCAGCTCGACCCCGAGGTCGCCGCGCGCGACCATGATCCCGTCGAAGGCATCGATGATCTCCTCGAGCGCCTCGACCGCCTGCGGCTTCTCGATCTTGGCGATGACGGGCAGGCGCACCCCGGCCTCGTCCATGATCTCGTGGACCCGGGTGATGTCCCGCGCCGAGCGGACGAAGCTGAGGGCGACGTAGTCGGCACGCAGCCCCAGAGCCCACCGCAGGTCCTGCTCGTCCTTGTCCGACAAGGCCGGTGCGCTCACGGCCGCGCCGGGCAGGTTGATCCCCTTGTTGTTGGACAGCGGGCCGCCGTAGACGACGACGCACCGCACGTCGGTCGCGTCGACGTCGTGCACGGCCAGGGTGATCTTGCCGTCGTCGACGAGGATCGTGTCCCCCGCGCTCACGTCGCCGGCGAGGCCGGTGTAGGTCGTCCCGACGACCTGCTGGTCGCCGGGGACATCCCGGGTGGTGATGGTGAAGTGGTCACCCGCGGAGAGCACGATCGGACCGTCGGCGAAGCGCCCGGTGCGGATCTTGGGTCCCTGCAGGTCGACGAGGACGCCCACGGCGTGGCCGGTCGCGTCGCTCGCCTCCCGGACGCTGCGGTAGTTGGCCTCGTGGACCGAGTACTCGCCGTGGGAGAGGTTGAGCCGGGCGACGTCCATGCCAGCCGCGACGAGCTCGCGGATGCGCTCCGGTGTCGAGGTGGAGGGGCCGAGGGTGGCAACGATCTTGGCGCGACGCATGCGTCCAGCCTATGACCATGACGAAGGGGGTGGTACCACCGCTCGGTGGTCCCACCCCCTTCGTCCTCGTCGTCCGTGGCGCTCTCAGGCGATCAGCGGTCGATCGGTCGGGTTGATCGGGCGCGGCAGCTGCGAGGAACCCATGAGGTAGCTGTCGACCCCGTGCGCGGCTGCCCGTCCCTCGGCGATCGCCCAGACGATGAGCGACTGCCCACGACCCGCGTCGCCGGCGACGAAGACCCCGGGGACCCCGGTCTGGTAGTCGCTGCCGCGCACGACGTTGGACCGCTCGTCGGTCTCGACGCCCAGCTGGGCGACGACCCCGGCCGGCTCGGGGCCGAGGAAGCCCATCGCCAGCAGCACGAGCTGGGCCGGCAGGACCCGCTCGGTGCCCTCGACCGGCTCGAAGCCGCTCTCGCCGCGGGCCACCTCGGTCAGACGCAGACCGGAGACCTTGCCGTCCTCGTCCCCGATGATCTCGGTGGTGGACACCGCGTAGACCCGGTCCCCGCCCTCCTCGTGCGCGGAGGCGACGCGGAAGAGCATCGGGTAGGTCGGCCAGGGCTGGCTCTCCGGACGGTCCGGCGTCGGCTGGGGCATGATCTCGAGACTCGTGATCGACTTCGCGCCCTGACGGATCGAGGTGCCCAGGCAGTCTGCCCCGGTGTCGCCACCGCCGATGATGATGACGTCCTTGCCCTCGGCGGTGACCTGTCCCTCGACCTCCTCGCCGAGCGCGACCCGGTTGGCCGGCGGCAGGAAGTCCATCGCCTGCAGCACACCATCGAGCTCACGGCCCGGGACCGGGAGGTCACGCGGGACGGTCGAGCCGACGGCCAGGACGACCGCGTCGTACCGGTCACGCAGCTGTTGGCCGGTGATCTCGGTGCCGATGTCGACGCCGGAGCGGAATCGGGTGCCTTCGGCCTTCATCTGCTGGATGCGGCGGTCGACGATCCGCTTCTCCATCTTGAACTCCGGGATCCCGTAGCGCAGCAGGCCGCCGGGCTTGTCCGCGCGCTCGTAGACGGCCACGGTGTGACCGGCCCGCGTGAGCTGCTGGGCGGCGGCCAGTCCGGCTGGTCCGGAGCCCACGACGGCGACGGTCTTGCCGGTGAGGCGGTCGGGGATCTGCGGCGGGACGTCGCCGCGGCCGAAGGCCTCCTCGATGGTCGTGACCTCGATCTGCTTGATCGTCACGGCCGGCTGGTTGATGCCGAGCACGCACGCGGTCTCGCAGGGGGCCGGGCAGAGGCGGCCGGTGAACTCGGGGAAGTTGTTCGTGGCGTGCAACCGCTCGATCGCGTCGTGCCAGTCGCCGCGCCAGGCGAGGTCGTTCCACTCCGGGATCAGGTTGCCCAGCGGGCAGCCGGAGTGGCAGAAGGGGATGCCGCAGTCCATGCAGCGGCCGGCCTGGCGCTGCAGCTGTCCTGCCTGCTGCTCCTCGTAGACCTCCTTCCAGTCCTTGATGCGCACGTCGACGGGTCGACGCGCGGGCAGCTCGCGCTCGCGAGTGGTGAGAAAGCCGGTCGGGTCAGCCACGGGAAGCCTCCATGATCCGGTCCCAGACCTGCGTGCCGTCGAGGTCGAGGCCCTCGGCCTCGGCGTCGGCCCGCACGTCGAGGACGCGCTGGTAGTCGCGGGGAAGGACGAGCGAGAAGCGGTCGTAGGCCGCCTCGCCCTCGTCGAGCAGCCGCTGGGCGACGGCGGAGCCGGTGTGCTCGAGGTGCTGGGTGAGCAGCTCGCGCACGACCTCGCGGTCGCCGGTGCGAAGGGGGGTGATGTCGACGAGCTCGGGGTTGACCAGGGACTCGTCGAGGTCGAGGACGAAGGCGTTGCCACCGGACATCCCGGCGGCGAAGTTGCGCCCGGTGGGGCCGAGGACGAGGACCGTGCCACCGGTCATGTACTCGCACCCGTGGTCGCCGACGCCCTCGACGACCGCGGCGGCGCCGGAGTTGCGCACGCAGAAGCGCTCACCGACGACCCCGCGGAGGAAGAGCTGGCCCGACGTCGCGCCGTAGCCGATGACATTGCCGGCGATGACATTGTCCTCGGCGACGTAGCGCGCGCCCTCGGGCGGACGCACGATGACCCGGCCTCCGGAGAGGCCCTTGCCGACGTAGTCGTTGGCATCACCGACCATCGTCAGGGTGATGCCCCGTGGCAGGAATGCCCCCAGGCTCTGACCGGCCGACCCGGTGAAGGTCAGCTCGATGGTGCCGTCCGGCAGTCCCTCGGGGTGACGCTTGGTCACCTCGTGCCCGAGCATCGTGCCCAGGGTGCGGTTGACGTTGCGGACCGGGAACTCGCCGCTGACCGCGCTGCCGTCCTCCAGCGCGGGGGCCGCGAGCTCGATCAGCTGGTGGTCGAGCGCAGCGTCGAGCCCGTGCTCCTGGGCCTTGGTGTGACGCACGCCGGAGCCGTCCAGGGAGGCGACCTTGGCGAAGATCGGACCCAGGTCGAGGCCAGCGGCCTTCCAGTGGTCGACGGCCTTGCGGGTGTCGAGCAGGTCGACCCGCCCGATGGCCTCCTCGAGGGTGCGGAAGCCCAGCTCGGCGAGCAGCTCGCGCACCTCCTCGGCGATGTACTCGAAGAAGGTCTCGACGAACTCGGGCTGGCCCGAGTAGCGCGCCCGCAGCTCGGGGTTCTGCGTCGCGATGCCCACGGGGCAGGTGTCGAGGTGGCAGACCCGCATGAGGATGCAGCCGCTGACGACGAGTGGTGCGGTGGCGAAGCCGAACTCCTCGGCCCCGAGCAGCGCACCGATGATCACGTCTCGGCCGGTCTTGATCTGGCCGTCCACCTGCACGACGATCCGGTCGCGCAGACCGTTGAGGACCAAGGTCTGCTGGGTCGATGCCAGACCGAGCTCCCACGGACCACCCGCGTGCTTGAGCGACGTGAGCGGCGAGGCGCCGGTCCCGCCGTCGTGGCCGGAGATGAGCACGACGTCGGCGTGAGCCTTGCTCACACCCGCCGCGACCGTGCCGACGCCGACCTCGCTGACGAGCTTGACGTGCACCCGCGCCTGCGGGTTGGCGTTCTTGAGGTCGTGGATCAGCTGGGCGAGGTCCTCGATCGAGTAGATGTCGTGGTGGGGCGGTGGGCTGATCAGGCCCACGCCCGGCGTGGAGTGCCGGGTGCGCGCCACCCACGGGTACACCTTGGGACCGGGCAGCTGCCCCCCTTCGCCGGGCTTGGCACCCTGCGCCATCTTGATCTGGATGTCGTCGCTGTGGGTGAGGTAGGCCGAGGTGACGCCGAAGCGGCCCGAGGCGACCTGCTTGATCGAGCTGCGCCGCTCCGGGTCCATGAGGCGGTCGAGGTCCTCGCCACCCTCACCGGTGTTGGAGCGCGCCCCGAGACGGTTCATCGCCACCGCGAGGGTCTCGTGCGCCTCCTGGCTGATCGAGCCGTAGCTCATGGCGCCGGTGGAGAAGCGCTTGATGATCGCGCCGATCGGCTCGACCTCGTCGATGGGGATCGACGCACGCTCCTCCCCGTCGGCCAGGGCGAAGAGCCCGCGGAGGGTCATCAGACGCTCCGACTGCTCGTTGACCCGGGCCGTGTACTGCTTGAAGATGTCGTACCGGCGCGCCCGCGTGGAGTGCTGGAGCCGGAAGACCGTCTCGGGGTCGAAGAGGTGCGGCTCGCCCTCGCGACGCCACTTGTACTCGCCACCGACCTCGAGCTTGCGGTGCGGCGGGCGCATCCCCTCGGGCGGGTAGGCCGTGGCGTGACGGGCCGTCGCCTCGGCGGCGATGACGTCGAGACCGACCCCACCGAGCTGGCTCACCGTGCCGGTGAAGTACTCGTCGACGAGCTCCTGGCTCAGGCCGAGCGCCTCGAAGACCTGGGCGCCACGGTAGGAGGCGACGGTCGAGATGCCCATCTTGGACATCACCTTCAGCACGCCCTTGCCGAGGGCCTTGATCAGGTTGCGCACCGCGGTCTCCTCGTCGACCGTGGTGATGACCTCACGTCGGACCATGTCCTCGACGGACTCCATCGCGAGGTACGGGTTGACCGCCGCCGCGCCGTAGCCGATGAGCAGCGCGATGTGGTGGACCTCCCGGACGTCGCCGGCCTCGACGATCAGGCCCACCTGGGTGCGGGTCTTCTCGCGGATGAGGTGGTGGTGAACGGCCGAGGTCAGCAGCAGCGACGGGATCGGCGCCAGGTCCCGACCGGAGTCGCGGTCGGACAGGACGATGTAGCGCGCTCCGTTGGCGATCGCCTCGGAGACCTCGGAGCAGATCCGGGTGAGCTCTGCGCGCAGTCCCTCCTCGCCGGCCAGGACGTCGAAGAGACCGCGCACGACGTGGCTGGCGCGTCCCGCGTGGTCGCGGTCGGCGTCGATGTGGACGATCTTGGCCAGCTCGTCGTTGTCGATGACCGGGAAGGGCAGCACGACCTGGCGGGCGTGCTGCGGGTCGGCCGAGAGGATGTTGCCCTCCGGTCCGATGGCGGTGCCCAGGGCGGTGACGAGCTCCTCGCGGATGGAGTCGAGCGGCGGGTTGGTCACCTGGGCGAAGACCTGGGTGAAGTAGTCGAAGACCAGCCGCGGCTTCTGCGACAGGACGGCCACCGGGGTGTCGGTGCCCATCGACCCGAGGGCCTCCAGGCCCGTGCTCGCCATCGGCGTCAGCAGGATCTTCAGCTCCTCCTGCGTGTAGCCGAAGGTCTGCTGACGTCGGGCGACGGAGGCCGGGGTGTGCAGGATGTGCTCGCGCGGCGGGAGGTCACCGAGCATGATGCGACCGTCGTCGAGCCACTCTCCGTAGGGGTGCTCCCCCGCCAGCTGGCCCTTGATCTCGTCGTCCTCCACGATCCGACCTTCTGCGGTGTCGACGAGGAACATCCGGCCCGGCATGAGCCGGCCCTTCTGGACCACGTGCTCCGGCTGGAGGTCCAGGACCCCCGACTCGGAGGCGAGCACGACGAGACCGTCATCGGTGACCCAGTAACGGCCCGGCCGCAGGCCGTTGCGGTCCAGGACCGCGCCGACGTAGCGGCCGTCGGTGAAGGTGACGCAGGCCGGCCCGTCCCACGGCTCCATGAACATCGAGTGGAACTCGTAGAAGTCCTTCAGCTCCTGCGGCATGGTCGCGTGGTTCTCCCACGCCTCCGGGATCATCATCAGCACCGAGTGAGGAAGGGAGCGACCGCCCAGGTGCAGCAGCTCCAGGACCTCGTCGAAGGACGCGGAGTCCGAGGCCTCCGGCGTGCAGATCGGCATGATCCGCTGCAGGTCGCCCGGGATGATGTCGCTGGAGAGCAGCGACTCCCGCGCCCGCATCCAGTTGCGGTTGCCCTTGACCGTGTTGATCTCCCCGTTGTGGGCGATGAAGCGGAAGGGGTGGCTGAGCGGCCAGCTCGGGAAGGTGTTGGTGGAGAAGCGCGAGTGGACCAGGGCCAGCTCGCTCTCGAAGCGCTCGTCGGACAGGTCCGGGTAGAAGGGCTCGAGCTGCGCGGTGGTGAGCATCCCCTTGTAGACGATGGTGCGGGCGGACAGCGAGGCGAGGTACACCCCGGTCTCCCGCTCCGCGCGCTTGCGGGTGACGAAGGCCAGCCGCTCCAGCGTCAGGCCGGAGACCTCGCCGCCGGGTGCGGCGACGAAGAGCTGCCAGAAGTCGGGCATGCAGTCGCGGGCCATCTGGCCGACGATGTCGCGCTGGACAGGGACCTGCCGCCAGCCGAGGACCTGCAGGCCCTCCTCCCTGGCGATCGCCTCGATGCGCTGGGTCATGGTCTCGCGCTCGGCGGCGTCGGTCGGCACGTAGGCGGTGCCGACTGCGTAGTGGCCGGCCTCGGGCAAGGCGAAGTCGACGACCTCACGGAAGAAGCGGTCGGGAACCTGCGACAGGATGCCCGCGCCGTCACCGACGAGCGGGTCGGCGCCGGTGGCCCCACGGTGCTCGAGGTTGGTCAGGGCCAGGAGTGCGTGCTCGACGATGTCGTGCCCCGCGTGCCCCCGCATGGTGGCGACCATGGCCACGCCGCAGGCGTCCTTCTCCGCGTCCCGCCGGTACAGACCGGTGTCAGGGGGAAGTGCCGACCAGCGCTCATAGGGGGAGAAGGACTTTGGGGTCACGTCGGTCACCGTCCTCGGTGTGTGGGTTCGAGAAGAGGCCCGGCGTTCGTGTGGCGAACGACGGGCGCTTCGTCAGGGATGGGCGCGGACGTCGGCGGCCGCGGTGGGCTGAGTGTACAGCGATTGTGTCTTACCTAGTGAGAGTTCATGTCTCACTAGATGAGATTCTCGCCTCATCGGGCTCCTCGGCCCTGCGACCGAGGAGGATGTAGAGAACCACACCGAGGACGAAGACGAGGATGCTCGTCCAGATGTTGACGCGCAGACCGAGGATCGTGTTGGCCGCATCCGTGCGGATCATCTCGATGAAGAGCCGCCCGACGGGGTAGCCACCGATGTAGAGGGCCATCACCTGCCCGGGTGCGAAGCGGACCCGCCGGTCGAGCACGAGCAGGAGCACGGCGAGCCCGAGAAGGAAGAGGGACTCGTAGAGGAAGGTCGGGTGGAAGGTCCCGAGCACCACGGGTTCGCCGGCGCCGTCGACCACGGCCCGGCCCGTGCTGCTGTCCCACCGGTGGATCTCCAGACCCCAGGGCAGGTCGGTGCGGGGGCCGTAGATCTCGTTGTTGAACCAGTTGCCCCAGCGGCCGATGGCCTGGGCGACGAGGATGCCCGGCACGGCGGCGTCGGCGAAGGTGAGGAATCGCACTCCCTCCTTGCGGCAGCCGATCCAGGCACCCACGGCGCCCAGGGCGACGGCTCCCCAGATGCCAAGGCCCCCTTGCCAGATCTTCAGCGCGTCGACGGGGTTTCCTCCGTCGCCGAAGTACGGCTGGGGCGTGGTGATGACGTGGTAGAGCCGACCACCGATGATCCCGAAGGGCACCGCCCACATGGCGATGTCCAGGACGACGCCCGGCTCTCCCCCGCGGTCCTGGAGGCGTCGATCTCCCATCCAGACGGCCACGAAGATCCCGGCGAGGATGCACAGGGCATAGGCGTGGATCGTCAGGGGACCGAGCTCGATGACCCCGACGCTCGGCGAAGGGAGGGCTGCCGGGATCACTGCGTCTGCACCAGGTCCGCGGGGACCGTGCCGGAGGTGAGGACCGTGGTCAGCGTGGCCGTGTCGGCCTTGCGGGCGCTCGGGTCGATGAGAGCGCCCCAGCTGCCGTCCGTGATGGTGGCATCATCGACGCTCTTGACGTAGTTGACGTCTGTGCCCTTGTCGGTGCGCTCCTGCCAGGCCTTGCGGTCGTTCGTGGTCATGCTGACTCCTCGTGGGCAGGGAAGAGGGCCCGGTCGAGCCCCAGGTCGCGGGCGATCTCCGGGCCGTACTTGGTCTGGCTGGCCATGAGCAGCGTGCCGGACCCAGCGCGACACCCCGAAGGCTACGACGCCGAGGACCAGGCTGGTGACGAGGCCGATGTGGTCTCGCAGACGGCCAGCGGTCACGCGCGTCCCCGGACGCCCTCGGCCAGCTCTGCAGTCAGCTCGCGCAGGGCCGCGAGGCCCTCGTCGCGTCCGCGGTCGAGCAGGGTGCTCACCAGGGCGGAGCCGACGATCACGCCGTCGGCGAAGGAGGCGACCTCGGCCGCCTGCGCGCCGTTGCTCACGCCCAGACCCACGCACAGCGGCAGGTCGGTCGCCTCGCGGACCCGGGCGACGAGCTCGGGAGCGCGGCTGCCGACGCTGCCGCGGGTCCCGGTGACGCCCATGGTGGAGGCGGTGTAGACGAATCCGCTGCAGGCGTGGGTGACGACGGAGATGCGCTCGGTGGTCGAGCTCGGGGCGACGAGGAAGATTCGGTCGAGGCCGTGGCGCTCACTGGCCTCGTGCCACTCGCCGGCCTCCTCGGGGACGAGGTCCGGCGTGATCATGCCGGCGCCGCCCGAGGCGGCGAGGTCGGCCGCGTAGCGGTCGACACCGCGACGCAGCACGAGGTTCCAGTAGGACATGACGACGGGCACCGCACCGGCGTCCTTGACCGCGGCGGTCGCGCGGAAGACGTCGTCGACGTGGACCCCCTTCGCCAGGGCCTCGGTCGCGGCCCGCTGGATGACGGGGCCGTCCATGACGGGGTCGCTGTAGGGCATCCCGACCTCGACGATGTCGGCGCCTGCCTCGGCGAGCGCGGTCATCGCGGCGAGCGAGCCCTCGACATCGGGGTAACCGACGGGCAGGTAGCCGATGAGAGCGGCCCGGCCCTCGGCCTTGCACCGGGCGAAGACCTCCTCGAGCGCGCTCATGCGTCTGTGTCCTTGTCGACGAGGCCGAACCACTCGGCGGCGGTGTGCATGTCCTTGTCCCCACGCCCGGAGAGGTTGACGAGGAGCAGCGCGTCGGGACCGAGCTCCTTGCCCACGTCGAGCGTCGCGGCGAGCGCGTGCGCCGACTCCAGTGCCGGGATGATGCCCTCGGTGCGGCACAGCAGCTGGAAGGCGTGCATCACCTGCTCGTCCGTGGCGTACCGGTACTCGGCCCGCCCGCTGTCGCGCAGGTAGGAGTGCTCCGGTCCGACGCTCGGGTAGTCCAGGCCGGCCGAGATGGAGTGCGTCTCCAGCGTCTGGCCCTCGGCGTCCTGCATGAGGTAGCTCATCGCGCCGTGCAGCACCCCGGGCTCGGCTGTGGCGAAGCGGGCCGCGTGCCGGCCGGTGTCGATCCCGTCGCCGCCGGCCTCGACCCCGATCAGGCGCACCGCCTCGTCGGTGACGAAGCGGTGGAAGATCCCCATGGCGTTGGACCCGCCGCCGACGCAGGCGATGACCGCGTCGGGCAGGCGGCCGGTCAGCTCCAGGACCTGGCCGCGGGCCTCCTCGCCGATGATCTTGTGGAAGTCGCGGACCATCTCGGGGAAGGGGTGTGGTCCGGTGACCGTCCCGAGGACGTAGTGCGTGTGGTCGACATTGGTCACCCAGTCGCGCATGGCCTCGTTGATGGCGTCCTTGAGCGTCGCGCTGCCGTGCTCGACGGCCACGACGGTGGCACCGAGGATCTTCATCCGCGCGACGTTGAGGGCCTGGCGCTCGGTGTCGACCTTGCCCATGTAGATCGTGCACTCCAGGCCCATCAGGGCAGCTGCCGTGGCCGTGGCCACGCCGTGCTGCCCGGCGCCGGTCTCGGCGATGACCCGCCGCTTGCCCATGCGCTTGGTGAGCAGCGTCTGGGCCAGGACGTTGTTGATCTTGTGACTGCCCGTGTGGTTGAGGTCCTCGCGCTTGAGGATGATCCGGGCGCCGCCGGCGTGCTCGGCGAAGCGCGGGACCTCGGTGATGATGCTTGGGCGACCGGTGTAGGTGCGGTGGAGCGTGGCCAGCTCGTCGATGAACTCGGGGTCGACCAGGGCCTTCTGCCGGGCCTCGTCGAGCTCCTCGAGGGCCGGGATCAGGGCCTCGGGGACGTAGCGACCGCCGAAGGCGCCGAAGCGGCCGGGGACGTGCACCTCGGCCGGGGCGGGCTCGGCCTGCTGGGACCGTGACTGCTCGGTGCTCATGTCGTCCTCACTCATGCGCTGGTTGCCGCCTCGATCATCGACCGGACGCCCTCGGCGGGGTCGCCACCGACGACCAGGGCCTCGCCGACGAGGATCGCATCGGCGCCGGCCCTGGCGAAGAGCGCGGCCTCCGTCGGGCCGGTGACGCCGGACTCGGCGACCCGCACGCACGAGGCGGGGACCAGCGGAGCCAGCCGGGCGAAGGTGTCGGTGTCGACGGCCAGGGTCTTGAGGTTGCGGTTGTTGACCCCGATGACCGTGGCGCCGAGGTCGACGGCGCGAGCGGCCTCGGCCTCGTCGTGGACCTCGACGAGGCAGGTCATCCCGAGCGAGCCGGCCAGCGCCATGAGGTCGGCCAGGCGGCGGTCGTCGAGTGCAGCGACGATGAGCAGGATGATGTCCGCGCCGTGGGCCCGAGCCTCCCAGACCTGGTACTCGCTGACCATGAAGTCCTTGCGCAGGACCGGCAGGTCGACCGCGGCCCGGACGGCGTCGAGGTCGTCGAGGCTGCCGCCGAAGCGACGCTGCTCCGTGAGGACGGAGACGGCGCTCGCTCCTCCGGCCTCGTAGGCGCTGGCGAGCGCGGCAGGGTCGGCGATGTCGGCGAGGGCGCCCTTGCTCGGGCTCGAGCGCTTGACCTCGGCAATGACGGAGAGCCCGGGCCGGCGCAGCAGCGCCTCCGCGTCCCGCGGGGCGGGCATCCCGTCGCACTGCCGCTGGAGGCGCTCGAGCGAGGTGGTGGCCTCGCGTCCGGCGAGGTCCTGACGGACCCCTTCGATGATCTGGTCGAGGACGCTGGGCATGCCGACAGGCTAGTCGACGCTCGGGTCGTCCCCGAGAGTGACCCGGTCCCAGTCGGAGTCGACCCGCTCACCACGCTGCCCGCTGACCGAGCCGGCGTCAGGATCGGTGATCGGGCGCTCGTACTTGCGACCGAGACCTCCCCACCGCCGTCCGCCCACGAGGCCGCCCACGAGGGCGAGCAGCAGGATGAGCGCGGCGATGATCGCGATCCACGGCCAGACCGTCGCGGTCCCCGTGGCCTCGAGCGTCGCCGTCCCTCCGGAGTCGGTTGCGGCGGCCGCGCCGAGCACGTTCGGCGCGTCGACGATGGCACGGACCGACAAGGACGCGACTCCGGCGGCGACGAGCCCCAGGACCGTCAGGGAGATCCAGCGCCCCACCCGGCCCGAGGTGGTCGCAGCGATGGCTGCAGCCATCGCCACGAGCGCGAGCCCGGCCAGTCCCGGGGCGGCCTCGGTCCCGAGGGCAGAGTCGCGCACCGGCCCGGCCACTCCGTCGACGGTGCCGGTGATCCACTCGGCGCGGCCGGCGGCGAGCAGGACGATGCCGCCGGCGATGGCCAGCAGCACGACGACGACCTTGCGACCCAGGACCTTCATCGGCCGACCCCGACCGGACGGACGGCTCTCGCGGACGCGACGGCGGCCAGTGCGCTGCCAGCCTTGTGCACGGTCTCCTCCTGCTCGAGGCTCGGCACGGAGTCGGCGACGATGCCGGCACCGGCCTGCACGTGCGCGACGCCGTCCTTGACGAGCGCCGTGCGGATGGCGATGGCCATGTCCATGTCCCCGTGGAAGTCGAGGTAGCCGACGACTCCCCCGTAGATGCCCCGGCGACTGCGCTCGTACTGCTCGATGAGCTGCAGGGCGCGTGGCTTGGGTGCTCCCGAGAGGGTGCCCGCCGGGAAGGTGGCCACGAGGACGTCGAAGGCGTCGACCCCCTTCGCCATCTCGCCGACGACGGTCGACTCGAGGTGGATGACGTGGCTGTAGCGACGCAGGTTCATGAACTCGACGCAGTCGACCGTCCCGGCCGCGCAGACCCGCTGGAGGTCGTTGCGCCCGAGGTCGACGAGCATGACGTGCTCGGAGCGCTCCTTGGGGTCACCGATGAGCTCCTCCTCGAGCTGGAGGTCGTGCTCGGGGGACTTGCCGCGTGGGCGGGTGCCGGCGATCGGGTGGGTGATGGCCCTCCGACCGGTGACCTTGACGAGGGCCTCGGGCGAGGAGCCGACGACCTCGTAGACCGAGCCGTCGGGGTGGGGCAGCCGCACGAAGTACATGTACGGGCTGGGGTTGCTGCGCCGCAGGGCCCGGTAGACCTCCAGCGCGTCGACCGGGCACGGCGTGGAGAAGCGTTGCGACAGCACGACCTGGAAGACCTCGCCCGCGCGGATGTCCTCCTTGGCCTGCTCGACGATCTCCTCGAAGCGCTCGACGGTGACATCGCTGGTCACCTGGGTCCGTGCGGCCGCCACCAGATCGGGGTCGACGGTGGCCACGGTGCTGGGCGCGGGCGCGGCGAGGCGCTCGGTCATCGCGTCGAGGCGCTCCACGGCCTCCTGCCAGGCCTCCTCGACCCGCTCGTCGGTGTCGTCGTAGTTGATGACATTGGCGACGAGCAGGAGTGACCCGTCGCTGTGGTCGAGGACCGCGACGTCGGTGGCCAGGACCATGCCCAGCTCCGGCACACCGAGGACGTCGGGCAGCTCGGACGGCACCTTCTCCCACCGGCGGACGGCGTCGTAGGAGATGGCGCCGACCATCCCCCCGGTCAGCGGCGGCAACCCGTCGATGGGGTCGGTCGACAGGGCCCGGATGGTGGCGCGAAGGGCGGCGGTCGGGTCGCCGTCGGTGGGTACCCCGACCGGTGGCTCGCCGATCCAGTGGGCCCGTCCGTCGCGCTCGGTGAGCGTCGCCCGGCTCTGGGCGCCGATGATCGACCACCGCGACCAGACGCCGCCGTGCTCGGCGGACTCCAGCAGGAAGGTGCCCGGCGCGTCGCCGGCGAGCTTGCGGTAGACCCCGACGGGGGTCTCGCCGTCGGCCACGAGGCGGCGCACGACGGGCACCACGCGCCGGTCGCGGGCGAGCACCTGGAAGGTGTCGAGGTCCGGCCAGGTGCGGCCGGGCGTCAGGTCCGGCACAGACGCCTGTGGCTGGCTCATCGCGACTCCCCCACGACGGCCCCGAGGTCCCCGGCGTCGAAGCAGGTGCGGTCCCCCGTGTGGCAGGCAGCGCCGACTTGGTCCACCCGCACGAGGAGGGCGTCACCGTCGCAGTCGATCGCGACCGAGCGCACGTGCTGGACGTGCCCGGAGGTGTCCCCCTTGCGCCAGTACTCCTGACGGCTGCGGGACCAGAAGGTCACCCGCCCAGTGGTGAGGGTGCGGCGCAGGGCCTCGTCGTCCATCCAGCCGAGCATGAGCACCTCACCGGTGTCGTGCTGCTGGACGATGGCGGCGACGAGGCCCGCGGCGTCACGGGTGAGCCGGGCGGCGAGCTGCTCGGACAGGGGCGATGACGAAGGGGTGGACACCCTTCGCATTCTGGCACTTCAACCTCCGACGGCCACGAACCGCCCGCGAGACCGCGCGGCCAGCACCCTTTGCCTCCCTCCGGGGTTACGCTGCACAGTCAGTCCGCAACTTCTCTCCTCCCGGAGGCCCGATGATCCGTCACGCCCGCGCCGAGCGCGCCGCCCTGTGCGACACCCTCCTGCAGGTGGGTCCTGACGCCTCCACGCTGTGCGGGGACTGGACCACCGGTGATCTCCTGGCGCATCTCATCGTGCGCGAGGGGCGTCCGGACCGGGCCGCTGGGATCCTCGCGCCGCCGCTGGCGGGTCGGACCGAGGCCGCGATGGCCGCGTTGCTGCGGGACAACGACTTCGAGACGTTGGTGCAGCGACTGCGCAACGGCCCACCCCGCTGGCACCCGATGAGCGTGCCCCTGGTCGACGAGCAGGCCAACCTCGTGGAGATGTTCGTCCACCACGAGGACGTCCTGCGGGCGGCCTTCGGTGCACCGCGGCGGTCGCTGGACCCCGCGCTGGTCTCGGCGTTGGGCGACCGGCTGGCCGTCATGGCCAAGATGCTCTTCCGCCGGACCACCGGGGCAGACCTCGAGATCGTCACGGCCAAGCGGCGCACGCGGATCGGCTCGGGCAAGGGCCCGGTCGTGGAGATCCACGGTCGGCCGGGCGAGATCATCCTCTTCGGATTCGGGCGCCAGGCCGTGGCCGAGGTCGAGCTCATCGGACCACCCGAGACCGTCGAGATCGTGCGCACCACCCGCTACGGCGTCTGACCGGCCGGCGAGCCGCACCGGCGCCACAAATCCGCATCTCCTTAAGGTCATGCGCACTCTTCAGCACCCGGATCCGCATCTCCTTAAGGTCATGCGCACTCTTCAGCACCCGGATCCGCATCTCCTTAAGGGGCTCTTCACAGATGAGGGTGTAACTGGGTTTGTGGCCCCGGGCGGCGTGGCGGTGGCGGGGTAGGCGTCGAGGCCTTCACATGATGGAAGTTCTCACACAACCCATCAGGAAGACCTCGACATGTCTGACGCTACCTTCACTGCCCCGGATCTGACCACGTTCGCCCGCTTGGACCAGCTCGGACTGGAGGTCACTGGCCAGTGCCTCGAGGCCGGGCAGGCGGTGCTGGCCTGCCGGGTGGTCGAGCCGGATGACTGGTGCCACCGCTGTGGCTGTCAGGGCCGGCCACGCGGCAGCGTGGTGCGCTCCTTGGCGCATGCCCCCTTCGGTCAGCGCCCCACGACCCTTCGGGTGCGGGTGCGCCGCTACACGTGCACCGACTGTGGTCATGTGTGGCGTCAGGACACCTCCCGGGCGGCTGAGCCTCGAGCCAAGCTCTCTCGTGGGGGGCTGGCGTGGGCGTTGAGCGCGATCGTGTGCCAGCACCTGTCGATGTCCCGGGTCGCCGAGGGCTTGGGCGTGGCGTGGAACACCGCCAACGACGCGGTCCTGGCCGAAGGGCGACGGGTGCTGATCGATGACCCGGCCCGCTTCGAGGGGGTGAAGGTCCTGGGTGTCGATGAGCATGTGTGGCGCCACACCCACCGCGGGGACAAGTACGTCACCGTGATCATCGACCTGACCCCTACTCGTCAGGACGGCGGCACGGCCCGGTTGCTGGACATGGTCGAAGGGCGTTCCGGGGAGGTCTTCGCTGCGTGGCTGGCCCAACGGCCCCAAGCCTGGCGTGAGGGCATCGAGGTCGTCGCGATGGACGGGTTCACAGGATTCAAGGCTGCCGCCACGAAAATGGTCCCCACCGCGGTCACGGTCATGGACCCCTTCCACGTCGTCGCCCAGGCCGGTGAGGCGATGAACCGGTGCCGACAGCGGGTGCAACGAGAGACGTGTGGGCGCCGCAGCCGCAAGGGCGACCCGTTGTACCGCGTGCGCAGGGCACTGTTCGTCGGCGACCAGTTGCGCACCCAGCGCCAGAGCGAACGCATCACGCCCGTGCTGGCCGATCCCGCCCACGCCCAGCTCGCGCAGGCCTGGCGCGCCTACCAAGAGATGATCAACGCCTACCGCGACGAGAAGCCTGCTCGAGGACGCCAGAGGATGGCCGATCTGATCGATCACCTCAACTCCCAGCCCCCCGAACAGATCGAACTACGCAAGCTCGGCAAGACCCTGCACCACCGCGCTGAGGACGTCCTGGCCTACTTCGACCACCCCGGCTCATCCAACGGACCCACCGAAGCCATCAACGGACGCCTGGAACACCTACGCGGCCTGGCCCTGGGCTTTCGCAACCTGACCCACTACATCGCCAGATCCCTCCTAGAATCCGGCGGCTTCAGACCCCAACTACACCCTCAGTTGTGAAGAGCCCCTTAAGGTCGTGCGCACTCTTCAGCACCCGGATCCGCATCTCCTTAAGGGGCTCTTCACAGATGAGGGTGTAACTGGGTTTGTGGCCCCGGGCGGCGTGGCGGTGGCGGGGTAGGCGTCGAGGCCTTCACATGATGGAAGTTCTCACACAACCCATCAGGAAGACCTCGACATGTCTGACGCTACCTTCACTGCCCCGGATCTGACCACGTTCGCCCGCTTGGACCAGCTCGGACTGGAGGTCACTGGCCAGTGCCTCGAGGCCGGGCAGGCGGTGCTGGCCTGCCGGGTGGTCGAGCCGGATGACTGGTGCCACCGCTGTGGCTGTCAGGGCCGGCCACGCGGCAGCGTGGTGCGCTCCTTGGCGCATGCCCCCTTCGGTCAGCGCCCCACGACCCTTCGGGTGCGGGTGCGCCGCTACACGTGCACCGACTGTGGTCATGTGTGGCGTCAGGACACCTCCCGGGCGGCTGAGCCTCGAGCCAAGCTCTCTCGTGGGGGGCTGGCGTGGGCGTTGAGCGCGATCGTGTGCCAGCACCTGTCGATGTCCCGGGTCGCCGAGGGCTTGGGCGTGGCGTGGAACACCGCCAACGACGCGGTCCTGGCCGAAGGGCGACGGGTGCTGATCGATGACCCGGCCCGCTTCGAGGGGGTGAAGGTCCTGGGTGTCGATGAGCATGTGTGGCGCCACACCCACCGCGGGGACAAGTACGTCACCGTGATCATCGACCTGACCCCTACTCGTCAGGACGGCGGCACGGCCCGGTTGCTGGACATGGTCGAAGGGCGTTCCGGGGAGGTCTTCGCTGCGTGGCTGGCCCAACGGCCCCAAGCCTGGCGTGAGGGCATCGAGGTCGTCGCGATGGACGGGTTCACAGGATTCAAGGCTGCCGCCACGAAAATGGTCCCCACCGCGGTCACGGTCATGGACCCCTTCCACGTCGTCGCCCAGGCCGGTGAGGCGATGAACCGGTGCCGACAGCGGGTGCAACGAGAGACGTGTGGGCGCCGCAGCCGCAAGGGCGACCCGTTGTACCGCGTGCGCAGGGCACTGTTCGTCGGCGACCAGTTGCGCACCCAGCGCCAGAGCGAACGCATCACGCCCGTGCTGGCCGATCCCGCCCACGCCCAGCTCGCGCAGGCCTGGCGCGCCTACCAAGAGATGATCAACGCCTACCGCGACGAGAAGCCTGCTCGAGGACGCCAGAGGATGGCCGATCTGATCGATCACCTCAACTCCCAGCCCCCCGAACAGATCGAACTACGCAAGCTCGGCAAGACCCTGCACCACCGCGCTGAGGACGTCCTGGCCTACTTCGACCACCCCGGCTCATCCAACGGACCCACCGAAGCCATCAACGGACGCCTGGAACACCTACGCGGCCTGGCCCTGGGCTTTCGCAACCTGACCCACTACATCGCCAGATCCCTCCTAGAATCCGGCGGCTTCAGACCCCAACTACACCCTCAGTTGTGAAGAGCCCCTTAAGGTCGTGCGCACTCTCACGGCTCAGATCCGCATCTCCTTGAGGTCGTGCAGCTGGACGGCCGGATGAACGGGCGGTCAGGTGGCGCGGCCGCGGCGGACGGGGTGTCCCGCGACGCCGAGCGCGTCCTTGACCTCACCGATCGAGACCTCGCCGAAGTGGAAGATGCTCGCCGCGAGGACCGCGTCGGCGCCGGCCTCGACGGCCGGCGGCATGTGCGCGGCGGACCCTGCTCCCCCGCTGGCGATGACCGGGACGCTCACCTCTGCGCGCACGGCGCGGATGAGCTCGAGGTCGAAGCCTGCCTTGGTCCCGTCGGCGTCCATCGAGTTGAGCAGGATCTCCCCTGCACCGAGCTCCGCCGCCCGGGCGCACCACTCGATCGCGTCGATGCCCGTGCGCGTGCGGCCGCCGTGGGTGGTGACCTCGAACCCGCCTGCGAGAGAGCCGTCCTCGTGGGTACGACGGCGCACGTCGGCCGAGAGCACGAGGACCTGGGCACCGAAACGATCGGCGACCTCGCTGATCAGCTCGGGTCGGGTGATCGCGGCAGTGTTGACGCCGACCTTGTCCGCGCCGCAGCGCAGCAGCCGGTCGACGTCGTCGACGGTGCGCACGCCCCCACCCACCGTCAGGGGGATGAAGACCTCCTCGGCGGTGCGGGTGACGACGTCATAGGTCGTGGCCCGGTCCGAGCTGCTCGCGGTGACGTCGAGGAAGGTCAGCTCGTCGGCCCCCTCGCGCCCGTAGCGGCGGGCGAGCTCGACCGGGTCACCGGCATCGCGCAGATTTTCGAAGTTGACGCCCTTGACGACCCGTCCGGCGTCGACGTCGAGGCAGGGGATGACACGCACGGCGAGGGACACGGGGGCAGCCTACCGAGCGGGGCGGATACGCTTCGCCCCGATGTCGCCCCTCGAGCAGGTCCTGGCCCATGCCGCCACCGCACCCCCGTCGTGCGGGGACGTGCGTGTCATCGCGCTCGACGGACGCAGCGGCTCGGGCAAGACCTCGTTGGCCGGCGCGATCGCCCGGGAGTGGGACGCCCCCGTGGTGTCGATGGACTCGGTCTACCCGGGCTGGTCCGGTCTGGCCGCAGCGAGCCACATGCTCGTCGCGCACGTCCTGCGCCCGCTCGCCCGCGGCGAGCAGCCTGTGGTCCCCACCTGGGACTGGCTCGCTGACCGACCCGGTCCGCTGCTGCCGATCACGGTGGGCCACCGCCTCGTCGTCGAGGGGTGCGGGTCGAGCGTCGGAGAGGCGTCCCCCCTCGAGGGCACCCGTGTCTGGCTCGACGGCCCCGCCGACCTGCGTCGCCGACGCGCCATCGACCGCGACGGACCGCTCTTCGAGGAGTACTGGGAGATGTGGGCGCAGCAGGAGGCCACTCTCTTCGCCGCCGACCACACCCGGGATCGCGCCCACATCATCCTCGAGATGGACCCCGAGGCTGGCCCTACCGACCGATGAGATCGGCGAGGCGCTGTGCCTCCTCGACCGACCGCGGACCGTCGGAGCGCTGGATGGCCATGACGGCCATGTCCATGCCGTCCGCCAGGTCGAGCCGGGGCCAGGGCATGCCCTCGGAGAAGCGCAGGGTCGTGATCTCCTCCCACAGGACGAGCTCGCCCGGGCCAAGGTTGCGCACCCACAAGCCCTCCGCGGTGGGGCGGGCGTGGATCGTGGCGTAGCGCGACATGAAGCCGGCGACCCCGACCCCGATCAAGGCGCAGGTGAAGCGGTCCATGACCCCGAAGCGCTCGGGCAGCGCGATGGCCAGCGCGATCGAGCCCACGAGGATGGCCACTCCGAGCGAGGTCGAGACGACTCGACCCCGCGTGGGGCGGAAGGCGGGGGCGCTCGCCCTGTCCGGCAAGGTCACAGTCGGCACGCGGAGATCTCGGTGACGAGGATGGCCCGCGCGCCCAGGTCGTAGAGCTCGTCCATGATCCGGTTGGTCCGACCCCGCGGGACCATCGAGCGCACGGCACACCAGCGCTCGTCGTGCAGGGTGCTCACGGTCGGCGACTCGAGGCCCGGAGTCAGCTGCACGGCCCGCTCCACGAGCTCCGCGGGGCAGTCGTAGTCGAGGAGCACGTACTCGCGCGCGGTGACGACGCCCTTGATGCGACGGTGGAGTACGTCGATGCCGGCCTCGCTGGCGTCGCTGCGGCGGATGAGCACGGCCTCGCTCCGCAGGATCGGCTCGCCGAAGACCTCCAGGCCCTGCTGGCGAAGGGTGGTTCCCGTCTCGACGACATCCGCGATGGCGTCGGCGACGCCGAGCGTGATGGCGGTCTCGACGGCTCCGTCCAGACGCACGACCTCCGCGGTGACCCCCTTCGCCGCCAGGTGGTCACGTACGAGGCCGGAGTACGAGGTCGCCACCCGGCGCCCGTCGAGGTCGGCGGCACTGCTCGCCTCACCGGGACGGCCCGCGAAGCGGAAGGTCGATCCGCCGAAGCCCAGGCCCATGACCTCGGTGGCAGCGGACCCGGAGTCGAGCAGCAGGTCGCGGCCGGTGATGCCGGCGTCGACCTGGCCCTTGCCGACGTAGAGGGCGACGTCACGGGGACGCAGGTAGAAGAACTCGACGTCGTTGTCGGGGTCGGCGACGATCAGCTCCTTGCTGTCGCGGCGGACGCGGTACCCCGACTCGCGGAGCATCTCGACGGCGGGTTCGGACAGGGAGCCCTTGTTGGGCACAGCGATGCGCACGGCGGTCCTCTCAGAGGTGGGTGTAGACGTCTTCGACGGTGAGGCCACCGTCGATCATCAACACCTGCAGGTGGTAGAGCAGCTGACTGATCTCCTCGGCCAGCTCCTCCTTGCTCTCGTACTCCGCCGCCATCCAGACCTCGGCGGCCTCCTCGACGATCTTCTTGCCGATGGCATGGGTCCCGGCGTCCAGCTGCGCCACGGTGCCCGATCCCTCCGGCCGTTCGGCGGCCTTGCGGGAGAGTTCGTCGAAGAGGGTCTCGAAGGTCTTCACGGGAGTCCAGCCTAGTTCGCCGGTGACAGTGCGCCGGCCGCGGGTTCACCGTCCGGACGCTCGGTGCGTGAGGCGCGCAGCCAGACGAAGAAGCCGTAGAGCACGAAGCCGGCGTAGATCGCGTACAGGACGGCGGTGGGCAGGTAGTCGCTGTGCCACAGCAGGGGCACGCCGACGAGGTCGACCCCGATCCAGATGAGCCAGAACTCGTTCCAGCCCCGCGCCATCGCGTAGGTCGCCAGCAGCGAGCCCATGAAGATCCAGGCGTCGGCCCAGAAGTACCAGCGGGGCGCGGGCCAGCCGGCACCGAGCATGGCGAAGACCTGCTGCACGACCACGATCCCGATGACCATGGTCACCGCGAGCCCCGCCCGCTCCGCCCAGGTCGCCCAGCGCGGGGTGATCGCGTGCGCTTGGCCCGAGTGGTTGGCCTGCCTGACCTGTCGCCAGCGCCACCAGCCGTAGAGCGAGGTGATGATGAAGAAGATCTGCCGGGCGGACTGCCCGAAGAGCGGCGCCTTGTCGTCGACGCCCATCGTGACGCCGATGTAGACGAAGAAGAGGATCGCGTTGCCGACGATCCCGATGGGCCAGGCCCATACCTTGCGCAGCATCCCGCCGACTGCCGAGGCCAGGCCGAAGGAGATCCCGATGACCTCCATGAGCGAGAGGCGGTAGCCGGCGATGTCGACGCCGGCCGAGTAGATCCATTCGATGATGGACATGCGTCGTCCTAGTCCGCGCGTGCCGCTCTCATCCGGACTTTGACCGTCGGCCCCGGGGTTCTGGACCGGAGTTCACCGCCTGCCGCAGCAGCCGGGTCGCGGGCTCTCACCGCCGGTTCGGATTTTCACCGAGTCACGTGGCACGTGCAGAGACATTGTGCGCGAAGGGAGCAGCCGCTCGGCAATCGGATGGCCCCGTGAGATGCGACACGCGGGACGTGATCCGAGACGGTTCCCCCTCCGCAGGGGGCAAGACCGTTCGCCCCCTCCACAGGGGGCAAGGCCGTTCGTCCCCACCCACGGGGACCAAGCCAAGTTCGCCCCCTCTGAAGGGGGCAAGATCGTTCGTCCCCACCCACGGGGACCAAGCCAAGTTCGCCCCCGCTGAAGGGGACCAAGACAGGTTCGCCCCGTTACCTTCTTGGTGTCCCCGATGATGGGGATGCTGGTCGCTGGGCTCGGCATGACTGACTGCCCCTGTCGTTTGGATGATCCGGGGGGTGTTGTCACCGGGCTTGGTGGCGTTGGTTGACCGCTGATAGGGACACGGCCCCCGGATGGGTGGTCTCTTCGTAACGTGGCTGCCGGCTGCTGACGCTCGACCGCGACCGGCAGTCCAGATTCGCTGCGGGGCAGGGAGGCCCATCATGGAAGAGCCATCATCAGGTCGCGGGTACGCGGTGTTCTTGGGGTTGGACGTCGGCAAGGGCGAGCATCACGCCACCGCCTTGGACCCTCAGGGCGCACGACTGCATGACAAGCCCCTGCCGCAGGACGAGCGGGCGTTGCGGGCCCTGTTCGAGCAGTTGGCCACGCGGGGGCCAGTGCTGGTGGTCGTCGATCAGCCCGCGTCGATCGGCGCGCTCCCGGTGGCCGTTGCCCGCGATGTGGGCGTCGAGGTCGCTTACTTGCCTGGGCTGGCGATGC
This sequence comes from Janibacter limosus, assembly GCF_004295485.1. Taxonomy (NCBI): domain Bacteria; kingdom Bacillati; phylum Actinomycetota; class Actinomycetes; order Micrococcales; family Intrasporangiaceae; genus Janibacter; species Janibacter limosus. The sequence goes on along the minus strand of NZ_CP036164.1, from coordinate 1,185,781 downwards.
GACGGATTGCGGACCTGCACCCGGGCAACGCCAAGACCGACGCACGCGACGCGTACGTGATCGCCGAGGCCGCCCGGACCCTGCCGCACGCCCTACGACGGGTCGATACCGGCGAGGAGGCCCTGGCCGACCTCGAAGTCATCGTGGGCTTTGACGATGACCTGGCCGCCGAGGTCACCCGCGTAACCAACCGCATCCACGGGCTGCTGACCCAGATCCACCCCGCACTGGAGCGAGCGATCGGATCGAGGCTGCACCACAAGGCGATCCTGGAGCTGCTCCACCGCTTCGGTGGACCGGCCGGGCTACGCCAGGCCGGCAAACGACGCATCGCTGCTGTGGTGCGTCCCCGAGCGCCGCGCTCCCACCACGGGATCGTCGAAGCGATCATGACCGCGCTCGATCAGCAGAGCGTGAGCGTGCCCGGCACCAAGGCTGCCGAACTGGTCCTGCCGCAGCTGGCCGACCAGCTCAGCGCCCTGCTGGCCCAACGCGAGCAGGCCGCCGTGCAGGTCGAGGAGATGCTCGATGCGCACCCTCTTTCCGCGGTCCTGACCTCGATGCCGGGCATCGGAGTCAGGACCGGAGCCAGGATCCTGCTCGAGGTCGGCGACGGGTCGACATTCCCCACTCCCGGACACCTCGCCGCCTACGCCGGCCTGGCGCCCGTCACCCGCAGATCGGGATCCTCCATCCGCGGGGAACATCCTTCCCGCAGCGGCAATAAGAACCTCAAACGCGCGATGTTCCTCGCCGCCTTCGCCGCCCTGCACGACCCCGCTTCCCGGGCCTACTACGACCGCAAGAGAGCCCAAGGCAAGAAGCACAACGCCGCCCTGATCTGCCTGGCCCGACGACGCTGCGACGTCATCTACGCCATGCTCCGAGACGGCGCTCCCTACCAACCCCGCCCAGCAACAGCTGCTTGACGAAACCCATAGGGACACCCCCCTTTGAAGGGGGCAAGATCGTTCGTCCCCACCCACGGGGACCAAGACAGGTTCGCCCCCTTTGAAGGGGGCAAGATCGTTCGTCCCCACCCACGGGGACCAAGACAGGTTCGCCCCTCTGAAGGGGGCAAGGGCAGTCCTCCCTTCGGGAGGCTGCTGGTCCGGTTGTGAGGTCGGCCGGGTCGCAACGCCAGATCTCACATTTTCGATCTCTCGAGCGTCATCTCAGTCATGACTCGATCACCGCAGACGAACAGGGCCCAACCCTTCTCGACCATGTGTGACGACATCGTCTGGGAGCAGACGAACCCTGATGGGACGCGCTCGGCCACGCTGGCTGGCACGCGCCATCCAGGAGTCACGTTCACGTACGCCTTCTTCATCCCGGCTGGCGTCTGGGACCAGCCGCACTCGCACCTCGCGGATGCCCACCTCGTGGTCGCCAAGGGCGAACTCCGCTTGGGCTACGGCAACCGACTGGACCGTGACGCGGCGACCCACCACCCACAGGGCAGCTTCCTGCACGTGCCGGGTGGCGCACAGCACTTCGACGGGGCGGAGGTCGACACGATCCTGATCGGCACCGCTGTCGGGCCATGGTCGACTGACTACGCCCCCGGTGAGCCTGCGTGACGCGAGTCGAACCAACTCGGGTCAGTGCGCGTGACGCGTGGCCAGCTCGCGCAGCTCGTCGATCGCCGCAGCAGCCGACTCGGCGCCGTAGACGGCCGACCCGGCGACGAAGACATCGGCGCCGGCCTCGGCGCACTGCTCGATGGTCTTGGCCGACACCCCGCCGTCGACCTGGATCCAGATCTCGCCGCCGTGCTTCTTCACGGCCTCGCGCACCTGCTCGACCTTGGGCATCTGGTCGGCCATGAAGGACTGCCCGCCGAAGCCTGGCTCGACGGTCATGACGAGGACCATGTCGAGCTCTGGCAGCAGCTCCTCGTAGGGAGCGAAGGGAGTCCCTGGCTTGATCGCCATGCTCGCCCGGGCGCCCTGGGCGCGGATGTCCCGGGCCAGGGTGACGGGGTTCTTCGCGGCCTCGATGTGGAAGGTGACCGACTTCGCCCCGGCCTCGGCGTAAGGCGGTGCCCAGCGGTCGGGGTCCTCGATCATCAGGTGGCAGTCGATCGGGATCGGGCTGACCCTGAGCAGCGACTCGACGATGGGCAGGCCGAGGGTGAGATTCGGCACGAAGTGCGCGTCCATGACGTCGACGTGCGCCCAGTCGGCGTTGCTGATCGCGTCCAGCTCGGACTGCAGGTTGGCGAAGTCGGCGGACAGGATGCTCGGGGAGATCTGCACGGGGTTCCTAGCGTGGTGGTGGCGGTCAGGCGGTGTGGATGGACAGGATGTTGCCGACGGTGTCGTCGACCTGGAAGTGCAGGCCGAGGACGTCCTGGGTCAGCTCCTCGCGGAAGATGATGTCGCCGCGCTCCTTGAGACGGCGGTACTCGAGCTCCGCGTCGGGCACACCCATCATCAGCGCCGAGTTGCCTTCGCGGTGCTCGCGCTCGCAGTGCGCACGTGTCACCGGGTCCGAGACGGGCTCGAGGATCACCTGGCAGCCCTGCTCCCAGCCGGTGCTCGGTCCCAGGATGTACAGGTCCTGCTCGGGCACGGTGACGACATCGCGCAGCCCCAGCACCTGGGAGTAGAACGCGTACGCCCGGTGCACGTCGGTGACGTGCACCGCGGTGACGAGGACCCTCACGTCAGGCGGTCTTGCGCAGCAGGGCCAGGAACATGCCGTCGGTGCCGTGCAGGTGCGGCCACAGCTGTGCGTGCGGGCCGTCACCGAGGCCGGTGAGCGTGGCGACCGCTGCGGCAGAGAGGTGCTCACGGGCGTCGAGCACCTCGACGTCGTCGCGCTTCTTGAGCACGTCGCGCACGACGAAGGTCGTCTCCGACAGGTGCGGGCTGCACGTGGCGTAGGCGATGACTCCGCCGGGGCGGGTGGCCTCGATGCCGGCGGCAAGCAGCTCGCGCTGCAGGGGGCCGAGACCGACGAGGTCGCTCGGCTGCCGACGCCAGCGCGCCTCGGGGCGGCGGCGCAGCGCGCCGAGCCCGGTGCACGGTGCGTCGACCAGCACTCGGTCATAGGTCTGCGGCTCGTCCTCGCCCACCACACGGCCGTCGCCGGTCCGCACGACGAGCTCGCGGCCGTGGTCCTTGGCCTTCGCCATCGCGGGGCGCAGGCTCTGCCGGACGAGCTCGGTGCGGTGCTCGCTCACCTCGTTGGCGACGAGGTCGGCACCCTGACGCAGGGCGAGCGCGGCCAGCAGGCCGGCCTTGCCCCCGGGCCCCGCACACAGGTCCAGCCAGCGCTCGGGCGCACCGTCGGCCCGCTCCGGCACCGGCACGCGGGCCAGCGCGAGAGCCAGCAGCTGGCTCCCTTCGTCCTGGACCGCGGCGCGGCCCTCGCGGACAGCGTCGATGCTGCCGGGGTCACCGCTCTCGAGCTCTGCGGCGAAGGGGGACCACCTCCCGGGCTGCGCACCGGCAGCGAGCAGCTCGTCCACCTCGCACAGGCCGGGACGGGCGACGAGCGAGACCTCGGCAGGGACGTTGTGGGCAGCGAGCAGCTGCTCCAGGACGTCGTCCGCGTCGTCCTTGGTCGCGAGGCCGTGCCCGATCAGCGCCTGGCGCAGTGCCTTGACGATCCATCCGGGGTGCGAGAGGGAGACGGCGAGGCGCTCGGTGACCGGCTCGGCCGGGGTCACCAGCTCGAGCCACTCCTCACGGCTGCGCTCACCGATACGTCGCATCACGGCATTGACGAGACCGGCGGCTCCCTGGCCCGCGGCAGAGCGCGCGAGGGCGACGGACTGGTCGGCAGCCGCGTGCTCGGGGACCCGCATGCCGAGGACCTGGTGGGCCCCCATGCGCAGGACGTCGAGCACTCCCCCGTCGAGTCGGGCGACGGGGCGCTGCGCGGCGTGGGCGATGACGGCGTCGTAGAGACCCTGCATGCGTAGGGTGCCGTAGGTCAGCTCCGTGGCGAAGGCGGCGTCACGGCCACCCAGGTGGGCCCGGCGCAGCGCCTTGGGCAGCTCGAGGTTGGCATAGGCGCCGTCCTGCGAGACGGCCCGCAGCACCTGCTGGGCCGTCGAGCGCGGCACGTCCGCGCGGCGGGCACGCGCCGAGGGCGCGGTCCGCGACTTCTGCCGCGGACCCCGGTGCTGGTTCTCGGACGTCATGACGTCTCCTCTCCGAGGTGGTCCCCGGGCTCGATGCGCACCCCGCGGGCCCAGTCGGCGGCCGCCATCGGCTTCTTGCCCACGGGAGTCACCTCGCCCAGGCGCACGGCCCGGTCGGCCGTGCCGACGAGGACCTCACGTTTGCGCGCATCGATGGTCCCGACGGGCAGCTGCTCGTCGGTGATGGTGATGGGGCCGACCTTGAGGCGCTCCCCGCGGAAGATCGTCCACGCGCCCGGCTCGGGCGTGCACCCGCGGATGCGCCGGTCGACGGCCAGGGCGGGGTGGGTCAGGTCGATGTGCGCGTCCTCGACGCTCAGCTTGGCCGCGTGGCTGATGCCCTCACTCGGCTGCGCCTGGGCCTCGAGGCCGCCCGTGGCGATCCCGTCCATCGTCGCCAGGAGCAGCGGAGCTCCTGCGCCGGCAAGGCGATCGAGCAGGGTGCCCGAGGTGTCGTCAGGACGGATCCGCTCGGTCATCGTGCCGAAGACCGGGCCGGTGTCGAGCCCTGCCTCGATGAGGAAGGTGCTCGCCCCGGTGATCTCGTCTCCGGACATCAGCGCTCGCTGAGCAGGCGCGGCACCGCGCCAGGCCGGCAGCAGCGAGAAGTGCAGGTTGACCCAGCCGTGCCGCGGGATGTCGAGGACCTCGGGTGGCAGCAGGGCGCCGTAGGCGACCACCGGGCAGCAGTCGGGCGCCAGCTCACGAAGCCGCGAGAGGAACTCCGGGTCCTTGGGGGTGCCCGGCGTCAGGACCTCGAGACCGCGCTCCTGGGCGACGACCTTGACCGGTGACGGCTCCAGACGCCGGCCGCGTCCGACCCTGGCGTCGGGTCGGGTGACGACAGCGACGACCTCGTGGTCGGAGTCGAGGAGGGCCAGCAGAGAGGGGACGGCGACCTGTGGGGTCCCGGCAAAGATCAGTCGCACGGGGGCGAGTCTAGGTGGCCCACCATGACGTGCGCGCCCCTGAGCCGACTCGGGTGGTCGACTCGGGCTGCGTCCTCGCTGGGGTCCGCGCACGACGTGACCAGCTGGGTCGGACTCAGCCGGTGGTGAGGTGACCGACCTTGACCGACGTCAGGTCGGCCGCCTTGCGCGCGCTCTCCCCTGCCCGCACGTCCTTGAGCGCGGCGGCGACCAGTGGTCCGTCGGCGAAGGGAGCGGTGACGACCAGCCGGCGGCGCTGGTCGAAGCCGGGCACCGGCAGCGGTCCGAGCAGCTGGGCCGCGGGCGCCACGGCCCGCACGCCGTGCTCGATCGCCTCGATCCGCTTGCGGTCGGTCTGCACCTCGGCGCTCCACGTCGTCGGGGGCAGGGACAGCTCCGCACGCTCCGCGAGCTCGCGCGCCGCGAACCACTGCGGGTCCCACCGCACGAGTGCCTCCACCGCAGGGATCGTCACGTGCGACGGCGCCCCGCAGAGCACGACCACTCCCCCGTCGCTCCAGGGGCGGGCCAACCCGGACGCGGCGAACCAGCGACGCACCGCCTCCTCCGAGGCCCTCAGGTCGGGCCGGTCCAGGCTCGCCCAGGCGTCGAGGAGCAGGACGGCCGCGTACCCGCCCTCGGCGACCGGCTCGGCCCCCGGGGTGGACACGACGATCGCCGGCTCGGCGTCGACGCTGACCTGGACATCGCCCGCTCCCGAGGTGATGACCCGGGTCCCTGGGAAGGACCGACCGATCTCCTCCGCGGTCCGTCGGGCGCCGATGATCCCAGCCCTCAGCCGGTCGCCATCGCAGTGGGGGCAGAGGAACCCGTGCGGCGAGCGTCCGCACCAACCGCACTCAGGGGCCCGGTCGGGTGCCGGCAGGGCCAACGGCCCCTGGCAGTGCGGGCAGCGTGCCGGGGCACGGCAGGTGGCGCACGACATCGCGGGCAGGTACCCGCGTCGGGGCACCTGGATGAGCACCGGACCCGACGTGAGTGCCGCAGCGGCCGCTCGGTGCGCCGAGGACGGGATGTGCGCCCGGGCGCCGGGCCCATCCCGCTCCTCGTCGACCCCCTCGCCCGCGATGAGGACTCGCGGCGCCTCACGTCGCGGCGTCGACCCTCCGACGAGATGCACCCGGCCCGCATCGACGAGCGCCGCGACATCGGTCGACATCGCCAGGCCACCGACGAGCAGGGCGCACCCCGCGACGTCGGCGCGGGCGGTCAGGACATCACGCACGTGCGTGTAGGGCGCACGGGGCTCCTGGTGCAGGTCGTCGCCGTCGTCCCACCACGCGACGAGGCCGAGATCGTGCACGGGTGCGTAGGCGGCGGCGCGGGTCCCGACGACGATGCGCACGTGCCCGCGCAGCACCTTGAGCCAGGCGGTGTAGCGGGCCTGCGGCCCCTGGTCAGCGGTCAGGCGCACGTGCTGGCCCACCCCCAGCACCTCGGTCAGCGCTGCGTCCACGCGGTCGAGGTCGCGCTGGTCGGGGACGACGATGACGCTCCCCCGTCCCGAGTACAGGGCACCGCAAGCGGCTTCGGCCAAGGCCATCGGCCAGTCCGTCTCCGGCGGGCGCGAGGGCCCGGCGATCCACGCTGCCCGCGGCGACTCGCCACCCGCGACACGGGACCACCAGGCCGAGCCCGCCCGGTAGCCGGCCCACACCTCTGGCACCGTCAGCGACGAAGGGGGGACCCCCCCTTCGTCCTCCGAGCCACCCGGCGTCTGGTCGAGGGGTGGCGGCTCGAGCGGCAGAGCCTTCTCCGCACGCGCGTGACGGGGCGGGATGGCCAGCCGCAGCACGTCCATGACGGTCCCGGCCTGGTGCCGGGAGAGGCGACGGGCGACCTCGAGGATCGCAGGCGTGAGGACCTGCTCGGGCGAGACGACGGTGCGCAGCGGCGCCAGCCGACCCGTGTGCTCGGCGACATCACTGCGCTCGACGACGTATCCGGCCAGGTCACGGCCGGCGAAGCGCGCCTTGACCCGCACACCCGGCTGCGCAGCCTCGTCGAGCTCCTCGGGCACGAGGTACTCGAAGGGCCGGTCCAGATGGACCAGCCCCGAGTCGATGAGTACCTGGGCGACGCGCACGGGGACAAACGTAACCGGGCGGTGTGTCAACGACACCCGCCCGGTCAGCTGGCTGTGGATCAGGCGCCGGCAGCGGCCCGCAGCGCCTCGACCTTGTTGGTCTGCTCCCACGGGAAGGCGTTGTCGTACCCGGCCGCCTCGGTGCGTCCGAAGTGGCCGTACGCGGCGGTCGGGGCGTAGATCGGACGGAGCAGGTCCAGCTCCTCGACGATGGCCAGGGGCCGCAGGTCGAAGACGCTGTCGACGGCGCCCTGGATCTTGTCGACCGCGACCTTCTCGGTGCCGAAGGTCTCGATGTACAGGCCCACGGGCTGCGCGGCGCCGATCGCGTACGCGACCTGGACCTCGCAGCGACCGGCGAGGCCGGCGGCGACGACGTTCTTGGCGACCCAGCGCATGGCGTAGGCAGCGGAGCGGTCGACCTTGGACGGGTCCTTGCCGGAGAAGGCACCGCCACCGTGACGGGCCATGCCGCCGTAGGTGTCGACGATGATCTTGCGGCCGGTCAGCCCGGCGTCGCCCATGGGCCCACCGATGACGAACTTGCCGGTGGGGTTGATCAGGCTGCGGTAGTCCGACGTGTCGAGCTCGACGCCCGAGTCCTTGAGCGCGGCCATGACCGGCTCGAAGACGTGCTTCTGGATGTCCTGGGGCAGCTGGCGCTCGTGGTCGATCTCGGCGGAGTGCTGGGTGGACAGCACGACGGTGTCGAGGCGCACGGCCCGGTCACCGTCGTAGTCGATCGTCACCTGCGTCTTGCCGTCGGGCCGCAGGTAGTCCAGCTCGCCGGACTTGCGGACCTCGGTCAGCCGCTGGGAGAGCCGGTGCGCCAGGAAGATCGGCAGCGGCATCAGCTCGGGGGTGTCCTCGCAGGCGTAGCCGAACATCAGGCCCTGGTCGCCCGCACCCTGCTTGTCCTTGGGGTCGACGCCACCCGTGCGGTTCTCGTAGGCGGTGTCGACGCCCTGGGCGATGTCGGGGCTCTGCTGGCCGATGGAGATCGAGACGCCGCAGGTGCGGCCGTCGAAGCCCTTGTCGGAGGAGTCGTAGCCGACGCCGTCGGCGATGACCTTGCGCACGAGCTTGGGGATCTCGACGTAGGACTCGGTCGTGACCTCGCCGGCGACGTGCACCAGACCGGTCGTCACCATGGTCTCGACGGCGACCCGGCTGCGCGGGTCCTGCTCGAGCATGGCGTCGAGGATCGAGTCGGAGATCTGATCGCAGATCTTGTCAGGGTGACCCTCGGTCACCGACTCGGAGGTGAAGAGACGTCCGGACACGCAGAGCTCCCAAGATCGTGGATGGACGATCCTGTGACCGTCCGGTAGGGCGGGCCCAGTCTAAGCACCCGTGGTCAGTCGACGGTGAGCGATCTCGCGACGACGTCCCAGATGCCGTGCGAGACCTCGGACTTGCTGGCCGGGCCGAGGTCGGTCACCGCCTCGCTGCCGCGGGTGAGCACGTGCACGGAGGTCTCGTCCAGGCCGAAGGTCTTGTCGACGCCCACCTCGTTGACCACGAGCAGGTCGCAGCCCTTGCGGGCCAGCTTGGCCCGGGCCAGGTCGAGGACCGACCCCGTCGCGTCGCCCGTCTCTGCCGCGAAGCCGACGATCAAGGGCGTCGTGGCCGCACCGCGGTCGGCGACGATGCCGGCGAGGATGTCCGGGTTGCGCACCAGCGTGATGGTGGGCGCGGCATCGGGGTCCCCCGGGTCGTGCGTCTTCTTGATCTTGCTGTCGGCGTACTCCGCGGGGCGGAAGTCGGCGACCGCGGCGACCATGACGACGACGTCGTGCTCGGCCGTCCGGGAGGTGATCTCCTGCTGCAGCTCGCGCGCGGTCCCGACGCGGACGACGTCGACGCCCTCGGGCATCGGCAGGTCGACATTGGCCGCGACGAGGGTCACGTGCGCGCCGCGCGCGACCGCGGTCTCGGCCAGGGCCACGCCCTGCTTGCCCGACGATCGGTTGCCCAGGTAGCGCACCGGGTCGAGCGGCTCGCGGGTGCCACCGGTGCTGATCAGCACGCGACGTCCGGCGAGGTCGGCAGGGACCTGCGCGACACCCGTGCTCGCCTCCAGCGCAGCCATGGCCGCGGCGTGGATCGCCTCGGGGTCGGGCAGGCGCCCCGGCCCGGTGTCGGCGCCGGTGAGGCGACCGGACTCGGGCTCGACGACGCTCACGCCTCGCCCGCGCAGCGTCGCGACATTGGCGACGGTGGCGGGGTGGTCCCACATCTCGGTGTGCATCGCCGGCGCCAGCACGACCGGGCAGCGTGCGGTCAGCAGCACATTGGTCAGCAGGTCGCCGGCCAGCCCGTGGGCCGCCTTGGCCAGCAGGTCAGCAGTCGTCGGCGCGACGACGACGAGATCTGCTTGCTGGCCGATGCGCACGTGCGGCACATCGGTGATGTTGCTCCAGACGTCGGTCTGGACGGGGTGGCCGGACAGGGCCTCCCACGTCGGGGCACCGACGAACTTCAGCGCGGCCTCGGTCGGGACGACCGTGACCTGGTGCCCGCCCTCGGTGAAGAGGCGCAGCAGGAGGGCTGCCTTGTAGGCGGCGATGCCGCCGCCGACACCGAGGACGATGCGCACGAAGGGAGCTCCGTCAGACCTCGTCGGCGGGGGCCGGTGCCGCGGGGGCAGCGGTGCCGTCGTCGGAGGCGCTGGCCTCCTTGGTCAGCAGACCCTCGTTGATCTCGCGAAGGGCGATCGACAGCGGCTTGTCGTGGACCTGGGCGTCGACCAGCGGGCCGATGTACTCGAGGAGGCCCTCCTGCAGCTGCGAGTAGTACGCGTTGATCTGACGGGCACGCTTGGCGCCGTAGATGACCAACGCGTACTTGCTGTCGGCCTTGGTCAGGAGGTCGTCGATCGGCGGGTTGGTGATGCCGATGGGGTTTGCCTTGGTGCCGGACACGTCGAGGTGGTCCTTGTCGTCGAGGTCAGTGGGATTTCATCAATGATACGAGTTCTTCGGCCGCACGACGAATGTCGTCGTTGACGACCACCCGGTCGAACTCGTTCTGGGCGGCCAGCTCGACCTTGGCGGTCTCGAGGCGCACGGCGCGCTCCTCCGCCGTCTCGGTGCCACGGCCCACCAGTCGGTCGACCAGCTCGTCCCACGAGGGAGGCGCCAGGAAGACGAAGCAGGCCTGCGGCATCGACGCGCGCACCTGACGGGCTCCCTGCAGGTCGATCTCGAGCAGGGGCAGCTTGCCGGCCGCCAGCGCCTCCTCGACCGGGCGGCGCGGGGTGCCGTAGGACGCGCGGCCGTGGACGACCGCCCACTCGAGCATCTCCCCCGAGGCGACCTTGTCGGCGAACTCGTCCCCGGACATGAAGTGGTAGTGGACTCCGTCCTCCTCGCCCGGGCGCGGCGGGCGCGTCGTCGCGGAGACGGAGAGCCAGACCTCCGGGTGGTTGTGGCGGATCCACGCGGCCACGGTGCCCTTGCCCACGGCGGTGGGACCGGCCAGCACGGTCAGTCGGGGTGAGCTCATACCCGGGTGAACCTCTCGAGGAGTGCGGTGCGTTGGTGCGGACCCAGTCCACGGATGCGACGCGATGCCGCGATCCCCAACTCTTGCATGATGCTTACTGCGGTCGCGGGGCCCACACCCGGCATCGACTCGAGCACCGTCACCACGCGCATCCGCGCGACGACGGGATCGGTGCGGCCGGCCTCCAGGACCTCCGGAAGTCCAAGGGCCCGACTCTTCAGTCGCTGCCGCAGGTCCGCCCGGACCGCTCGTGCCTGCGAGGCCCGGGTCAGCGCTGCCGCCCGCTGCTGCGGGCTGAGCGTCGGCACGGGCGTTGGCACGGGTCCTCCGGAGGAAAGCGCGGTGGGTATCCGCTCACCTTCTCACGAGGCCGTGATGGCAGCGACCTGCGTCGCCACCGCGCGCGCACGATCACGCAGGGCGGCGACGTCCGGCCCGGCCCGCAGGACGTCGCGGCTGCTGCTCGCCAGCACCTGCGGCAGCGCCCCGGCGAAGACCGAGCGCACGTCGTCAGCGGTCGCGCCCTGCGCACCCAGGCCCGGTGCGAGCACCGGACCGGCCATGCCGGGCAGGTCCACACCGAGGTCCCGGACCGCCGAGCCCACGGTCGCGCCGACGACGAGGCCGATGCTCCCGAGCTCACCGCGGCCGCGTGCCTCCGCGTTGTCCTCGCCTGCCTCGTCGGCGATCGCACCGGCGACGGAGCGGCCGTCGGCCAGCCGGGCGTGCTGGACCTGGGCACCCTCGGGGTTGGAGGTCAGGGCGAGGACGAAGGCGCCACGGCCGGTCGCGTGCGCGAGGTCGATGGCTGGGCGCAGCGAGCCGTAGCCCAGATACGGGCTGAGCGTGATCGCGTCGGCCGCAGCCGGCGCGTCCTTGCCGAGGAAGGCCTCGCCGTAGGCGTCGACCGTCGTCCCGATGTCACCGCGCTTGACGTCGAGGACCGTGAGGGTGCCCGCGTCACGCAGGTCGGTCAGGACCCGCTCTAGGAGGGCCACCCCCTTCGCCCCGAAGACCTCGAAGAAGGCCGACTGGGGCTTGACCGCGGCCACGCTCCCGCCGAAGGCCTCGACGCAGGTCATCGCGAAGCGCTCGACACCGGCCAGGTCGTAGGTCAGTCCCCACGACTCGACGAGCCCGCGGTGCGGGTCGATACCGGCACACAGCGGACCGTGCTGCGCCATGGCCGCCTGCAGCCGGGTGCCGAAGGGAGCGGTGTCGGTGCTCATGGGGTGAACCTCTCGTGGGCGATGCCGGTGACCTCGGACAGCCGGGTGAAGCCCCGCTCGGCGATGAGCGCCTCGAGCTCACGCCCGACCCGCTCGGGCGCCGTCGGGTCGTTGAAGGCGGCCGTCCCGACCTGGATCGCGCTGGCACCGGCGGCGACGAGCTCGAGGGCGTCCCGACCGGTGCGCACTCCCCCGGCGCCCACGATCGGCGCGGTCCTGATCCGCCCGGCGCGCATCGCGCCCGCGACCTGCCACACGGCCCGCACCGCTATGGGGCGGATCGCCGGGCCGGACAGGCCGCCCGTCGCGGCGATGAGGTGCGGCCGCAACCGGTCGACGTCGATGGCCACGCCCAGCGTCGTGTTGATCATCGTCAACCCGTGGGCACCGGCCTTGAGGACCGTGTCGGCGATCTCGACGATGTCGGTGACGTCGGGGCTGAGCTTGGCGAGCATCGGCAGTCCCCGCGGGACCTCCTCGCGCACCAGCGTCATGACCTTGTGCGAGCTGGCCGGGTCGCAGGCGAAGACGAGCCCGCGGTTGGCGACGTTGGGGCAGGAGATGTTGACCTCGATCGCCGCCACGGCGCTGGCATACCGGCTGCGCACGACCGCCCGCGCGACCCCGGCGAACTCCGAGGCGGTGCTGCCCGCGATGGACACGACGACGCGGGCACCGATCGAGTGCAGCCAGGCCAGGTCCTCCTCGACGAAGGCCTGCACCCCCGGGCCCTGCAGGCCGATGGAGTTGAGCATCCCGGAGGGCGTCTCGGCCATGCGGGGCGTGCCCCGGCCCGAGACCGGCTGGGCCTTGACCGACTTGGTGACGAAGGCCCCGAGCTGCGCGACGTCGATGAAGCGGTGCATCTCACGACCGTTGGCCGCGCACCCGCTCGCCGTCATCATCGGGTTGGGCAGGCGGACGCCGGCCAGGTCGACCGACATGTCCACGGACGAAGGGGGAGTCGCGGCCGTCATCAGCGCGCCTCCTTGGGGGCACCGACGGCGTCGGCGGGGACCCGGCACAGGCCGTCGTCGAAGGCCTCCCAGCGCACCCGGTCGCCCCGGAAGACCGGGCCCTCCAGGCAGCTGCGGACCATCTTGGTCGTGCCGTGCTGGTCAGCGACCGGCATGACGCAGGTCATGCAGATGCCGACACCGCAGGCCATGGCCTCCTCGACCGCGACCTGCGCGACGATGCCGTGGTCGGAGGCGATCGCGCTCATGGAGCGCAGCATGCCCATGGGGCCGCAGCCGTAGAGCACGCCGGCGCCGGTGCGCGCGATGAGGTCCGGCAGGACGTCGGAGACCCAGCCCCGGGTCCCCGCGGACCCGTCATCGGTGGTCACGGTGACCCCGTCGGCGACCCGTCGGGCCTCGACGACGCCGAAGAGCCGGTCGGCCGTGGCCGCGCCGAGCACGATCTCGACGGGGCAGCCACGCTCACGCAGCTGCTCGGCGAGCCAGAAGAGCGGCGCAGAGCCGTAGCCGCCGCCGACGAGGATGCACGGGACCGGCTGCGACGGGAGGGGGAAGCCCTTGCCGAGCGGCCCGATGACGCTGACGCTCGCACCCGCCTCGAGCCGGGTGAGCTCCTCGGTGCCCGGACCGGCGGCCGCCACGACGATCTCGGTCGTGGCGCCGTAGGTCCCGGCAGGGCTGACCCGGTGGATCGAGAAGCTGCGTCGCAGCAGCATCGAGCTCGTGCCGTCACCGACGGCGAGCGCGACGAACTGCCCGGGGCGGGCGATCTCGGCCAGGCCCGGGGTGACGAGGGTCAGGTGCCGGTAGGCGCCCACGGCGGAGTTGCCGAGCACCTCGGCATCGACCTGGACGACTCCAGCCCCCTCACGAGCTGCGATGGTGCGGGCGCTCACGCCTGGATCCCGTAGAGGTCGAGGTCACGGGCGTGCTCCTGGAGCGGCTTGACCCGCAGCTCGCCGTTGATGCGTGCCTCGATCGACTGCACGGCCGCACCGAGCTGCTGCACGGTCGTGACGATCGGCTTGTCCATGGCGGTCGTGGCCGCCCGGATGGCGTAGCCGTCGGCACGGGCGTGCTGCCCGGACGGGGTGTTGAAGACGACGTCGATCTCGCCGGCGAGGATCCGGTCGACGACGCTCGTCTCCCCTTCGCCCCGCTCGGAGTGCTTGATGGCGACGTCGCACTCGATCGCGTTGCGGCGCAGGACGTCTGCGGTCCCCTGGGTCGCGAGGATCGTGAAGCCCAGGTCGGCCAGGCGCTTGATCGGGAAGATCATCGCGCGCTTGTCCCGGTTGGCGACGGAGACGAAGACCGTGCCGGTCGTCGGCAGACCGCTGGAGAGCGACCCGAGCTGGCTCTTGGCGAAGGCCGCGCCGAAGTCGGCGTCGATCCCCATGACCTCACCCGTGGAGCGCATCTCGGGACCGAGCAGCGAGTCGACGACATCGCCCTCCTTGGTGCGGAAGCGCTTGAAGGGGAGCACCGCCTCCTTGACGGACATGGGTGCGTGTGCCGGCATCGAACCACCGTCGGCGTGACGCGGCAGCATGCCCTCGTCCTTGAGCTCGGCGATGCTCGTGCCGAGCATGACGCGGGCCGCGGCCTTGGCCAGCGGGACTCCTGTGGCCTTGGCGACGAAGGGGACGGTGCGCGAGGCACGCGGGTTGGCCTCGAGGACGTAGAGCACGTCCTGGGCGAGGGCGAACTGGACATTCATCAGGCCACGCACCCCGATGCCCTCGGCGAGGGCGAGCGTCGCCTCGCGCACCCGCTGCAGCTCGGAGGTGCCCAGGGTCGCCGGCGGCAGGGTGCAGCTCGAGTCGCCGGAGTGGATCCCGGCCTCCTCGATGTGCTCCATGATCCCGCCGAGGTACATCTCCGTGCCGTCGTACAGCGCGTCGACGTCGATCTCGATGGCGTCGTCGAGGAAGCGGTCGACGAGGATCGGGTGCTCCGGGCTGGCGATGGCCGCCCGGGTGACGTACTCGGAGAGGGTCGCGTCGTCGTAGACGATCTCCATGCCGCGTCCACCCAGGACGTAGGACGGACGCACGAGCACGGGGTAGCCGATCTCGCGGGCGATCTCGACGGCCTCCTCGGCGCTGAAGGCGGTGCCGTGCTTGGGGGCGTTGAGGCCCGCCTCGTGGAGCACCCGACCGAAGTGGCCCCGGTCCTCGGCGAGGTCGATGGCCTCGGGCGAGGTACCGACGATCGGCACCCCGGCTGCCTTGAGCGCAGCAGCGAGGCCGAGCGGGGTCTGCCCGCCGAGCTGGACGATGACGCCCGCGATGGGGCCGGCCAGCGTCTCGGCGTGGATGACCTCGAGGGTGTCCTCGAGGGTCAGCGGCTCGAAGTAGAGCCGGCTGCTCGTGTCGTAGTCCGTCGAGACCGTCTCGGGGTTGCAGTTGACCATCACGGTGTCGTAGCCCGCGTCGCGCAGGGCGAAGCTGGCGTGGACGCACGAGTAGTCGAACTCGACGCCCTGGCCGATCCGGTTGGGCCCCGAGCCGAGGATGATCACGGCCGGACGCTCGCGCGGCGCGACCTCGGTCTCCTCGTCGTAGGAGCTGTAGTGGTACGGCGTGCGGGCCGCGAACTCCGCTGCACAGGTGTCGACCGTCTTGTAGACCGGGCGCACCCCGAGGGCGTGGCGCACGCCGCGCACGACGGCCTCGTCCATCCGGCGCAGCCGGGCGATCTGGGCGTCGGAGAAGCCGTGCCGCTTGGCCAGGCGCAGCACCTGCGGGTTGAGCTCGTCGGCGTCGTGCACCTCCTGGGCGATGGAGTTGATGAGCGCCATCTGGTCGAGGTACCACGGGTCGATCTTGGTGGCCTCGAAGACCTCCTCGACCGTGACGCCGGCCCGCATGGCCTGCTGCACCTGCACGATGCGGCCGTCGGTGGGCGTGCGCGCTGCCTCGAGGAGCTGGCGGCCCTCCTCGAGCGTGGGCTGGTCGCCGTCCCAGTGGAAGGTCGCGTCCTTGCGCTCGGCGGAGCGCAGCGCCTTCTGCAGGGCCTCGGTGAAGTTGCGGCCGATGGCCATCGCCTCGCCGACGGACTTCATGGTCGTCGTGAGGGTCGGGTCGGCGGCGGGGAACTTCTCGAAGGCGAACCGGGGCACCTTGACGACGACGTAGTCCAGGCTCGGCTCGAAGGCGGCCGGCGTCTCCTGGGTGATGTCGTTGGGCACCTCGTCGAGGGTGTAGCCGATGGCCATCTTGGCGGCGATCTTGGCGATCGGGAAGCCGGTGGCCTTCGACGCCAGCGCCGAGGAGCGAGAGACGCGCGGGTTCATCTCGATGACGATCATCCGGCCGTCGGCGGGGTCGATGGCGAACTGGATGTTGCAGCCACCGGTCTCGACGCCGACCTCGCGGATGACGGCGATCCCGACGTCACGCATGCGCTGGTACTCGCGGTCGGTGAGGGTCAGCGCGGGCGCGACGGTGATCGAGTCACCGGTGTGCACGCCGACGGGGTCGAAGTTCTCGATCGAGCAGACGACCACGACGTTGTCGGCCGTGTCACGCATGACCTCGAGCTCGTACTCCTTCCACCCCAGGATCGACTCCTCGAGGAGCACCTCGGTCGTCGGGCTGGCCTGGAGGCCGGCGCCGGCCATGCGGCGCAGGTCGCTCTCGTCGTAGGCGAAGCCGGAGCCGAGACCACCCATGGTGAAGGAGGGGCGCACGACGACCGGGTAGCCGAGCTCCTGCGCCGCGGCGAGCGTCTTGTCCAGCGCGAAGCGGACCTGCTCGCCCGGCGTCGAGCCGGCGGGGGCGTCGTTGGCGTTGCAGATGATCGAGCGGGCCGACTCCGCGCCGCAGCGCTCGACGACGCCCTTGAAGCGCTGGCGGTCCTCACCGAGCTCGATCGCCTCGACGCTGGCGCCGATGAGCGGGCAGTTGTACTTCTCGAGGATCCCGGCCTCGTGCAGCGCGATGGCCGCGTTGAGCGCGGTCTGCCCACCGAGGGTGGCCAGCACCGCGTCGGGGCGCTCGCGCTCGATGATCTTCTCGATCACCTCGGGGGTGATCGGCTCGATGTAGGTGGCGTCGGCGAACTCGGGGTCGGTCATGATCGTCGCGGGGTTGGAGTTGACCAGGATGACCCGGATCCCCTCCTCGCGCAGGACGCGGCAGGCCTGGGTGCCGGAGTAGTCGAACTCGCAGGCCTGTCCGATGACGATCGGCCCGGAGCCGATGACGAGGACGCTGGTGATGTCGTCGCGCTTGGGCATCAGGCCTGGGTCTCGCTCTCGTTGGTGGCGGAGGTGCCGGCAGCTGCCAGCAGGTCGACGAATCGGTCGAAGAGGTAGGCGGCGTCGTGCGGACCGGCCGCCGCCTCCGGGTGGTACTGGACGGAGAAGGCCCGCAGGCGCCCTCCGTCGTCGTGGAGCTCCAGCCCCTCGACGACGTCGTCGTTGAGGCAGACGTGGCTCACGCTCGCGGTGCCGAAGGGGGTCTGCGTCGCCTCGTCGAGGGGGGCGTCCACGGCGAAGCCGTGGTTGTGCGCGGTGACCTCGACCTTGTCGGTCGTCCGGTCGAAGACCGGCTGGTTGATGCCGCGGTGGCCGTACTTCAGCTTGTAGGTGCCGAAGCCGAGCGCCCGGCCGAAGAGCTGGTTGCCGAAGCAGATGCCGAAGTAGGGCAGACCTGCCCGCAGGGCCTCCTGCAGGAGGGCCACCTGGTCGCCGGCGGTCGCCGGGTCGCCGGGTCCGTTGGAGAAGAAGAGACCGTCGGGCGAGACCGCCTGCACGTCGGCGAAGCTGGCGGTCGCGGGCAGGACGTGCACCTCGATGCCGCGCTCGGCGAGCCGGGTCGGCGTCATCGTCTTGATCCCGAGGTCGAGCGCGGCGACGGTGAAGCGCTTGGCCCCCTTCGCCTCGACGACGTAGGGCTCGGTGGTGCTCACCTGCGCGGCGAGGGCGGAACCGGCCATCTCGGGCGCGGCCTGCACCCGCTGCAGGAGCGTCGCCTCGTCGGCGACGGAGTCCCCGGAGAAGATCCCCACGCGCATCGCCCCGCGCTCACGCAGGTGGCGGGTGAGGGCGCGGGTGTCGACGCCGGCGATGCTGACGACGCCCTGCGCGGTCAGCTCCTCCTCGAGCGAGCGACGCGATCGCCAGTTGCTCGGGCGGATCGCGGGGTCACGCAGCACGTACCCGGCGACGTGGATGCGGCCGGACTCGTCGTCCTCGTCGTTCCACCCGGTGTTGCCGACGTGCGGGGCGGTCATGACGACGACCTGGCCACGGTAGCTGGGGTCGGTGAGCGTCTCCTGGTACCCGGTCATGCCGGTGGAGAAGACGGCCTCGCCGACGGTCTCGCCGACGGCGCCGTAGGCGGTGCCGGCGAAGGTCCGACCGTCCTCCAGGACGAGGACCGCTGGGGTGGTGCTGAGCTGGCTCAATTGATGACCTCTCCATCGGTGGCCGTGACGCGGCCGCGCAGGATCGTCGTCCGGACGGACCCGGTGAGGGTGTGCCCGGCGAAGGGGGTGTTGCGGGACAGGGACTGCGAGGCGGACGGGTCGACGGTGACCCGGGCGCTGGTGTCGACGAGCACGAGGTTGGCGGGAGCGCCGACCTCGATCGCCCGTCCGTGGTCGGCGAGCCCGGCAATGCGGGCCGGTGCGTGGGACATCCGCTCGGCGAGCGTTGCCAGGTCGATGCGTCCGGAGGTGACCATGACGTCGTGGACGACGGAGAAGGCGGTCTCCAGGCCGAGCATGCCGAAGGCCGCGTCGGGGAAGGCGTGCTCCTTGTCGTGCCGCGCGTGCGGCGCGTGGTCGGTCGCCACGGCGTCGATCGTGCCGTCGGCCAGGGCTGCCCGCAGCGCCTCGACGTCCTCGGCGGGACGCAGCGGTGGGTTGACCTTGTAGACCGGGTCGTAGCCGCTCAGCAGGTCGGTCGTCAGCACGAGGTGGTGCGGCGTGACCTCTGCGGTGACGCGGGCGCCGCGTCGCTTGGCCCACCGCACGGCCTCGACGCCCTCGGCGGTCGAGACGTGCGCGACGTGCACGCGTGACCCGGTGTGCAGGGCCAGCTCGGCGTCGCGGGCGATGATGCTCGACTCGGCGACCGCGGGCCAGCCGGTGAGCCCGAGACGGCCGCTCAGCTCACCCTCGTGGCAGCAGGCCGACGGTCCGGCGAGCGCCGGGTCCTGGCTGTGCTGGGAGATGACCCCGTCGAAGGCCCGCACGTACTCCAGTGCCCGGCGCATGACGCGCGCGTCGTGGACGCAGCGCCCGTCGTCGGAGAAGACATGCACCCGGGCCCGGGAGCGGTGCATCAGACCGAGCTCGGCGAGCTCGGCGCCCTCGAGCGACTTGGTCACCGAACCGATCGGCTGCACGTCGCAGTGGCCCGCTGCGACCCCGAGGTCGAGGACGCGCTCGGCGGCCTCAGCGGTGTCGGTGACCGGGCTGGTGTTGGCCATGGCCAAGACGGCGGTGAAGCCGCCGGCCGCTGCTGCGGCCGACCCGGTGCGCACCGTCTCGGCGTCCTCACGGCCCGGCTCACGCAGGTGCGTGTGCAGGTCGACCAGGCCCGGCAGCAGGACGAGCCCGTCGGCCGCGAGGCGCTCGACGTCCGCGCGGGCGTCGGTGGCTGCGTCGGGGCCGAGCGCGGCGATGACACCGTCGCGCACGAGCAGGTCGGTGGTCGCTCCACCCAGCGGCGAGGCGCCGGTGATCAGCAGGTCGCTCATGCGGCGCCCTCCTTCGTGGTTCGTTCCTCACGCCTCAGGACGGCGCCTTCGTCGGTCAGGCCGCTGGCCAGCAGGTGGTACAGGACACTCATCCGCACGGCGACACCGGCGCTCACCTGGTCCAGGACAAGGCTGCCGGCGGCATCGGCCGCGTCCGCGGCGATCTCCAGGCCGCGGTTCATCGGGCCGGGGTGGGCGATGACCGCCTCTGGGTTGGCCGCGGTGAGGGCGGCCAGACGGTCGCGGGTCAGCCCGTAGCCGACCGTGTACTCGCGGGCCGTGGGGAAGAAGCCCCCGGCCATCCGCTCGTGCTGGACCCGCAGCATCATCAGCGCGTCGACTCCCGAGTCGATGACCTCGTCGAGGTCGTTGCTCAGGGCGAAGCCGTCGGTCTCGGCCCAGTGCGCGGCACCGCTCGGCATGAGGGTCGGCGGCGCGACGACGGTGACCTCTGCGCCCAGGCGGGGCAGCGACAGGACATTGGAGCGGAAGACCCGGCTGTGCGTGACGTCCCCGACGATGGCGATCCGCTTGCCCTCGAGGGTGCCCAGGCGCCGCTGCAGCGTGTAGGCGTCCAGGAGTGCCTGCGTGGGGTGCTCGTGCGTGCCGTCACCCGCATTGATCACACTGGCGCGCACGCCCGACTCGTCGAACCACCGGGCGACCTGGTGGGCCGCCCCTGACGCCTGGTGGCGCATGACGATGGCGTCCACGCCCATGGCCGCGATGGTGCGCACGGTGTCACGGAGCGACTCTCCCTTCGACGTCGAGGAGCCCTTGCCGGTGATGTTGATCGTGTCCGCGCTCATCCACTTGCCCGCGATCTCGAAGGAGCTGCGGGTGCGGGTCGAGTCCTCGAAGAAGAGGTTGATGATCGTGCGGCCGCGCAGGGTCGGCAGCTTTTTGACCTCGCGGTGCTGCACGTCGTGCATCTCGGCAGCGGTGTCGAGGACGGCCCGCAGGTCGGCGTCGCCGAGGTCGGCGACGGAGAGCAGGTGGCGGTTCATCGGGGGTCACCACCCGAGATGGTCACGGAGTCGTCGACGCCGTCGTGACCCGTCAGGCGCACGGTGACCCGCTCGGCCTGGGAGGTCGGGAGGTTCTTGCCGACGTGGTCGGCGCGGATCGGCAGCTCGCGGTGGCCACGGTCGACGAGGACCGCCAGCCGCACGGCCCGGGGGCGGCCGTAGTCGGCCAGGGCGTCGAGGGCGGCTCGCACCGTGCGGCCGGAGTAGAGGACGTCGTCGACGAGGACGACGACCCGGTCGTCGACCCCCGAGGGCGGGAAGTGGGTCTGCTGCGGCGCGCGCATCGGGCGGTCGCGCAGGTCGTCGCGGTACATGGTCACGTCGAGGGACCCGACGGGCACCGACGCGCCCTCGATCTCGGTGACCAGGGTGGCGAGGCGCTGGGCGAGCTCGACGCCGCGACTGGGGATGCCGAGCAGGACGACGTCCTGGGCCCCCTTGTTGCGCTCGACGATCTCGTGGGCGATGCGGCGCAGGCCGCGCGCGACGTCAGAGGCGCTCATGACCTCGCGGGCGGGGGGTGGCTGGGGCGTTGCCGCAGCGGATGTCTCCGGACACATGAGTGTCTCAAGACCTCCTTCTCTGCCTCACAGGACAGCGGTTAAAGGATGTCGATCGGGTCGACTCTATCGTCCGGAGGGAGGGGGCCGCACTCCGGTCCGGGTCGCAAGGACCTCACAGTCCTGACCGTGCAGCCCAGGACCTCGGCAGGTGCCCACCCAGCACTGGTCGAGGACTGCCGTCACACCGGATGGTCATCGGTCGGCGTTCGGTCGGTGATCGTTTCGCGACAGACATCCCGCATGGGTTCCCCGACGGGCAGGCTCATGGGCGCTGGTACTTCTCCTCGTGCTGGCGCAGCCGCTCCAGATAGGCGTTGTAGGCGTCCAGTTGTGGGGTCGCCTGCTCGGCGTCGGTCAGGGCTGATTGCCGCGCCTCAGCACGCTGCCATCCCGCCATGATGAACAACAGGATCAGCAGGGACGGCAATTCTCCGTATGCCCAGGCCAAGCCCCCGGCGAGGTACTGGTCCCTGATCGGATCGATGTTCCAGCTGTCCGGTGCAGTCGCGAACAAATCCACCATCGGTGCCGGAGACATCATCACGATGACCCCGAAGAAGGCGTGCAACGGCATCTCGGAGAAGGCATCGATCACTCGCCAGCCGTGACTCTTCTTCACCGGCAGAGGGTCGGCCGAGATCAGTGGGACAGTGAAGAGGAGCCCCGAGACCAGGAACAGCAATTCCAAGCTCACGTGGCCGTACCAGTTCGGTAGCAGCAGATCACCGATGTCGCTGAAGTAGATCCCGTAGAAATTGAACAGAAACAGCGGAACCGTGAAGGCAGGATGGATCAAAAACCGTCCCAGCCGAGACCGCAAACCAAAGAATGCCAACCGCAACACCAGGCGGCCCGGTCCCCGATGTGGCGTAGCCCGTAGCAGCAGCGTCCCCGGACTGCCCAGAGCCAAGAATGCAGGGATGCCCAGCATCAAGGTGAGTTGCTGAAACATGAAGACGGAGAACATCCGTAACCCGTAGCCCTCGATCCCGGCGCCCATGATCACCATGATCGCGCCACACCCGAGGAGGAAGGACAGACACCGCCATACCGGCCACCGCCGGCCCGATGTCCAGAGCCGGACCGCCCCAGCCACGTAGAGCATGCCCATCAGCAGAGCTATGGCCGGAATGAGTGGCACAGGCTGCAGCGTGGGGGAGAGAAGAGTGTCCAAGCTCGGCGGGGCGGTCGGTACCCACGCCGGTCCGGTGATCACCGATTCATCGATCGAAGCGAGCAGCATGATCTCAGGCTGCGCTCTTGGCCGGTGCAGCCGCTTCGACGAGCGCCGGCTGTTCGGTGGGCGTGGCTGGGCCGACCGCCACCGTCGAGGAGGCCGGTGTCGTCGCGCCCTTGTCACCGCTCGATGGATGACCTCGAGTGACCTCCACCGCACCCACGGTGGTTCTCTCGGCCTTCGACGTCCTGTTGGGCGTGACTGTGTTGCACACGTTCGGTTGGTCCTGTCCTTCGTCAGTGGTGACGGATGGGTCTCGGCACTGCGGTGAGCAGCCGGTGCAGAAGTGGGAACATTCGATGGGCACAGAATGTCGAAGGCACACACCATTGCTGCATGTCGGTCGACCTGTACCACTGTATCGACCGCCCAGGAGCAGGTGGCCCTCCCACCAGCCCCAGCGCCGCACATGCTCCTCCAGCACGTGCCGGAGGAAGTGGGATCGCCGCCCTGCAGGCACGTCCCGGGGGTTGCACCGGCCACCGGGGAGGACCGCGCCTCGACCGGTGCCGCACCCACCAGCGTGCGGCCGACTCGCGCACATCCGGTTCGAGCGGACCGAGCAGGAACCCGGGTCCGGTCGCCGAGGGACTCGTCTTCTGCTGACCGGCAGCGGCTCGCGTCGCCAGGTACGACCGCTCGGCCCGCTCGGCCGCCCGTCGCCCCTCGTCGGTGTCCGTGTGCACGTCCTGCGGACGCACGGAGCCGGAGCGCAGGTTGGCCTTCTCGCTCAGGTAGCGCAGGACCACGGCGGTGACGGCTGCGACGGGGACGGCGAGGAAGGCACCGACGATCGGGATGAACCCACCCTCCCATCCGTGGGAGACGCAATAGACATATCAACGTTTTGCTTATGGGAGATATAACTTCCTATTATTCAACTCGTGACCGAGACACCACCACTTCTGCGCCTGAGCGGCCTGCGCAAGGAGTTCCCCTCCGCGCGCGGCCCCGTGGTCGCGCTCGAGGACATCACCCTGTCCATCGCGCGCGGCTCGATCCACGGCATCGTCGGTCGCTCCGGCGCCGGCAAGTCGACCCTGATCCGCTGCCTCACCGGCCTCGAGCAGCCGACCTCCGGGACGGTCGACCTCGACGGGACCAACATCCCGGCACTCACCGGCGACGAGCTGCGCGCGGTCCGCCGCCGCTTCGGCATGGTCTTCCAGCACGCCAACCTGCTCGACTCGCGGTCGGCAGCGGACAACATCGGCCTCCCGCTGGAGATCGCCGGCTGGTCGGCCGCCGAGCGACGCGCCCGGGTCGCGGAGCTGCTCGACCTCGTCGGCCTCACCGACCGCGCGGACAACCACCCCGGCCAGCTCTCCGGTGGCCAGCAGCAGCGCGTCGGCATCGCCCGCGCCCTCGCCACCCGCCCCGACATCCTGCTGTGCGACGAGCCGACCTCCGCGCTGGACGCCGGCACCACCCGCCAGATCCTGGGCCTCCTGCGCGACCTGCGCGAGCGCCTCGGGATCACCGTCGTCATCATCACGCACGAGCCGTCGGTCGTCCGCGAGGTGTGCGACACCGTCACCCTGCTGGCTGACGGGAGGGTCCTGGAGTCCGGCGCCATCGGCGACGTCGTCGCCGACGCGGCCGGCCAGCTCCACCGGGACCTCGTCCCCCTTCCTCCTCTGCCGCTGGAGCACGACGGCGGCTACATCGAGGTCGCCCTCGGCGATACCCGCTCGGGCACGACGAGCGTCGACGCGGTCCTGGCCCTCCTGCGCGAAGGGGGCGTGCCCGCCGAGGTCGCCGCGGCCACCCTCGAGACGATCGGCGGACGCCGGGTCGGACGCATCCAGCTCGAGGTCGACCCGGCTCGCACCGGGGACGCGGTCCGCCTCCTCGAGGCCGCCCACCTCGCCCCGGAGGTCGCCGCATGATCGCGCTCACCACCCTGGCGGCCGAGGGCCGTTGGCTCGACAACCCGATCATCCAGCAGGCCGTGCCGACCGCCATCTGGGAGACCCTCGCGATGACGGTCGTCGCCGGCCTCCTCACCGCGCTCCTGGGGATCCCGCTCGGCGTGCTGCTCTTCACCACCTCCCCCGGCGGGACCGCTCCCAGCACCTTCCTCAACCGGGTGGTGGGGGCCGTCGTCAACATCGGACGGTCGCTGCCCTTCCTCATCCTGATGATCTCGATCATCCCCTTCACGCGGCTGGTCGTCGGGACCTCGATCGGCTGGCAGGCTGCCGTCGTGCCGCTGACCGTCGGGGCCATCCCCTTCTACGCGCGGCTCGTCGAGACGTCGCTGCGGGAGGTCTCGGCGGGCAAGGTCGAGGCCGTGACGATGATGGGCGCCAGCCGCGGCGAGCTCACCCGCAAGGTGCTGCTCCCCGAGGCCCGCTCGGGCCTCGTCGCCGGTCTCACCACGACCGTCATCGCGCTCATCGGCTACACGGCCATGGCCGGGGCCGTCGGGGGCGGCGGGCTCGGCGCCGTCGCCATGAGCTACGGCTACAACCGCTTCGAGTCCGACGTGATGATCGTCTGCGTCGTGCTCCTCGTCGTCATCGTGACGATCGTCCAGGTCGTCGGCGACATCGTCGCCCGCCGCCTCGACCGCCGCTGACCCGCACCCCGCTGACCCGCACCACTCCACCACACCCATGCCACCCCACCCACGTCGAAAGGACACCCATGTCCCCCTTCCGCTCCACCACCCGCGCCGCCGCGGTCATCGTCGTCACCTCCCTCGGCCTCTCGGCCTGCGGCCTGGCGGAGGGTGACTCCGAGGGCCCGACTGCCGACGACAAGGGCGTCACCACGATCACCGTCGGCGCCTCCCCGACCCCGCACGCCAAGATCCTCGAGTACGTCGACACGGAGCTGGCGCCGGCGGCCAAGATCGACCTCGACATCAAGACCTTCGACGACTACATCCAGCCCAATGTCCAGCTCTCCGAGGGCACGCTCGACGCGAACTACTACCAGCACCTCCCCTACTACGAGGAGCAGGTCGAGGACCGCGGGTACGACTTCGCGCACTACAAGGGCATCCACATCGAGCCCTTCGCGCTCTACTCGGACAAGGTCAAGGACGTCAAGGACCTGAAGTCCGGCGCCCAGATCGGCATCAACAACGACCCGTCCAACCAGGGTCGGGCCCTCCAGCTGCTCGCGGACAACGACGTCATCACCCTCAAGGAGGGCAAGGACGCGACCAACGCGACGATCTTCGACGTCGCGGACAACCCGAAGAAGCTGACCTTCAAGGAGACCGACCCGGCCCAGCTGGCTCGCTCCCTGCAGGACCTGGACGCCGCCGTCATCAACGGCAACTACGCCATCGAGGCGGACCTGTCGACCACGGACGCGCTCGTCGTCGAGGACGGCAAGGACAGCCCCTACGCCAACTTCCTCGCCGTGCAGAAGGCCAACGAGGACAACCCGGGCCTGAAGAAGCTCGACGAGCTGCTCCACTCCCCCGAGGTCAAGGCCTACATCGAGAAGACCTGGCCGAACGGCGAGGTCCTGCCCGCCTTCTGATCCTCCCCGGGTGCGGGTACTTCCCGTCGACGAGCTACCTGCGGGTACGACGGGCACCTCCCGACGGATGCGCCAGGAGAACCCCGGAAATTCGGGGTTCTCCTGGCGGTCGTCACCACAGCAGCCCGTCGTACCCGCAGGTAGGTCGAGCGAGGTGATCCGTCACGGCCGCCGGCTCACTGACGGAGGCGGGGACGCACCCCGGCTCGGTCGTCGCGCACCCCGGTGATGACCGGCTGCAGGGCCAGGACGCTCGCCAACGTGCCCAGGTCCCGCAGCTCCTCCAGCAGGACCCGCGTCGGCGTCATCAGCCGGACGTCCCCGGCGGCATGGTCGGCCAGCAGCGAGGTGATGGCCTCCCAGCAGGAGTCGACGGCCTCGCTCGTCAGGTGCACCGGCTGCGGCCCCTCGCGTTCGACCGGCAGCACGAAGAAGGCCACGTCGAAGCGCTTGGGCGCTCCCTCGGGGGTGACCCAGCAGTCCCACGGGAGCAGGTCGGTGGGGTCCGCGACGTACCCGGTCTCCTCGGCGAGCTCCCGGACCCCGGTGGCCAGCCGGGTGCGCACGAGCAGCTCGGCGTCGTCGGTCGTCCCGTCGAGACCGGACCAGCGACGCACGTGCTCGGCCACGACCGAATCGGGCAGCGGCAGCGCGGCTCCCACCACCTGATCGCTCGGGTCGCACCGACCGCCGGGGAAGACGACGACACCGGCGGCGAAGTCCATCGTCAGCTGGCGGTGCTGGACGAAGGCCTCCAGACCCTCCGGTCCGTCACGAAGGGGGATGACGCTCACCGCGGGCCGCGCGGGGACCGGGGTCACTCGACGACCGTGACCTCGTCCTCGGTGGCCTCGTCCTCCACCTGCTCGGCAGCGTCCTCGCCCTCGGCGGACTCGGCCTCGACCTCGTCCGCGGTCACGATGCCCGCCTTGAGGTTGGCCTGCTCGCTCAGGTACCGCAGGACCACGGCGGTGACGGCTGCGACGGGGACGGCGAGGAAGGCACCGACGATGCCGAAGATCGTGCTGCCGACCGCGACGGACAGCAGGATGATGCCCGCGTGCAGCTGCATCGAGCGGCCCTGGAGGAAGGGCTGGAGCACATTGCCCTCGATCTGCTGCACCGCGATGATCAGGATCAGGACGAAGAGCGCGGTCATCGGGCCCTGCGCGACGAGCGCCACGAGCACGGACAGGAAGCCGACCGCGAAGGCACCGACGATCGGGATGAACCCACCGAAGAAGGTGAGGATGGCCAGCGCGAAGGCCAGCGGGACACCGAGGACGAACAACCCGGTCCCGATGAGCACCGCGTCGACCGCGGAGACGAGCGCCTGGGTGCGGATGAACCCGCCGAGCGTGTTCCACGAGCGCGTGGCGACCTCGGTCAGGTGCGCACCGGTCCGCTCCCCCGCGACCCGCCGGACGAAGGGGAGGAACTGCGGCCCGTCCTTGATGAAGAAGAAGACGAGCACCAGCACGAGCACGAGGGTCACGACGGCCGAGCCGACCGCGGAGGCACCGGCGAGTGCACCGGAGGCGATCTGGCCGCTCTGGTCCTGCAGCCACGTGGTGGCGGACTTCACCGCGTCGTCGATCGTCGAGCTGTCGATGTTGAAGGGAGCCTGGGCCGCGCGGTCCTGCAGCTCGGTCAGCCCCTTGCTCGCCTGGCTGGCCAGGTCACCCGACTGGCTGACCAGGGACGGGGTGATCGCGCCGAGCACCCCGAAGAAGACGACGAGCGCCCCGAGGATGACCAGCGCCGCGGCGAGCGCCGCGGGTACGCCCTTGCTGCGCAGCCACCGGGTCGGGGGCCACAGGACGGTCGCGACGATGAGCGCCAGCATGACGGGGAAGACCCCGACCCAGAGCTTCGCGAGCAGCCACCACACGATGAAGGCCCCCGCTGCGACGAGCAGCAGTCGCAGCGACCAGCGCGCGAGCCAGGCGATCCCGTCGCCGATGACGGCGCCACGCTCGGGCGTGGTCGGGGTGGGTCGTGCATCGGGCATGGGTCGTGCATCAGGCGTCGTGCTCACGTGCAACTCCTCAGACGAGAGTGGGCTTGACCTCGACGATGCGGCCCAGCAGGCCGTTGACGAACTTCGGGGACTCGTCCGTGCTCAGCTCGGTGGCCAGGACGACGGCCTCGCTGACGGCGACCTGATCGGGGACGTCGTCGCTGAAGAGGATCTCCCAGGTGCCCAGCCGCAGGATGGCCCGGTCGACGTCGGGCATCCGGTCGAGGGTCCAGCCCTGGCTGTAGGTGGTCAGGGCGTCGTTGATGTCGTTCCAGTGCGCGACCACGCCGGTCACCGCGGTGACGGTGTACTCGTTGAGCGGCGCCGGGGTCACCGGCGTGACGACGCGATCGCGCGCGAGGTCACCGGCGTTGAGCCCGCGCGACTCCGCCTCGAAGAGCAGGTCGACGGCCCGACGCCGTGCCTTGGTGCGTGCTCCCACTCAGCTCACTCGACCGAGGTAGGAACCGTCGCGGGTGTCGACCTTGACCTTGGTGCCCTGCTCGAGGAAGAGGGGCACGGCGATCTCGGCGCCGGTCTCGAGCGTGGCCGGCTTGGTGCCGCCGGTCGAGCGGTCGCCCTGCAGGCCCGGCTCGGTGTAGGTGATCTCCAGGACCACGGACGCGGGCAGCTCGACGTAGAGGACGGTGCCCTCGTGACGGGCGATGACTGCTTCCTGGTTCTCCAGCATGTACTTCGCGGCATCGCCGACGACCTCGGGCGGGACCGGGATCTGGTCGTAGGTGTCGCCGTCCATGAAGACGAAGTCGGTGCCGTCGTTGTACAGGTACTGCATGTTGCGCTTGTCGACATTCGACGTCTCGACCTTGGTGCCGGCGTTGAAGGTCTTGTCGATCGTCTTGCCGCTGGTGACGTTCTTCAGCTTGGTGCGGACGAAGGCCGGGCCCTTGCCGGGCTTGACGTGCTGGAACTCCACGACGCTCCAGAGCTGGCCGTCGAGGTTGAGGACCATGCCGTTCTTGAGGTCATTCGTCGTTGCCACGTGTGTGCTCGCCTTCGCATTGTCAGGTCATCTGGTCTGTCGGCTCCCGCTGCTGCGCCGTGGGCGTGCGCGGGCCGCCCAGTATCCTAACCGGCCAGCGCCCCGGTCACCCACGCGCGGACCCGGGGGGCCGACTCCTCAAGTACCGAGATGTGGTCGGCGCCGGGGACGCGCACGTACTCCACGTCGGTGCCGCGCTCCCGCAGCTGCCTGGTGAGGGTGTCGCTGAGCAGCATCGGGACCGTGGAGTCCCGCGTGCCGTGGACGACGAGCACCGGCACGTGCGGGTGCAGCTCCGCGGCGTCGTTGGTGCCCACCGTGCGCCTGATCTTGCGCAGGTCGGCGTCCTCGGCGAGGAAGGTGCGCAGGTCCATGCCCCCGAAGGAGTCCTGCCCGAAGAGCTCGGCGATGCACCGGCTCTCCAGGTCGGGCAGGAGGGCCCGACCTCGGGGACTGACGACCTGCTCCAGCGGTACGTCCGACACGCGCGCCGCGGCGACCACCAGTGGCCCGAGGAAGGCCGAGCCCGACCCGGCGTCGGCGGCGGCCGCCTCCTCCTGCGGCGTCGCCCCTGCCGTCCCTGCGTCGTCGGTCATCTCGATGACCGCCCCCAGCTGGCTCGGGGGCGCCAGCGCGACGATCCCGGCGAGGTCCAGACCGGGCGAGTAGGCGTCGGTGAAGCGACTGGTGAAGAGGGCGGCCTGCCCGCCCTGCGAGTGCCCCATGGCCACCCAGCGGGGGGACAGGTCCGGGCTCAGCTCGTGGGCCGCGAGGACGATGTCGGTCAAGGCGGCTCCCGCGGACTGACCCATGAGGTAGGGGTGCGGCCCGGGCGTCCCGAGCCCCTCGTAATCGGTCCGCACGACGGCGTAGCCCTCCCCCACGAGGTCGGCCGTCGTCTGGTCCATCGCGGCCGTGTAGATGCCGGTCTGCTGGTCCACGAGGGAGCGAGACGGGGCGCAGTCATCGGCCATCCCCGTCGTGCCGTGGCCCCAGCTGATGACCGGCCACCCACCGTCGGGCGGCGTGCCCGAAGGGAGCGAGACCACCCCGGAGACCGCCACCGGCTCCCCCTTCGCGCTGGTCGAGCGGTACAGGACCAGGTGGGTGCTGCCACCGATCGTCGGCCCGTCGACGACGTGCCGTGACCAGATGAGCGTGCCGTGGCGTCCGGCGGCGAGCTGCTCGGCGCTCGCCTCGTAGAAGGCGGTGCCTGCCGGCCCGGTCGCGACCTCGGGCCCTGTCGGTGCCGAGTGGACCCGCCACACGAGCACCGCGACGACGAGGGCGATGACGAGCAGGACCGCGACCAGGACCCGGCGGCGCGGACGAGGGAGCGCGGAAGGGTTCACCCGGCGGATCCTCCCAGACGCGCATTGCAGGAGGCAGGATGGCGGGCATGAAGTCCACGTCCGCCCTCGCCCTGCTCGCCGCCGGAACCGCCGGCCTCGCCGCCCGAGACCTCCTGC
The DNA here is from genome assembly GCF_004295485.1 of Janibacter limosus. Lineage (NCBI taxonomy): Bacteria > Bacillati > Actinomycetota > Actinomycetes > Micrococcales > Intrasporangiaceae > Janibacter > Janibacter limosus. The sequence goes on along the minus strand of NZ_CP036164.1, from coordinate 1,155,342 downwards.
AGAAGCAGCACTCGCTCAAGCGCAACTTCCCCGTGGTCGCCAACCTGCGCTACGTCCTGGAGAAGATCGGGCCCGAGCTGCGGCAGTACATCGTGACGAGCAACGACCAGGAGCGTCCGTTCAGCAGGGACCAGCGCTCGTGGGTCTACGCGTCGTCCAAGATGGAGAACAACTACGTCGGCTTCGGCACGGACAACGACATCGAGCAGGTCGAGGGCTACCCGATCTTCAAGCACCGCACCTTCTCCGACGTCTCGGCCTCGACCCCGACCCACCACGGCGAGGACACCCCGCTCCCCTGCGCCAAGGTGCTCGGCGCGGCCCGCGGCCGGCGCCACGCCTTCCGACCCCAGTCGGTCGTCAACATCTCCTCGATGAGCTTCGGCTCGCTCTCGGGCAACGCGGTCCACGCCCTCAACGAGGGCGCTCGGCTGGCCGGGTGCATGCAGCTGACGGGCGAGGGGTCCCTCTCCCCCTACCACCGGCAGGGCGGGGACCTGATCTTCCAGATCGGCACGGCCTACTTCGGCTGCCGCGACGAGGAGGGGCGCTTCGACCTCGACATGCTGAAGTCGGTCGTCGAGTCCGCCCCGGTCAAGGCGATCGAGATCAAGCTCAGCCAGGGCGCCAAGCCCGGCCTCGGGGGCATGCTCCCCGCGGCGAAGATCTCGCCCGAGATCGCCGAGACCCGCGGCATCAAGCAGGGCGAGGACTGCGCCAGCCCCTCCCGCCACACGGAGTTCGACGACATCGACTCCATGCTCGACTTCGTCGAGCGGCTCGCCGACGAGACCGGGCTGCCGATCGGGATCAAGTCCGCGGTCGGCGACCTGAACTTCTGGGAGGAGCTGGCCGACGCCATGGCCGACGGCTCACGCGGCGTCGACTACATCGCCATCGACGGCGGCGAAGGGGGGACCGGCGCGGCTCCCCTCGTCTTCAGCGACGCGGTGGCCCTGCCCTTCAGGCTGGCCTTCACCCGGGTCTACGCGATCTTCGCCCGCGCCGGCCTGACCGACCGCGTGGTGTGGGTCGGCTCCGGCAAGCTGGGCCTGCCGGAGAATGCACTGATCGCCTTCGCCATGGGGGTCGACATGGTGCACGTCGCCCGCGAGGCGATGCTGGCCATCGGGTGCATCCAGGCGCAGAAGTGCCACACCGACCACTGCCCCACGGGGGTCGCCACGCAGAACCAGTGGCTCGCCCGCGGCCTCGACCCGACGCTGAAGGCGCAGCGGGTCAACAACTACATCCGCACCGTGCGCCGCGACCTGCTCAAGGTGTCGGAGGCCTGCGGTGTCTGGCACCCGGGCCTGCTGACGGTCGACGACGTCGACCTGCTCCTGGGCAACCGCAAGGCCACCCCGCTCGGCGAGGTCTACGGCTACGACCCCGGCTGGGGCCGGCTCGGCGACGAGGACGCGGCCGCGATCATCGACCTGATGAAGGGGACCGCGCCCTCGGGCGAGGACGAGGAGATCCCGACTACTTGATCTCGCGGGTGAGGATCCGGTAGCTGCCGATCACGAGCGGCAGGCCGACCCACATCGCGGAGCCCGTGGCCAGCTGCGCCCAGTTCTCCCCGGTCATCGTCCCCTCCGTGAGCGGGCCGGTGACGAGGTTGAGGTCGAGCCAGGTCGCGACCTGCGCCATCCGCTCGATCATCGCGGTGAGGATCGTCCAGACGGTCGGCAGCGCGAGACTGGCGACGATGGCGATCGGGGTGTTGAGGAAGGCCGCCCCGAAGGCGACGCCCTGCAGGGTGAAGACCAGTGCGGTGAGGACGACGCCGGCGAGCGAGATGCCGGTCAGGGTGAACTCCCCACCGGAGACGAGGGTCGCCAGCGCGGCGGCGCCGGCGCCGGCAGCCAGCAGGACGAGGCACAGGACGAGGGCGGCCACGACCTTCGCCGCGATGATCCGACCCCGCCGGGGCACGAGGGTGAAGGTGGCCAGGCCGGTCCGCTGGCTCCACTCCTGGGTCGCGGACATGATGCCCATGATCGGCAGGAGCAACATCAGGGGCATCGTGATGAAGCCGAGGAAGGTCGGGTACCGGTGGTCCTGCTCCTGCCCCCAGATGACCAGGCCGCCTGCGACGAGGAACCCGATCCCGGCCATGGTGATGAGCATCCACAGCCCGGCACGGGTGTCGACCATCTTGCGGACCTCGATGGCGGCCAGGCGGGCGAAGGGGACCCGGTCGCCGGAGACGTCGACCGGTGGTCGCGCGGCGCTCGCCCCGGTGGGCTGGGGTGCGGACTCGGTGGGTGCGGTGGTGGTGCTCATGCGGCAGTCCCCTCTCGGGACTCGGTGGCGGTCAGGGTGAGGAAGAGCTCCTCGAGGCCACCGGCGGAGCCGGAGGCGAGGTCGGTGAGGACGATGCGGGCGTCGAGCGCGATGCGGCCGACGGCCTCGCTGCTCGTCTGCGCGAGCAGCCCGGCGGCGCTCGAGGTGACCTCGACGCCCGCTCGGGTCAGTGCGTCGGCGAGCGCGGCATCATCGATGGAGCGCACGCGGGTGCCCTGCTGCTGGAGCAGCTCCTCGACCGTGCCCTCGGCGACGATGCGGCCGTTGCCGATGATGACCAGCTCGTCGGCGACGATCTGCACCTCGGAGAGCAGGTGCGAGGAGAGCAGCACGGTGCCGCCGCGGTCGGCGAAGCCGCGCAGCAGCCCGCGCATCCAGTGGATGCCCTGCGGGTCCAGCCCGTTGGCGGGCTCGTCGAGGATCAGCACCTCGGGATCGCCGATGAGGGCTGCGGCCAGGCCGAGACGCTGGCGCATCCCGAGGGAGTAGTTGCGCACCCGACGGCCGGCCTCCTTGTCGGTGAGGCCGACGGTGGCCAGACCGTGGGCCACGGCGGTCGGCCCGACACCGATGGTCCTGGCGGCGAGCGTCAGGACCTCCCTGCCGGTGCGTCCCGGGTGCTGCGCGGAGGCGTCCAGCATGACGCCGACGTGGCGACCTGGGTTGGGCAGCTCCCGGTAGCGGCGGCCGAGGACGAGCGCCTCGCCGGAGGTCGGCGGCGTGAGACCGGTCATCATCCGCATGGCGGTGGACTTGCCGGCTCCGTTGGGACCGAGGAACCCGGTGACGCTGCCCGGGCGGGCGGTGAAGGAGATGTCGTGGACGGCGGTGAAGTCGCCGTACCGCTTGGTGAGGTTGGTGGCCTTGATCATGTCCCCAACGATGCGTCCCCGAGGGCGAAGGGGGCATCGCCCCCAGGTCTCGACCGCACCCACGACTTTGGGAGGGGGGTCAGGAGCCGGTGCGCGACCTGAGGCGGATGCCGGGCGGCTCCCACGCCGCCTACGGTGGGGTCGTGACCTCCGCACCTGCCCTCGACGAGCGGCTCCCCGACCGCCTGACGTGGTGGGACACCACGTGGCGCGTCGGCCTCGCGCTGCTGCTGGGGCTGGTCTTCTGGGCCTTCACCGCCGCGCTCGTCTTCCCCGACCCCGACCAGGAGCCGGAGACCTGGCGAGGACTGTGGCTCGTCCTCGTCGACCCCCTGCTCGGTCTGGTCGCCGCGGGGTGCCTGCTGCTCCGCCGGCGCTGGCCCGTCGCCATCGCGACCATCACCACGCTGCTGACCGGAGCGTCGACGGTGGCCGCCGGCGCGCAGACCATCGCCCTGGCGTCCCTGGCCACCCGTCAGCGGTGGCGCGAGATCCTCCCTGTGGGCGCGCTCACCGTGGCCGCCGGCCTCTTCTCCGCGCGCATCATCTATCCCGAGCCCGGAACCGACTCGCTCCCGCTGTGGGCCGAGGCCCTCGTCAACGTGCTCGTCGTGGGCATCATCATCGCGGTCGGGTACTCCATCGGGTCGCGACGCGCCCTCGTGCGCTCCTGGGTGGAGCGGGCCCAGACCGCCGAGTCCGAGCAGCGCGCCCGGGTCGCCCAGGCACAGACCGCCGAGCGCAGCCGCATCGCCCGGGAGATGCACGACGTGCTTGCCCACCGGATCTCGCTGGTGACCATGCACTCCGGTCTCCTCAGCTATCGGCAGGACCTCCCCGAGGACGAGCGCCGCGCAGCCGTCACGGCCATCGACAGCAACGCCCGAGCCGCCCTGACCGACCTGCGTGCGGTCCTCGGGGTCCTGAGGGAGGACGACGAGGGCTCCCCCCTTCGCCCGCAGCGCACCCTCGCCGACCTGCCCGAGCTGCTCGACGACGTCCGGTCCGCCGGCACCCGGGTCAGCCTCGGTGAGGGTGGCCCGGACCTGACGACCCTTCCGGAGACGACGAGCCGGACCGCCTACCGCGTGATCCAGGAGGGGCTGACCAATGCCCGCAAGCACGCACCAGCCGCCACGGTGACCGTGCACCTCGCCGGTCGTCCCGGCAGCGAGCTGGAGGTGACGATCTCCAACCCGCGCTCCCTGAACCGCGATGCGGACCCGGTACCCGGTGCGGGGGTCGGGCTGCTCGGGCTGTCCGAGCGGGTGACCCTGGCGGGGGGACGGCTGTCGCACGGGTGGCACGGCGACGAGCACCGGCTGGCGGTGTGGCTACCGTGGGCCTCGTGAGCAGCCCGAGCAGCGACCCGATCTCCGTCGTCCTCGTCGACGACGACCCGATGGTGCGCACCGCCCTGTCGATGATCCTCGGGGGCGCGCCGGAGATCACGGTCGTCGCGCAGGCCCAGGATGGTCGCCAGGGCCTGTCGGTCATCGCCGAGCACTCCCCGGACGTCGTCCTCATGGACATCCGGATGCCGCGGCTCGACGGGTTGAGCGCCACCGACGAGCTGGTCCGCAGCGGCTCGCCGAGCAAGGTCATCATCCTCACCACCTTCGACGCGGACGACGACGTGATGCGCGCCCTGCAGCACGGCGCGGACGGGTTCCTGCTCAAGGACACTCCCCCGGACCGGCTGGTCGAGGCGGTGCGGCTCGTGGCGGCCGGGCAGTCGATCCTCTCCCCCAGCGTCACCACCTCGGTGCTGAACTCCGTGCGCACGGCCCGCGAGACCGCGACGAGCAGCACCCGTGAGGAGGCGCGCACCCGGCTGGCGCGACTGACCGACCGGGAGCTGGACGTGGCGCGAGCCGTCGGGTCGGGCCTGTCCAACGCCGAGATCTCGGGCCGGCTCTTCCTCAGCGTGGCGACGGTCAAGGCGCACGTCGGCCGGATCCTCGACAAGCTGGACGCCGACAACCGCGTGCAGGTGGCGATCACCGTGCACGAGGCCGAGCTCGACGCCCCTGCCTGAGCCCGCTCAGGCCAGGGCGGCGTAGGCCTCGCGCAGCAGCGACTCGTCGGGGCCCTCGAGGCGGCCCGGCTCGGCGAGGCCGTCGAGGACGACGAGGCGCAGGGTCGCCCCGCGGGTCTTCTTGTCCCGCCGCAGCGCGGCCAGCAGCTCGTCGAAGCCGGCCCTCGAGTAGGTCGTCGGCAACCCGAGCAGACCCAGGACGTAGCGGTGGCGCTCGAGCAGGGCGGCGTCGATGCGCCCGGTCCGGTGGGCGACCTCCGCGGCGTAGACCATGCCGATCGCCACCGCCTCGCCGTGCCGCATCCGGTAGCTCTCGTGGTGCTCGATGGCGTGGCCGAGAGTGTGTCCGTAGTTGAGGATCTCGCGCAGGTGCGACTCGCGCAGGTCGGCAGCCACGACCTTGGCCTTGACGGCGATCTTGCGCTCGATGACCTCGCGCAGCGCAGCCGACCCGGGGTCCTGGACGGCCGACTGGTCCGCCTCGACGATCTCGAGGATGCGCGGGTCGGCGATGAAACCACCCTTGACGACCTCGGCGAGCCCGGCGGACAGGTCCGCGGGCGGCAGCGTGGCCAGGTGGCCCAGGTCGCACAGGACGGCGGCAGGGGTGTGGAAGGCCCCGACGAGGTTCTTGCCCTCGGCCGTGTTGACCCCCGTCTTGCCGCCCACCGCGGCATCGACCATGCCGAGCACGGTCGTCGGCACGTGCACGACGGGGACACCCCGCAACCACGCGGCGGCGGCCCAGCCGCCGAGATCGGTGACGCTGCCGCCGCCCACCGCGACGACCGCGTCGCTGCGGGTGAAGCCGGCCTGGCCCATCGTCGCCCACAGCCCGGCGGCGACGGTGACGGTCTTGGCCGCCTCCGCGTCGGGGACCGCTGCGACGTGGACCTCGAGGCCGGCCGCACGCAGTGCGGTGATCACCGGCGCCGCGAGCGAGGCGAGTGGCTCGCCGTGGACGACGAGCACCCTGGCCACGCCCTGCGGGAGCACCTCGGCCACCCGGGCGGAGACGCCGTGGCCGACGAGGACGTCGTAGTCCTCCCCCACCGGGATGGTCGTGACCTCACTCATGCGTCCTCCAGCCGGGCCAGTGCCTCGGTGACGACGTCGTCGACCCCACGGCCCGCCGTGTCCACCCGGAGGGTGGCCAGCGACTCGTAGGTCGGGCGACGGGCGTCCATCGTCCTGATCCAGCTCTGCCTCGGGTTGACCGACAGCAGCGGCCGGCTCTTGTCGAAGCCGATCCGCTTGGCGGCGTCGGCGATGCCGACGTCGAGGAAGAGCACCGTGTGACCCTGCAGCGCGTCGGTCACCGCGGGGATCATCGGAGCCCCACCACCGAGCGCGAGGACGATGCCGTCCTCACGCAGGGCATCGAGCACGGCGCGCTCCTCCGCCGCCCGGAAGTAGTCCTCGCCGGACTCGACGAAGAGGTCGGAGACGCTGCGCCCCTCACGCTCCTCGACGAGCGCGTCGGTGTCGACGAGCCGTCGGTCCAGACGCTGCGCGATCCCTCGGGCGATCGTCGACTTGCCGACCCCGGGAGGACCGATGACGACGACGAAGGGAGCCCCGCTCACGCCTCCCACGTCCGCATCAGCTCGGGGATCGACTCGAGGTAGGAGCGGTGGTTGCGGGCCGTCTCGGCGACCGAGTCACCGCCGAACTTCTCGACGCAGGCCTCGGCGAGGACCAGCGCGACCATCGCCTGGGCGACGACCCCTGCCGCCGGGACCGCACACACGTCGGAGCGCTGGTGGATCGCGGTCGCCGGGTCGGTCCCGGCCACGTCGACGGTCTCCAGGGCGCGCGGGACGGTGCTGATCGGCTTCATCGCGGCGCGCACCCGCAGCACGTCACCGGTGCTCATCCCCCCTTCGGTCCCTCCGGCACGACCCGTGCGCCGGTGGATGACACCGTCGGCGTCACGCTCCATCTCGTCGTGGGCCGCCGACCCGCGGCGGCGTGCGGTGGTGAAGCCGTCACCGACCTCGACCCCCTTGATGGCCTGGATGCCCATGAGCGCCCCGGCCAGGCGGGCATCGAGCCGCCGGTCCCAGTGGACGTGGCTGCCCAGCCCTGGCGGCAGGTCGTAGGCCAGCACCTCGACGACGCCGCCGAGGGTGTCGCCGTCCTTCTTGGCCGCCTCGATCTGCGCGACCATCGCGTCGGTGCCCGCGCGGGTCATCGCCCGCACGGGGTTGGCGTCGAGCGCGTCGACATCGTCGGGTGTGGGCAGCGGCCCGTCGGCGGGCGCCTCACCCTCACCGATCGCGACGGTGTGCGCGACGAGGCGGATGCCGTAGGCCTGCTCGAGGAAGCGCTCGGCGATCTCACCGAGGGCGACCCTCGCCGCGGTCTCGCGGGCGGAGGCGCGCTCGAGGATCGGTCGGGCCTCGTCGAAGCCGTACTTCTGCATGCCCACGAGGTCGGCGTGCCCGGGCCGCGGGCGAGTCAGCGGACGGTTGCGGGCGATCTCCTTCTCGGCACCGATGTCGTCGGCGGCGGCCAGGGCTTCGCTCTCGACGGGGTCGGCGCCCATGACCGTCTCCCACTTGGGCCACTCGGTGTTGCCGATCATCACGGCCAGCGGCGAGCCGAGGGTGCTCCCGTGCCGCACCCCGCCGAGGAAGGTCACCGTGTCCTGCTCGAACTTCATCCGGGCGCCACGGCCGTACCCGAGGCGCCGCCTGGCGAGGGCAGCAGCCACGTCCGAGGTCCTCACCTCGACCCCGGCGGGCAGCCCTTCGAGGGTCGCCACGAGGGCTTGGCCGTGCGACTCACCAGCGGTCAACCAACGCAACATGGGCGCAATCCTCGCACTTCGGTCGTGGGGCCCCGTCAGGCGTCCGGGGTGTGGCCCAGCGCCGCTCGCCCTGCCGACTGCATCGCCTCGACCGGCGCGGGCGTCCCGGTGAAGAGCTCGAACTGCCGCGCTGCCTGGTGGACGAGCATCTCGAGCCCGGAGACGATCGTCGCGCCGTGCTCGCGGGCCGCTCGCGCGAGCGGCGTCGGCCAGTCCGCGTAGACGACGTCGAGGAGGGTCACCCCGTGGAGGTCGGAACCCAGGTGCGCGGCGGCCGCGGTGTTGGCCGGTCCTGCGGGCACGGTGGAGACGATCGCGGCGTCGCCCGTGCGGGACCAGTCGGCCAGCGGCACGACCAGCAGCTCGACGTCCGCGACCCGCCGCAGCTCCTCGGCCCGCTCGGGCGTCCGGGCCGCGACCGTGATGCGGGTGGCGCCGAGGGCGACGAGGCCGAGCAGGGCGGAGCGGGCCGTGGCCCCCGACCCCACGACCGTCGCCGACGTGATGCCTCGGGCGCCCGCCTCCGCCAGCGACCGGGCCACCCCGTGCACGTCGGTGTTGTCGCCGGCCCAGCCGGCGTCGGTGCGCACGAGCGTGTTGATCGCTCCCGCCCGGAGTGCGAGGTCGCTCACCTCGTCCGCGATGTCGAAGGCCGCCACCTTGAGCGGCATCGTCAGGCTGAGCCCGCGCCAGGACTCGTCCAGCCCGGCGACGAAGGGGGCCAGTCCCCCTTCGTCGACCTCGTGGGCGGTGTAGTCCCACGCCGGCAGCGCCGCCGCCGCGTAGCCCGCACGGTGCAGCGTCGGCGACAGCGAGTGGGCGATCGGTGAGCCGAGGACGCCCGCGTGCCGGGTCCCGCTCAGCACCGGTCCTGGTTGTCGGCGCACCACTGGTCGAACTCCTTGGCGTTGTTGTCGTGCTCACGCTGGGTGGAGGCGAACTTGGTCTCGCCCGTGTCGGGGTTGACCGTGACGAAGAAGAGCCAGTTGCCCGGATCCGGGTTGCCGGCTGCCTTGATGGCCTCGCCGCCCGGGTTGTTGATCGGTCCCGGGGGCAGCCCGACCTGCTTGTAGGTGTTGTACGGGCTGTCGCTGGCACGCATCTCGTCCGTCGTGCCGGCCTTGCCGCGTCCCTGGAAGATGTAGTGGACGGTGCTGTCCATGTTGAGCATGCCGACCGTCGGCCCGTTGACGTCCTTGAGGCGGTTCTCGATGACCCGGGCCACCTTGCCCCGGTCGGCCGCACCGGACTCCCCCTCGACGATGGACGCGACGATGAGCGTGCGCTCCCACTTGTCCTTGGCGACGCCGGCCTCGGTGAGGTGGTCACTCGTCATGGCGATCATCGTGTTCAGCTGGGCGACGGCAGTCGTGCCCTTCTCGAACTCGTAGGTCGACGGGAAGAGCCATCCCTCGACGTCGCCGCCTGCCTCCTCGGGCAGCTTGAGCTTGGGGGACTTCTCCGCCTTCTCGTACTCGGAGACCGGGGTGCCGGTGCCCTTGGAGAGCTTGGCGTAGATCTCCGAGCGCCACAGACCCTCGGGGATGGTGATGCCCTTGGCGACCCGGTTGGCGGGGTCGAGGAGGCGCTCGAAGGCGTCCGCCGCCGGCATCTCCTTGAGCATCTCGTAGGTGCCGGGCTGGATCGAGGCCGCCTTGTCCGGCTGGGCCATCGCAACCTCGGTGAAGCTGCTCGTCGACTTCACGACCCCCGCCTCGACCAGCGTCTCACCGATCGCGGAGCCAGCCATGCCCGAGGTGATGTCGACCTCGACCGACCCGCGTCCCGGCCCCTCGAAGTCCTTGGGCCCGGAGCCACCCGGGACGAGTGACCGCAGCGAGCCGAAGGCGAAGAAGATCGCGACCAGCACGACGGCCGCGGCGAGGATCATCGCCAGACAGCCCGCGCCTCCGCGCCGAGACGACCGCGCCTCACTGGCCCGCCGATGACGACGGCTGTGCCGTGCGTCTGCCGACTCCTCGTCGAAGATGTCCTCGTGCAGGTCGCTCATACGTCCTTGCCCTTCAGCGGTGTGCGTCGGCGCGGCCGACCGACCCGTTCCCCGGGGGGTCTACCGGTTGCGCGCTCCGTGTCCAGCGCAGTCTGCAGGATCAGCACGGCTGCTGCCTGATCAACGACCTCGCGGTGACGTCGACCATCCAGTCCGCTCTCTCGCAGGCCTCGATGAGCATCCACCGTGGTGAGCCTCTCGTCCACCAGGCGGATCGGCGTGTTGCCGATCGGTGCCTCGGCGAGGACCGACCGCAGGCGTCTGGCCCACGATCTCGCCTTGTCCGCGGCCGGTCCCTCGCTCCCGTCGAGGGAGCGAGGCAGACCGACGACGAACTCCATGGCGCCCAGGTCCGTGGCGATCTGCACCACCCGGTCGACGTCGCTGTCGTGCTCGAGATCACGCGGCACGGTCTCGACAGGTGTCGCGAGGAGTCCGGAGGGGTCGCTCGCGGCGACCCCGACGCGGGCCTGCCCCACGTCGATGCCGATCCGCACACCGCGGCGTGCGCCGCCTGCGTCAGGCACCGAGCTCTCGCTCGACGGCCGACAGCGCGTCCTCGACCTTGGCGGCGTCCTGGCCGCCGCCCTGGGCCAGGTCGTCCTTGCCACCGCCGCCGCCTCCGAGGACCTGGGCCGCGACCCGCACGAGAGCGCCGGCCTTGACCCCCTTCGCCCTCGCGGCCTCGTTGGTGGCGACGACGATCACGGGCTTGCCCGGACCGTCACCGGTGAGGGCCACCACGCTGGGCCGTTCCTCGCCCAGGCGGGCACGCGTGTCGGTGACCATCTGACGCAGGTCGTCGGGCGCGCCACCGGCGATGTGCCGGCCGACGAAGGTCACGCCAGCGACCTCACGCGCCGCGTCGGTGAGAGAGCCGGCCGAGGCCACGACCTGCTCACGACGCACCTTGTCCAGCTCCTTCTCCACCTCGCGCAGGCGGGCCACGAGCTCACCCACCCGCTCGGGCAGGTCGGCGGCAGGGGCCTTGATGATCGAGGACAGCTCGGCGACCAGCGCCCGCTCGGTCGCCAGGTGGGCCAGGGCGTTCATGCCGACGAAGGCCTCCAGCCGGCGCACGCCGGACCCGACCGAGGACTCGCCCGTGAGGGTGAGGGCCCCGATCTGGCTGGAGTGACGCACGTGGGTGCCGCCACACAGCTCGCGGGACCACTCGCCACCGATCTCGACGACCCGGACCTGCTCGCCGTAGGTCTCACCGAAGAGGGCGAGGGCACCGCGGTCGCGGGCCTCGGGCAGGGTCATCCAGTCGGCGGCGACCGGCAGGTCGTCACGGACGGCGAGGTTGGCGACGTGCTCGATCTCGGCACGCGTGTCGGCGGACAGGCCCTGGTTCCACGCGAAGTCGAGACGCAGGTAGCCCGGCTTGTTGTAGGAGCCGGACTGCAGCGCGGACGGGCCGAGCACCTGCCGCAGCGCCGCGTGGACCACGTGGGTGCCCGAGTGCGCCTGGCAGGCGTCGATGCGCCACTGCGGGTCGACCTCGGCGGATGCCTCGTCACCGACGCGGACGGGACCGTCGGCGACCTCGACGGAGTGGACGACGAGGCCCTTGACCGGACGCTGGACGTCGCGCACGACCAGGCGCGCGCCGTCGACGACGATGACACCGCCGTCGGCGACCTGACCGCCGGACTCGGCGTAGAAGCTCGTGCGGTCGAGCACGACCTCACCGGTCTGACCGGGCTCGAGCTCCTCCACGCGTGCGCCGTCGCGGACCAGACCGACGATCGAGCCCGTCGTCGTGAGCTCCTCGTAGGCGCGCCAGTCGGTGGCGCCGAGCGAGCGCAGGTCCTTCCACACCTCGGTGTTGGCGTGGCCGCCCTTCTTGGCCCTGGCGTCGGCCTTGGCCCGCTGGCGCTGCTCGTCCATGAGCCGCACGAAGCCGTCACGGTCGACCTTGAGCCCGTGCTCGGCCGCCATCTCCAGCGTGAGGTCGATCGGGAAGCCGTAGGTGTCGTGCAGCGCGAAGGCCTGCGCGCCGGCGAGGGTGTCGCCGCCGGCCTGCTTGGTCTTGCTCACGGCGGTGTCGAGGATGGTCGTGCCCGACACGAGGGTGCGCCGGAAGGCCTGCTCCTCGGCGTAGGCGATCTGGGCGATCCGGTCGAAGCCGGTGCGCAGCTCGGGGTAGGAGGCGCTCATCCGCTCCATCGAGACGGGCATCAGGTGAGGCAGCGCCGGCTCGTCGTAGCCCAGCAGCCGCATCGCCCGCACGGCGCGCCGCAGCATCCGGCGCAGGACGTAGCCGCGTCCCTCGTTGCCCGGGGTGACACCGTCGCCGATGAGCATCAGGGAGGAGCGCACGTGGTCCGCGACGACCCGCAGGTGCACGTCGTCGGGATGGGAGTCGCCCGCCGTCTGCCCCGACTGCGTGCCGTAGTCGCGGCCGGTCATCTCCGCGGCCTTCTCCAGCACGGGGTAGACCTCGTCGATCTCGTACATGTTGTCGACGCCCTGCAGGATGCTGGCCATGCGCTCCAGGCCCATGCCGGTGTCGACGCTCTGCGCGGGCAGCGGCCCGGCGACGTCGAAGTCCGTCTTGGACCGGACGGCGGAGAGCTCGTACTGCATGAAGACGAGGTTCCAGATCTCCATGAAGCGGTCCTCGTCGACCGCGGGGCCGCCGTCGACGCCGTACTCCTCGCCGCGGTCGTAGAAGATCTCGCTGCAGGGCCCGCCCGGTCCGGGGACGCCCATGTGCCAGTAGTTGTCCGCCTTGCCGCGGCGCACGATCCGCCCGGCCGGGATCGAGGTGATCTCCAGCCACAGCTGCTCGGCCTCGTCGTCGTCCTCGTAGACCGTGGCCCACAGGCGCTCGGGGTCCAGGCCGTAGCCCCCTTCGGGCTGGGAGGTCGTCAGCAGCTGCCAGGCGAAGGTGATCGCCTCGCGCTTGAAGTAGTCGCCGAAGGAGAAGTTGCCGTTCATCTGGAAGAAGGTGCCGTGGCGCGAGGTCTTGCCGACCTCGTCGATGTCGCCGGTGCGCACGCACTTCTGCACGCTCGTGGCGCGGTCGTAGGGTGCGGTCTCCTGCCCGGAGAAGTAGGGCTTGAAGGGCACCATGCCGGCGTTGACGAAGAGGAGGGTGGGGTCCTCGTGGATCAGCGGGGCCGAGGGGACGACGGTGTGTCCCTTGGCCTCGAAGAAGGTGAGCCAGCGGCGCCGGATCTCGGCAGTTTCCATGGGTGTCTCGTGTCCAATCGGTGCGTGTGCACGGGCAGGTGCGGGGATGACTCGGGCAGGAGCGAAGGGGGCGACCGGCGCGTCAGGCGCGGGCCGACCCCGAGATAGCTCGCCGCGCGGTGATCCGCCGCGGCCGTCCGAGGGGCGCAGTCATGGCCTCCACCTTACCCACCGGTCGTCGTCGCCTCCTCAGCACAAGCCGGTGTCCCTCTTCTGCGCCGTCACCGACCGCGCAGACGCTCCCGCAGCCAGGCCCACCGCTCCTGCAGGCGGGCCTCGAAGCCCCGATCCGTCGGTCGGTAGTAGGACCGGTCCGCCAGCTCGGCGTGCAGGTCGTCCGGCAGGTACTGCTGTGCCGCCACGGCGTCGGGCTGGTCGTGGGCGTAGACGTAGCCCGCCACCTTCGCTCCCCCGCTCGCGCCGGCGGCGCGCTCGGACGCCTGGGTGTAGCCGCTGCCGCGCAGGTGCGGCGGCACCGCCTGCACCTTGCCGGCCCGCACATCGGCGATCGCCTCGTTGATGCCCGTGTAGGCGGCATTGGACTTGGGCGCCAGGGCGTTGTGCACCACCGCCTGCGCGAGGATGATCCGCGCCTCGGGCATGCCGATCTGGGCGACCGCGTGCATTGCGGCGACCGCTGTCTGCAGGGCCGTGGGGTCCCCGAGGCCGACGTCCTCCGAGGCGGAGATGACGATGCGGCGGGCGATGAAGCGTGGGTCCTCCCCCGCCTCGAGCTGTCGCGCCAGGTAGTGCAGGGCGGCGTCGACGTCGGAGCCACGCATCGACTTGATGAAGGCCGAGGCCACGTCGTAGTGCTGGTCGCCGGTGCGGTCGTAGCGCACCGCCGCACGCGCGACCGCCTGCTCGACGTGGGCCAGCGTGAGCGGCACCCCGGCCTCCGGGATCTCACGACCGAAGGGGTGGTCGTCGTCGGCGACGCCCGCGGACGCCTCGAGCGAGGTCAGGGCACGTCGCGCGTCGCCCCCGGCGATGTCGACCAGGTGCTCGCGTGCCTCGGGCGCCAGGTCGTAGCCCCCGGCGAGCCCGCGGTCATCGCCGAGCGCCGCGTCGATGACCTCCCCGACCTCCTCACGGGTGAGCGACTCCAGGGTGACGAGGATCGAGCGCGACAGCAGCGGGGAGATGACCGCGAAGGAGGGGTTCTCCGTGGTCGCGGCCACGAGCACGACCTCCCGATTTTCGACCCCCGGCAGCAGGGCATCCTGCTGCGCCTTGCTGAAGCGATGGATCTCGTCGAGGAAGAGCACGGTCTGGCGCCCGTACATCGAGCGGCTCGTCGCGGCCCGCTCCAGGACGGCCCGCACGTCCTTGACCCCGGCCGTCACCGCCGACAGCTGTACGAACTCGCGGTCGGCCGCGGTCGCCACGAGGTGCGCCAGCGTCGTCTTGCCGGTGCCGGGCGGGCCCCAGAGGATCGCTGACATCGGGCCGGCGACCGCGTTGACGCTGCCCTCGACGAGGCGGCGCAGGGGCGAGCCGGGCCGCAGGACATCGCTCTGCCCGCGGACCTCGTCGAGCGTGCGCGGTCGCATCCGCACCGCGAGGGGAGCATTGAGGTCCGCCCCGGCGTGGGCTGGGTCACCGGCGGCGGACGCGAAGAGGTCGTCCGATTGCACAAGTGGCACGCTATCCCGGTGAGCAGACACCGCGCCCCGAGGCTGCCGCTGCTGCACCGCCTCGGCACTCTGATGGGTCGCCGTCCGCGCACAGTCGTGGCCACCTGGCTCGCACTGGTCGCGGCCTTCTTCGCCCTCGCTCTCGGTGGGGTCACGGGCAGCGGTCTCTTCGACCAGCTGAGCAGCGGGGACATGACCACCCCGGGCGAGGCCCAGGACGCGCGACAGCTCTTGGTCGACGCCGGTGGTGGTGATCTCGACTCGGACACCCTGATGGTGTCGGGGTCCCCCGCGACCGACCCCTTCGTACGCCAAGGCGTCGCCACGGCGATCAAGCGCATCCACGACCTGCCCGCCGTCGAGAGCGTCGCCAACCCCCTCGTCCTCGAGGACGGCGTCAAGGACCCGAAGGGAGCCCCGCTCGTCCTCGAGCAGGGCACCGACCGTTACGGCTTCCTCACCGTCGTCGAGTTCAAGCACGGGCTGAGCGACGGGGAGCTGGAGGACGCCCGCCGGGACGTCGGCATCCAGTTCGACCAGATCGTCACCGCCTCCCGGGCCACCGACAGCCAGCGCGGCAGCCTGAAGATGCTCGTCGACGAGGTCGTCGGTCAGGTGGCCAGCGACATGAAGGTCGGCGAGGGCCTGGCCCTGCCGGTCTCCTTCATCGTCATGGTCGTCGTCTTCGGAGGGTTCCTCGCAGCGGGCATCCCGATCGTGGGGGCCATCGCCGCCATCGGCGGTGCGCTCGCGTCGTTGTGGGGCTTCTCCCACGTCATCGACCTCGACGCGACGGTCGTCAACATCGTCAGCGTGCTCGGCCTCGGCCTGTGCATCGACTACGGGCTGCTCGTCGTCTCGCGGTTCCGGGAGGAGATGCGCGAGCTCCTCGACGGCGCCCCCCTGGGCGAGGACTCCCGGGCCCTGGTCATCGAGGCCACCGGCCGCACCGTCGACCGGGCGGGGCGCACCGTCGTCTTCTCCGCCGTCACGGTCGCCATCGCCCTGTCCGGCCTGCTCTTCTTCCCCTCCGTCTTCATGCAGGCCGCGGGCGCTGCCGGGGTCTCCGTCGTCGTCCTGTGCCTCGTGGTGGCCACGACGCTCATCCCCGCCCTGTGCGCCCTCTCGGCACGGCGACTCCTGCGCGGGCGCACCGAGCGCACCCCAGACACCGGGGTCTTCGCGGCCCTGGCCAAGGCGGTGCAGCGGGCTCCGTGGGCCGTCATGGCGCTCGTCCTCACGGCTCTCGTGGTGATGGCCCTCCCGGCGACCCGGATGGAGGTCACCTCCTCGGGCGTCGAGCTCCTGCCCACCGACAGCGTGCAACGCCAGTTCTTCGAGGACCTCGCCCAGGACTACCCGCTGCTCAGCTCCCCCGACGTCCGGGTCGTGACGAGCGCCGACCCGTCCGAGGTCCGTGACTGGGCGAAGGGAGCCGCGCGCCTGCCCGGAGTCGAGTCCGCCGAGGTCACCACCGTCGGCTCCCTCGACGGCGAGACCGTCCGCAGCGTCGACCTGCGCACGTCCGACGGGCCGCTCGGGCCGCAGACCAAGGACGTCGTCGCGCAGCTACGGGCCGATCGTCCTCCCTTCGACGCCAAGGTCGGCGGACAGGCCGCTGACCTCGCCGACTTCACCCGGTCGATCGCCGACAACGCGGCGTTGGCCGTCGGGACCGTCATCCTGGCCACCTTCGTGCTCCTCTTCCTCATGACCGGCTCGGTCATCGTGCCGATCAAGGCCCTGCTGATGAATGTCGTCTCGCTCGGGGCATCGCTCGGTGTCCTCGTGTGGGTCTTCCAGGACGGGCACCTCCAGGGGCTGCTGGGGTACTCCTCCGTCGGCGCCGTCGAGGTCTCGATCCCCGTGCTCGTGCTCGCCTTCGGCTTCGGCCTGTCGATGGACTACGAGGTCTTCCTGCTCTCGCGCATCGTCGAGCTGCACGAGCGCGGCTACTCGACCAATGACGCTGTCCGGCTGGGCCTTCAGCGCTCCGGCAAGATCATCACGAGCGCAGCCCTGCTGATGATCATCGTCTTCACGGGCTTCGTCCTGGCCAAGGTGCTCGCGGTCAAGGAGACCGGCGTCGCCCTCGTGCTCGCCATCGCGATCGACGCGACGCTCGTGCGGATGCTGCTCGTCCCCGCGACCATGTCGGTCCTCGGCGAGTGGAACTGGTGGGCGCCGCGGTGGATGAAGCGGCTGCACGCCCGGTTCGGGATCACCGAATGAGCATCGAGCAGGTCCCGATGACCGAGCTGCTCGCCTGGAGCGGCGAGGACCCGGCGTGCGGGCCGAGGCCTCCCCCGCCACCGATCTGCCGGCCCTGGGGCTGCGGCGCGGCGACACCCGAGCGTTCGTCTTCCTGCGCCCGACGCTCATCCACGGCATCTCGCTCATGTTCCGGGGCGAGGACGCCCTCCTCCACGAGCTGGTGGGGTCCTCCCCCTTCGGCCCGTGGGTGGCTCAGGCGAGGGCGAAGGGAGCCGACGGCGTCACCCTGCCCCGCTCCGTCGAGCGCCTGGCCGGGCTGCTGCCACAGGTGCGGGGGCGCTGGGAGTTCATGACCACGACCACGGCGCCTGCGGTGACCGCCACGGAGGGACTCGTCGAGCTCGACGAGTCCCGGCAGGCCGAGATCCAAGCCCTCCTCGACGAGCACAACCCGGGGACCGACGGCTCCCCCTTCGGGCGGCCCGGTCAGCGTTGGGTCGGCGTCCGCGACACCTCCGGCGTGCTGCTGGCCGTCGGGTGCTGCGAGCTCGAGGCCTCCGGCGCGCCCGTCCTGTCCGGCATCACCGTGGTGCCGCGAGCGCGTGGCCTGGCGCTGGGTCGCGGCGTCACCGCCGAGCTGACCCGGCAGGCCGTCTCCGAGCACGGCTGGTGCACCCTGGGCCTCTACTCCCACAACGACCGGGCCCGAGAGGTCTACCGTTCAGTGGGATACGTCGTCCGGGCCGAGTGGAGCAGCGGGAGGTTGGGCTGATGATCGGTCGCCTCCAGGAGTACCTGCGTCCGCTGGTCCGGTGGAACCCCGGTCCCATCCGACGCTGGATCGCCCTTCGTGCCGCCGCGGCCGTCGCGCTGCCGCTCGTGGGCTTCACGCTGTCCGGCCACGGGCAGCAAGGATTCCTCGCGGGCATGGGGGTCTTCGCCGTGCTCTACGGTGCGGCGGCGCCCGTGCGACGCCGCTTCGTCGTCACCCCGCTCGCCGGGGTCGGCCTGCTGGCATCGATGACGCTGGGCATCGCGCTCGCGGGGCACCCCTTCCTGGCGGTCCTGGGCATGGGGCTGGCCGCGACCATCGCTGCCGTGCTCTCCTACGCCCTGCAGGTCGGGCCTCCCGGAGCCTTCTTCTTCGCCCTCGTCACCGGTATCGCCAACATCGCGGCCAGCCACGGGGCCGAACCGCAGACGATCCTCGGCTTCGCCGCCGTCGGTGTCCTCTCCGCGGTCCTCGTGGGCACGTCCGACGTCTGGTTCCGTGGGCACGGCATCGAGGACGCAGCCGTCGGCCACGCCGAGGTGGAGGTGGAGCGCTACCTGTCGGAGACCGACCGGGACCAGGTCCCCGCCCTGAGGCGCACGGCCGCGCAGGCACTCAACACTGCCTGGACCGCCGTGACCGACGGCGGCTCCGACCGCTTCGACGGGCGCCTCCAGCGCATCCACAGCCGCTACGCCAGTGCCGTCTCCCGTGCCATCGGTGGCCCCGACGAGGAGGTCACCGCCGAGCTCGCCCTGCACGAGGCCGCGCGGGTGCGCCAGGTCTCTCTCGGTCGCCCCCGCCCCGGCTGGTCCCTGCGTCAGGCCCTGCGGTGGCCCAGCGAGGACCTGCTCGTCGGGGTCCGGGTCGCTGCTGCTGCGATCATCGCCGGATCGGTGGCGCTGCTGCTCGACAACGCCCATGCCTACTGGGCCGCAGCCTTCGCAGTGCTCATCGTCCACGTGGGCGGCACGCGCGGCTCGCAGCTGCACCGGGCCTTCCAGCGGACGGTAGGCACGGCACTCGGGCTGGTCGCCTTCACCCTGCTGCTGCGTCTCGACCTGTCCCACTGGTGGACGGTCGCGGTGGTCATCACCCTGCAGTTCGTCGTCGAGCTGCTCATCACGCGCAACTACGCCCTCGCCGTCGTCTTCCTCACGCCCCTGGCCCTCGTGATCTCCGAGGCGGTCACCGGCATGGACACGACGATGATCCTCCTCGACCGGGGCGTCGACACCGTCATCGGCGTCGGCGCCGCAGTGCTCGTGCTCGTCACCTCCAGCCACCTGGGCCGGCCCGAGCTGCTGCTGCGGGCCCACGCGCGGCGCGTGGTCCTGGCCCTCGACGACGTCCTGGCCGACCTCGCCGAGCGACGGACCCGGACCGACGAAGGGATGGCCGCCCACCTCGAGCACTGCAAGCAGCTGTACGTCGAGCTCCTCGCCTCCGACCAGGTCGCCCGGCGCACCCTCGCCGACGCCCCCGAGGCCGTGGGTCCCTACCGCCACATGGAGGAGCTGCTCGCCTCGATCGGCTATCTGGTCCTCGGCGCGACGTGGAACCCTCGGGTGCGCGGCCAGAGCGAGCTGATGGCGCGGGCCCGAGAGGCCCTCTCGGAGCTGACCGACCACCCCGTCACCCGACGGCGCCCGGCCGAGGACATCACCGACGACCTGCGTCGGGTCCGCACGATCCTCACCGAGGCCTGAGGCCGTGGCGCGCACCAGTGCAGGACTCCTCCCCTTCGCCCTGCTCGACGGGAGTGCACAGGTCTTCCTCGGCCACATGGGCGGTCCCCTGTGGACCCGGCGTCCGCGCGGCTGGACGCTGATCAAGGGTGAGGTCGATCCCGACGAGGGGCTCCTCGCAGCGGCCGAGCGGGAGTTCGCCGAGGAGACGGGCGCGCCACCACCGCCCGGTCCACGCATCCCCCTGGGCGAGATCCGTCAGTCCGGGGGCAAGGTCGTGCACGCATGGGCGGTCCGCGTGAGCGACGCGGACAGCGTGCGCCTCGTGCGCAGCGGCACCTTCGAGATGGAGTGGCCGCCGCGCTCGGGACGTCGCGAGAGCTTCCCCGAGCTGGACCGGGCGCAGTGGCACGACCTCGAGGCGGCCCGCGACCTCGTCGTGGCCGCCCAGACGACCTTCCTCGACCGCCTCTCCGCACGTCCTTGAGGTCGTGCCCCCACTCACCGCACAACCTTAAGGTCGTGCCCCCACTCACCGCACAACCTCAAGGTCGTGCCCCCACTCACCGCACAACCTTAAGGTCGTGCGGTGACAGGGGCCAGACCGGGCACGAGCGGGGTCAGGACCTCGACCAGCCCCGAGGCGCCGGCCTGCGGGTCGTGGCACACCGCCCGGATGCCCACGGACCGCGCGGCGGCGACATTGCTCGCGAGGTCGTCGACGAACCCGATGCGCTCGGCAGGCAGATCGAGGTCGTCGAGGATGTGCTCGAAGAACGCCGGGTCGGGCTTCATCGCCCCCATCTCGCTGGAGTAGTACGAGCCGTCGACGAGGTCGTCGTAGCCACGCACCCCACGCATGTGCTGCACCCGGTGGTCCTGCTGGTTGGTCGCCAGCATGCAGCGAACCCCGAGCTCGCGCACCGCCGTGAGCACTGCCACCGCCTCCGGGTCGAGGTCGAACTGCTCCCAGATGATGAGCAGGTCCTCGACGGTGACGGGCACGTGGCCACCGTGCTCCCCCTCCACGTGCAGCAGCTCCTCGAGCACCGTGCGCAGCGGCCGCTCCCCACGCAGGGCGGGCAGCTCGGCCTCGAAGACCCGCCGCGCAAAACCCGGCCGGACCGAGCCGTCGAGACGAGCACGCCAGTCGAAGCGTCCATGCTGCAGGACGCCGTCGCAGTCCCACAGCAGCACCTCGACCGGCGTGCTCATCGGCTCAGGCTCCTGTCTGCTCCGCGTCGGCGGCCGCGTCCTCGTCCTTGCGCGGCTTCGCGTCGATGCCGGCCTCCTTGCGCTGCTCCGGGGTGATCGCGGCGGGCGCGTCGGTCAGCGGGTCGTACCCGCCGCCGGACTTGGGGAAGGCGATGACGTCGCGGATCGAGTCGGCGCCGAGCAGGAGCATGCAGATCCGGTCCCAGCCGAAGGCGATGCCGCCGTGCGGCGGGGCGCCGAACTTGAAGGCCTCGAGGAGGAAGCCGAACTTCTCCTGCGCAGAGGCCTCGTCGAGCCCCATGACCGCGAAGACCCGCTCCTGCACGTCCTTGCGGTGGATACGGATCGACCCGCCACTGATCTCGTTGCCGTTGCAGACGAGGTCGTAGGCGTAGGCCAGCGCGGGGCCGGGGTCGGTGTCGAAGGTGTCGATGAACTCCGGCTTGGGGCTGGTGAAGGCGTGGTGGACCGCAGTCCACGCACCGCCACCGACCGCGACGTCACCCGCGGCGACGGCGTCACCGGTCGGCTCGAAGAGCGGCGCGTCGACGACCCAGAGGAAGGACCAGGCACTCTCGTCGATGAGCTCGCACTTCTTGGCGATCTCCTGACGGGCTGCGCCGAGGAGGGCACGCGCGGCCTTGGGCTTGTCCGCGGCGAAGAAGATGCAGTCGCCCGGCTGGGCACCGACGTGAGCGGCCAGGCCGGCCTTCTCCTCGTCCGAGATGTTCTTGGCGACCGGGCCGCCGAGCTCGCCGTCCTCACCGACCGTGACATAGGCCAGGCCCTTGGCGCCACGCTGCTTGGCCCACTCCTGCCAGGCGTCGAACTGGCGGCGCGGCTGGCTGGCGCCACCGGGCATGACGACGGCGCCGACGTAGTCGTTCTTGAAGACGCGGAAGGGGGTGTCGGCGAAGTACTCGGTGCAGTCGACCAGCTCGACGCCGAAGCGCAGGTCCGGCTTGTCGGAGCCGAAGCGCTCCATCGCCTCCGCGTAGGTCATCCGCTGGAAGGGAGCGTCCAGCTCGACACCGATGGTGCCCCAGACGGCCTTGGCGATCGCCTCGCCGAGCTCGATGACGTCGTCCTGCTCGACGAAGGACATCTCGATGTCGAGCTGGGTGAACTCCGGCTGCCGGTCGGCGCGGAAGTCCTCGTCGCGGTAGCAGCGCGCGATCTGGTAGTAGCGCTCCATGCCGGCGACCATGAGCAGCTGCTTGAAGAGCTGCGGGCTCTGCGGCAGCGCGTACCACTCGCCCGGCGCCAGGCGCGCTGGCACGAGGAAGTCGCGCGCGCCTTCGGGGGTGGAGCGGGTGAGGGTCGGGGTCTCGATCTCGACGAAGTCACGGTCCGCCAGCACGCTGCGGGCGGCGGCGTTGACCTTGCTGCGCAGCCGCAGGCCGGCGCCGGCGCTGGTGGCGCCCGGGCGGCGCAGGTCGAGGTAGCGGTGCTTCAGGCGCGCCTCCTCGCCGACGCTGACGCGCTCGTCGATCTGGAAGGGCAGCGGGTCGGCCGTGCTCAGCACCTCGATGGTGGACGCGACGACGTCGATCTCACCGGTCGGCAGGTCGGGGTTGACGTCCTTGGGGTCACGCGCCGTGACCTCACCGACGACCTTGACGACGTACTCGTTGCGCAGGTCGTGCGCCGCACCGGTCAGGACCTCGTCACGCGCGACGACCTGGGCCACCCCGGAGGCATCGCGCAGGTCGAGGAAGGCCACGCCACCGTGATCACGTCGGCGTCCCACCCAGCCGGTGAGGGTGACGGTCTGGCCGGAGTGCTCGGCACGCAGGGTGCCGGCTTCGTGGGTGCGGAGCACGGGGTGATCTTCCTTGTCCTTCGACAGCGCCCGGCGGGTCGCGCGGGCGCCCCCATCCTACGAAGACCCGGCGGTCTCCCGCGAACGGGTTGTGGCGCGAGCGCGGACCGCTCCCGTCTCACGGCAGGCTCGGGCCCGGCGTCAGGCCGTGGACCGACGACCCGGGTGCGCCGGCCACGGGCTGTCGGCCGGACGAAGGGAGGACCACTCACCCTCGCGTGCCGATCGCGCCGCCAGGGCGGCGATGATCAGGGTCGAGTTGTGCAGGTCGCCGGACAGGACGGCCTCGGCGATCTCGTCGAGGGGCACCGTGCGGTGGACGATGAGCGCCTCCTCGCCGTCGCGCTCGTGCCGCTCCGACTCCGCGACCGGGTGCAGCCCACGGGCCAGGTAGACCCGGATGGCCTCGTCCAGGCCGCCCGGCGAGGTGAAGTAGTCGACGAGCACGGCCCAGTCGTCCGCGGTGACGTCGGCCTCCTCCAGGAGCTCGCGCTGCGCGGCCACGAGCGGGTCCTCTCCCGCGATGTCGAGCAGACCGGCGGGGATCTCCCACTCGTGGGCGGCGACGGGGTGCCGGTACTGGCGGATGAGCAGCGCGTCACCGTCCTCGTCGAGAGCGAGGACGGCCACGGCACCGGGGTGGTCGACGACCTCACGGACCAGGGTCTGGCCCTCGAGGTCGAACGTGTCGCGTCGCACGTCCCAGACCGCGCCGTCGAAGACCACCTCGCTCGAGATGACCGACGGGGTGGCGAGCTCGTCGCGCAGCGGATCGGGTGCGGACGTCATCCTGCGATCCTACGGGCGGACACGCGGAGGGCCCCGCGGTGGTCCTGCCGGACGTGACGCAGCAGGCGACCTATGGTCGGAGCATGGCTGGATCAGGGGAGTCCGGGATGTCAGCAGCAACCCAAGGCGCACCAGGTCGGCGCGTGGTCCTCGTCGGGGGTGTCGTCGCCCTGGGCGTCGCTGCGGGAGCGACCTGGTTGGTGGGCACGACCGGGGACAGCGGCTCCGACGGCGTGCGGGTCTCCCCACCGACAGGGCCGGTCATCGCTGCGGGCGACCCGGCCGCGAGCGCGCTCGCGGCCTCCAAGGCGCTCTTCGTCTCGGCCCCTGCCGTCGTGGTCGTGGCGCCGGGCACCACGGGCGATGACCTCGAGGCAGCGACCCTCCTCGCGACGCAAGCGGGTGTGCCGTGTCTCCTCGACGGCGAGGGGCTGGGCGCGGAGCTCGACCGTCTCGGCTGCGAGCGACTGGTCCGGCGGGGCCCCGACGGTGATGGGCGCTGGAGCGAGGCGGTGTCGAGCCGGGACGAGGTCGACACGCTGCCTGCGCTCACGGTCGCGACACACCCGGTGGTCGTGGTCACCCCCGACCCGGTCGCGCACGCTGCGGCGATCGCGACGGTCCGCTCGGCGCTAGGCGCGGGCGACGTGGTCCAGGTGCTGCGATCCGACGACCCTCGCGCCGACCCCGTCGTGGCAGCCGTCCGCGCCGACCCGCCGCTGCCCCTCGTGGTGGTCGGCGACGCCCCCGGACTGGCGACCACGGCACTGGCCGGGGCCGCCCGGATGGCCACGATGGCCCCTGAGCTGCCCGGCGGAGGTGTCCTGCCCTTCCCCGGGCGGCGGATGATCGCTCTCTACGGGCACCCCGGAGTCCCCGGCCTGGGTCTCCTCGGCGAGCAGGATCTCGACGCCGCGGTCGAGCGCGCCCAGGACCTCGCCCAGGAGTACCAGGACCTCGTCCGGGAGCGCGTGGTGCCCGCCTTCGAGATCATCGCGACGATCGCGGACTCCGCAGCCGGTGCCGATGGCGACTACTCCAGCGAGGCCGACCCCGAGATGCTGCGGCCATGGGTCGACGCAGCGGGCGAGGCCGGCGTCTACGTCGTGCTCGACCTCCAGCCCGGACGAGCCGACTTCCTCTCCCAGGCCAAGCGCTACACGAGCCTGCTCACCGAGCCGCACGTCGGTCTCGCGCTCGACCCCGAGTGGCGCATCGGTCCGGACGAGAGGCCGCTGCAGCGGATCGGTCATGTCGAGGCGGACGAGGTCAACGAGGTCGCGACCTGGCTGGCGAAGCTCACCCGCGACCACGACCTGCCGCAGAAGGTCTTCACCCTCCACCAGTTCCAGCTGCAGATGCTGCGCGACCGGGACCGGATCCGCACCGACCTGCCGGAGCTGGCCGTCGTCGTCCACGTCGACGGGCACGGCACCCCCGAGCTGAAGCAGGAGACCTGGGCGGCGATCCAGACGGACCTGCCCGAGGAGGTGCATCTCGGGTGGAAGAACTTCATCGACGAGGACACGCCGACCTTCACACCGGAGGAGACCGTGCGGGACGTCTCCCCCGTGCCGTGGTTCGTGTCCTACCAGTGAGCCTGCGCGACCCCCGTCAGGGGGTCGCGCCGGCGGTCACGGGGTCGCGTCTGCCGCGACCTCGACCGTCTCAGCCCCCGTGGGCTCGACCTCGACCAGGCGCGAGTCGATCTGGGCCTGCACCGCCGCACCGATGAGGCCGGCGAAGAGCGGGTGCGCCTTGTCCGGGCGGGACTTGAACTCCGGGTGGGCCTGCGTCGAGACGTAGTACGGGTGCACCTCGCGCGGTAGCTCGACGAACTCGACCAGCCCGAGCTGGGGGTGGGTGCCACTCACGACGAGACCGGCCTCCTCGAGCTGGGCGCGGTAGGCGTTGTTGACCTCGTAGCGGTGACGGTGGCGCTCGGTGACCTTGGTGGCGCCGTACGCCTCCGCGGTGACAGAGCCCTCGCGCAGGTCGGCCGGGTAGGACCCCAGACGCATCGTGCCGCCGAGGTCACCGGCACCGTCGACGAAGGACTTCTGCTCCTCCATCGTCGCGATGACGGGAGCCGACGAGCTCGGGTCGAACTCCGTGGAGCTCGCCCCGTCGATGCCGGCGACGTTGCGGGCGTACTCGATGACCATGCACTGCAGACCCAGGCAGATGCCCAGGGTCGGGACCTGCCGCTCGCGGGCCCAGCGCAGGGCGCCCAGCTTGCCCTCGATGCCCCGGACGCCGAAGCCTCCGGGGACGAGCACGGCGTCGACCCCGCCGAGGGCCTTGGTCGCACCGGCCTCGGTCGAGCAGTCGTCGGAGGGCACCCAGCGGATGCGTACCTTGGCGTCGTTGTGGAAGCCACCGGCACGCAGGGCCTCGGTCACCGACAGGTAGGCGTCGGGCAGGTCGATGTACTTGCCGACGAGCGCGACCTCGACCTCGTGGCGCGGCTGGTGGACGCGGCGCAGCAGGGTGTCCCAGCTGCCCCAGTCCACGTCGGTGAAGTTCAGCCCGAGGCGTCGGATGACGAAGGTGTCCAGGTGCTCGCGGTGCAGCACCTTGGGGATGTCGTAGATGCTCGGCGCGTCGACGCAGGCGGCGACGCCGTCCTGCTCGACATCGCAGGACATCGAGATCTTGCGCTTGATGTCGTCACTGATGTCGCGGTCCGCCCGCAGCACGAGCGCGTCGGGCTGGATGCCCACCTGACGCAGCGCGGCGACGGAGTGCTGGGTCGGCTTGGTCTTCATCTCCCCGCTCGGGGCGATGTACGGCACGAGCGACACGTGCAGGAAGAAGCAGTTGTCGCGACCGAGCTCGTGCCGCACCTGGCGGGCGGCCTCGAGGAAGGGGAGGGACTCGATGTCGCCGACGGTCCCACCGATCTCGGTGATGATGACGTCGGGGGCCTCGGCGTCCTTGATGCCGGGGCTGCCGGCGGCGGGCGCGCGCATCCGCGAGGTGATCTCGTTGGTGATGTGCGGGATGACCTGGACGGTGTCGCCGAGGTACTCGCCCTTGCGCTCGCGGGCGATGACCCGGCTGTAGACCTGACCGGTCGTCACATTGGCGGAGCCGTTGTGGTTGGTGTCGAGGAAGCGCTCGTAGTGACCGATGTCGAGATCGGTCTCCGCCCCGTCCTCCGTCACGAAGACCTCACCGTGCTGGAAGGGGTTCATCGTCCCCGGGTCCACGTTGAGGTAGGGATCCAGCTTTTGCATCGTGACCGCAAGGCCACGCGCTCGAAGCAGGTGCCCGAGGCTCGAAGCCGTCAGTCCCTTGCCGAGTGAGGAGACAACTCCTCCGGTCACGAAGATGTGTTTCGTCAGTGCCACCACGGGGTTCCAATCTACGTCACGTTTGCACGGCTGAGTACCGCAGGGTCCAGCGAGTCGCGCTCTGGTCGAGACCGTCCCAGCCGCGAGCCCGCTCCCTGGCGGCGAAAGCCAGGGCCGACGCACGACCGGGGGCGTCCAGGAGGTCGTCGACAGCGGCGGCGAGACGGTGCGCGAAGGTGCCCCGAGGATGCGGCCGCACGAGGACACCGACGTCGGTGAGCAGGTCGGGCAGCCCGCCGACATCGGTCGCGACGACAGGCACACCGGCCGCCATGGCCTCCTGCACGACCAGTGCCCGGGCTTCCCACTCGCTCGGCACGAGCAGCACGTCCGCGGCCAGCAACCAGGGAGACACGTCGCGTGCAGCACCAGCCAGGTGCACGCCCAGCTCGGGGACGTCGGAGGAGATGGTGTCCTGCCCCGGCCCCACGAGCACCCACTGCGCGCTCCCTTCGCTGCTGTCGCACGCACCGGCAAGGTCCGGCAGGCCCTTCTGCGGAGCCACGCGGGCGAGGGTGAGGACGACGGCGAGAGCGGGCTCGAGCCCCTGCGCCGCGAGGAAGCCATCGCGCTGCGCGGCGCGCCACCCGTCGCGGTCGGCCTTGAGCAGTCCCGGCACCCGCGGCGAGGGGACCTCCGCCAGCTCGGCCCGGCGGGCTCCGAGCGCGCGAGCGTCCCGCACGAGGTCACGGCTGGCACCCGTCACGAGATCGGCTCTGCGCATGACGGCCCGCGCGGCCAGCTCGCCCACGATCCGACGTGGGGAGAGCCCGGATCCGCGCACCGGGTTGTGCAGGCTGATGACGAAGGGAGTCGGCCCCACCACGGTCGCTGCGACGAGCCCGGCCCGGAAGCCATGCGCATGCACGACATCGGCGCTCCGGGCGAGGTCCCTGAGTCCCCGGGCGGTGAGCAGCGCCCTCCCGGGCAGGTCGAACCGCGCCCGCGTGTCGGGGTCGGTCGCCACCTGTACCTCGTGGCCGGCTCGAGCCAGGGACGCGGCGAGGTCGGCCACATGGGTGCCGATCCCCCCGGCCGCGCTGGCCACGCAGAGCAAGATCCTCATGCGGTCATCCTCTCGTCCTGCCAGCGCGACGCAGCCCGGGGACACGGCCTCGCAGTGCCGGGTCGAGCCGGAGGCCGATGAGCAGCACGAGCGCCGCGACGCCGAGCGCCACGACGGCCCCGAGGAGCGTGGCGGCTGCGGCCGCGTCCGGCCAGTGCCCCCGGGCGAGGGCGTGCACGAGCAGGCCGAGGGCGACGGCGGCTGCCGCGAGGACCGCGGCGCGGGCCAGCCCGCTCAGCGCACCGGGCCCCCAGTCGGCGCGGACCCGGCTGAGCAGCCCGACGGCGGCCACTCCCATGCCGATCGTGGAGGCGAGGCCGAGGGTGACGAGCGTGCGGCGCGCCCCCGAGTCGTCACCCAGGGTGAGGACCGGGATGACTGCCGCGACGAGCCACCCGGCCGCCATGTGCGCGCCGGCTCGCAGCGGTCGGCCCCGGGCATAGAGCGCCCGCAGCGCGACAGCGGTCACGCCGAAGGCCACCAGCCCCGGAGCCATGGCGATGAGCGCCGACGGCATTGCTTGGAGCGCATGGGCCCCCTCGCTCCCCCGGTCGATCTCGGCGAAGACATCGCCGATGGGGCTGGCTGCGGCGATCAGGCCGGCGACGGCCGCCGCGCCGAGGACGATCACGGCACGCAGCGAGGCGGCCAGGGTCGAGGCGGCCGAGGCCTGCACCTCGGGGCTGCCGGTCGCGCTGCTGGCCAGGAGGGGGAAGACCGCCGTGGCCACCGGGACCGCGAGCACGGCGTAGGGCAGCAGGTAGAGCGCCTGCACGTAGTTCTGCACGACCAGGGCGCCGTCGCCACCCGAGCGGTTGGCGACGGCGAGGGTGACGAGCACGGTGACCTGCTGGGCCACCAGCGCGAGCACCCCTGCGCCCGCGAGTGAGCGCGCCCGCGCGCCGATCTCCTGCGACAGGCGCCATCGTGGCCGTAGCCGGATCCCGGCGGCGGTCGCGACGACGAGGAGCGGCACCGACATGGCCACGACGCCGAGGGTGGTGCCGCCACCGAGCAGCAGCCACTCGCGTGTGCCCACCTCCTCGGGGCCGGTGCCGGCGGGCACCATCAGGGCCCACGCCACGTAGGTGGCGATGACCACGAGGCTGGACAGCAACGGCGCGAGCGCGGCGGCGACGAAGCGCCGGTGGGCCTGCAGGACGCCCGAGACGACGATGCCGACGCCGTAGAGCACCACCTGCGGGCTGAAGAGCACCAGCAGTCGGGTGCCCAGGGCCACGGCGCCGTCGACGCGGTCCTCGAGGTCACCCAGGAGCGCCCGGCTGATGAGCGGGGCCGCGAGGACGAGCACGAGGGCCAGCGGGACGAGGACGGCGAGGGTCCGCGTCAGCAGTGCCGACGCCACGTCGTCGGCGCTCTCCCCCACGCTCTGGGCAGTGATCCGGCCGGCGACGAGCGGGACGACGACCGCGGCGAGGATCCCGCCGGCCGCGATCTCGTAGACGATGTTGGGCACGGTGTTGACGCTCTGGTAGACCGTGCCGACGCCCTGGGCACCGACGGCCCAGGCGAAGACGACCCAGCGCAGGAACCCGATCACGCGGGCGCCCACGGTGATGGCCGCGACCGTCCCGGCGTCCCGGGCGACCCGGCTCACCGGTCTCGGCCCCAGGCGTCGATCTCGCGCAGCACGGGGGTGGACTCGATGACCCGGGTGAAGCTGACGCGCTCCGACGCGAGCGTGAGGCCGGTGACGACCGCGGCTGCCACCAGTCGGCCACGCGGAGGCAGGCCACGCACGAGCGCGAGGCCGAGCAGCGACCCCAACGCGTTGGCGCCGCAGTCGCCGAGCATCGACTCCCCGGCGAGGTCCTCGGGCAGGAGCGCGGCCACGCCCACGACCGCTCCGGCGGTCGTCCTCGAGCCGGCAGGCAGCATCAGGACGAGTCCGGCCGCGGTCGTGACCTTCACGGCCCGGCCCGGTCTCAGGTCCAGCAGGTTGACGAGGTTGGCGCTCCCCGCGATGACGACGGAGTCCACCGCTGCATGACGAAGGGGGGATCCCCCTCCCTTCGTCGTGGGTGGCGTCTCCTGCGATGTCAGCTCCATCAGGGCCGCCACGACGGCGACCCCGCCGAGACCGCCGATCTTGACGGCCCCCGTGGTGACGCGACCGGAGCGCAGCGCGCCGAGGTGACCGCGCAGGCCCTTGGTCGTGGAGTCCCCGACGAGGTCGTCGAGGCCGCCCAGGACCCCGGGCACGAGGACCGAGAGGGCAGCAGCACCGCGGGGCGCAGGTCCGGCGAGCACGCCGGTGAGGGCCGCCGCCACGGCGACGGGGCCCTCCAGCAGCGTGACGGGCCGGCCGGCGTGGTTGGTGCGCTCCCAGGGGCGACGCAGCGCGGTCGGCAGCGACCGGGTCAGCGCCGTGAGGGCCCGCGCCGTGGCCAGGGTGCAGGCGAGGGTCCGGGCCACGTCTCTCACTTCAGGGTCGGCACCGGGCCGTCGGCGCTCTGGCCCAGCCCGTAGTCGCCCGACCCACCGTCGGACTGCTCGACGAGTGCCAGCACGACGGCCGCTCGGCCCATCGGGATCGAGGGGACGTCGACGGTCGAGACCCTGTCGGCGAGGCTGCCGGGGGTCCGGGCCATCGTCAGCGGGGACGCATCGCTCGTGCCGGTGTCGGCCTCTGCGGCGGCGAGCACCGTGCCGTCGGCGTGGGTCTGGACGAGATGCGTCAGGGCCACCCAGGACCCGGCGATGCGCTCGGCCTCGCGGTCGACGGCATCGGTGCTGTCGGCAGTCGTCGCGGGCACCGGGCCCCCCACCAGCACGACGAGCTCAGCGGCCGCTGGGGGCGTGTCCGACCCCTTGACCAGCCCGGCGTCGCGCAGCTCGGACCACGCGGCCTCCCGGTCCGACGGGGGGGCCTTGTCAGGGCTGCCGGCCTTGGTGCGTCCGGTGAGGATCACGGCGAGCGCCTGGTCGACGCGCTGCGCGCCGTCGGGGACGGCCGGCCCCACCTGGAGGAGTTGCAGCGCGGCCTGACCGGCCGTGCTGCGCGTGCTGGTGAGCTGGTCGTCTGTGCTGGCCCAGGCCGACGTCACCTCGACGGTCTCCCCCACGCTCGCACCTGCCTGCTCGAGGGTGTCGCGGATGGCCGTGACGTCCTCGTCGGCGGCCTGCGGCAGTGCCACGACGTTGACCTGGCGGTCCGTGAGCCGTCCCTGCACGACGGTGTCCAGGGTGGCCTCGTCGTAGGCGTCACGGCCGTCGATCTGCCGGCGCTGGTCGTTGCCCTGGGCACGCAGGGCGTCCTTCTCCTGGCGCAGCTTGGTCACCTCGCCCGACAGGGTGCTGCCGATGTTGTCGTTGAGGGGCCCCGCGCCGAGCACGATCCCGATCGACAGGGCGATGAGCACCGCTGCGAGGGAGACGAGGTGGTACCTGAAGTCGATCACGTGAGGAGTCCTTCGACGAGTGCCCACAGGTCGTCCCAGCGGGCACCGAGCAGTTGGAGGGTGGCCTGTCCGGTCGGCGTCGCCCAGAGCGCGACGAAGAGCGAGAGCAGGCAGACGATGGCCAGACCGACGAGCGACCACGACGATATCCGCGTCCGGTAGAGCCGGCTGACGCCCTTCGCGTCGATGAGCTTGCTGCCGACCCGTAGCCGGGTGAGGAAGGTGCTCGACATCCCGGCCCGGCCCTTGTCGAGGAACTCGACGAGCGTCGCATGCGTACCGACCGCCACGATCAGGGTTGCGCCCTTGTCGTCGGCGAGGAGCATCGCGATGTCCTCGCTCGTGCCCATCGCGGGGAAGACCACCGGGGTGCCTCCGAGAGCCTCGACTCGCGCGACCCCTGGGGCGCGCCCGTCCCGGTAGGCGTGCACGACGACCTCGGCCCCCATGGTGAGCACGGAGTCGGAGACGGAGTCCATGTCGCCGACGATGATGTCCGGCCGGTGCCCGGCCTCGACGAGTGCATCCGCGCCGCCGTCCACCCCGATGAGGACGGGCTTGTACTCGCGGATGTAGTGGCGAAGGGCGGCGAGGTCCTCCTTGTAGTGGTACCCGCGGACGACGATGAGGACGTGCCGGTCGAGCATGTTGGTGGAGATCTCGGGGACCCCGACACCGTCGAAGAGGAGGTCGCGCTCCTCGTTGATGTAGGCCATCGTGTTGGCGGCGAAGGCCTCGAGCTGCTGACTCAGACTAGCCCGTGCCTCATCCATCGTCTCCGCGAGCATCGCCGTGTCCCACAGCTGCCCCGCGACCGTCTCGCCGGAGGCGAGACGGAGCACGGCGCCGTCGACGCTCGCCCTGGCACCGTCCTTGAGGCGGTCCATCAGCGTGTCGTCGTCCACATCGATGAGCGGGATGCCGGCGTCCAGCAGGATCTGAGGACCCACATTGGGGTATCGGCCGCTGACGGACCGACCGGCGTTGACCACGGCCGCGGGCCGGCGGTCAACCAGGGCCTCACCGCTCACGCGGTCGATGTCGGTGTGGTCGATGACCGCGATGTCACCCGGCCGCAGGCGCTTGGTGAGGTCCTTGGTCCGTCGGTCGACCCGCACGGGACCGTTGAGGCCCGGCAGGGCCGGCTCACGGGACGTGTCGCGGGTCAGTCGAATGGCCATCCGGTGCATCGTCCCATGAAGCCGTGCGGATTCAGCGACGACACTGCTGAAGCAGCTCGTGGGCGTGCTCGAGACCCACGCTCGTGTCGTCCCCACCCATCATCCGGGAGAGCTCGGCGAGACGCTCGTCACCGTCGACGGCCCGGACCCCGCTGGAGGTGACCTGGTCGCCGTGGGTCTTGTGCACCACGAGGTGCCGGTCCGCGTGTGCGGCCACCTGTGCCAGGTGGGTCACGACGATGACCTGGCTGGTCCGGGCGAGCGCGGCCAGACGGGCGCCGACGTCCAGCGCTGCCCGACCACCCACCCCGGCATCGACCTCGTCGAAGACGAAGGTGGGTACCTGGCTGGCGGTGGACCCCGCGGTGGCGACCTCGATGGCCAGCATGATCCTGCTGAGCTCACCACCCGAGGCTGCCTTGGCGACCGAGCGTGGCGGTGTGCCGTGGTTGGCGGCGACCCGGACCTCGACGGTGTCCGCACCGTCGGCCGAGACACGCAGCGGCTCCCCTGCTCCCGCATCCAGCTCGGCGGCGGCGTCGTCGGTCCGCGGCTCGACCACGACCTCGACCCGGGCCTTGGGCATGCCGAGGTGAGCGAGCTCCCCCTCCACCGCGGTGGAGAGTCGGGCTGCGGCACTGGTGCGGGTTGCGGTCAGCACACCGGCGGCCCTCGTCAGCCGCTGCGCGGCGTCGGCCACCTGCCCGGTGAGCTCGTCGATGCGCTCGTCCGCCCCCTGCAGGCCGAGGAGCCGCTCGCGTGCCTCGTCGCGGTGCCGCAGCACGGCCTCGACGTCCTCGCCGTACCTGCGGGTGAGCTCTCGCAGGGCAGCGATCCGGGACTGGGTGGTGCTCAGCCGGGTCGGGTCGACCTCGATGTCGGCGGCGTAGGCCGACAGATCGGTCGCCAGCTCTGAGGTCAGGACGCCCACCTCTGCCAGACGGCGCTGCAGGTCCTCGAGCTGGTCGTCGTGCTCGACCAGCCGGGTCATCTCCTCACCGGCTCTGGCGATGCGCCCGACGACATCGTCGCCGGTGAAGCTGTCGGGGTCGGAGAGCAGGCGGTGGGCGGTGTCGGCCCCGCTCCGCAGCTCCTCGGCATGGCCGAGCCGCTCGGCCTCGCGGGCCAGCTCGACGTCCTCACCGGCCACGGGGTCGACCTCGTCGATCTGCTCGAGCTGGTGGGTGAGCAGCTCGATCTCCTGCAAGCGGGTTCGCTCGCCGTCGACGAGCCGGGCCAGATCCCCCTTCGCCTGCTGCCACTCGCGGAAGGCCGCGGAGACCTCGGTGGCGGCCACGCTCACCTCGGCACCGCCGAAGTCGTCGAGCAGGGCACGGTGCTGGGCCGGACGCTTCAAGCGCCACTGGTCGGCCTGGCCGTGGACGGCGACGAGGCCCTCCCCGAGGTCGGTCAGGACGCCGATCGGCGCGCGCCGGCCACCCACGTGGGCCCGGCTGCGACCCGCGGCGGACACCGTCCGGCTCAGCAGGAGCTCCGGCTCGTCGGCGATGCCACCGACCTCGGCGATCGTCTGCCGCGCACGGTGGTCCTCGGCGAGCTCCAGCTCGGCCTCGACGACGGCCTCGTCGCTGCCGGTGCGCACCAGTGCGGCGTCGGCCCGGCCACCGAGGACCAGGCCGAGGCCGGTGACGACCATCGTCTTGCCGGCGCCGGTCTCCCCCGTGACGACGGTCAGGCCCGGGTGCAGGGTGAGGGTCGCGTCCTCGATGACGCCGAGATCGCGGATGTGCAGCTCGCGCAGCATGTCAGTCCCCGGAGCGGGAGCGGCCCCGCCAGCCGTGCACGGACAGATCGAACTTCGCGACGAGGCGGTCGGTGAAGGGGGAGCTGCTCAGGCGCGCCAGCCGGACCGGCTGCGCGGAGCGGCTCACCTCGATACGGGCACCGGGAGGCAGGTCGACCGCGCGACGTCCGTCGCACCACAGGACGCCGTGGCCCTCCGTGCCGGGCACCAGGTCGACGGCCAGGTCTGACGTCGGCGCCACGACGAGCGGCCGGGCGAAGAGGGCGTGCGCGCTGATCGGCACGACGAGCATCGCCTCGACACCGGGCCACACGACCGGCCCGCCCGCTGAGAAGGCATAGGCGGTCGAGCCCGTCGGGGTGGCCATGACGACGCCGTCGCAGCCCCAGGTGGACAGGGGGCGGCCGTCGATCTCGACGGTCAGGACCAGCATCCGCTCGCGCGAGGCCTTCTCGACGGTGACCTCGTTGAGCGCCCAGCTACGGGCGATCTCGCGGCCCTGGAGAGTGGCCACGACGTCGAGCGCCATCCGCTCCTCGACCTCGTAGGCCCGTCCGACGATGTGGTCGACGGTCGCGTCGATGTCCTCGCGCTCCGCCTCGGCGAGGAAGCCGACGTGCCCGAGGTTGACTCCCAGGACGGGGACATTGGCCCCGCGCGCCATCTCGGCGCCTCGCAGGATCGTGCCGTCACCGCCGAGGACGACGACGAGCTCGACATCGCGGGCCGGGTCGTCGCCGTCGTGCACGGCGACCGCGGGGTGGTGGGCGAGAATGGTGTCACCGAGGTCGCCTGCGGGCAGCCGGACCTCGATACCGGCCTCGGCGAGACGGTCGGCGACGCCCAGAGCGACCTCGAGCGCCTCGGCTCGTCCCGGGTGTGCGAGCAGCAGCACCCGTCGAGGGGTCGAGGTCATCGGCCCTCCTCCTGCGTCAGCTCGTGCGCGATCACCTGCTGAGCCTGCCATGTCAGCCCCTCACGGGTGCGCCGGGTCAGGTGCACGAGGTACTCGTGATTTCCCTCTCCCCCACGCACGGGGCTGTGGGTCACCCCCAGCACGGCGAAGCCGACCTCCCCGGCGCTCGCGAGGACTGCCTCGACGGCCGCCCTGCGTGCCGACGGGTCCGTGACGACGCCCTTGCGCCCCAGCCCGTGCCGGCCGACCTCGAACTGCGGCTTGATGAGCAGCACCGCGTCGCCCTGCGGTGTGAGCAGTGCGTGGATCTCGGCCAGCACGAGGCGAAGGGAGATGAAGCTCAGGTCCCCCACGGCGAGCTCGACAGCACCTCCGATGTCCTCGGGGGTCAGGCCACGGATCGTCGTGCCGCTGCGCTCGCTGACCCGAGGGTCGGCGGCGATCTCGGGTGCGAGCTGGTCGTGGCCCACGTCGAGAGCGATGACGTGCGCGGCGCCGTGCTCGAGCAGTACCTGGGTGAAGCCACCCGTGCAGGCACCGATGTCGATGCAGCGCCGGCCGCTGACCGGGATGTCGAAGTCGGTCAGGGCGCCGACCAGCTTGCCCGCGGCACGCCCGACCCACCGGTCCCGGTCCGACCGGACCTCGAGGTCCTCGTCCGGCCCCACCCGCAGCGAGGTCTTGCTCGCCACGACACCGCCCACGGCGACCTCGCCGGCCTCGATGAGGGCCCGTGCACGGGTACGGCTACGGGCAAGCCCCCGCGCCACGAGAGCGACATCGAGTCTGGAGCTGTCGGGCACCGGGTCAGGACCCGAGGTCGGACAGGCGTGCGGTCAAGGTGGCGTGCACCGACTCGCCCGCAGTCAGGACCGCATCGAGGTCCGTGGGGTCCACCGCGGCGAGGTCGCGCAGCGTGGCGTCGACGACGAGGTCACCGGTCTGGGGCGTCGACCCCCCGTCGTCGGGGACGGACGGCATCTCGACCGACGCAGGGGTGGGAGCAGGCGTGGCAGCCGGCGGCGAAGGGAGGGGCTGCGGCGGACCGGGCCGGGGGGCAGACGGCACGGGGAAATCAGCCATCCGCACGCACGTCCGGGCTGGGGGGAGGCGTCTTCGGGGCGATCGTGCTCGGAGTCCTCTTCGCCGTCTTCTTCGCGGCCGCCTTGGTGGTCTTCTTGGCGGTCGTCTTGGCGGTCGTCTTGGCAGGACTGGTGGTGTCTGCCGCCGCTGAAGCCTTCTTGGCCGGACGCTTCTTCGCCGGTGTCTTCTTCGCCGTGCTCTTCTTCGCCGTGCTCTTGACCGGAGACGCGGTGGCCGTCGTCCTCTTCACGGGCCTCGTGACCGGACGAGCCGCACTCGTCGTCACGGGCTCGCCGCGAAGGGAGGGTCCTCCCCCTCGCGCACGAAGCGTCGCACTCAGCGCGTCGAGATCGGCCTGCTCCTCGTCGGGCCACGCCGCGGCGTCGGTGTCGCGCTCACGCAGTGGCTGCTCCGCCGTGGCGGCCAGCAGCGTGTCGGCCAGTCGGACGACGTCGAGCGCCCGGTCCAGGGTCGTCTCGGTCACCTTCAGGCCCAGATGGATCATTGCGCGTACAGGGTCCACGTCACTCCTCCAGTTGGCTGCAGGCCACGCTACCCGTTGGTCAGGAGCCGGCCGGTGTCCTCTCTGCGAAGTTGCCCGCCATCAGCTGCAGCCCACACGGCGTCCAGAGATGCCCTGATGGCGTCCATGCCGTCGCCGTCGACCGACAGCCGGCCTTCTGCGACACGGGCACGAGCGCCACCTCGCACACACCAGTCTCCCTCACGTTGTGCCTCGGGGTAGTGCTCGTGAAGTCCTCTGAGGTCCTCCACGACATAGTCGGGCCGGCGGTCGACGGGGGCAGCCGCGGCATCGGCCGGACCATGGACACCTGTCAGCACGAGCACTCCCGCCATCCCGGTCGCGACGGCCCCACGGATGTCCGTACCCAGCCGGTCGCCGACCGCGATGACCCTGGCCGGGTGTGCACCGAGCACCTCGGCCGCCATCTCGTACATGGGGGGATGTGGCTTGCCGACGACCTCGGGGTCTACGTCGACGGCCAGACGCACCGCTGCGACCAGCGCGCCGTTGCCGGGCGCGGGGCCCGACTCTGTCGGCAACGTGGGGTCGTCGTTGGTGGCCACCCACCGAGCACCGGCACGAATCGCGTGAGCAGCCTCACCGAGCTCAGCGGCCGTCACCTCAGCGCCATATCCCTGAAGCACCGCCGCCGGCGCGCCGTCGGCACCGGGCGTAAGGGGGTGCAGTCCGACCGCACGCAGTGCCTCGGCGACACCGGGCCCCCCGACCGCCATGACCTGGCTGCCCGATGGCAGGTCGCGGGCAAGGATTCTGGCCGCAGCCAGAGAGGACGTCAGCACGGCCCCGTCGCAAGCCCGCAGACCGAGCCGCCGGAGGTGCTCACCGACATCGTGCGGACTGCGCGAGGCATTGTTTGTCGCGAAGACGACAGGGATCGTCAACGCATTGAGCGCATCGGCTGCGTGCTCGATGGCCCCGGGCCCCGCGTAGACGACACCGTCGAGGTCACAGACCACTCCGTCGAACCGTGCGGCCAGCCCGACGCCCGTCACGACTCCCGGCGTCCCTGCCCGTCATCGTGACCGGGCTCATCGGTCAGCTCGACCTCGGCCAGCTGCACTCCGTCGAGCTCTTCGACGCGTTCGATCGCATCCGTCTCACCGTCTTGGTCAGCCACTGCAGCCTTCGCAAACCAGGCACGGGCATCGTCGCGGCGGCCGACATCGAGCAGTGCATCAGCGTAGGCGTACCAGACACGCGCGGCCCACGGCTTCGTGGCCACCTTGTCGACCTGGCCCTGGAGCGCGAGCACCGCGGCCTGGGGTTGGCCCATGTCACGTCGGATACCCGAGCCCACGATGAGCAGCTCGACCTGGTCCTCTTGTCCCAGGTGCCGTGCCTCGGGAGAGCCCAGCAGCTCAAGAGCCCGGGCCGGACGACCCAGACCACGCTCGCAGTCGACCATGAGAGGCAGCAGGTGGGAGGAGCCACTCAGCCGGCGCACGGTACGGAATTCTGTCAGGGCGCGGGCGAAGTCACCCATGCGGTAGGCGACAAAGCCAAGCGCCTCACGAGCAGCGGGCACACGCCCGGCACGACGTACGGCAGTCTCCGCGTGCGCCAGAGCTCCGTCGAGGTCTTCGGCCTCGAGCAGGGCGGCAACCATCACGAGGTGCTGAGCCACGCCGTCGGCGTTCTCCTTGCTCAGCGTGCGCAGCTGCTGTCGCACACTGCGGTCCAGCTCGGCGCCCGTGACATCCGGTGAGATCGCTGGCTCGGGCCGGCGCCCTTGCTTCGGCACCAGGCGCGACCCACCGCGGTTCTCCTCGTCCTCGCGATTGGAACCTCCGCGCTCAGGACGCGAACCGCCACGCGATCCACCGCGATCGTCGCGACGGTCATCGCGCCGCTCCCAGCCACCGCCGCGGCCTCCGCGGTCTTCTCGGCTGCCTCCACGGGAGGGGCCTCCTGGGCGGCCTCCTCCGCTGGGACGTCCGTTACCGCTCCGCTCGGGGCGTCCACCGGACGCACCTCGCCCACGGTCCGGCCTGCTTGACCCTTCGTCCACGTCCAACAACCTCTCTCGACCTGGTGCCCCTGTCAGGGCAACACTCCCCCGACGGGGGACTCAATGCAACACAGTGCGACACTTTTGTCGTGGAACGCGCGAGAGCCCCCAACGACTCGTTGGGGGCTCTCGGCTCAATGGTTGTCCGGCTGCGTCCTACTCTCCCACACCGTTCCCAGTGCAGTACCATCGGCGCTGAGGGGCTTAGCTTCCGGGTTCGAAATGGGACCGGGCGTTTCCCCCTCGCTATGACAGCCGAAACTCTATGGAGTTACGTGGGTGTTCCCGACCGTATCTCGGGAACTGCACAGTGGACGCGAGTCATTCTTTTGTTACGCAACAAAGTTGTGTGTGTATCAAGTTGTCGGCTTATTAGTACCAGTCAGCTCCATGCATTACTGCACTTCCACATCCGGCCTATCAACCCAGTAGTCTACTGGGAGCCTCTCGGAGCAAAGCTCCATGGAAACCTCATCTTGAGACATGCTTCCCGCTTAGATGCTTTCAGCGGTTATCACTTCCGAACGTAGCTAATGAGCGGTGCCCTTGGCAGAACAACTCACACACCAGAGGTTCGTCCAACCCGGTCCTCTCGTACTAGGGTCAGCCTCTCTCAAGTTTCCTACGCGCACAGCGGATAGGGACCGAACTGTCTCACGACGTTCTAAACCCAGCTCGCGTGCCGCTTTAATGGGCGAACAGCCCAACCCTTGGGAGATACTCCACCCCCAGGATGCGACGAGCCGACATCGAGGTGCCAAACCATCCCGTCGATATGGACTCTTGGGGAAGATCAGCCTGTTATCCCCGGGGTACCTTTTATCCGTTGAGCGACGGCGCTTCCACAAGCCACCGTCGGGTCACTAGTTCCGACTTTCGTCCCTGCTCGACGTGTCAGTCTCGCAGTCAAGCTCCCTTGTACACTTGCACTCGCCACCTGATTGCCAACCAGGCTGAGGGAACCTTTGAGCGCCTCCGTTACATTTTAGGAGGCAACCGCCCCAGTTAAACTACCCACCAGGCAATGTCCCTGATCCGGATCACGGACCGAGGTTAGATAACCAGAACGACCAGAGTGGTATTTCAACGTTGACTCCACACACACTGGCGTGCATGCTTCACAGTCTCCCACCTATCCTACACAAGCCGTCCCGATCACCACTACCAAGCTATAGTGAAGGTCCCGGGGTCTTTCCGTCCTGCTGCGCGTAACGAGCATCTTTACTCGTAATGCAATTTCGCCGAGTTCGCGGTTGAGACAGTGGAGAAGTCGTTACGCCATTCGTGCAGGTCGGAACTTACCCGACAAGGAATTTCGCTACCTTAGGATGGTTATAGTTACCACCGCCGTTTACTGGGGCTTAAATTCTCAGCTTCGCTCAAAGAGCTAACCGGTCCTCTTAACCTTCCAGCACCGGGCAGGCGTCAGTCCGTATACATCGTCTTGCGACTTCGCACGGACCTGTGTTTTTAGTAAACAGTCGCTTCTCCCTGGTCTCTGCGGCCCATCTTCCTATCCCGTAAAGGGCTTCAGAATCCGGGCCCCCCTTCTCCCGAAGTTACGGGGGCATTTTGCCGAGTTCCTTAACCACGATTCACTCGATCGCCTTAGTATTCTCTACTTATCCACCTGAGTCGGTTTGGGGTACGGGCGGCTAGAACCTCGCTAGAGGATTTTCTCGGCAGCATAGGATCACCCTGCTTCCCGCTAAAAGCGGTCACTATCAGGTCTCAGGATATGTGCCAGGCGGATTTGCCTACCTGACTCCCTACACCCTTGGACGTGGACAACCATCGCCACGCGGAGGCTACCTTCCTGCGTCTCCCCATTGCTTGACTACTACCAGATCGGGTCACGCGTTCCACTCACCAGCGAAACCCCGAAGGGCTTCTACGGCAAGATTCAGGCGTTTAGCATCACTGGATTCATCATGGGCGGTTCTTCGCCGGTTCCGGAATATCAACCGGATGTCCATCGACTACGCCTGTCGGCCTCGCCTTAGGTCCCGACTTACCCAGGGCAGATTAGCTTGACCCTGGAACCCTTGGATATTCGGCGGACGGGTTTCTCACCCGTCTTTCGCTACTCATGCCTGCATTCTCACTCGTGTGGCATCCACGGCTGGATCACTCCGCCGCTTCACTCGCCACACGACGCTCCCCTACCCATCAACACGCCTGGACACCCACAAGGGATGCCGAGCAGTGTGTCAATGCCATAGCTTCGGTGGTGTGCTTGAGCCCCGCTACATTGTCGGCGCGGAATCACTTGACCAGTGAGCTATTACGCACTCTTTAAAGGGTGGCTGCTTCTAAGCCAACCTCCTGGTTGTCACGGCAACTCCACATCCTTTTCCACTTAGCACACGCTTAGGGACCTTAGCTGATGATCTGGGCTGTTTCCCTCTCGACTACGGAGCTTATCCCCCGCAGTCTCACTGCCACGCTCTCACTTACCGGCATTCGGAGTTTGGCTAACGTCAGTAACCTGGTGAGGCCCATTAGCTATCCAGTAGCTCTACCTCCGGTAAGAAACACGTGACGCTGCACCTAAATGCATTTCGGGGAGAACCAGCTATCACGGAGTTTGATTGGCCTTTCACCCCTACCCACAGCTCATCCCCTCAGTTTTCAACCTAAGTGGGTTCGGTCCTCCACGACGTCTTACCGTCGCTTCAACCTGGCCATGGGTAGATCACTCCGCTTCGGGTCTAGACCCAGCGACTCATTCGCCCTGTTCGGACTCGCTTTCGCTACGGCTTCCCCACACGGGTTAACCTTGCCACTGAGCACTAACTCGCAGGCTCATTCTTCAAAAGGCACGCCGTCACCCCACAAGGAGGCTCCGACGGATTGTAAGCGCACGGTTTCAGGATCTATTTCACTCCCCTCTCGGGGTACTTTTCACCTTTCCCTCACGGTACTTGTCCGCTATCGGTCACCAGGGAATATTTAGGCTTAGCGGGTGGTCCCGCCAGATTCACACGGGATTTCTCGAGCCCCGTGCTACTTGGGAAATCTTCCATGGAGTCCACACCATTTCGTCTACGGGGGTTCCACCCTCTGTGCCGGGCCATTCAAGACCCTTCGACTATGACATGAATTTCTTACTCCACCACGAAATGTCAGTCTCGTGAAAAAGCTCCCACAACCCCGAACATGCAACGCCTGACAGCTATCACACACATCCGGTTTGGCCTCATCCGCTTTCTCTCGCCAATACTCACGGAATCACTGTTGTTTTCTCTTCCTGCGGGTACTGAGATGTTTCACTTCCCCGCGTTCCCTCTACCTGCCCTATATATTCAGGCAGGAGTGACTGGACTTGCCTCCAGCCGGGTTTCCCCATTCGGAAATCCACGGATCACAGTCTGGTTATCGACTCCCCGTGGCTTATCGCAGATTCCTACGTCCTTCTTCGGTTCCTGGTGCCAAGGCATCCACCGTGCGCCCTTAAAAACTTGAGCCACAAAGATGCTCGCGTCCACTGTGTAGTTCTCAAAATACGGGAGGTACCTCACCCAACGACCACGCCAACACCACAAAGCAGTGCGGTACGTGATCAGGCAAGGCCCACAACCAACCCTTAAACAGGTCGATCTTGAAGCTTCACTCGCGTGAACCCTCAGGACCCAACAACGTGTCACAACCCCCACACCCACCCGCAACGCTTTCCACCACACAAAAGTGCAGGTACTCGCCTCACAGACAGACATGAGCGTCAAATAATCGATGTTCCACCCGAGCACCTGGTGTCCCACATTCGAGGACAAACCAGGCTCTGGACCACAAAAGTGGCCAGTGCTCCTTAGAAAGGAGGTGATCCAGCCGCACCTTCCGGTACGGCTACCTTGTTACGACTTAGTCCCAATCGCCAGTCCCACCTTCGACGGCTCCCCCCACAAGGGTTGGGCCACCGGCTTCGGGTGTTACCGACTTTCGTGACTTGACGGGCGGTGTGTACAAGGCCCGGGAACGTATTCACCGCAGCGTTGCTGATCTGCGATTACTAGCGACTCCGACTTCATGGGGTCGAGTTGCAGACCCCAATCCGAACTGAGACCGGT
The DNA here is from genome assembly GCF_004295485.1 of Janibacter limosus. Classification (NCBI taxonomy): domain Bacteria; kingdom Bacillati; phylum Actinomycetota; class Actinomycetes; order Micrococcales; family Intrasporangiaceae; genus Janibacter; species Janibacter limosus. Next base: position 1,112,550 of record NZ_CP036164.1, on the reverse strand, counting down.
TTTTTGGGATTCGCTCCACCTTGCGGTATCGCAGCCCTTTGTACCGGCCATTGTAGCATGCGTGAAGCCCAAGACATAAGGGGCATGATGATTTGACGTCATCCCCACCTTCCTCCGAGTTGACCCCGGCAGTCTTCCATGAGTCCCCACCATTACGTGCTGGCAACATAGAACGAGGGTTGCGCTCGTTGCGGGACTTAACCCAACATCTCACGACACGAGCTGACGACAACCATGCACCACCTGTATACCGACCCAAAGGGGGCAACCATCTCTGGAAGTTTCCGGTATATGTCAAGCCTTGGTAAGGTTCTTCGCGTTGCATCGAATTAATCCGCATGCTCCGCCGCTTGTGCGGGCCCCCGTCAATTCCTTTGAGTTTTAGCCTTGCGGCCGTACTCCCCAGGCGGGGAACTTAATGCGTTAGCTGCGGCACGGATCTCGTGGAATGAGACCCACACCTAGTTCCCAACGTTTACGGCATGGACTACCAGGGTATCTAATCCTGTTCGCTCCCCATGCTTTCGCTTCTCAGCGTCAGTAGTGGCCCAGAGACCTGCCTTCGCCATCGGTGTTCCTCCTGATATCTGCGCATTTCACCGCTACACCAGGAATTCCAGTCTCCCCTACCACACTCTAGTCTGCCCGTACCCACTGCAAGTCCGGGGTTGAGCCCCGGATTTTCACAGCAGACGCGACAAACCGCCTACAAGCTCTTTACGCCCAATAATTCCGGACAACGCTCGCACCCTACGTATTACCGCGGCTGCTGGCACGTAGTTAGCCGGTGCTTCTTCTGCAGGTACCGTCACTTTCGCTTCTTCCCTGCTGAAAGAGGTTTACAACCCGAAGGCCGTCATCCCTCACGCGGCGTCGCTGCATCAGGCTTTCGCCCATTGTGCAATATTCCCCACTGCTGCCTCCCGTAGGAGTCTGGGCCGTGTCTCAGTCCCAGTGTGGCCGGTCGCCCTCTCAGGCCGGCTACCCGTCGTCGCCTTGGTGAGCCATTACCTCACCAACAAGCTGATAGGCCGCGAGCCCATCCCAAACCGAAAAACTTTCCAAACCATACCCATGCAGGTTGGTCTCGTATCCAGTATTAGACACCGTTTCCAGTGCTTATTCCAGAGTTTGGGGCAGGTTGCTCACGTGTTACTCACCCGTTCGCCACTGATCCACTCCAGCAAGCTGGAGCTTCACCGTTCGACTTGCATGTGTTAAGCACGCCGCCAGCGTTCGTCCTGAGCCAGGATCAAACTCTCCGTTGATGATGTACACCCCCAAGACCACAAAGGACCTCGAAGGGGCAATCCATAACCCAACAAAGGGCTGTATCCATGACCGAGTAAGAACAACCAGCAAAAACTGCTGTTTGTATCTCGTTCAACCAAAGGAAAAAATATTCACTCTTGGACCAACCACACCCAACCCGAACGGGTAGGACACAATCAGCCAAGAACGAGGTATTGGCATCGATTTTTGACACGCTGTTGAGTTCTCAAGATTCACACGCACACCCACCACAACCACCGTCAAGCTCTTCGGCGACCTGCTTCAGGGGCAACTTCTCCAACTTACTACCGTGATCGCTACAGAGTCAAACTCGCTTCCCAACCTGGCGAGGCCAAGAAACGCGATGAACACCCTGCGGCGATCTCCCACACTAGCAGCCGAACCGCAGTGCCTCCAAGCCAGCCTCCCCAGCGCCAAAACGCCAGACAAACCACTCAAAAAGGGAATCAACCCCGCGGGACCGGCCTACTTGGTGCAACCCAGCAAGGGCTGCCACTTGGTGTCCGTTCCTCCCTCTCGGGCTGACATCGAGAACACTAGGTCACCGCCACCCCATGCGCCAAATCGGGGGCGGATCCCCCGGATTTTCGGGGGTCCGCCCCCGATGGGAGGTCTGGTACGTGGTCAGGACTGGCGTGCTGCGGCCAAGTTCTTGCGGCCGCGACGCAACACGGCCACCCGTCCGTGGAGGTACTCCCCGGGGCTCAGCACGTGCGCCTCGTCGGAGATCTTGTCCCCGTTGATCGAGACCGCACCGTCGCCGATGGCGCGGCGAGCGGCCTTCTTCGAGTCCACGAGGCCCGTGGCCACGAGCGCGTCGAGCACTCCCGTGCCAGCGGGGACATCAGCGCCCGGCAGCTCCGCAGTGGCGTCGACGAGGGTCCCGAGGTCGAGCGCACCGAGGTCCCCCTTGCCGAAGAGCGCCTCGGACGCCGCTTGGACCGAGGCGGTGGCTTCCTCCCCGTGCACGAGAGTCGTCATGTCGACAGCCAGAGCCTTCTGGGCGGCACGTCGGAAGGGCTCGTCGGCCACGAGCCGCTCGAGCTCGGCGATCTCCTCCGGGCCGCGGTCGGTGAAGACCTTGAGCAGCGTGATCACGGACGCGTCCTCGACGTTGAGCCAGTACTGGTAGAAGGCGTACGGGCTGGTCATCTCTGCGTCGAGCCAGACGGCATTGCCCTCCGACTTGCCGAACTTGTTGCCGTTGGCGTCGGTGATCAGGGGCGTCGTCAGCAGGTGGACCGACTTCCCCTCGGCGCGATGGATGAGGTCCGACCCGGCCGTGAGATTGCCCCACTGGTCCTGGCCGCCGGTCTGCAACGTGCAGCCGTACTCGCGGAAGAGCTGGAGGAAGTCGAGGCCTTGGAGGATCTGGTAGCTGAACTCCGTGTAGGAGATCCCCTCGTCACTCTTCAGACGTGCAGCGACCGCGTCCTTGCGGACCATCTGGTTGACCCGGAAGTGCTTGCCGATGTCGCGCAGGAAGTCCAGCGCGGACATCGGCGCGGTCCAGTCGAGGTTGTTGACGGTGATCGCCGGGTTGTCCCCCTCGAAGTCGAGGAAGGGCCGCACCTGTTCCTGGATGCGTCCGACCCACTCGGCGGTCTGCTCCTTGGTCTTCAGCACACGCTCAGCGCTCGGACGCGGGTCTCCGATGAGTCCGGTCGACCCACCGACGAGACAGATCACGCGGTGACCGGCCCGCTGCAGGTGACGCAGGACGATCAGCTGGACGAGGTTGCCGAAGTGCAGCGAGGGAGCCGTGGGGTCGAATCCGCAATAGAGCGTGATCGGTCCGTCGGCGAAGGCCTGTCGCAGGGCGGTCTCGTCGGTGGTCTGGGCCACCAGTCCACGCCACTGCAGCTCGTCGAGGATGTCGGTCACGGTCTTCATCGGTCCTTCCGGGATGTGCCGGCGCGCGGCCGCGAGCCGCTCCCCAGCCTGCCATGGCAGGGACGAGCGACCGTGAGGCGCACCGGTCCGCCATGTGGAACACCCGGTGACAGGCACTCCCTTCGTCCCGCTAAGGTGTGCCTCACCTCAGTAAACGTGATGGGAGAGAAGCTCGTGATCGTGTGCCACTGCGCCGTCGTCAGCGATCGGGAGATCGCCGCCGCCGCGATGGCCGGCGCGAGGACCCTCTCCCAGGCATGTACGAGCACCGGCGCGGGCCGTGATTGCGGGGCCTGTGTCTTCTCAGTGCGCCGCATTCTCTGCGAGAGTGTGGAGAGTGAGGCCGATCACGGGCTCGCCACCACTCCCGCGGAGGTAGATCGTGAAGCCAGCTGACCCTCGAGTCGTCACACTCCTCAACGAGGCCCTCACCCTCGAGCTGACCGTCGTCAATGCCTACTTCCTCCACGCGAGGATGCTCGACAACTGGGGCCTCCCCCGACTGGGCAAGGTCTTCTACGACCTGTCGATCGGCGAGATGAAGGACGCGGACGAGCTGATCGAGCGCATCCTCATGTTCGACGGGCACCCCAACGTGCAGAAGCTCAACAACATCCAGATCGGCGAGAACGCCGTGGAGATGCTCGAGCTCGCGCTCGCCAGCGAGATCGTCGCGGTCAAGCAGTTCAACGCTGCTGCAGCCGAGTGCCACGAGCTCGGGGACCACGCCACGGCGTCCGTCTTCGAGGAGATGGCGCGTGACGAGGAGCGTCACGCCGACTGGTTCGAGGCCCAGCTCGACGCGTGCGCGCGCGTCGGGATGGAGAACTACCTGGCCCAGCAGGTCGACGTGGGCGTCAACCCCGCCTGACCTTGCCCGGGCGATAGACCGACACGCTCGGCTCGCCGTCGATCCACATGCGCCAGGGATAGGTCTCGCCGTCACCCCCGGGGCCGGAGACCCCCACCCGGGGACCGGTCCTCACGATCGTGTCCGGGACGGGCTCCGGCGGCCCGTACAGGGCGAAGGGGGCACCCCGCCCGACCAGCGAGGCTCCGTCGTCCTCCCCCACGAGCCCAAGGGTCTTCGTCAGCCGCCCGGGGCCGCGCGCCAGGTCCCGCACGGGCACACCGGGACGGCGCTCGGCCACGACGTCGTGCCCGGCGACGACCTCGCCGGCCCGCAGCAGGACGGCAGCACACTCCCCCGCGGTGCCGCACACGATGTTCGCGCACCAGTGGATGCCGTAGGAGCGATAGACGTAGAGGTGCCCGGGCGGACCGAACATCACCTCGGTGCGCGGCGTCATCCCTCGATAGCCGTGAGAGCCCGGATCCTTGCTCCCCCAGTAGGCCTCCACCTCGGTCAGACGCAGCCTCACGGGTCCTGCGACGACGTACGCCCCGAGCAGTGCCCTGGCGACGAGGAGGGGGTCACCGGTCAGGTCGGCCCTGCCCCACCGGCGTCCCCGCGCACGCACTGTCAGCGAGCCTCGATCCGGCTGGCAGCGAAGGCGCTCAGCTCGCCCAAGAGGGCCGCAGCGTCCGCCAGCTGCTCGGTGACCCGGGCAGGTGCCGTACCGCCCTTCGCGTCGCGTGAACCGAGGGAGCCCTCGACCGAGAGCACCTCCCGGACGCCGGGGGTCAGGTGCTCGCTGATGCCCGCGAGGTCCTCGTCGCTCAGGTCCCACAGCTCGATGTCGCGCTCCTCGCAGACTCGCACGCAGGCACCGGCGACCTCGTGGGCGATGCGGAAGGGGACGCCCTCACGTACGAGCCACTCAGCGATGTCCGTGGCGAGCGAGAAACCCTGGGGCGCCAGGGATGCCATGCGCTCACCGTGGTAGGTCATCGTCGCCATCATCCCGGAGAACGCCGGCAGCAGGACCTCGAGGGTGTCGACCGCGTCGAAGACCGGCTCCTTGTCCTCCTGCAGGTCGCGGTTGTAGGCCAGCGGCAGAGCCTTGAGGGTCGTCATCAGGCCGGCCAGGTCGCCGACCAGACGACCGGCCTTGCCGCGTGCGAGCTCGGCAACATCGGGGTTCTTCTTCTGCGGCATGATGCTGGACCCGGTCGAGAAGGCGTCGTCGAGCGTGACGAAGGAGAACTCCTTGGTCGCCCAGAGGATGACCTCCTCCGCCAGACGAGAGATGTCGACCGCGGTCATCGCCGCGACGAAGCAGAACTCCGCCACGAAGTCGCGCGAGGCCGTGCCGTCGATCGAGTTGTCGATCGAGCCGGCGAAACCGAGGTCCGCAGCCACGGCCTCGGGGTCCAGCCCCAGGGAGGAGCCCGCCAGCGCACCCGAGCCGTACGGGCTCAAGGAGGTGCGGGCGTCCCAGTCGACCAACCTCTGGACATCGCGCAGCAGCGGCCACGCGTGAGCAAGCAGGTGGTGGCTCAGCAGGACCGGCTGGGCGTGCTGCAGGTGGGTACGTCCGGGCATCGCCACGTCGATGTGGGCCCGGGCCTGGTCGACGAGCGCCTGCACGACGTCGAGGATGAGCCCCGAGACGATGCGCGCGTGGTCGCGCAGGTACATGCGAAAGAGCGTGGCCACCTGGTCGTTGCGCGAGCGTCCCGCGCGCAAGCGGCCGCCCACGTCGGCTCCGGCACGCTCGATGAGGCCGCGCTCGAGGGCCGTGTGCACGTCCTCGTCGTCCTCGGCCGGGGCGAAGGCCCCTGACTCGACATCGGTCGCCAGGACGGCCAAGGCGTCGAGCATCGCCTCGAGGGTCGGGTCGTCGAGCAGACCCGCGCCGTGGAGCACGCGTGCGTGAGCCCGCGAGCCAGCGATGTCGTAGGGGGCCAGACGCCAGTCGAAGTGCGTCGACTTGCTGAGCGCCGCGAGAGCCTCGCTCGGGCCGCCGGCGAAGCGACCGCCCCACAGGCTCACCCGCTCGGACGTCGCGTTCTGGTCCTGGCTCACGGTGTCTCCTGGCTGTCGATGGTCTGGGCGAGGCCCAGCAGTCGTGTGGTGAGGGCGGCACCCTGGTCGGGGCCGCCGGTGATGATCATGATCGTGTCATCCCCTGCGATCGTTCCGAGCACCTCCGGCAGGCGCGCGTGGTCGATCGCCGACGCGAGGTAGTTGGCCGCACCGGGGGGTGTGCGCACGACGACGAGCTGGGCGCTCGCCCGTGCCGTGACGAGCAACTCCTCGCACAGCCGGCGCAGCCGACCGTCCAGCTCTGCAGGGTCGACGGCCGCACGAGGGGTGCGATCACCCCCTTCGCCGGGGATGGCATAGACGAGGTCGCGGCCGACCCGCACCTTTTCCGCGCGCAGCTCGAGCAGGTCCCGGGAGAGGGTCGCTTGGGTGACCTCGATCCCGTCGTCGGCGAGCAGCGCGAGCAGCTCGGGCTGGCTGCGCACGGCGTGCTCACGCAGCAGCTCGGTGATCCGGGCCTGCCGGCCCGGCCTGGTCGCGGCGATCACGACGAGGCGCGCAGCAGGAAGGTGAGGAGGGCCTTCTGGGCGTGCAGCCGGTTTTCGGCCTCGTCCCAGACGACCGACTGCTCGCCGTCGATGACCTCGGCCGCGATCTCGAGACCGCGGTAGGCGGGCAGGCAGTGCAAGACGATGGCGTCATCGGCGGCCTGCGCCATGAGCTCGCGCGTGACGGCGAAGGGAGCGAAGGGCGAGGACTGGCCGGTGCGGTCCCCCTTCTCCCCCTCCATGCCCATCGATACCCAGGTGTCGGTGGCGACGACATCCGCATCGATCACCGCAGCGACCGGGTCGTCGGTGACGAGCACGGAGCCGCCCTGCTCTGCGGCGATGCGTTCGGCACGGGCGAGGACGTCCGCGGACGGCTGGTGCGTGCTCGGCGTCCCGATCCGCACGTGCATCCCGGCGAGGGCGCACGCGAGCAGGTAGGAGTGGGACATGTTGTTGGCCCCGTCACCGACGTAGGCGATGGTGCGCCCGGCCGTGGCGCCCTTGTGCTCCCGGATCGTCAGCAGGTCGGCCAGCAGCTGGCAGGGGTGGTAGTCGTCGGTCAGGGCATTGACGACCGGCACGTCGACATGGGCGGCCATCTCCTCCAACCGGTCCTGACCGTGCGTGCGCCACACGATCGCGCTGACCTGGCGCCCGACGACACGGGCGACGTCGGCGATCGACTCACGGGTACCGATCTGGGCCAGGTTGCCGTCGACCGCCATCGGGTACCCGCCGAGCTCGGCGACCCCCGTCGCGAAGGAGAGCTGGGTGCGCAGCGTCGGCTTGTCGAAGATGATCGCGACGGCACGCGGGCCGGCGAGCGGCTGCTCGGCGTGCCGGTCCGCCTTGAGGGCGGCAGCCAGGTCGAGGACCTCGCTCTGCTCCTGCGCGGTCAGGTCGTCGTCGGCGAGCAGGTGGCGGGCGGTCATGCGGACTCCTTGACGGCCTCGTCGAGGATCGCCGGGAGGGCGTCGACGAAGGTGGCGAGCTGGTCGGTGGTGATGACGAGCGGCGGTGCGAGGCGCAGCGCATCGGCGGCCACCGGGTTGACGATGAAGCCGTGGCTGCGGGCGAGTCGGGCGACGGCGGGTGCGATCGGCTGGGCGAGGGTGATGGCGCGCAGCAGCCCGGCGCCGCGCACCCCGGTGACGAGCGGGTGCGCCAGGGCCTCGACGCGGTCGACGAGGAAGTCGCCGGCGGCGACAGCGTGCTCGAGGAGGCCCTCGGACTCGATGGTCGCCAGGACGGCCAGTGCGGCGCTGCAGGCCAGCGGGTTGCCGCCGAAGGTCGAGCCGTGCTGACCCGCCGTGAGCAGACCGGTCACCTCGGGGCCGAAGGTGACGAGCCCCCCGATGGGCACTCCCCCGCCGAGCCCCTTGGCGATGGTGATCGCGTCGGGGACGACGCCCTCGAGCTGGTGGGCGAACCAGGCCCCCGTGCGGCCGATACCGGTCTGGATCTCGTCCAGCACGAGCAGGGCGCCGGCGTCACGGGTGATCTCACGTGCGGCAGCGAGGTACCCCACCGGCGGTGCCACGACACCGGCCTCACCCTGGATCGGCTCGAGCAGGACCATCGCCGTGTCGGGACCGACAGCCGCTCGCAGTGCCTCGACATCGCCCGGCGCGACGTGCAACACCCCGGGCAGCAAGGGCTCGAAGGGGGCCCGGTAGGCCTCCTTGTGGGTCAGGCTCACGGCTCCGGTGGTCCGGCCGTGGAAGGCGCCGCCGACCGCGACGATGCCGGTGCGCCCGGTGCGCCGCGACAGCTTGATGGCCGTCTCGACCGCCTCGGACCCGCTGTTGCAGAAGAAGACTCCCGAACCCTGTGGTGCCTGCGCGATGCGCAGCACGGCCTCGGCGGCCTCGATCTGGGCAGGCGTTGTGAAGAAGTTGCTGACGTGCACCAGCTCGGCGGCCTGCTTGGAGATGGCCCCCACGAGCTCGGGGTGCCCGTGGCCGAGGGCATTGACGGCGATGCCGCCGAGCAGGTCGAGGTATCGGTTGCCGTCGACGTCCCAGACGTAGGCGCCGTCGCCTCGCGCGAGGACGAGCCCGGGCAGCCCGAAGACGCCGATGTGGCTGGCGCGGTAACGCTCCAGCAACACCTGGTGCGAGGCGGAGATCTCAGTCATGACGGGCTCCCTTCGCCCTGGTCGTCGTCGTCCTGCGGGTCGGGCAGGATCATCGTGCCGAAGCCCTCGGAGGTGAACAGCTCCAGAAGCATCGAGTGGGGTTGGCGTCCGTCGACGACGTGCGCCTGCGGGACACCTTCGGTGACGGCGCGGATGCATGCTTCGAGCTTGGGGATCATGCCCGAGTCGACGCGCGTCAGCAGATCGCGGGCACCCGAGGCGGTCAGGTGCGACAGGAGTGAGTCGCGGTCGGGCCAGTCGGCGTAGACACCGTCGACATCGGTGAGGACGACCAGCTTGTGAGCGCGCAGTGCTACCGCGAGTGCTGAGGCGGCGGTGTCTGCGTTGACGTTGAGCACCTGGCCCTCGCCGTCGAGGTCGGGCGCGATGGTCGAGACGACGGGGATGCGGCCGGCGTCGAGGATGTCCAGGACCGCTGCCGGGTTCACCGTCTCGACGTCACCGACAAGGCCGATGTCGACGAGCTCGCCGTCGATGGTCACGCTCTTGCGGCGACCGCCGAAGAGACCGGCGTCCTCGCCGGAGAGACCCACGGCCACGGGTCCGTGCTGGTTGAGCAGGCCGACGAGCTCGCGACCGACCTGACCGGTCAGGACCATCCGCACGACGTCCATGACCTCGGGGGTCGTGACGCGCAGGCCGCCCTTGAACTCGCTCTCGAGACCGAGCCGGTCGAGCATCGCCTGGATCTGCGGGCCTCCACCGTGGACGACGACGGGACGCAGCCCGGCCAACCGCAGGAAGACGATGTCCTCGGCAAAGGCCGCCTTGAGGGCGTCGTCGGTCATCGCGTTGCCGCCGTACTTGATGACGACGAGCGCGCCGCGGAAGCGCTCGAGCCACGGCAGTGCCTCGACGAGGGTCATCGCCTTGGACTGGGCGACCCGCAGGGCCGCGGCGTCGATGGCGCCGCGCAGGGTGGAGTTGTCAGGCATCGCTCGTCCTCAGGTGGAGTAGGCGGAGTTTTCGTGGACGTAGTCGTGCGTGAGGTCGTTGGTCCAGACCGTCACCTCGTGGGAGCCGGCGTGCAGGTCCACCTCGACCCGCACCTCCCGCTGCTCGAGGTCGACGAGGGCACGGTCCTCGCCGACGCCGCATGCGCGACACACCTGGACGCCGTTCATCGACACGTCCAGCTGCGCGGGCTCGAAGGCCGCCGTGGTCGTCCCGACCGCCGCGAGGACGCGACCCCAGTTGGGGTCCTTGCCGAAGATGGCGCACTTGAAGAGGTTGTTGCGGGCGATGCTCCGGGCGACCTCGAGCCCGTCCTCCTCGCTGGCCGCGTTGCGCACGACGATCTCGATGTCGTGGGCCGCACCCTCGGCATCGCCGATGAGCTGGCGGGCCAGGTCTGCACTGACCTCACGGATGGCCTCGGTGAGGTCAGCCCGGTCGACCGGTCGACCGGAGGCTCCGGACGCCATGACGACGACGGTGTCGTTGGTCGACATGCACCCGTCGGAGTCGATCCGGTCGAAGGTGGTCCGGGTCGCCTCGCGCAGCGCGGCATCGAGGTCCTCGGCGCTCGTCACGGCATCGGTCGTGATGACGACGAGCATCGTGGCCAGCGCCGGGGCGAGCATGCCCGCCCCCTTGGCCATGCCGCCGACGCTCCACCCGTCACGGGCGGCGGCAGCCGTCTTGGACACCGTGTCCGTGGTCATGATCGCCTCGGCGGCGGCAGCTCCCCCTTCGGCGTCGAGGCAGGTGGCGGCAGCAGTCACGCCGGCGCTCAGCTTGTCCATCGGGAGCAGCTCGCCGATGAGGCCGGTGCTGCACACGACGACATCGCCTGCGGCGACTCCCAGGGTGTGCGCCGTGTGCTCGGCGGTGGTGTGAGTGTCCTGGAAGCCTTGGCCACCGGTGATCGCGTTGGCACCTCCGGAGTTGAGGATGACAGCGTCCGCGCGGCCGTCGGCCACGACCTGCCGTGACCACGTGACCGGTGCGGCCTCGACCCGGTTGGTCGTGAAGACCGCAGCGACGTGGTGGTCAGGACCGTCGTTGACGACCAGGGCCACGTCGGAGCGACCGCTCGCCTTGAGGCCGGCGGTCACACCGCTGGCGCGGAATCCTGCGGGAGTCGTCGTGCTCACGGTGCCACTCCTGTCATCGGCAGCCCGGTGGTCTCGGGTAGACCGAGGGCGAGGTTCATGGACTGCACGGCGGCGCCGGCGGTCCCCTTCGTCAGGTTGTCCTCGGCGGCGATCGCGATGACGCGCCCGCTGCGCTCGTCGAGGGTGACCTGGATGTGGACGAGGTTGGAGCCGAGCACACTGCCGGTGTGGGGCCACTGGCCCTCCGGCAGCAGGTGGACGCACGGCTCGTCGGCGTAGGCGCTCTCCCAGGCAGCGCGCACGGTCGCGGCGTCCGTGCCGGGGACGACCCGAGCGGTCGTCGTGGCGAGGATGCCACGGGGCATCGGCGCCAGGGTCGGGGTGAAGGAAACGCTCGCGTACGCACCGGCAGCCACGCTGAGGTTGCGCCGGATCTCCGGAGTGTGGCGGTGGCCGCCACCCACGCCGTAGGGGCTCATCGCGCCCATGACCTCGGCCCCGATGAGGTGCGGCTTGGCGGAGCGGCCGGCGCCCGAGGTGCCCGACGCGGCGACGACGACGATGTCCTGCGGCTCGATGACGCCGGCGGCCAGCCCCGGCGCGAGGGCCAGGCTGACGGCCGTCGGGTAGCAGCCGGGGACGGAGACGTGCCGGGCGCCGACGAGGTCGTCGCGGTGCTTGCCGCCCCCGGCCTTGACCAGCTCTGGCAGGCCGTAGGGCCACGTGCCGGCGAAGGGGGTGTCGTAGTAGTCGGTCCAGTCCTGCTCGTCATCGAGGCGGAAGTCCGCGCCGCAGTCGATGATCGTCACGTCGTCCGGCAGCTGCTGCGCGATGGCCGCAGAGTGGCCGTGCGGCAGCGCGAGGAAGACGACGTCGTGACCGGCGAGGGTCTGCGCGTCGGTCGGCTGCAGGATGCGGTCGGCCAGGGGTTGCAGGTGGGGGGCGAGATCGCCCATGCGCACTCCCGCGTTGCCCGACGCGGTCAGGGCCCCGATCTCGACCTCTGGGTGGGCCAGGAGGAGCCGAGCGATCTCGGCTCCTGCGTAGCCGCTGGCTCCGGCGATGGCTGCTGTGATCACAATGCATGACCATACGCAGTTGCGATGTTCTATGCAACGTCGGAGTGCCGTTAATTCTCGGGTGACCCGGAAAACCACTGCTTGGCAAGAGTTGGAGACCCTTGCGAAGCGGAGGTTTCTCGGGTCACCCGAGAATCTTGTGACGTCCGGAGCGCCTCAGCGCTGCTGGGCCCCGGTGGCGCTCGTGGCGGCCGCGACCGCCCGGTCGCGCAGCCCGCTCACCTCGTCGGTCTTCAGCGTCCGACCGGCGCGGAAGGTCAAGCGGTAGGCCAAGGACTTGCGGCCCTCGCCGACCTGGTCCCCGCGGTAGACGTCGAAGAGGGTGATGGACTCCAGGTCCTCCCCCGCTCCCGAGCCCAGCGCAGCGGCGACGGCCGCGGCCGGGACGCCCTCGTCGACGACGAGGGCGACATCGGTGTTGGCCACCGGCTGCGTCGACAGCTGGGCGGGGCGCACCGGCTCGCCCGACGCGGCGACGATCGCGTCGAGGTCGAGCTCGGCCGCGACGGTCCGCTCGGGCAGCTCCAGGCGCGAGCACACCTTGGGGTGCAGCTCGCCGGCATGGCCGACGACGGCCCCGCCCGGGAGCGTGACCGCGACGCACCGGCCGGGGTGGAAGGGGGTGCGCTGCGCCGCCTCGACGCCGAGCTCCACACCGATGGCCGCCCCGAGGGCGCGCGTCCACCCCACGACATCCGTCGGATCGACGGCTCGGGCAGGCCCGTGGGGTCCGGCGGGCAGGGCCGCACCGGCCGCGGCGATCGCGACGTGGCGCGGCTGCGCCGGGACCCCGCCGGTGATCCGCGCGAGCGTCTCGGCGTCGGGCCTGACCCCACCGGGAGGCACGGGAAGGGGGGTGACCCCACCTGCCGTGACCAGCCCGATCTCGTAGAGGCCGACATCGCGCTGACCGCGAGAGACGTTGCGACGCAACGTGTCCAGCAGCGTGTCGAGGATCGACGTGCGCATCAGCGGCGCCTCGTCCTGCAGCGGGTTGGCCAACCGCACGCTCTCGCGACGCGCGTCGTCCGCGGCGTAGCCGAGGTCGTCGTGGCGCTGCGACGAGGTGAAGGGGTAGGACAGCACCTCGACGAGGCCGGTCGCCGCGAGGGTGCGGGCGACGACGCGACGGGCGCGCTGCTCGTGGGTCAGGCCGCGGCCCGCAGAGGCCCTCGGCACGACGGAGGGGATCTGGTCGTAGCCGCGCACCCGCGCGACCTCCTCGACCAGGTCGGGGCCGTCGACCAGGTCAGGACGCCAGGTGGGCGGGGTGACGAGGAGGGACTCCCCTTCGTCGCTCACGGCGCAGCCGATCGCGGTGAGGCTGGCGACGACCTCGTCGCGTGGGTAGTCCAGCCCGATGTACTGCGTCGGCAGCTGCGGGTCGAGGGTGATCGACGACGATGCGGCAGGGGTGCCCACATCGGTGGCGGTCGCATCAGCCGTGCCACCGCCGTGCTCCATCAGCAGGTCGACGGCCATCTGGGCCGCGGCCGCGGTGACGGCCGGGTCGACGCCGCGCTCGAAGCGCTTGGACGCCTCGGTCGCGAGCCGGTGGCGACGCGCTGAGCGGGCGACGGACACCGGGTCGAAGTGCGCGGCCTCGACGAGCACGTCGACGGTCGACTCGGTGACCTCGCTCGTCTCGCCGCCCATCACACCGGCGATGGCCAGCGGTGTGGTGCCGCCGTCGGTGATGAGCAGGTCGGTCGGGTCGAGGGTGCGCTCGACGTCGTCGAGGGTCTTGAGGGTCTCACCGGCACGTGCTCGACGCACCTCGATCGCGCCCGACAGGGTGTCGAGGTCGAAGGCGTGCAGTGGCTGACCGAGCAGCATCATCACGTAGTTGGTGACGTCGACGGCCAGCGAGATCGGACGCATGCCGACCTCGGTGAGCCGGCGTTGCATCCACTCCGGGGACGACGCCGTGGCGTCGATCCCCCGGACGATGCGCGCGACATAGCGATCGCAGCCCGGCACGCCGTCGACGGGAGCGTCGTCGGAGAGACGGACCTCGTAGCCGGCCCCGGTTGCCTCGGCGACGGTCAGGTCCGCCGGGTCGACGAAGGGAGTCCCCTGCGACAGTGCGTACTCGCGCGCGATCCCCCGCATGGAGAAGCAGTAGCCGCGGTCCGGGGTGACGTTGACCTCGACGGTCTCGGCGTCCAGGCCGAAGACGGGGATGAGGTCGTCCCCGGGGGTCAGGTCCGTCAGCGTCTCGGAACGGTCGGCGAAGTACTCGGTGAGCACGATGATGCCGTCGTGGTCCTCGCCGAGGCCGAGCTCCATCGCGGAGCAGATCATCCCGGCGCTGACGTGGCCGTAGGTCTTGCGCGCGGAGATCTCGAAGTTCCCGGGGAGGACTCCGCCGGGCAGGATCACCGCGACGAGGTCGCCGACGTCGAAGTTGTGCGCGCCGCAGACGATGCCCTGCGGCTCGCCCGTGCCGTTGGCGGCACCGACGTCCACCTGGCACCAGTTGATGGTCTTGCCGTTCTTCTGCTCCTCGGGCGTGCGCTCGAGGACCTTGCCGACGACGAGAGGACCGGTGATCTCGCCACCGAAGATGTCCTCCTCCTCCAGCCCGACCCGCACGAGGGAGGCGGCGACGTCCGCTCCCTTCGCCCGGGGGTCGACCTCGGCCAGCTCACGCAGCCACTCGATGGGGGCCCGCATCAGATCTCCATCCCGAACGCGGCCGAGAAGCGCACGTCTCCCTCGATGATGTCGCGCATGTCGGCGACGCCGTGGCGGAGCATGAGCGAGCGCTCGATGCCCAGGCCGAAGGCGAAGCCGGTGTACTCGTCCGGGTCGATCCCGCTGGCCGTGAGGACCTTGCGGTTGACCATGCCGGAGCCACCCAGCTCGATCCAGCCGGTGCCGCCGCAGGTGCGGCAGGCGGAGTCCTCACCCCGGCAGACCCAGCACTGGCAGTCGATCTCGGCGCTCGGCTCGGTGAAGGGGAAGTAGTTGGGGCGCAGGCGCGTGACGATGCCCTCGCCGAAGAGGCCCTGGACGAAGGCGTCGAGCGCCCCGCGCAGGTGGGCCATCGTGATGCCCTTGTCGACGACCAGACCCTCGAACTGGTGGAAGACGGGGGTGTGCGTCGCGTCGAGGTCGTCGGTGCGGAAGACCTTGCCCGGGCACAGCACGTAGATGGGCGGCTCGCGGTCGAGCATCGTGCGGATCTGCACGGGCGAGGTGTGCGTGCGCAGCACGACCCCGGCGTCGGCCGGCTCGACGAAGAAGGTGTCCTGCTCGCCGCGCGCCGGGTGGTCCGGACCGATGTTGAGCGCGTCGAAGGTGAGCCACTCGGACTCGATCTCGGGGCCCTCGGCGATCTCCCAGCCCATGCCGACGAAGATGTCCTCGACCCGCTCGGTGACCAGGCTGATCGGGTGCCGGGCACCGAGCCGCTGGTAGGGGCTCGGCACGGTCAGGTCGAGGGTCTCCTCGACGAGGATCCGCTCGTCACGCTCGGCCTCGAGCTCGGCCTGACGGGCCGTGAAGGCCTGCCCCACCCGGCCGCGGGCCTGGCCGACGCGCTTGCCGGCCTCGGCCTTGGCGCTCGGCGGGAGCGCACCGATCTCGCGGTTGGCGAGCGCCAAGGGGCTCTTGTCCCCCTGGTGCGCACCGCGGATCCGCTTGAGCTCGTCGAGGGACGCGGCGCCCGCAGCGGCGGCGAGGGCGGCCTCGACGGCCTCCTCGATCAGCTGCGGGTCGAGCGCGGCGACCTCGACCGGGTCGTAGTTGGTGTTGGGTCCTGACACGAGGCCCGAGTCTACGTGGACGGACTGCCCGGACGAGTCCGGGTTCGTCGGGTCAGCCGACGTCGTGGACGGTGAGGCGCTCGCGAGGATCAGTGGCGCCGGTGACGTCCCCGAGGACGTCGGGACCGTGTGCCCCATAGGCGCTGGATCCGGACTCGTAGAGCTGGTAGAGCTTGCCGTCGATGATGACCGATCCCTCCGCCATCTTCGGCAGGTCGGATCCGTGGTGGTCGTCCTCGTCCCAACCCCCTGCATTCATGTCCTCGGCAGGCACAACGACCATCTCGGAGTCGGCATACCGTCCGTAGCTCGTCGAGAAGTACGCGTTGCCATCCTCATCGAAGGAGACTCCTTGGGTCTTGGGCGGCACGTCGTAGGAGTCACCGGTGGGAATCGGACGCCCATCAGGCCCGATCTCGTAGCGATACATCTTGCTGGGATTGTGCTTGTCGAAGTCCGTCACGAAGAGGCTGTCCTTGTACGACGTCACGGTCGAGCTGGCGTCCACGGGAACACCGTCGGCCAGTGCCGTGATCTCCGCGTCTGTCGTCCCATAGTTGATGGGCCTTGCTCCGTTGGTCACGAGAAAGGGCTCGTCGATGAGCATCCAGTCCCACTCCGGCGTATTCGGGTCGATCAGTGTCATGTCCGGGTTGCGCAGCTTGGCCGTCTCGTACACCTGGAGTTTGCCCCCACCGGAGACATACGTGTAGTCCCCAACCACAGTGACTCCCCCATAGTGGTCGATCCCCTCCAGGGGAACCCGAGAGGTGACCTCTCCCGTCTCGCGATCCGTGAAGACGATCTCACCGTCGTGGGTGTCACCCTTGCCACAGAACGTGTAGACGAGTTCGTCCACCGGATCGCCATTTTCGTCGAGCCCCTGGAAATGACTCAGTCCTTGGGGCACCGAGTTGTTCCCGGACTCGAAGGGGATCCTGGGGCCGTCCTCGAAACTGGTGTCGAACAGGACTCGGAACTCCTCGGGAATCGCGTCCTCCGCCGTCGGCTCCCGAGGACCATCAGGGCCAAAGCTGAAGTCGCCGTCCCCACCCCCGCCTGGCGGAGTGTCGTACTTGATGGGAGTCACCAGCGCCGGGTCACCCGGCGAGGGCAGGGTGATGTCGACACCTGGGGTTCTCGACAGCCACGGCACGCCCCGGCCGCCACCCCCTTCGCCACTGCCCTCACGCTGCTGCTGCGCCTGCTCCTTGGCTCGCTTGCCGACAACCCGCAGCAGTTGCGCCACTGCGGCCAGCTGCTGCTGCGCCCCACGCCAGTCCGCGTCGAAGGCCTCCAGATCAGGCCCGGCCCACGACTCCACGAGCATTGCCATCCCCGAGGTCCCCGTCCCCGCGATGCCGTCCACGCGGTCGGCCTCGACGTGCAGGGCCTCACCGATGCGGTCGAGGATCTCGGGGTCGTTGCCGTGGCTCACGCTCATGACGCCCCACGATAGGGAGACAGACGCGCTCTCGCGATGGGGACGACTCCCTACCCTTCTCTTGACTGATTCAAGTTCTGGTGGGACTCTGGGTGACGATGAGCACCATGATCGAGACCCAGACTGCCGCGGACCTGCTCCGCAGCCACTCCCTGCGCGTCACCGCCCCGCGGGTGGCCGTGCTGCGGGAGCTGTCGGCGATCCCGCACGCCGACGTCGACTCGATCGCCCGGGCGACCCGTGAGCGACTGGGCTCCGTGAGCACGCAGGCCATCTACGACATCCTCGCCGTCCTGTCCGCCAACGGCCTCGTGCGCAAGTTCGAGCCGGCCGGCCACCCGGCCCGCTTCGAGCTCGAGCTCGGCGACAACCACCACCATCTCGTCTGCCGCACCTGCGGCACGATGATCGATGTCGAGTGCGCACCGGGCAAGGCGCCCTGCCTCGACGCCGCTGACGACCACGGCTTCGCGATCGACGAGGCAGAGGTCATCTACTGGGGCATCTGCCCCACCTGCACGGCAACGGCGGTCGCCGCCACCACCTGAGCAGTACTGCGCCCCACCCCACAGAGAAAGAGGAGCAGCAATGGTTACCACGCCCCCCACCCCACAACCCCGATCGGACGCCCGCGGGACCCTGGACGTTTCCGGTCCGTCGACGCAGGTCAACGGCACGCCCGCGGTGAGCGACCGCAACAGCCTGTCCGTCGGCAGCAACGGCCCACTCCTGCTGCACGACACCCATCTCGTCGACATGCTCGCGCACTTCAACCGCGAGAACGTTCCCGAGCGCAAGCCGCACGCCAAGGGAGCCGGCGCCTTCGGGCACTTCGAGACGACAGCCGACGTCTCGCAGTACACCAAGGCCGCGGTCTTCCAGCAGGGCGCCACGACGCGCATGCTCACGCGCTTCTCGACGGTGGCGGGCGAGCTCGGCTCCCCCGACACCTGGCGGGACGTGCGCGGCTTCGCGATGCGCTTCTACACCTCCGAGGGCAACTTCGACCTCGTCGGCAACAACACCCCGGTCTTCTTCCTGCGTGACCCGCTGAAGTTCCCCAACTTCATCCGCAGCCAGAAGCGACTCGCCGACAACGGCCTGCGCGACAACACGATGCAGTGGGACTTCTGGTCCAACAACCCGGAGTCGGCCCACCAGGTCACCTACCTGATGGGTGATCGTGGCCTGCCCCGCTCCTGGCGCCACATGAACGGCTACGGCAGCCACACCTACATGTGGGTCAACGCCTCCGGCGAGAAGTTCTGGGTCAAGTACCACTTCCACAGCCAGCAGGGCGTGCAGGGCATCACCAACGAGGCGGCCGACCGGATCGCCGGCCAGGACGCCGAGTTCCACCGTCGCGACCTCTTCGAGGCGATCGAGCGTGGTGACGCCCCGCAGTGGAAGCTGTCCGTCCAGGTCATGCCCTACGACGACGCCAAGACCTACCGCTTCAACCCCTTCGACCTGACCAAGACCTGGCCGCACGCGGACTACCCGCTCATCGAGGTCGGGACCATGACCCTCGACGAGAACCCGGTCAACTTCTTCGCCCAGATCGACCAGGCCGCGTTCGCCCCGAGCAACACCGTGCCGGGCATCGGCTTCTCGCCCGACAAGATGCTGCTGGGTCGCGTCTTCGCCTACGCCGACGCCCACCGGGCCCGCATCGGTGCCAACTTCCACCAGCTGCCGGTCAACCGGCCCGCCGTCGAGCAGGAGAACCACTACTCCTTCGACGGCCCGATGCGCTACGAGCACTCCGGCTCGGCGCCGACCTACCAGACCAACAGCTTCGGTCGACCGACCGCCGACACCCAGGGTCCTGTCGACGACGGCTGGGAGGCCGACGGCCAGATGGTCCGCTCCGCCTACGAGCTGCACGCCGAGGACGACGACTTCGGTCAGCCCGGCACGCTCGTGCGTGAGGTCTTCGACGACGCCATGCGCGACCGGCTCGTCGACACCGTCATCGGCTCGCTCGGCGGGGTCCAGGACCCGGTCCTCTCCCGCGTCTTCGAGTACTGGACCAATGTGGACGCGACGATCGGTCAGCGCATCCGCGACGGCAAGGCCGCCGCGGACGACGCCCCCGTCGACCCGGGCGAGGTCCTGGGCGGGCAGGAGACCTACGCCGCGAGCTGACCGCCACGGCATGACGAAGGGGGATGGGTCCAGCCGATGCTGGACCCATCCCCCTTCGTCGTGCGTCGGCTCAGGCGCGCTGCTGCCGGGCCGACGCGTAGAGGCAGATCGTGGTCGCCATCGCGAGGTTGAGCGACTCGGCGTGGCCGTGGATGGGCACGCGCACGACCTCGTCGCACGCTGCCCGGGTCTGCGGCTCGAGGCCCCAGGCCTCGTTGCCCATGACCCAGACGTGCGGCCCGGTGAGGTCGCTGTCGTCGATGCTCGACTCCCCCGCCCCGTCGGCGGCCAGCCGGCGGATGCCGGCGGCCGCGAGGGCAGCGAGGGTCTCGTCGATGTCGAGGCCGGTGACGACCGGCAGGTGGAAGAGCGAGCCGGCCGTCGAGCGCACGACCTTGGGCGAGGTGACGTCGACGGAGGCCTCGCTGACGAGCACCGCATCGGCACCGGCGGCATCCGCACCGCGGATGACCGTGCCGAGGTTGCCGGGGTCGCGCACGTTGGTCAGCAGGACGAGCAGCCGCGGCCCGGTGTCGAGCACAGAGCCCAGCCCGGCCGGCGACCAGTCGACGACGGCAGCCGTGCCCTGCGGGGTGTCCGCGTCGCACATGGCTGCGAGCACCTCGTCGCTCGTCTCGTGGACGAGGACGCCGGCCTCGCGGGCCGGGTCGACGAACTCCGCGTAGCGGTGCGCCGCCTCGGTGGTGACATAGAGGTCGACGATGTGCTCCGGCGCGAACCGCACGGCCTCACGCACGCCCTGAGGACCCTCGACGAGGACCCGCCCGGTGCGCCGACGCACAGAACGCCGGGAGAGCCCGCGCACCGACTTCACCCGCTCCGAGGAGGGGTTGGTCAGCGGTGGGCGCTCCCGGCGTCCGAGGTGGTCGCTCAGGCCTCGACCTTGGCGTTGACCTGTGCCGGCACGTTGGCCTTGGCGATCTCGACGAGCGCGACGAAGGCCGCCTCGTCGTTGACGGCCAGCTCGGCGAGCATGCGACGGTCGACCTCGATCTCAGCGGCGCGCAGGCCCTGGATGAAGCGGTTGTAGGTCATGCCGTTGGCGCGGGCGCCAGCGTTGATCCGCTGGATCCACAGGCGACGGAAGTCGCCCTTGCGGGCCCGACGGTCACGGTAGCTGTACCCGAGACTGTGGGTGACCTGCTCCTTGGCCTTGCGGTAGAGGCGGGACCGCTGGCCCCGGTATCCGCTGGCGCGCTCGAGAACAACCCGGCGCTTCTTGTGGGCGTTGACCGCCCGCTTCACGCGTGCCACGTGAGTACTCCTTTAAGTTCGAATGGACAAGAGGCTCAGGTCAGCGACCGAGCAGCTTCTTGATCTTCTTGGTGTCGGCCTTGGAGACCAGGACGTCGTTCGCGAGACGACGCGCGTGCTGCGGGCTCTTCTCGTGGAACTTGTGGACGTGGTTGGCGCGCTCGCGCATGATCTTGCCCGAGCCGGTGACCCGGAAGCGCTTCTTCGCACCGGAGTGCGTCTTGTTCTTCGGCATGGCGCCGATCTCCTTGTCGTTGCTGTGCTGGTCTGGGTCGGCTCAGGACTCTGCCGGAGCCTCAGCGGTCTCGTCCGCCGGGGCCGGGGCCTCGGTGGACTCGGTCGCCGGGGCGGTTGCCTCGGAGGCAGCCTTCTGCTCGTCCTTCTTGCGGCGGGCCTCGGCGCGAGCCTCGGACTTCCGCTTGGTCGGACCGAGCACCATGATCATGTTGCGCCCGTCCTGCTTGGGCGCGGACTCGACCGTGCCGAGCTCCACGACGTCCTCGGCCAGACGCTGCAGCAGACGGAAGCCCAGCTCGGGGCGGGACTGCTCGCGGCCGCGGAACATGATCGTCACCTTGACCTTGTCGCCGGCGCTCAGGAAGCGCTCGACGTGGCCCTTCTTGGTGCCGTAGTCGTGGCTGTCGATCTTCGGTCGGAGCTTGATCTCCTTGATGACCGTGTTGACCTGGTTCTTGCGGGCCTCACGGGCCTTCATGGCGGCTTCGTACTTGTACTTGCCGAAGTCCATGAGCTTGGCGACGGGAGGCTTGGCCATCGGCGCGACCTCGACGAGGTCGAGGTCAGCCTCTGCGGCGAGACGGAGGGCATCCTCCACGCGCACGATGCCGACCTGCTCCCCGTTGGGGCCGACCAACCGCACCTCAGGGACGCGGATTCGGTCATTGATGCGAGGCTCGCTGATGTGTGGCTCCTTAGCTCGGTGTGTCACTCCTGGCGACCGACGAAGAAAGGCTCCTCGCTGATCGCGAGGAGCCTCCACCAGAGCACGACGTCCACGGCGGGAAGAGATGTCGAGGACATCTCGCGACCCGTGTCGCGTCGAGACCTGTGACCCGGCAACCTGTGTCCGAGGACGATGGTCGACGCGGGTGGAAGCGAGGCTCCTCTTGCGTCATCGCCACGAGGACGATGACCGGTCACCGAGAGACATTACCAGTGACCGACCCTCAGCCGAAATCGGTCAGACGATGGCGAAGGAGAGCCCGTCGACCCGGGCCCGCAGCTCCCCGTCCGTGGCCAGCTTCTCGGCCACCTCGGTGACGAGGGCGCGCACGGCCGGCTCGTCCAGGCCCGCGACGAGAGTGAGGCGGACCTGGAGGATCCCTTGACCGTCGGGCACGCCCTCGGTCAGGTCGTGACCGGTGACCTCCGCGTGGTCCGCCACGACCCGCGCCACGGACTGCGCGACGAAGGGGTCCTCGTGCGCCGGCAGCCACGGGCGCTGCTGCGCCAGCGCCCAGACCATCGACGAGCGGATCTCGAAGGCCTGCTCGCTGGCGCAGTCGAGGACCATCAGGTCGGCCCGCTCGCTCACCGCTGCCTGGGCGGCACGAGCAGCCTCGACCGGCACGGGACGCACGGAGTCGTCGAAGGCCGCCAACGATGCCATCGAGGAGAAGACGGGCAGGGCGGTCCGGCCGTCCGGGTGCTCGAGGAGGACCACCGCCATGTCGGCCTCCTTGTCGGCGAGCCCGTGCTCGCCCTCGACCGTCTCGGCGGCGATCGCCTTGACCGGCACCATCAGCCGCGCGGTGGCCAGTCGGTCCAGGACGTCCTGCTCGCCCCCGGTGGTGAGGGCCTGCACCAGCGCCTGGTCGGCCTGGCCGTCGTCACCCGCGAAGTCTCCGGTCGGGAGCTCCCGACCGCCCCACGGGACGCCCGCGGAGTCGGCCGGCCCCGTCACGGGCGACCTGCGGCGTCGAGCGCCTCCGCCAGCGTGACGGTGCCCTTGTAGAGCGCCGAGCCGATGATGGCTCCCTCCACCCCGACCGGCACGAGCTCGCGCAGGGCGACGACGTCCTCGCGGGTGGTCACTCCTCCGCTGGCGACGACCTTGGCCGGCGAGGTGGCGGCGACGTCCTTGAGCAGCTGGAGGTTGGGTCCGGCGAGCATCCCGTCCTTGGCTACGTCGGTCACGACATAGCGGGTGCATCCCTCGGAGTCGAGGCGGGCCAAGGTCTCCCAGAGGTCGCCGCCCTCCTTGGTCCATCCCCGGGCGGCGAGGGTGGTGCCACGCACGTCGAGGCCGACGGCGATCCGGTCGCCGTACTCGGCTATCGCGGCTGCGGTCCACTTGGGGTTCTCCAGGGCCGCGGTGCCGAGGTTGACCCGGGCGCATCCGGAGTCGAGTGCGGCGACGAGCGACTCCTGGTCCCGGATCCCACCGCTGAGCTCGACCTTGACGTCGAGCTGGCCCACGATCCCGGCGAGCAGGTCGCGGTTGCTCCCTTCGCCGAAGGCCGCGTCGAGGTCGACGAGGTGGATCCACTCGGCTCCTTGGTCCTGCCAGGCGCGCGCGGCCTGCAGGGGGTCACCGAAGTCCCAGCCGGAGTCGGCCACGCCCTGCTGCAGCTGGACGGCGCGCCCTCCTCGCACGTCGACGGCGGGCAGGAGCTCCAGTCGGGGGCTCTCGATAGTGGTCACAGTGACATCACCCAGTTCTTCAGCAGGTGCAGCCCAGCGTCCCCGGACTTCTCGGGGTGGAACTGCGTGGCGGACAGCGGGCCGTTCTCGACGGCCGCGACGAAGGGGGACCCGTGCTCGCTCCACGTGACCCGGGGGCTGGCTGCGGCCAGCGCACCGGGGGCGGTCGGCAGGTCCCAGGAACCGACGCCGTAGGAGTGGACGAAGTAGAAGCGCTCGGCCTCGACTCCGGCGAAGAGTGCGCTGCCCTCGGCAGCGGTGACCTCGGACCACCCCATGTGGGGCACGACGGGAGCGATCAACCGCTCGACCGTGCCCGGCCACTGGGACAGGCCCTCCTGCTCGGGCTGGGTGCCGAAGGGCTCGCGCGACCCGTCGAACATCACCTGCATCCCGACGCACACGCCGAGGACGGGGCGACCGCCCGCCAGCCGGGTGTCGATGAGGGAGGGGCCGTCGGCGGCTCGCAGCCCGGTCATGCACGCGTGGAAGTTGCCGACCCCGGGCACGAGCAGGCCGTCCGCCTCGAGGACTGCGCGACGGTCGGCAGTGAGCTCGACCTGCGCCCCGACGTGGGAGAGCGCGCGGACGGCGGAGTGGACATTGCCGGAGCCGTAGTCGAGGACGACGACGCGGGGGCTGGTCATTGGTGCACATCCTTGACGGCGGACTCGAAGTCCTGGACGGAGCGGGGATTGGGCGCGATGACCGGTCCGAGGGCGGTGTCGGACCCGTCGAGCACGCGCCCGCCGGGCAGGCCGAGCACGGCGGTGGCCTCGACCAGCCACTCGAGGTGAGTGAGGTCGGCGCGGGTCCACAGGTCGCGGACCTCGCGGATCGGCACCTCACGGGTCCCGGAGCCGGCCGCGAGGGTGCGGTGCAGGCTCTCGGGCGTGAGCGGAGGCAGCTGCGGGCCGCGGACGACCTCACGGTCCGCCCCGCGCAACGCCCACCGGATCGGTGACCGACCCGGCGCCCGGGCGGTGATGACGGCTGCGTCGCCGATCTCGAGGAGTCCGATGGACGGCGCGATGGCCGTCGGGACATGGCGCGCGGCCAGGACGGTCAACGCGTCGTCGTAGGGCGCCGCGGCAGCACTCGACGACGTGGCCGGGACGACGATCGACCACGTGCTGTGCTCGAGCACGTGGCACGGCACGACCCCACGCCGCACCCACTCCACGGCCCTCGCGGACGACGCGGAGAGCAGCACCACTCCCCTGCCCTGCTGGGTCATGCTCTACAGGGCGCCCTTGGCACTGGGGATGCCGGTGACACGAGGGTCGACGGCGACTGCGGCACGCAGTGCCCGGGCGAGCGCCTTGAACTGCGCCTCGACGATGTGGTGCGGGTCGCGCCCCGAGAGCACCCGCACGTGCAGGGCGATGCCGGCGTTGTAGGCGAAGGACTCCATGACGTGACGGGTGAGCGAGCCGACGAAGTTGCCGCCGATGATGACGTACTCCTGGCCCTCGGGCTCACCGGTGTGGACGACATAGGGGCGGCCGGCGACGTCGACGACCGCGTGGACGAGCGCCTCGTCGAGGGGCACGGTGGCGTCGCCGAAGCGGCTGATGCCGCTCTTGTCGCCCAGCGCCTCCTTGACGGCCTGGCCCAGGACGATCGCGACGTCCTCGACCGTGTGGTGCGCGTCGACGTCGACGTCACCGTCGGCCCGGACGGTCAGGTCGATGAGGCTGTGCTTGGCCAGCGACAGGAGCATGTGGTCGTAGAAGCGCACGCCCGTCGACACGTCGCCGGCGCCGGTGCCGTCGAGGTCGACACTCACCTCGACGCGGCTCTCCGAGGTGCCACGGCTCACCGTCGCGGTCCGGGGGGCGGTGCTGCTCACGGGGTCTCCTTGGTCGAGGCGTGGGTGGGGACGAGTCGTGCCATGGCCTCGAGGAACCGTCCGGTCTCCTCGGGTGTACCGGCGGTGACCCGCAGGTGGTGCGGGATGCCGACGTCGCGGACGAGCACGCCGTCCTCGAGCAGAGCCTGCCATGTCGTCGGTGCATCGGCGAGTCCCCCGAAGAGGACGAAGTTGGCATCGCTCGGCACGGGCGCCAGGCCCATCGCGGTGAGCTCGGTGACCAGCCGGTCGCGCTGTGCCTTGATCGCATCGACGCTCTCGAGGAGTCGGTCGGCGTGCTCGAGCGAGACCCGCGCGATCGTCTGGGTCTGGACCGAGAGGTGGTACGGCAGGCGGACCAGCCGCAGCGCATCGATGATCTCGGGGTCGGCGGCGAGGTAGCCCAGGCGACCGCCGGCCAGCG
The DNA here is from genome assembly GCF_004295485.1 of Janibacter limosus. NCBI lineage: Bacteria > Bacillati > Actinomycetota > Actinomycetes > Micrococcales > Intrasporangiaceae > Janibacter > Janibacter limosus. The sequence goes on along the minus strand of NZ_CP036164.1, from coordinate 1,087,052 downwards.
CGAAGGCCTTGCTCATCGTGCGGGTGACGATGAGTCGCGGGTGACGCTCGAGCAGCGACAGCGCCGTGGGTGTACCGGGTCGGGCGAACTCCGCGTAGGCCTCGTCGACGACGACGATCGCCCGCGGCGCGGCCTCGAGCATGGCCTCGATGACGTCGAAGGGCAGCGCGGTCCCGGTCGGGTTGTTGGGCGAGCAGAGGAAGACCAGGTGCGGGTCGGCCCCCTTCGCCTGCTCGACCGCGGACTCGAGCGTCAGGTCGAAGGTGCCTGCGTCGCGCTGCCCGTCGACCCAGGTCGTGCCGAGCGTCTCGTTGATGATCGGGTGCATCGAGTAGGCCGGCGTGAAGCCGAGCGCCGTGCGGCCGGGACCGCCGAAGGCCTGGACGACGTGCGAGAGGACCTCGTTGGACCCGTTGCCGGCCCAGACCTGCTCGGGGCGAAGGGAGACCCCGCTGCGGTCCTCGAGATAGCCGACGAGCGCCTTGCGCAGGTCGGTGAACTCGCGGTCCGGGTACCGGTTGAGCCCGCTGAGGCCCTCGCGCAGCTCACCGACGATGGCCTCGACGACCTCCGGTGGCACGGCGTAGGACGACTCGTTGGTGTTGAGCTGGACGGCGACGTCCAGCTGGGGCGCACCGTAGGCGGTGCGGCCGCGCAGCTCGGGACGCAGCAGGGCCTCGACCTCGCTCACTGGACGACCTCGCCGGTGCGCGCCGTGACGGCCTCGCCGTGGGCGGGCAGGTCCTCGGCCTCGGACAGGGCGAGCACGTGCGGGGCGACCTCTGCCAGGGCCTGCGCCGAGTACTCGACGACGTGGATGCCGCGGAGGAAGGACTGCACCGACAGACCGCTGCTGTGCGCGGCGCTGCCGCCCGTGGGCAGCACGTGGTTGGACCCGGCGACGTAGTCACCCAGGCTCACCGGCGAGTGGGCGCCGACGAAGATCGCCCCCGCGTTGCGCACCCGCGCCGCGACCGCCGGGGCGTCCTCGGTGATGACCTCGAGGTGCTCGGCGGCGTAGGCGTCGGCGACGCGCAGCCCGGCGTCGAGGTCGTCGACGAGGACGATCGCGGACTGGCGGCCGCTCAGCGCCTCGACGACCCGCTCGCTGTGCTTGGTGGCGGCGGCCCGACGCTCGACGGCCCGGGCCACCTCGTCGGCGAGCTGCGTCGAGTCGGTGATGAGGACCGAGCCGGCCAGGGGGTCGTGCTCGGCCTGGCTGATCAGGTCCGCTGCGACGTGGTCGGGGTCGGCGGTGGCGTCCGCCAGGACGGCGATCTCGGTGGGGCCGGCCTCTGCGTCGATGCCGACGAGGCCCTTGAGCAGCCGCTTGGCTGCGGCCACGTAGATGTTGCCCGGCCCGGTCACGAGGCTCACGGGCTCGCACTCGCCGCCGTCACCGGAGGCGTCGTCGACGAACCCGTGGGCGAAGCCGGCGATGGCCTGGGCCCCACCCATCGCCCACACCTCGTCGACCCCCAGCAGCGCACAGGCGGCGAGGATGGTCGGGTGCGGGTAGCCGGCGAAGACGCCGACGTTCTCCTTCTGCGGGGGGCTGGCGACCGCGAGCGAGCCGACGCCGGCGAGCTGGGCCGGGACGACATTCATCACGACGGAGCTCGGGTAGACCGCGCGCCCGCCCGGCACGTAGAGACCGACTCGGTCCACCGGGACCCATCGCTCGGTGACGGTGCCGCTCTCGTGCAGGCGGGTCGTCGTGTCGGTGCGTCGCTGGTCCGCGTGCACGGCCCGAGCGCGCTCGATCGAGACCTCGAGCGCGGCCCGGACGTCGGCGTCGAGCACGTCGACGGCGGCAGTGAGGACCTCGGCGGGGACGCGAAGGGAGCTCGGCCGCACCCCGTCGAACCGCTCGCCGTACTCGTAGAGCGCCTCTGCACCCCGGTCATGGACGTCGTCGCAGATCGGTCGGACCGCCGAGAGGGCAGCCTCGACGTCGTACTCCGCACGGGGCAGGGCCGCGCGGAGCTGCCGGGCCCCGAGGGGCTGGGAACGCAGATCGATCGTGGCGAGCATGGTGCCCAGTCTAGGTTCGTCGCCATGGGCGCCCGACCGGCGTCTCACCGGTGCTCGTCGCTCACGGCTCGCCGTAGAAGATCCGATCGACGACGTGGCGTGCGTGCCGAGCCGTACGCCGGTAGGACTCCGCCAGCGCCAGGCCGGACAGCGGCTCCATCCCGACGATGCGGCCGACGCCGTCGGCCTCGCGCAAGTTGGAGGGCACCGAGTCGACCGGGCGCCCCCTGAAGAGCATGCCGGCGTTGCGCAGCAAGGAGGCCATCGACCACGCCTCGCGCAGCACGGCCGCGTCCTCGACGTCGACCAGGCCGACCTCCACGGCCGCCGCGAGCGCCGGCAACGTGCGCGTCGTGCGCAGGCCCTCGTGCTCGTGGGCGTGCTCCAGCTGCAGCAGCTGGATGGTCCACTCGACGTCCGAGAGGCCCCCCATGCCGAGCTTGAAGTGGGCCTTGCGATCGGCGCCGCGTGGGAGTCGCTCGGACTCCATGCGGGCCTTGAGCCGACGGACCTCGCGCACCTGCTGGGCGTCGAGACCGGCGGTGGACCACCTGATCGGGTCGATGAGCGCGATGAAGCGCTCCGCGAGGCCGGGATCCCCGGCGACCGGACGCGCCCGCAGGAGCGCCTGGGCCTCCCACGTCTGCGACCACCGGGCGTAGTAGGTCGCATAGCTCGCGAGCGAGCGCACCATCGGACCGCTCTTGCCCTCCGGGCGCAGGTCTGCGTCGAGCCCCAGCGGCGGGTCCGAGCCGGCGGCGCCGATGAGTCGCCGCAGCTCACCGACGACGGCCAGTGCGCCCTCCTGGGCGGTCTGGTCGTCGGCTCCCTCGTGCGGCTCGTGGACGTAGAGCACGTCGGCGTCCGAGGAGTAGCCGACCTCGCGGCCTCCCAGGCGGCCCATGCCGACGACGAGCATGGAGGTGCCGAGTGGCGCGCCACGCTCGGCCTCGACCTTGCGGACCACGACCTCCAGCGCCGCCTCGATCGTCGCGTCGCTCACCTCGGTGAGCGCCTCACCGACCTCGTCGAGGGTGAGCTTGTCCTCGAGGTCGGCGACCGCGACGCGGAAGATCTCGGCCCGTCGGATCGCCCGGATGGCCGCGACGGCAGCCTCGGGGTCGTCACGCCGTCCGGCGGCGGAGCGCATCCGCCGCAGCAGCTCCTCACGGGTGCGAGGACGCAGGCCGTCGGCGTCGCCGAGCATCTGCACCGCCTCGGGGCTGGCGAGCAGCAGCTCTCCGGCGAACCGGCTGGCGCCGAGGGTGTGCGCGAGGGTCTGGGCCGCCTCCCCCTCGTCACGCAGGAGTCGGAGGTACCAGTGCGTGGCACCCAGGGCCTCGCTGACCTTGCGGAAGGCCAGCAGCCCGGCATCGGGGTCGGCCATCTCGGCGAACCACTCGAGCATGACCGGCAGCAGCTGCTTCTGGATCGCCGCGGCCCGGCTGACTCCCCCCATGAGGGCCTCGAGGTGCCGCAGCGCGCCGGCCGGGTCCCGGTAGCCGAGTGCGCTGAGCCGCTCGCGGGCCGCACCGGGTGTCAGGGAGGCCTCGTCCGGGCTCAGTCGGGCGACGGCCGACAGGAGCGGACGGTAGAAGAGACGCTGGTGCAGTCGTCGCACCTCGCGCGAGTGGCCGGTGCGCAGCGCGACGACCTGCTTGTCGGGCTGGTCCCACAGGCGCATCGCCCGGCCCAGCCGTCGCAGGTCGTCCTCGGTGACCGGCATGAGGTGGGTGCGCCGCAGCCGGTGCAGCTGGATCCGGTGCTCGAGGGTCCGCAGGATCCGGTACGCCTCCTCGAGGACCGCCGCGTCGGCGCGACCGATGTAGCCGCCCTTGGACAGCGCCGCCAGGGCGTCCAGTGTCGTGCCCGAGCGGAGGGTGTCGTCGGTGCGACCGTGGACCAGCTGCAGCAGCTGGACGGAGAACTCGACGTCGCGCAGGCCCCCGGGACCGAGCTTGAGCTGTCGAGCCGCCTCTGCAGGAGGGATGTGGTCCTCGACCCGTCGGCGCATCGCCTGCACGTCGTCGACGAAGTCCTCGCGGGAGGCGGCCTCCCAGACCAGCGGCTGGACCGCCCCGAGGTACTCGGCGCCGAGGCTCGCGTCCCCGGCGAGGTGCCGGCCCTTGAGCAGCGCCTGGAACTCCCAGGTCTTGGCCCATCGGTCGTAGTAGGCGCGGTGGCTGGCCACCGTGCGCACGAGCGGCCCCTGCTTGCCCTCGGGACGCAGGGCTGCGTCCACCGGCCACAGGCTGCCGTGCGCCGTGACGTCGGAGCAGGCGTGCATCGTCCGGGTGGCGATCTTGGTCGCGACCTCGAGCGCGCCCTCCTCGTCGGCGCCCGGCACCGGCTCGGCCACGAAGATCACGTCGACGTCGGAGATGTAGTTGAGCTCGCGCCCACCCGCCTTGCCCATGCCGATCACGGCGAAGCGACAGCTCTGGCCCGCCTCGCCGAGCTCGTCGATCGCGATCCGGACGGCCCCCTCGAGCGCGGACCCGGCCAGGTCGGCCAGCGCCCTGGCGATCTCGGGGAGCACGACGACGGGGTCCTGCGAGGTGACGTCGCGGGCGGCGATGCCCAGCAGCTGGCGGCGGTAGGCCACCCGCAACGCGTCCTGCGGCTCGAGGTCCCCGTGGTCGGCGATCTCGGCGAGGAGCGCCTCGGTGCGCTCCTCGGGTGTCATCTCCTGTGCCGTGACCGCGTCGCGCCACTGCTCGGGGTGCGCGACGAGATGGTCGACGAGCGACGACGAGATCCCCAGCGCGCCGATCACCCGCCCACGCGCCAGCTCGTCGGTCCGCAGTGCCGTCACGAGGTCGTCGCTGCCGCCCGCCTCCATCAGGCGCACCAGTCCCAGGAGGGCCTGGTCGGGGTCCGCGGACCGGGCGAGGGCAGCGAGCAGCTCCGCCCTCGCATCGGCGAGCGGGGCCAGCGCAGGGTCGTCCAGGAGCGACTCGGCTCGACGGGTGTCGCTGAAGCCGCGACGCGCCAGGGTCGGGAGGGGACGTGCGGGAGGGGTCACGAGGTCCTCACAGGCGGGGCAGCAGACGTTCCAGCTCGAAGGGGGTGACCTGGTTGCGGTAGTCGGCCCACTCCTGGCGCTTGTTGCGCAGGAAGAAGTCGAAGACGTGCTCGCCCAGGGTCTCGGCGACCAGCTCGCTCTCCTCCATCGCCTCGATGGCCTCGGAGAGGCTCGCGGGCAGCGGCTTGATCCCCATCGCACGTCGCTCGCGGTCGGTCAGGCCCCACACGTCGTCCTCGGTCTCGGGGGGCAGCTCGTACCCCTCCTCGATGCCCTTCAGCCCCGCGGTGAGCATGACGGCGAAGGCGAGGTAGGGGTTGCACGAGGCGTCGAGGCTGCGCAGCTCCACCCGGCTCGAGTTGCCCTTGTTGGGCTTGTACATCGGCACCCGCACCATCGCGGAGCGGTTGTTGTGCCCCCACGTGAGGTGCGCCGGGGCCTCGCCGCCGCCCCAGAGCCGCTTGTAGCTGTTGACCCACTGGTTGGTCACGGCGGCGTACTCGCGCCCGTGGTGGAGCAGGCCCGCGATGAACTGACGCCCGACCTTGCTCAGCTGGTAGGGCGCGCCCGGCTCGTGGAAGGCATTGGTGTCGCCCTCGAAGAGGGACATGTGCGTGTGCATGCCGCTGCCGGGGTACTCGGCGAAGACCTTGGGCATGAAGGTGGCGTAGACCCCCTGCTCGAGGGCCACCTCCTTGATGACCGTGCGGAAGGTCATGATGTTGTCCGCGGTGGACAGGGCGTCGGCGTAGCGCAGATCGATCTCGTTCTGCCCCGGCGCACCCTCGTGGTGGCTGAACTCCACCGAGATGCCCACGGACTCGAGCATCGTGATGGCCGCCCGCCGGAAGTCGTGGGCCTCCCCCTTCGGCACGTGGTCGAAGTAGCCGCCGTCGTCGACGGGGACCGGACGCTCGCCGGGCGGGGTGCCCTGCTTGAGCAGGAAGAACTCGATCTCGGGGTGCGTGTAGAAGCTGAAGCCCATGTCGGCGGCCTTGTCGAGCGCGCGACGCAGGACGTAGCGGGCATCGGCGAGGGCCGGGCTGCCGTCGGGCAGCTGGATGTCGCAGAACATGCGCGCGGTGCCGGGGTGCTCGCCACGCCAGGGCAGCACCTGGAAGGTCGAGGGATCGGGCCGGGCGAGCATGTCCGCCTCGTAGACCCGGGTGAACCCCTCGATGGCCGAGCCGTCGAAGCCGATGCCCTCGGTGAAGGCACCCTCGAGCTCGGCCGGGGCGATGGCCACCGACTTCAAGGTGCCGAGGACATCGGTGAACCACAACCGGACGAACCGGATGTCGCGTTCCTCGATGGTGCGGAGGACGAACTCCTGCTGACGATCCATGTCGCCCATCCTGCCCTAGGGGGAACGCGAAACTGAGCGGACCCGCCCCGTCCGATGGACGAGGCGGGCCCGATGGCGCCGTGCTCAGCAGGTGGACGCGATCAGCGTGCCGCCTCGATGCGCAGCTTCATGCCGTCCTGCTTCTCGTTCAGGACCTTGATCGTGGTGCCGGAACCGGCCACCTTGGTCGAGCTCCACGGGTTCTCCGCGGACCAGTAGCGGTCGGTGTCGGAGTCGTCGAAGGTCGTGATGCCCTTGCTCGACGGCACCGTCTGCGGGACCCCGGCGTTGTGGAAGGTCACCGTGTCGGTGGCCTGCTTGCCGAAGGTGGCGTCGAAGGGCTGTCGGCGGTTGCCGAGCAGCTTGCCGTTGGAGAACTTCACCGGAGCCGGACGGGCGTCCACGGGCAGGACCTGGCCGTAGCCGGGGTGCATGCTCGTGTTGTTCTCCGTGTAGGCGTTGTTGATGTACCAGACGAGCAGGCCGTCCTGGTACGGGAAGCGCTCCACCCAGTCGGGACGATCCGCGAAACCGAAGTTGTACGGACCCGTCTTGAGATTCTTGTCGTAGCCCGAGTAGACGCGGTTCTCGGCAAGGTAGTAGCTCTGAACGGTGTCCGAGGTGGATCCGCTCATCCGGGTGAACCCGTCAGCCGTCCACCCGTTGTCACCGGACTCGACGTCGTCGGCGAGGACCGTGGTCCCGTCGACGGTGATGTTGACGTCGTCGACGAAGGCGCCGGGCTCGGAGACCCCGCCGTCCGACTGGTAGCGCCAGCGGAACTGGACCGTCTTGCCCGCGTAGGCGCTCAGGTCGTGGGTCACCTGGTTCCAGGAGAGGTCGCCGCCGTCGGTTGCCGCGATCTCGGTCCAGGTCGAGCCGCCGTCGGTGCTGACCTCCGTGTACAGGAAGTCGTAGCCCTCCTCGGTGTCCGTGGCCAGCTGAGCCGATATCGATGCCGAGGTGGCAGTGGTGAGGTCGATCTCACGGGTCAGCGTGTTGTTGAGGTTGTCGGCCGAGCCGGACCACCACTCGTAGCTGCCCGAGCGCGGGGTGTTGTAGTCGTTCGTGACGGTCTGCTCCGGGAGGAGCACCGCAGCCGCCTGCGGCTTCGACTCGGCATCCCGGTCGGCTGGACCGAGGTCGACGTTGGTCGCCTCGCCCTGCTTGACGGTCTGGACGTCCAACCAGCCCAGCTGCAGCTTTTCCCAGGCACCCATGAAGCCGGGGCTGGAGCCGATGTCGTCCGTCCCGTCGTTGAGCCAGGAGCCCCCGGACATGAGGGTCCAGAAGCCGGTGCCGTTGTCGCCGCCGGCGGTGTCGTAGAGGTCCGGCAGACCGAGGTCGTGGCCGAACTCGTGGGTGAAGACACCCAGGCCACCGTTCTCGGGCTCGGTGGTGTAGTCACCGATCCACATGCCCGAGTCACCCAGCGGGACGCCGCCGAGCTTGTTCTGCTCCGGTCCGGCCTTGCCCATGTTGTTGGAGTAGGCGTACCAACGGTGGCTCCAGATGGCGTCCTCGCCCTGGGCTCCCCCGCCGGCCTCCTCGCCCTCACCGGCGTGGATCGCCTGGAAGTGGTCGATGTAGCCATCGGGCTCGTCGAAGTTGCCGTCACCGTCGAAGTCGTAGCGGTCCCACACGTCGAACTGGGCCAGGTACTCCTTGATCTCGGCGTCGCTCTTGCCCTGGGCCTTCTGGTCCTCGTACCAAGCCGTGGCGGTGTCCTTGATGTAGCTCCAGTAGCCGTCGGCCTCGCTGGTGCCATCACCCTTGACCGGGTTGTGGCCGTAGCGGGACTCGTTGAAGGGCACCGTGACCCAGTCGCTGACGTCGCCCTTGGTGTTGAAGCGACCGTTGGACTGCTTGAGGTAGAAGTCCTTGAAGGACTCCTGGCCGTCGGCGAACATCAGCTCCTTGTAGTACTCGCGGCTGAAGTCGGAGTTCCAGATGGTCGAGTTGTTCTGCGCGCGGTCCGGCTCGGGGATCTCGTTGCGGGCCGGGCCGGCCTCGCCGCCCGTGGCGGGGAGCGTCTTGTCGCCGAAGTCGGTGAGGATCGTGAAGACGGATGCCTCGCGGTTGACGTCGTACTGGACGTACTTGGTGCGCGGCGGCTTCTTCGCCTTGGCCTTGCCCTTGGCATTGCGCTCGGCAGGGTCCTCGCTCGTGACCGCGATGACCTGCTTGCCGTTCTTGGTCACGAGCTTCGCCTCGCCCTTCATGAGCTTGTCGACCGCGTCCTTGCGCAGCTCACGCTGGGCATCGCCCAGAGGGTTGGGCAGGTCGTCGAGCCGGGCCGTCGAGGCGGCCGAGTCATCGGGGGCCACGGCCGTCGTCCCAGCGGTCGCCGACAACGGCACCAGAGTGAGAACGAGGGCGGACGCGGCGAGAGCGGACACGACATGGGTGTGGCGTCTCTTCACAGATCCTCCAATTGGTGGTGTGGCTCTCGCCACAGGGGGTGAGCGCACTCAACCAAGATTTGACGGCCCTCGGGAGGGCTGACGAAATTTCCTGAAGCAATCCTTACCCTTCTGGGTGGTGCCGTCCGGGTTTTCCCTCTATCCCCTCCCCGAGGGCCCCCTTCGACCGCCTCGCCATAGGCTGATCCCCATGAGCTCGTCCTCCACGCCCACCGCCCCCACCCCCGCTGAGGGCCCCGCACCCGAGAACACCGCCCCGTACGGCAATGGGGCGGCGCCGGCCGCGGCGCCGCCCAGGCGAGTGCGCATCCACCACCTGCAGGCGATGAAGGAGCGCGGCGAGCGCTGGGCGATGCTCACCGCCTACGACATGTATGCCGCCCAGGTCTTCGACGGTGCCGGCATCCCCGTGCTCCTCGTCGGCGACTCCGCCGGCAACAACGTCTACGGGTACGAGACGACGGTGCCCGTCACCCTCGAGGAGATGATCCCGCTGACGCGCGCGGTGGCCGGTGCGGCCGCCAGCGCGCTCGTCGTGGCGGACCTCCCCTTCGGCACCTACCAGGCCTCCCCCGAGCAGGCCTATCTCTCCGGTGCACGCCTGATGAAGGAAGGCCTGGCCCACGCGGTCAAGCTCGAGGGCGGGGTCGAGATGGCTCCGGCGATCCAGCGCCTGACCCGGGGCGGCATCCCCGTCATGGCACACATCGGCTTCACCCCCCAGAGCGAGCACACCCTCGGCGGGTACCGCGTGCAAGGGCGTGGCGAGGCGCAGGACAAGCTGCTCGAGGACGCCCGCGCCGTCCAGGAGGCCGGCGCCTTCGCGGTGGTCATGGAGATGGTCCCCGCGCCCGCAGCTGCGGCCGTGACCCGAGAGCTGCGCATCCCGACGGTCGGCATCGGCGCCGGACCGGACTGCGACGCACAGGTGCTCGTCTGGCAGGACATGGCCGGCCTGCGCACGGGCAAGGCCCCGCGCTTCGTCAAGCGGTACGCCGACCTGAGCACGGTCCTCGGTGACGCGGCCCGCGCCTACGCCGCTGACGTGGCGTCGGGCAGCTTCCCCGCGGCCGAGCACTCCTTCGAGAGCTGACGACAATGCCCGACGAGCTCCCGCAGATCCGCACCCGCTGGTCCGAGGTGTCAGGCGGCATCGACGCCGCGCATGCCTACCAGCGTCGCTTCGACGAGCTCGCCCGTCAGGGCACGGACCTCGACGGCGAGGCCCGCTTCCTCCACGGCCTGCGCGAGGCACCGGCGCGGATCCTCGACGCGGGGTGCGGCACCGGCCGGGTGGCGACGACCCTCACCCGGCTGGGCCACGACGTCGTCGGCGTGGACGCCGACCCCGCGATGATCGAGGTCGCCCGGCAGCGTGATGACGTCACCCGCTTCGTCCACGCCGACCTGTCCACGCTCTCGCTCACCGCGCAGACCTTCGACATCGTGGCCCTCGCGGGCAATGTCGTGCCCTTCCTCGCGGACGGCACCCTCGTCGAGGTCCTGCGTCGCATGCGAGCACACCTGAGCGCCGACGGGATCCTCGTGTGCGGCTGGGCCCTGCCCGGGCACCAGCCGCAGGGCGCGGCCGCCGTGAGCCCGGAGGACTTCGAGCGGGCGGCCTTCGCCGCCCGCCTGTCCCTCGTGACCCGTCACTCCTCGTGGGACGGGGCACCCTGGCCGGGCGACGGGAGCTGGGCGCTCACGCTGCACCGGCCACGCTGACCGGCTCAGGCTCCGGCGTCGCCGCTCTCCCACTCCCGGTCCTTGCGGTCCTGCTCGTCCCACGCCTCGGTGTTGGCGCGGGCGGTCGCCAGGGCGGCGGCCGCCTCCGCCTCGGTCTCGTAGGGACCCATGACCTCCGCGTTCTGCGAGCGGGTGTCGTCGCTCTCGACCTGCTTGGTGTCGACGTTGTACCAGTACGCCATCGTGTGCCGTCCTTCCTCACGGACCGGAGATCCGCTGACCCGAGCGCTCGTTCACGCTGCTGTTGCCTAGACTCCACAGCATGCTCGCCTCCGCCGCAACCGTGACACCCGGCGTGGTCTCGCCGAGACGCGAGGTCCCCGGTCGGATCGCCCGTCCCGAGTACGTCGACAAGGCGGCTCCCACCCCCTTCGTCGGCTCCGAGGTCAAGGACGCCGAGTCGATCGAGCGGATGCGCCACGCGTCCCGGGTCGCCGCTGGCGCGCTCGCCGCGGCAGGTGCGGCCGTCGCACCCGGGGTGACCACCGACGAGATCGACCGCGTCGGCCACGAGTACCTGCTCGACCACGACGCCTATCCCTCGACCCTGGGCTACCGCGGGTTCCCCAAGTCGCTGTGCACCTCGGTCAACGAGGTCGTCTGCCACGGCATACCCGACAACCGACGGCTCGCGGACGGGGACCTGGTCAACATCGACATCACCGCCTTCGTCGGCGGGGTGCACGGCGACACCAACGCCACCTTCTTCGCCGGTGAGCCCGACGAGGAGTCCCGTCTGCTCGTGGAGCGCACGCACGAGGCGATGATGCGGGGCATCAAGGCGGCCATGCCGGGCCGGCAGGTCAACATCATCGGCCGCGTCATCGAGAAGTACGCGGCCCGCTTCGGGTACGGGGTCGTGCGCGACTACACGGGTCACGGCATCGGCACGAGCTTCCACTCGGGTCTGGTCATCCCCCACTACGACGCCGCCCCCGGGTACGACACCGTCATCGAGCCCGGTATGACCTTCACCATCGAGCCCATGCTCAACCTCGGCGTGCCCGAGTGGGACCTGTGGGACGACGGCTGGACCGTCGTCACCAGGGACCTGCGTCGCTCGGCGCAGTTCGAGCACACGATCCTCATCACCGATGAGGGCAACGAGATCCTCACCCTCAGCTGACAGGTGACCACGATGAGCACGAAGTACGACGCCCTCGGGATCGACATCGGGGGGTCCGGCATCAAGGGCGCCCCCGTCGACCTCGGCAAGGGAGCGTTCGCCGAGGACCGGCTGCGGATCGCCACGCCTGATCTCTCCACACCGGAGGCGGTCTGCGCCGTCGTCGAGCAGGTGATCGACCACTTCTCCCCCAAGAAGCAGGTCCCCATCGGCATCACCCTCCCCGCCGTCGTGACGCACGGGGTGGTCCGGACCGCCGCCAACATCGACAGCTCGTGGATCGGCGTGGACGCCGCAGCACTCTTCGCCGACCGCCTGGACCGCGAGGTGCACATGGTCAACGACGCCGACGCGGCGGGCGTCGCCGAGCGGTACTACGGCGCGGCCAAGGACCGCGACGGTGTCGTCGTGCTCACCACGCTCGGCACGGGCATCGGGTCGGCGCTGATCATCGACGGACAGCTGGTGCCCAACACCGAGCTCGGGCACCTCGAGATCGACGGTCACGTCGCCGAGAGCCGGGCCGCGGAGTCCGCCCGGGCGCGCGAGGGACTGACCATCGAGCAGTGGGCCGAGCGCCTCCAGACCTACTACACCCGTGTCGAGGACCTGCTGTGGCCGGACCTCTTCGTCGTCGGTGGGGGGATCAGCAAGCAGGCCGACACCTTCCTCCCCCTGCTCGACCTGCGCACCGAGATCGTCCCCGCCCGGCTGAAGAACAAGGCCGGCATCATCGGCGCGGCACGTCTGGCGGCCAAGAGCAGCTGACCCGGTCGGCGCGCTCCCTGCGACCGACGGGCAGATGCGGCAGGGTGTTGCCATGGCGACAGCGTCCGAGCACCATGCCGACGGCACCGACCGTCGACTGCTGCTGCCCGGCGCCGTGGGCACGGGGCTGGCGGCGACGGTCGGTGCCGGCCTCTTCGTCGTCCTCGCGCCCGCTGCCGCCACGGCTGGCGACCACCTCGTCTGGGCCGTCCTGCTCGCCGGTGCACTTGCCGTCGCCAACGCCGCCTCCTCCCTTCGGCTGGTGGCCGCCGGGCGCCCACGACCCGGCACGCACGCCCCCGTCCGCGACCGGCTCGGTGTGCCGTGGGGTCACCTCGCCGGCTGGGCGCATGTCGTGGCCTCCATTGCCGCCTGTGCCGCACTGGCGCAGACCATGGGCCTGCACGTCCTGCCCGACTGGTCCAAGGTCTTCGCCGCCGTCGCCGTGGTCGCAGCCCTCGGGCTGCACCTGCAGGGCATCGACCGGTCCGCGCGCGGCGAGCAGGTCGTCGCGCTGCTCGTCGCCGTGGTCCTCGTCGTCTTCGTGACGATCCTGCTCACCACTCCCCCCGTCCTGACGGATGCCCCGAGGGACCCCGAGGGTGCCGGCGGGCCGCTCGGCGTCGTGTCGGCCGCTGGCTTCGTCGTCTTCGCCCTCACCGGTCACCAGCGTCTGGTCGACCTGCGCGACCGGGTCAGCGACCCGGCCCGCACCGTCCCGCGGGCGATCGCGCTCTCGCTCGGCATCGTCATCGCGCTGCACGTGCTCGTGACCGTGGCCCTGACCCGCACCCTGGGCACCGGGTGGCTCGCCGCCCGGGAGGCGCCGCTCGCGGAGGCGGCCGAGATCTCCGCGTGGCCGTGGCTCGGGCCGGTCGTGCGGATCGCCGCGGTGCTCGCTGCCGGCGGGGTGATGATGTCGCTGCTGCTCAGCGCGGCCGGTGAGGTCGCGCTGATGGCTCGTGACCGACACCTGCCGACCTCCCTGGCCACGCGGGTGGGACCGAGCCTGGTGCCGCGTCGCGCCGTCGTCGTCGTCGCTGCCCTGACCCTCGCCTCGGTGGTGCTCGTCGACGTACGCCAGGCCATAGCCTTCGCGTCGTCGTGCGTGCTCGTCCACTTCGCCCTCGTCCACGCCAGCGCGTGGACCCTGGACCGCCGCTGGACCCGTCGCGTCGTCCCCGTCCTGGGCGTCACGGGGTGCCTGGTCGTGGCGGTGCTCCTGCCGTGGCAGTCCGTCGTCGCCGCCGCTCTCGTGCTGCTGCTCGGCGCAACCATCGGCTGGGTGCGGCACACCACCCGTGAGTGAGCGCGCCTGCACCCCAATGACGAGGGGTGTGGGGTGAGTCGACCTGTAAGCCGGGTTGTCCCATGCGTCCTAACAGTTACGACGATTGTCGTCGAAAGTCGATGGGCGCCCCGGTATTCCGGGGATTTTGAGCCCCACGAGGCCGACGGACGCCGATGGTTGTTTCGTGTCTCTGGTGGATATCTTGAGGACTGTTTGAGGACTGAGCGCTACTCGACGAGGGGCGATCCCGCCCCCCTCTGAACGCCCCTCCTAGCTACCTCTTGCGCTGCATCCACATGACGCCGCCCACCACCGCCACGACCAGCGCGACGACGAAGGCGAGGCACAGCAGGAGCACGATGATCTCCAAAGGCCCAAGGTTGAGCATGGGCCTTATCTAACAGGAGATGACGACCGGCGGCGCGACTTGGCCCCGGTCACTCCTCTATCCGCGCACCACCTCCCCGCTACTCTCACCGCATGAGGACTTTTCTGCTGGTCCTGGCCGCTGTGTGCGCTGGTGTCGGCGTGCTGTTCCTGACCGCCGCCTTGGCGTGGATGCTGAGCGGTGGGTCGGGCGTGACGGGATGGGTAATTGCCAGCTCGGCGCCGTTCAGTGTGGCAGCGGGTGCAGGGCTGGCCGTGGTGTGGCTGGATGGTCGGTCGCAATGACTGGTCCGTCTGCGCTACGGCTTCTCGGGGGTCTCGTCGAGCAGCGCGATGCCGGGCATCGCCTCGGGAGGGAGCTCCCAGCCTCGCGCCGCGCACACATGCCTGCTCTGCTCGCGCGCGTTGTCCGTGAGCCGTCGCATCATCTGCTCGTCGTAGCCGGTCGCGCGGAAGCGGCGGAGGTTGATGACGAAGGCGGCACCCCATCGGGCGGAGTGTTCTGGCAGGCGCTGAGGGTCTGACGTCATGTCCTCGAGGTCGGCGTGGGCCGCCAGGGCTCCGAGGGCCTGCTCGTGAGCTGCCCACTCTCCTAGCGCCCCCCACTCCGGCAGGGCGTCGACCAGCGCCATGAGGTCGGCCCGCGCGTCGCGCAGCATGGGCCCAGCGTCCTCGGCTGTGGGGTTGAACGTCATCCGGTGATTGACGGATCGGATAACGGCCGCCCATATGTCTCCGACCTTGCTCGAGCGGGCCTCAGCAAGCGCCTCACGCGCGAGGCGGTTGGACTCGTTGGCCCTGCTGTGGGAGCTGAAAAGGGCGAGCACGGCGACCAGGAGAGAGAGCCCGGCGAGCACGAGCGCGACGACGTCCATGTAGGGACACTAGAGCGCCGGACTCGCTCGAGAGCGTCTGAGCCTGCTGCCGGTGTCGACCGACTCCTAGGCGGGCAAGTGGCCAGCCAGGCGCACGAGCAGGCGCATGTGGAACCCAGCTGCAGGCGAGTTGATCCGCTCGACGGTCAGCTCGTGGGGGTGCCCCATCGCCGGACGCACGTACTCGAGCAAGGGTCGAGGTACGTAACCGAGGCGGTGGCCGTCATCGGTCACGAGGACCGCAAGGCAGTCGACCTCGTTGTCGGGCTCGGGGGTCAGGGTCACGCTCTGCCCCGGCTCAAGCGTGTCGATCCGTGCTTGCTCCTCCTCGTCGAGGTGCCGGATGCCGTGGACGAGGAAGTGGACCTCGAAGGGGCCCGGGTCCGGGATCGGCGTCAGCTCGAGCGTGTCCGTGGCGCTGCGACCACCGGAGCGTTCCAGCACCTCGAAGGGCTCGGCCGCCGGCTCGAGGTCGAGCAACCCGAGTGTGTCGCCGTGGTCAGCGCGACGGGGGGAGGTGATGCGGTGCCCGAAGAGGGGGAAGAGGACATCTGAAGTGCTGACGGTGCCCAAGGGCAGGCCGGGCAACTTGCGCGTGACGCCGGGCCGGTAGGCGAAGGCGTAGCGCTGCGTCTGTGGGTCGCGGGTGAGCTCGCCGACAGGCGCATAGGCGCCCGTGTGCGGATCGCGTCGCGTCACGAGCAGGCGTGTCGTGCGGGTCATGGTCGACATGCTTCGCTCACCCTCTCTTGGTTGATCGTCAGGACGTCGCTCACGAAACTACGGGTGAGGTCTGACAACGCGCCGTGCTCGTCCAGTATGGCCGTCCACGTCGCGGGATGAACAGTGGCCACCCGGTCAGCCCACCACGCCGCGCCGGTCAGGTCGACGGCCTCCCGAGCAATGTCGATGAGCGGGCGCTTGAAAGCGCGGGACTTGCCTCGTGCGCACCACGCGTGCCGGTCGCATCGCTCGCGGCGATCGTTGGTCATGCCCGACCCGAGCGCGCTGCCGTGATCGAAGGTGGGTGCGAGGTAGGCAGTGCCGTCGGGTGGCTCGATGACCGCCCAATTCTCTTCGTGGCGATCGGTGTTGCCGATCCACGCATCGAGGACGAGATAGCCGGTGAAGACCTCGGCGGCGCTCATGCCCTCGCAGGGTGGCGGGCCGGTCAGGCCCTCCAGGACGCTCAGGATGCTGTCCACGGTGTAGCCGTCGCCCCCCTGCGCGCCCCATGCGCTGCCCGGGGACAGCTCGTAGAGGTGAGGGGCGATCTGGCGCGAGATGATCCCCCGCTCCCCGTCCCGGACGGCGTACTTGCACGGTGCCGAAGGGAGGCCGATCGCCTCAGCCAGGTGGTGGGCGACCATCTCCGCCACGTCGTTGATGCGCGTCGGGCGAGTCCCTTCCAAGGATCCGGTCTCCTTGAGCGGCTTCCACAGCCACCACTCGTCGCGCGGGGCGTCGCCGACGAGTGAGAGCCATTCCTTGCGAGCGTCGAGGCCGCCTTGCTCGGGTTGGATCGAGCTCCATGAGCTGACATCGACGACGGCCACGCGCAGATCCTCCCACCGACGACGAGCGAAGGTGGGAGGCCTGCCACCTGTCCCTCGCCGCGGCTGGCGGGCCCGACTCTTGCGGCCCGGCTGCCAGCGCTGGCCTCGAGGGTTCCGCGGGCCCTCCAGGGGCCACCACCGCGTCGGGTGACTCCCTTCGCCGCCGGCCAGCCCGCTGAGGTGCGAGCGGCGACCGTCGGCGCGGCAGGCCTCGGCCACGGGACAGCAACCGCAGTAGCGCCTTGCGTCAGGCCGTCGTACACGAGGGGAGGCCGTCGGCCTCGGGGGCCTTGCCGAACACGGACTCGTCCATCCGCGGTGTCGTCGCTGCTCTCGACGTTCTTCGGACGGGTTGGCAGCCCAAGCTTCTTCACGAGCCGGCCACGCTTCGCGCCGACGAGCT
Organism: Janibacter limosus; assembly: GCF_004295485.1. NCBI lineage: Bacteria > Bacillati > Actinomycetota > Actinomycetes > Micrococcales > Intrasporangiaceae > Janibacter > Janibacter limosus. The sequence goes on along the minus strand of NZ_CP036164.1, from coordinate 1,070,073 downwards.
GGGCCGGCGTCTTGGCGATCGGCGCCTCGATCGGTTCGGCGCTCACTGGTCTACCTTCCTTGTATCAGCGTTCTCCGATAGGGCGTTGATGCACCCGAGGTGCCACCAGGCCATCGCCCAGCTCGCTCGATGCGTTGGATGTCCACGATGAGATCTGCGAGGTCTGGTGGTTACCCGGGACGTGCAGACCGTCGACAGGGCTGAGCGCCTCCGAGCGCCGATCAGTGAGCGAACCGGCAGCTGCGTCCCGGCACCAGCGGCACCACATGAGGGTGCCTCCCCACTGGGACTAGCAGCGAGGAGGCTGACATGCAGTCTGCCACCAGCACCACCCTGCCCGAAACCCCACTCAACGACGTCACGGCCGGCATCGATTGGGCCGTGGATGACCACGCCGCGTGCATCGTCGACGGCCGCGGCCGCGAAATAGCGCGCGTCATGGTCGAACACACCACGACCGGCCTGCGCGACCTGGTCATCTTCCTGGCCAAGCACGGCGTCGATGAGGTCGCCATCGAACGACCCGACGGGCCGATCATCGACGTCCTCCTCGAGGCCGAACTGACGGTGGTGGTGATCAGCCCCAACCAGGTCAAGAACCTGCGCGGCCGGTACGGCTCGGCCGGCAACAAGGACGACCGCTTCGACGCGTTCGTGCTCGCCGACACCCTGCGCACCGACCGGGCCCGGCTGCGCCGACTGGAGCCGGACACCCAGGCCACCACGGCGCTGCGCCGCGCCTGCCGCACCCGCAAGGACCTCGTGGCCCACCGGGTCGCCGCCGCCAACCAGCTGCGCGCCCACCTGAGCATCGTCTTCCCCGGCGCGGTGGGCCTGTTCGCCGACCTCGACTCCGAGATCAGCCTGGCCTTCATCGCCCGCTTCGATACCCAAGAGCGCGCCGACTGGCTCTCTCCCGCCCGGCTGGGCAAGTGGCTGGCCTCGGTCGGCTACAGCGGCCGCACCGACCCTGCCGTGCTCCACGCCCACCTGACCCAGGCACCCAGGGGCCTGACCGGCCCGGCGGCCACCGCCGAGGCCGGCAGCACCCACGCGATGATCGCGCTGCTGACGACCCTGGTCGAGCAGATCAAGATCCTGGGCCGCCAGATCGGCGACCAGCTCGACGCCCACGCCGACGGGCACATCTTCACCAGCCTGCCCCGCTCCGGACGCGTACGCGCCGCCCGGCTGCTGGCCGAGATCGGCGACTGCCGCGCCAAGTACCCCACCCCCGAATCCCTGGCCTGCCTGGCCGGCGTCGCGCCCTCGACCCGACAATCCGGCAAGATGCGCGTCGTCGGCTTCCGCTGGGCCTGCGACAAGCAACTGCGCGACGCCGTCACCGACTTCGCCGGCGGCAGCCGACACGCCAACCTCTGGGCCGCCGACCTCTACGACCGGTCCCGAGCCCGCGGACACGATCACGCCCACGCCGTGCGCATCCTCGCCCGCGCCTGGCTCTACGTCATCTGGCACTGCTGGCAAGACAACGCTGCCTACGACCCCGACAAGCACCACGCGCTCCAACGCGTCCTGACCAACCGACGAGCCACCCAAAACCAGGCGGCTTGACACAGGGCTTCTCATCGCTGCGCCCCTTCGTGAGCCACGGCATGAGCTGGCCGACAAGGTGGGCGGCTGGGCCTGCCAGGGCCTCGAACGCTCGAGAGTCACGGCTGTGTCGTCCAGGACGAAGCGAGGCCAGTGCAGGCACGTCTCACGGTGTCAAGTGAAGGCCAGCGCGTTGGCCTGCGGGTTCAGCGGTGCCCAGGTGTCGTGTCGGTTGCGCAGGCGCATGTCATCGCGCACGGCGAGTCGGCGGTCACGGTGCAGGCGCGGGTGGGGCACAAGAGCGCTGAGGAAACTCTCTCGACCTACAGCCACTCGTGGCGTGACGCCGACGAGCGGACCCGGGAAGCGGTCGACGAGCTCCTCGTTCGTGGTGAGGACTCTGTGAGGACTCGACCCGCTGGGAGCGGCCAGAACCGCCGGTAAATCAAGGATGGTTGGATGAGTCGGCCTGTAAGCCGGGTTCTGTCATCCGGCACCGTTACCGGTACCGGCGAGACGGCCATCCATCTCGGGTCGCCGTTGCCGACGACCTCCAGCGTCCTACCCGTGCACTCGGGCGGGCAGCCCTCGGACGCGCACTGTCTGGACTTGCTCCTGGTGGGGTTTACCGAGCCGATCCGGTCACCCGGATCGCTGGTGGTCTCTTACACCACCGTTTCACCCTGACCTCGCCCGCAAGCGGTCGAGGCGGTCTGCTTTCTGTGGCACTGTCCCGCGGGTCGCCCCGGGTGGCTGTTGGCCACCACCACGCCCTGTGGAGCCCGGACTTTCCTCGACACCGCCGAGGCGGTGACGCAGCCGTCCGGCCGACTCATCCGTGGAACAGTGTACGGGAGCCGCGCACTGCCCTACGGGAGGCTCAGCCCAACCAGCCCAGGCCCTCGGCGATGAGGACCAGACCGAAGATCACGAAGGCCGCGGCGGCGCCGTACTTGATGACCTTCTCCGGGAGCTTGCGTCCGAGGACCGCGCCGACCGCGATGGCCAGTGCGTCGGCAGCCACCATGCCGATGGTGGAGCCGATCCAGGTGCCGAGCCAGTCCTCACGGACCGCCAGGGTGATGGTGGCCAGCATCGTCTTGTCACCGAGCTCGGCGAGGAAGAAGGCCAGACCCACTGCCAGCAGCGCGGAGCCCTTGGCCTTGCGCGCCTTCTGGGCCTCCTCGTCGGTCAGCTCGTCGCCGCGCAGCGTCCAGGCGCCGAAGGCCAGGAAGGCGAGACCGGCCACGATGGCGATGGGACCCTGGTACTTCTCGAAGCTCGCCCCGATGAAGTACCCGATCCCGACCGACGCCAGGTGCACGACGGCGGTCGCGACCGTGATGCCGATGATCACGTCGCGCGCCCGGTACCGGGTGGCGAAGGTCATCGCCATGAGCTGGCTCTTGTCGCCGAGCTCGGCGACGAAGATGACCACGGTGCTGAGCACCAGTGCGGAGAACATGAAAAAAAACTCCTCGTCCACCCGGACGAGGAGTCATGGTGACGAGCCTCGACCGGGAATGTGGGAACACAAACCGATCGAAAGTCTCGTCCGCCAGCACTGCTGGCCCGATGTGCCGGAGCCGGGACCCGAGGGTCGCGGCTCAGTATGTCGACACACCTGTTGGGGACTACTCCCTTTCGCTGCTGGAGACTCTAACCCACCCGTCGCGCGCCCGAAGAATCAGACCACCTCGAAGGTGACCTTGCCCTGCGCCAGGTCGACGTCGGTGAGGCGCACGGTGACCTCGGCGCCGAGGTTGGCCGCTCCCTTCGCCTTGGCCATGACGGGCGGGTCGACCAGCTGGATCTCGAGGTCGTCCCCGTCGTCCTTGCCATCGGGCGCGTCCACGACGACCGCGGGGAACTCCTGGCCCACGCGGTCGGCCAGCGTGGCCGCCTCGACCGCGTCGGTCGTCGCGCGCTCCACCGCACCGGCCGTGCGGTCCGACGCCTCCATCAGGTCGGGCAGCACGGGCAGGGCCTCGCGGACCCACTGCGGCACCTCCTCGCCCGCGCTCACCGCGACGCACAGGGCCAGCCCGAAGCGGTCGACGAGCCGGCGCAGCGGCGCGGTGACGTGCGCATAGGGCGCCCCGATGGCCGACTGCTCGACGACCTCGGGCACCGAGCCGTCGAAGGCCGTGTACCCGGCCCCGCGGAAGAGCACCGTCGACTCGTGGATGAGGGCCAGGTGCTTGGGATCGGTCCCGTCGAGCGAACGCAGGAAGGTCCCGTGGTCGGTGCCCTCCGCCCACTCGACGCCGAGGGCGCGGGCGATGCGCCGCAGCTGGTCGACGGCCGACCTCTCGGGGTCGGGCATGGTGCGCAGGATCCCGACCCTGGCCTCCAGCATCATCCCGCCAGCGACCATCCCGGTGAGCAGGGAGATCTGCGCGTTCCAGTCCTCGGCGGGCACGAGCGGTCGCAGGTGCAGCCGGAACCCGCCGTCGACCTCCTCGACCTCCTGGTCGGGCATCGGGAGGGAGGCGCCCCCGCGCTCCTGCTCGAGGGCGATCCGCTTCTCCCCGATCTCCTTGAGCAGCACGAGCCGCTCGTCGTCGGTACCGGCGTCCACGGCCTCCTGCACGGCCGTGTACTCGAGGCGGTCGACGCTGCGCACGAGCGCCGGGTAGACCTCGGCGGCCGTGTGCTCGCCCCGCGCATCGAGCCGGATGTCCCACAGGTAGGCGGGGCGGACCTGATCGGGCAGCAGACTGGCAGCCCCCTCGCTGAGCGTCGGCGGATGAAGGGGGGTCCGCTCGTCGGGCGCGTAGATCGTCTGGCCACGTCGCCGCGCCTCCGCATCGATGGCGCCTCCGGGCGCGACGAAGGACTCCAGGTGGGCGATCGCGTAGCGGACCCGGTACCCGTCACCGTCGCGACTCAGGTGCATGGCCTGGTCGAGGTCCATCGACCCGGGCGGGTCGATGGTGAGGAAGGGGAGCTCGCTCTCGTCACGCTCCGGTCGCGAGAGGGGCTGCGTCGCAACCGTGTCGGCCTCCGCGAGGACGTCGTCGGGGAACTCGGCCGGGACCTCCTGCTCGGCGCGGATGGCGTCGAAGCGGGGCTTGAGACCCGCGGCGGCCACCACCTCTCCCGCGGCGGGGTCGGTGGAGCGGAGGGTGACGGTGCGCTGCGAAGCCATGCTCGCCACCTTAAAGGGCTGACGTATCGTCCGGGGGGTGCTCGTGCTGCTCCCGCCCTCAGAGTCCAAGACCGGTCGCCTGCGCGGCAGGTCGCTCGACCTGGACACGCTGTCCTTCGCCGCCCTGCGTCCGCAGCGTGAGGCCGCGATCGCGGCCGTCGCCGCGGTGAGTGCCCGCGAGGACGCCCACGCGGTCCTCGGGGTCAGTCCCAACCTCGTCGAGGAGGTCGCCCGCAACACCCGCCTGACGACCGCTCCCGCTCCCCCGGCCGCCGATGTCTACTCCGGCGTGCTCTACGACGCCCTCGACCTCGGGGACCTCACACCGGGCCAGCGTCGACGGGCCAATCGATGGATCGTCGTCGTGTCCGCCCTCTTCGGCGCAGTCCGGCCCAGCGACCGGATCCCTCCCTACCGCCTGTCGATGGCCGTCAACCTTCCCGGGGTCGGGCCCCTCGCCAGCCACTGGCGAGAGGCCCTCGACGCGGAGCTCACCGAGGCCGCCGGCGACGGCCTCGTCGTCGACTGCCGCTCGAGCACCTACACCGCCGCCTGGACCCCCTCGGGCGACGTGGCCCGCCGATGGGTCCAGATCCGGGTCCCCGGCGCCACCCACATGGCCAAGCACACGCGCGGTCTGGTCACGCGGCACCTGCTCGGCGTCGACCGCGAGCCCAGGACGCCGGCCGCCCTCGCCCGCGTGCTCGAACCCGCCTTCGAGGTCGCTCTCACGGCTCCGACCAAGGCGGGCGCCCCGTGGGTCCTGGACGCCACGGCGCGCTGAGGTTCACGCGGGTCTAGCCCAACGCGTGCAGCAGGTCAGCCACCAGGTCCTCGGCTGCCTCGAGGCCGACCGAGATGCGCAGCGTGGTGTCGGTGATCCCGATGGCCGCGCGCGCCTCCTCGCCCATGCGTCGGTGTGTCGTGGTCGCGGGGTGCGTGATGAGCGACTTGGAGTCCCCCAGGTTGTTGGAGATGTCCACGATGCGCAGGGAGTTCATCAGCGCGAAGGCCTGCGCCTTGCCCCCGACGACGTCGAAGGTGACCACGGTGCCGCCACCGGTCATCTGTCGCTGCGCCAGCTCGTGCTGCGGGTGCTCGGGCAGCCACGGGTGGATGACCCGCGAGACATTGGGGTGCTCCTGCAGGACCCGCGCGATGGTCAGCGACGACTCGGCCATGCGGCGCACCCGCAGGTCCATCGTCTCCAGCCCCTTGAGCAGCACCCAGGCGTTGAAGGGAGAGAGGGACGGGCCGGTGTGCCGGATGAGGTTCTTGACCGGGCCGTCGATGTACTCCTGCGGGCCGAGGATGGCGCCGCCGAGCACCCGCCCCTGCCCGTCGATGTGCTTGGTCGCCGAGTAGACGACGATGTCGGCGCCGTGGTCGAGGGGCCGGGAGAACACCGGGGTGCCGAAGACGTTGTCGACGACGACCTGCGCGCCCGCCGCGTGCGCCAGCTCGCTGACTGCGGCGATGTCGACGAGCTCCTGCATCGGGTTGCTCGGCGTCTCGAAGAAGACGGCCGTCGTGGGCTCGGACAGTGCCTCGCGCCACTGGTCGAGGTCGGGCCCGTCGACGAAGACGGTCTCCACGCCCCAGCGCGGCAGGATCTCGTCGAGGACCACGAAGCAGCTGCCGAAGAGACCACGCGAGGAGACGACCCGATCCCCCTTCGCCAGGAGTGCCGCGAGGGCGGTGAAGACCGCGGACATGCCGGAGGCGGTGGCATAGGCGGCCTCGGCGCCCTCGAGGAGGCGCAGCCGCTCCTCGAACATCGCCACGGTCGGGTTGCCGTAGCGGGAGTAGACGAACTTGTCGACGCCGTCGGTGAAGGCCGCCTCGGCCTCTTCGGCGCTGCCGTAGACGAACCCGGAGGTCAGGTACAGGCCCTCGGAAGTCTCGTCGAAGGTCGAGCGTGCCTGCCCCCCGCGGACGGCCAGGGTCTGGGCGGACAGTCCGTCGGGGTCCAGGTGGGGACGCGGGTTGCCGGGACCGAAGGGGGTCCCGCTCATCCCTGCCGCCACGGGAGACCGGCCTGCTTCCAGCCGTTGGCCTCGCGGTGGCCGTGCTCGTCGAGGTCACCCTCGAAGCCCTCGGAGACATTGGTCGCGCCCGTGTAGCCGGCAGCTGCCGCAGTTGCGGTCGCGGCCGCGGAGCGGGCCCCCGAGCGGCAGAGGAAGAGCACGGGTGCATCCTGGGACGGCAGCGCTGCCATCAGCTGCTCGAGGAAGCGCTGGTTGGGCGCGCCGTCGGGGAAGGTCGTCCACTCGATGGGAACGACCTGCTTGCCGAGCGCAGTCACGTCGGGCAGGCCGACGAAGGACCACTCGGCCTGGGTGCGCACGTCGACGAGGACGGCGTCAGGGTCGCGCTCGAGGAGGTCCCAGGCCTGCTGGGGGGTGAGGTCTGCGTGCTGGCTCATGGGGTCAGGTTAATTTCTGCTCGGAGGCGGCCAGACCACGGGTCACGTCGCGAGACGTGCCGGGGTCATTGGCCGAGGGACATGCCGCGGGCGACCAGCCACGCCGTCACGATGAACCTGCCGAGGCACCCCACCGTCGTCACGACGAAGAAGAGGACCATGTTGACCCGCTTGATGCCCGCAGCGACCGTGACCACGGCCAGCGGTGGGAAGCCGACCGCCGATGAACCGAGCATGACCAAGGGCCCGAGGCGGGGTCGGTCGAGCACGTCGATCATCGCCTTGCTCCACCGGGTCAGGCGCCCTCGGATCGGCCCGGAGGGATGTCGTGGCTCGGCCGCCTCGCGTGCCTCCTTGGCCTCGCGTCGGCGGCTGTAGGCCTCGGCGCCCTTGTCCGCGATGACGAAGTGCGACATCTTGCCGACGACGAGGCCCGCGGTCATCGCGCACACGTGCAGGACCCACGCGTCGGGGAAGATCACGGGCGCGGCCAGGGCATAGATCTCGGCGTTGAGGGGCGGGAAGAAGGCCGACAGCAGCCCGAAGAGGACCGCCCCGATGAGACCGGTGGCGATGAGCCAGTCAGGCACGTTGGTGATGTCAGGCCCCCTCGGGTCCAGGTGGTGACGACGAGACGGGCCGGCCATCCGGCCTCGCGTGAGGTGCGGGCGGCCGGGGCGGCATCAGTCGTCGGAGTGGGTGCGCACGAGGATGCGGGAGCACTCCTCGCAGCGGACGACCTCGTTGCTCGCCGTCTTGTCGATGGCGGCGAGGTCGGTCGGGTTGAGCTCGAGCCGGCAGCCGCCGCACCGACCGTGCTTGAGCTCGGCGGCGGCCAGGCCGCCGGAGTGCTCGCGGATCCGCTCGTACAGCGCCAGGAGGGCGTCGTCGATGCTGGCGGCGATCTCGTCACGGGGGCGGGCCACCTCGATGCGCTCGGCATCGAGCTCGGCGACGGCGGCGTCGCGCTCGGCGGTCAGCCGGTCGACCTCTGCCTGCACCTCGGCGCGCTGCGAGGTGAGCTCGCCCAGCCGCGTCTCGACGCTCTCCTGACGCTCCATCACCTCGATCTCGACGTCCTCGAGCTCGGCCTGCCGGCGTGCCAGCGACTCCAGCTCGTGCTGCAGCGCCTGCAGGTCCTTGGCGCTCCCCTGGCCGGACTCGAGCCGCGAGGTGTTGCGGGCGGTGCGGTCGCGCACCTGCTGCACGTCGGCCTCGGCGCGATCGACCTCGCGGCGGATGTCGGACAGCCCCGTCTCGACGCGGACGACGTCGTCGCTCACCTGCTGCAGGCGGCTCCCGGCCTCCTGCACGGCAGCGATCTGCGGCACCCGGGTGCGCGCGTGGTCGATCTGCTGGAGGCGGGTGTCCAGCGCCTGCAGGTCGAGGAGTCGTGCCTGGACGAAGGGGTCTGCCTTCACTGCGGGTCTCCTAGGTCGGGTCGTGCGCCGACGGTGAAGCTCCACGGGTCGGTGCAGATGGTGCTCACGTGGGTCTCCAAGCCAACCACGTCGTGTCCGGCGGCCTCGAGCGACTCCCCGAGGCGCTGGAGCATCTCTCCCAGCCACAGCGACTCGGTGGCCCAGTGACCGGCATCGACGAGGAAGGGGGTGCCCCCGGTCGTCGCGGCCTCCTCGCGGGCCTCGAGGGCCGGGTGGTGGCGCAGGTCCGACGTGACGTAGACGTCGGCGCCAGCGGCGGCGGCAGCGCCGATGAGACCGTCGCCGGCCCCGCCCAGGAGGGCGACCCGTCGCACGACGCCGTCGAGCGGTCCGGCCACGCGGATCCCCGCCGGGGCCGAAGGGAGTGCCTGCGCCAGCCGCGCAGCGAAGTCCGCCAGGGAGACCGGCTCGTCGAGGTCACCGACGCGCCCCATCGGGCGGCCCTCCTCGATCGTGAGCGGCTCGGTCGAGGTCAGCCCGCAGGCGGCGGCGAGCGCCGTGTTGACCCCGGGCTCGGCGACATCGGCGTTGGTGTGGGCGACGTAGAGCGCGACGTCGCCGACGACGAGGGAGGTGACGGCCGCTCCCTTCGCGCTGGTGGTGGCGACCGAGTGCACGCCGCGCAGCAGCAGGGGGTGGTGCGTGATGATCAGGTCGGCGCCGGCGTCACGGGCCTCATGGATGACCGCGAGGGTCGGGTCGACGGCCGCGTGGATGCGACGGATCGGCTGCTCGGGGTCACCGGAGACGAGCCCGACGCGGTCCCAGGACTGGGCCGACCCCTGCGGGAAGAAGTCGTCCAGGACGCTCAGCACGTCCCGGAGCGGGATGGAAGTCATGTGGGCCCGGCCGGTCTCGAACCGACGACACCCGCGGTGTAAACGCGGTGCTCTACCAACTGAGCTACAGGCCCCGGCGCGCACGGCACCGCGGTCATTGTGTCAGCCCGCGGCCGGTGCTCGGTGCCGCGGCGTCAGACCCGGCGTGCGTCCTCGATCAGGTTGATCTCGTAGAGCACCAGGTCGAGGGCGTCGGCTGCGCTGATCGGCGAGAAGAGCTGGGGCGTCTGCTCGGTGACGGTGGGCACGAGGGGGCTGAGGACCGTCCACGGCGTGGGGTGGGCGAACTGGACCACCGAGTAGCGATCACCCTCCTGGCCGGGAGCGGCGACGACCCGGTGGATGCCGGGCGTGATGATGCCGTTGGTGACCACCTCGAGCATGAGACCGGTGTTGATGATCGCCCCGCCCTCCGGGGCGACCGCGTCGATCCACTCGCCGCTGTCCTTCAGGCGGACCTGCAACCCGGCCGCGGTGGCCCGGGGCAGGGCGGTGATGAGGTTGATGTCGGCGTGCTCGGCCGCCCACACGTGCGGCGCGTCGGGCGCGGACTGCATCGCCGGGTAGTGGATCGCGCGGGAGAGCGTCGGCCCGTCGACGAGCATCTTCTCGAAGTAGTCCGGGTGCGCACCGACGCCGGTGGCGATGATCCGCAGGACCCGGCGCTGCAGGTCGGCCACCGCCGTGTGGAAGGTCGTCAGCGTCTCGGTGATGCCCGGCACGGCCGACTCGGGGAGCACCGGGTCGTGGTAGCGGTGCGGGTAGCGCGTGCGAAGGGGGTGCCCCGCCGGGACGGCGCCACCCCAGTTGAGCATCTCCTTCCAGTCCGCCACGTCGGCCGTGGCGGCGGTCTCGACGAGGAGACCCGTGTAGCCGGTCTGCCCGTGGGTGCCGGGAGCGACGAACTGCTCCTTGACCGCGCGCTCGGCCGCGAAGAACTCCTCGAGCATGTCGTAGGCGCTGTCGATGAGGTCCTCGGACAGGTCGTGGCTGACGTAGACGAAGCCCGTGTCCAGCGAGGTCATCAGACCGTCGACGACGGCCCGTGCTCGCTCACCGTCCCCGGACTCGAAGGCCAGCAGGTCAACCTCGAGGATGTCGTCGCTCATGACGACGCAGGCTACCTGCCCCGGCGGGTCCTCAGGTGTGGACGAGTCGGGCGAGCGCGTCGTGGTAGCCGGTGAAGTCTCGCGCCTGACCCGCGGGGTTGACGAGCGACCACGCGATGCGACCGTCACGGCCCACGAGGAAGGTCCCGCGCTCGGCCTTGCCGGCGGTCTCGTCGAGCACGCCGTAGTCGCTCGCGACCTGCCCGTGCGGCCAGAAGTCCGACAGCAGCGGGAAGAAGTAGCCCTGCTGGTCGGCCCAGGCCCGCAGGCTGAACATCGGGTCGCAGGAGATGGCGACGGTCGTGACCGCCTCGGACTCGAAGCGGCCCAGGTCGTCGCGGATCTCCCCCAGCTCACCGGTGCAGATGCCGGAGAAGGCGAAGGGGTAGAAGACCAGCAGCACGGCCCGCTCGCGCTGGTACTCGCTCAGCGAGACGTCGCGGCCGTTCTGGTCGCGCAGGGTGAAGCCGGGCGCGGTGTCCCCGACCGACAGAGGCTGCTGGGTCATCCCGGCAGTCTGCCAGTGAGCCGACCGGCGACGATCAGGCGACGCCCTTGCGGGCGGCGAGCCGGGTCGCCACCCAGTACTCGGAGCACATGACATTGCCCGAGGTGTGAAGCCCGGCGGTGGTGGCAGCCTCGTCGACCTCGCTCGGGTCGACCTCGTCCTGCTGGCCCGGACGGGGCGTGAGCAGCACGATCGAGGAGCCCTCGGCGAGCGTGCCCAGGGTGTCGACGAGGGCGTCGGTGAGGTCACCGTCGCCGTCGCGCCACCACAGGATCACCGCGTCGACGACGCCGGTGTACTCCTCGTCCTCGATGGGGTCGCCCACGACCTCCTCGATGGCCGTGCGCAAGGCCTCATCGGCGTCGTCGTCCCAGCCGTACTCCTGGACGATCTGCTCCTTGGCGAAGCCCAGCTTGGACACGGCATCCCGGGCGAGATCCTCTCCCTGTGCCGACGACTGCCCCATCACGACCGTGGTCCCTTCTCCTGCTCTGTGCTCATTCATCGGTCACAGTCCACCGTGTCCGGGCGCGGGAAGCAAGCAGAGCCCTCCGGCTCGCCGCGTCGCGAGCGGCTCGCGAGGGTCTCGGTGCGGCTCCTCAGGCGCTCTGCAGCGGCCCGGTCGAGGTGGCTGACGTGCGGGCTCACCGGCCCGACGGTGCTCACGAAGTGCACGCTCGCCAGGTCCATCCGTCGAGACAGCGGACCCTGGGTGAGGGTCATCGACTGGATCCGTCCCCACGGGACGACCTGGATCGTGTGGTCGAGCCACCCACCGCGGGTCATGACCGCCCGCTCCCCCGCGAGGTAGCCGATGCGGCGGTGGGCGAAGGGGTGCAGCCGGCGCGCCCGGGACGGTTGCCCCACGAAGTCCTGCGGGGTGCCACCCATGAGCGACGCGGCCGCTGCGGTCGTCGTCGGGTCCCCGGTGAGGACCGCGAGCAGCCGCATGACCTCGGCGGTCGTCGCGACGGGCACGAGGTCGCTGTCCGACGCACCCTCGGAGGCCGAGCCGATCTCGGCGCCGGCGACGTTGACCTCCAGCGACCACCAACCCTGCCGTCGCCACAGCCAGGGCTGCGTGATCGCGACTGCCTGCACGCGGTGCAACGGCACCGATGAGGTGCGCGTGTCGGTCAGGCCCCGTTGGCTCGTCAGGGTCGAGCCCCGCAGCCCGACGGTGAGGCCCCACCACCGGGTCAGGCGCATCAGAGCGCGTCCGCCGCTCACCACCAGCAGCGGGACCATGCCACCGACGGCAGGTCCGAGCCCGGCGACGCCCAGGACGACCGCGACCGCCGCCACCACGACGACGACGATCGCCTCACCGCTCAGCAGGACGGAGGCGACCACCCGCGCGGGCGGCACGCTCAGCAGGTGCTGCGTCGCCGGGGCCTGCGGTGCCGGGGCCTGCGGCGCTCCTGGCAGCGCCGAAGCCGTGGGCCCGTCGCCATCGACGGGTGCCGGCGGGCCCGAGGCCGCGGCGCCGCGCTCCGCGAGCCCGAGCAGGCGCGCTCTCACGGCCTCGGCCTCGGCAAGCGGCAGGTAGGCGATCGACAGGTGCGAGTCGCCGCCCCCGGCCGACTCCACCCGCACCTCCGCCAGGCCGGTGAGACGGGCCAGGAGTGGCCGGACGACGTCGACGGCCTGGATGCGGTCATAGCGCACCTGGCGGTGCTGGCGGAAGAGCGCACCCGTGTGCATCTCGATGCTGTCCTCGCCGAGCCGGTAGCGGGTGAACCACCACGAGGCGAGACCCAGCACGACCGCCCCGAGGACGACCACGACGAGGACGCCGACCTGGACGAGGACCCAGCGTCCACCCCCTTCGCCGCCTCCGTCGTCGATCCCCGCGATCGCTGCGGTGATCGTGTCGATCTGCTGGCTGACGAGGTAGCCGAGGACACCCAGGACGATCAGCCCGCCCCGGACGAAGGGCGAGAGCGGGTGGACCCGGACGAAGCCCTCGTCGGTCACAGGCCCGCCCGCTGCGCCTCGCCACGGGCCGCGAGGCGCACCCGCAGCTCCTCGGCCACCTCGACCGGCAGCCCGGGGATGTCGCCGCTGCTCGCGGGCGAGGCGGTGTTGACGGTGATGTCGGCCAGACCCGCCTGGCGCTTGTAGGGGCCGGAGCTGAGGTCGACGTACTGGATGCGGCCGTAGGGGATCGTCACGAGCCGGCGCCACATGCGCCCCTTGCGGATCGCCAGCTCCTCGGGCAGCTCCGCCCAGCTGATCGCCCGCACCTGCACCCCGAGCACCCACATCAGCCAGGCCCACACGAGGACCACCGCACCGGCGCCGATGGCCAGCCACCACCAGAGGTAGACGGAGGTGAAGGCGAGGGCGAGCGCCGCCGGGAGCAGTGCCGCGGTCGCACTGACCCGTCGCACCCCGGCGAGCTTGGGCGAGACGGGGTGCCAGTCGGCCCCGTGGTCACCCCGCAGGGGCAGCACGGACGGGCCCGGAGGGGGCGGGGTCGAAGGGGGTCCTGCCGGCTGCTCGTCCACGGCACCATCACACCAGACGCGGTCCGTAGGGTGGCATCGTGGCCGATCGACCGGAGGTGCAGTGATGGGACGGATGACGCAGCGGCTGAAGGCGCAGCGGGTCGGGGACGTCTCTGGGTCGCGGATCGAGTCCGTCGCGGTCGAGGAACCACTCGAGATCCGGGTCGCCGCCCTGCCCGCCAGCGGGATACCGGCCGGGAGCAACCCCCTTCGTCCGCCGTCGACGACCGTGACGACGACCATGCGCCTGCCCGGCGACGACTTCGACCTCACCCTCGGCCACCTCGTGGCCGAGGGCCTCATCGGCGACGGTGACGACATCGCCACGATGATGCACTGCACCGACGTCGGGCCGGACGGGTCACCGACCTTCAACGTCGTCGAGGTGACCCTGGCCGCGGGTGTCTCGCTCCGGCGGCCGATCAGCGAGCGGACCGAGGTCGCGACGAGCGCCTGCGGGGTCTGCGGGTCGACCTCGGTCGACGACCTGCTGGCCGCTCTCCCCCAGTCACCCTCGACCGATGACGCCCGCTTCGGGCTCGACGCGATCCAGGCCGGCATGGCAGCGATGCGCCTGCGGCAGAAGGTCTTCGACGCGACAGGGGGTGTGCACGCTGCTGCCCTGCTGGACGCCCGGGGCGAGGTGCTCGTCGTGCGCGAGGACATCGGTCGGCACAACGCCGTCGACAAGGTCATCGGGTGGGCGACCCGCGAGGGCCGGCTGCCCCTGCGCGGGCATGCCCTGCTCGTCTCCTCCCGGGCCGGCTTCGAGATCGCGCAGAAGGCCGCGGTCGCGGGGGTGCCGGTGCTGGCCTGCGTCTCGGCCGCGACGTCGCTCGCCGTGGAGGTCGCCGAGCGCAGCGGCCTGACCCTCCTGGGATTCGTCCGCGAGGGCCGCGCGACCGCCTACAGCCACCCCGCACGCGTCTCGGAGGCCGACCCCGGTTTGTGACGATTGCCACGGGCACGAGATAGTGGCTGTGTCCGTCGTCACCTCTGACGGACCGGTCTTGAAAGGACGACGACGTGCCCGGCTCAGCGGATTACCTCAGCGACGGACCCATCCTCAACGGCATCCCCACCCACCTGCCGGACATCGATGCGGAGGAGACGGCCGAATGGTTGGACTCCATCGATGCCCTCATCGACGACTCCGGGCTCGATCGCGCCCGCTACGTGATGCTGCGGCTGCTGGAGCGAGCCCGGATGAAGAACGTGGGGGTCCCGTCGTTGACGACGACCGACTACGTCAACACGATCAAGCCGACCAACGAGCCGTGGTACCCCGGCGACCAGGAGGTCGAGCGCCGCTACCGCGCCTGGATCCGCTGGAATGCCGCGATCCAGGTCCACCGCGCCCAGCGCCCCGGCGTGGGCGTCGGCGGCCACATCTCCTCCTACGCCTCCGCGGCGACCCTCTACGAGGTCGGCTTCAACCACTTCTGGCGGGGCAAGGACCACCCCGGCGGTGGCGACCAGATCTTCTTCCAGGGGCACGCCTCCCCCGGCATGTACGCCCGCGCCTTCCTCGAGGGACGCCTGAGCGAGGACCAGATGGACGGGTTCCGTCAGGAGGCCAACCGGCTCGCGAGCGGCGGCGAGATCGGGATGCCCTCCTACCCGCACCCTCGGTTGATGCCCGACTTCTGGGAGTTCCCCACCGTCTCGATGGGGATCGGCCCGATGAACGCGATCTACCAGGCGCAGTTCAACAAGTACCTGCACAACCGCGGCATCAAGGACACCTCGCAGCAGCACGTGTGGGCCTTCCTCGGTGACGGCGAGATGGACGAGCCCGAGAGCCGCGGTCTGCTCCAGACCGCGGCCTTCGAGGAGCTGGACAACCTCACCTTCGTCGTCAACTGCAACCTGCAGCGCCTCGACGGGCCGGTCCGTGGCAACGGCAAGATCATCCAGGAGCTCGAGGCCTTCTTCCGCGGGGCCGGGTGGAATGTCATCAAGGTCGTCTGGGGCCGCGGCTGGGACCCGCTGCTGGCGTCCGACCGCGATGGCGCGCTGGTCAACCTGATGAACCAGACGCCCGACGGCGACTACCAGACCTTCCGCGCCAACGACGGCGCGTATGTCCGCGAGAACTTCTTCAACCGCGACCCGCGCACCCGCAAGCTCGTCGAGGACTGGTCCGACGAGGACGTGTGGTGGAAGCTCAAGCGTGGTGGCCACGACTACAACAAGGTCTACGCCGCCTACCGCGAGGCGACCGAGCACACCGGCCAGCCGACCGTCATCCTCGCCAAGACGATCAAGGGCTACGGCCTGGGGTCGCACTTCGCCGGGCGCAACGCGACCCACCAGATGAAGAAGCTGACCCTCGAGGACCTCAAGGGCCTGCGCGACGGGCTGAAGATCCCGATCTCCGACGAGCAGCTGGAGAAGGACCCGTACCTGCCGCCGTACTACCACCCCGGCGAGGACGACGAGGCGATCCAGTACCTCAAGGAGCGTCGCGGCAAGCTCGGCGGCGGCCTGCCCCAGCGCCGCGTCGAGTACACGACCCCCACGCTGCCCGGCGACGACAAGTACGCCCAGATGGCCAAGGGCTCGGGCAAGCAGGAGATCGCCACGACGATGGCGTGGGTCCGGCTGCTCAAGGACCTCATGCGGGAGAAGGACTTCGGCGACCGGGTCGTGCCGATCATCCCCGACGAGGCGCGCACCTTCGGGCTCGACGCCTTCTTCCCGACGAAGAAGATCTACAACCCGCACGGCCAGAACTACACCTCGGTCGACGCCGACCTCATGCTCGCCTACCGCGAGTCGGAGCAGGGCCAGATCATCCACACCGGCATCAACGAGGCCGGTTCCGTGGCGGCCTTCACCGCCGCCGCGACGAGCTATGCCACGCACGGCGAGCCGATGATCCCGATGTACATCTTCTACTCGATGTTCGGCTTCCAGCGCACGGGCGACAGCATCTGGGCCGCGGGCGATCAGATGGCACGCGGCTTCATGCTCGGCGCCACCGCCGGTCGCACCACGCTGACCGGTGAGGGCCTGCAGCACGCCGACGGCCACTCGCCCCTGCTCGCGGCGACCAACCCCGCCGTCGTGGCCTGGGACCCGGCCTACGGCTTCGAGATCGCGCACATCATGCGCCAGGGGCTGGAGACGATGTACGGCGGCGACACACCCAAGGGCGACTCGAGCCGCAATGTCATCTACTACCTGACCCTCTACAACGAGCCGCTCGTGCAGCCGGCCCAGCCCGAGGGCCTGGACGTCGCCGGCCTGCTCAAGGGCATGTACCGCTACTCCGCGGGTGACGACTCCGGTCTGGGTGACACCCCGCCCCGGTGCCAGCTGCTCGCCAGCGGCGTCGGCATGCCGTGGGCGCTCGAGGCGCAGCAGCTGCTCAAGGACGACTGGGGCGTCGTCGCCGACGTCTGGTCGGTGACCAGCTGGAGCGAGCTGCGCCGCGAGGCGATGGCCTGCGACGAGCAGCGCTTCCTCCACCCCGAGGCCGAGCGGCGCACGCCGTACATCACCCAGGCCCTCGAGGGCGCGGTCGGCCCGGTCGTCGCGGTCTCGGACTACATGAAGCAGGTCCAGGACCAGATCCGCCCGTGGATCCCGGAGGAGTTCTCGGCGCTCGGCACCGACGGCTTCGGCTTCTCCGACACGCGTGCAGCAGCCCGGCGCTACTTCCACGTCGACGGCCCGTCGATGGCCGTGCGGGCCCTGCAGATGCTCGCCGAGCGCGGCTGGGTCGCCGAGGACGTGCCCGGCAAGGCGGCCGACAAGTACCGCCTGCTCGACATCAGTGCCGGGACCTCCGGCAACGCCGGCGGCGACGCCTGACGCAGGCCGCCCCACGAAGGGGGTGTCCGCGACCGTGGCAGGATCACGGGCGTGGACACCCCCTTCGTCATGTCGGTGAGTCGGGACCAGCTGCACCGCTTCAGCAAGCAGTCGTGCGAGGCCATCGACCTCGTCGAGGACCTCGGGGTGCGCGGTGACGCCCACGCCGGGACCCTGGTGCAGCACCGCTCACGCGTGCGGCGTGACCCCAACCAGCCCAACCTGCGGCAGGTGCACCTGATCCAGGGCGCGCTGCTGGACGAGGCCCGCGACGCCGGGCACGACATCGGTCCTGGGTCGCTCGGCGAGAACATCCTCACGTCGGGAGTTGACCTGCTCGCCCTCCCCGAGGGGACGCGGCTGCACCTGGGTGGGGCAAGCGTGCGCCTGACCGGTCTGCGCAACCCGTGCCGGCAGATCGACGAGCACTCGCGGGGTCTGCTCAAGGTCGTCGTCCGCCGGGTCGATGGCGTCGCATCCGACTCCGACGTCGAGCTGGGCCCGACGGGTGGCGTCCAGAGCGTCGACGGGGTCGGCATCGTGCGCCGCGCCGGCGTCATGGCCGTCGTCGAGCGGAGCGGCACGGTGCGCCCCGGGGACGCCATCGAGGTCGAGCTGCCACCGCAGCCGCACACTCCGCTCACCCCGGTCTGAGCGTCGGTCGAGCCGCGCCGCGGGCCTGCGTCACCTGCTGAGGCTCAGCCCCGGGCGGTGACCGAGAGCAGGCTCCTCAGCGCGGCCTGCGCCTCGCAGCCGCAGCCGACCGGACGAGACCACTCGACCCGGATGTCGCGACGACAGGTCCCGACGTACTCGCGCAGGACGAGTCCGTCGGCGTCGGCCAGGACCGGTCGCACCGTGGCGACCGGCTGCACCTCACGCTCGACGAGCCGCCGCAGGTCCTCCCGGTGGCTCCCGTCGAGGTGGGTGATCCACCCGTCCTGCCAGCCCGCGAGCGGATCGACCTCGGCCGCGACGTAGTCGCAGGCGGCGACGTCCACCAGTGCCGGCCGGGTGGCCCGGCACTCCACGGACCACTCGAGCGTGATCGTGTCCGGGACGAGCCGCGCGACCGGCTGCCCCTCGGTGAGCCCGAGGTGCTCGAGCAGCTCCTCGCACACGGGCTCCGTCATGACCTGCGCCCTGCCGGTCAGCTCGACCCGGCCGCGCACCCGCCCACGGTGCGGCACCGACGACACGTCGCTGGCGCCGGCGTCGACGAGCGGTCCGCGCTGGCCGGGTCGGACGAGGTGGGCACACTCGGGCGCCACCTCCTCGAGCGCGAAGAGGATCGCCCCCGCGGCATCGGTCGCATGCCGCGCCACGGGCGCTCGGCGCCCGAGGATCCCGATGTCGATCGCACTCGCGCCGGCGACGACCGTCCTGGCCAGCTCTGCCCAGTCCTTCACATGACTCTCCTTCGGCGTGAACCTGTGGTTAGGCATACCTAACCACAGGTTCACGCCGAAGGGGAGGTCCTCTCAGCTGGCGTCGAGGAAGTCCTCGCGTGCCCCGACGCAGATGTCGGGCTGGTCGCAGAAGACCCCGTCGACGCCGACCTCGAAGAAGCGCGTGACCTCGTCGGCCATCCGCCCATGGGTCGCGGGGTCGGAGCCGGTGCGGTAGTCGGTCGGGAGGAAGGTGTTCTCCGCGCGGAAGGTCCACGGGGTGACCTTGAGCCCGGCGGCGTGCGCGTCGTCGACGAAGCTCGTCGGCTCACCCAGGGTGCCGTCCGCGTTGCGGGCGATGACCGCGTTCTTCTCCGGGCCGAAGCCGTCGATCCACTGGGACAGCTCCTGCATGGACGCGGCGGTCGTGAGCTCGGCGTAGGTCGTGCCCTGCTCGCGCAGGTCGTAGGGGCCGCCCTTGACCGTCGTGAGGAAGGTGCTCTTGCCCCGGTACCCGTGCTCGCGCAGGGACTTCAGTGCGGTCAGCTCGAAGGACTGGACCCAGATCGGGGCCTTGCGGTGGTCGAGGTGGTAGGCCTTGACGAGCCGGGTGACCTCGGCCTCGGGGTCGAAGCCCTCGGCGTGCAGGTAGGTCGAGTGCTTGATCTCCGGGATGATCCCGATGACGCGACCGGTGGAGCGGGAGAGCGCCTCGCGCTGGGCGAGCACCTCCTCGAAGGTCGGCACCTGGAACTGACCGTCGTAGGTGCTCGACCCGGGCCGCAGGTCACCCAGACGCTCCTTGGTGCGCAGCGTCTTCAGCTCGGCGAGGGTGAAGTCGTCGACGAACCAACCGGTCACGGACGCACCATCGACCTGCTTGGTCGTCCTGCGGTCGGCGAACTCGGGACGGTCGGCGACGTCGGTGGTGCCACCGATCTCGGGTTCGTGGCGGTCGACGAGCACTCCGTCCTTGGTCATGACCAGGTCGGGCTCGATGTAGTCGGCGCCCTGCTCGACGGCGAGGTCGTAGGCGGCGAGGGTGTGCTCGGGGCGGTAGCCGGACGCGCCGCGGTGGGCAAGCACGAGCGGGTCGCTCATGTCCTTCTCGCGGTACCCGGGGTTGCCCGAGACCGACTGGGTGGTGCTCTGCGACGGGGCGGTGGGAGCGGCCGTGGCCGTGGCTGCTGGCAGGACGAGGGAGACGGCGGCCAGGACACCGGTGGCGATCTCGGTGGGGTGCATGTCGGCGACGCTAGGTCCGTCAGGCACCCCGTCGTCCGACGGTGCAGTGACGTCGGGGTGAGCACTCGATGAACGCACGGGAGGGCCCCCTTCGCCCCGTGTGACGGACCGGGGCAGCTCCCCGACGCGCGAGGACCTAGGCTGGCCCTCGTGTCCAAGGTACTGACTTCTCTTCCTTCAGGTGAACGTGTCGGCATCGCCTTCTCCGGCGGTCTCGACACCTCGGTGGCTGTCGCGTGGATGCGCGAGAAGGGAGCGGTGCCGTGCACGTACACCGCTGACCTCGGCCAGTACGACGAGGACGACATCGAGTCGATCCCCGGTCGTGCCGGCCAGTACGGCGCCGAGCTCTCCCGCCTCGTGGACTGCAAGGGCCCGCTCGTCGAGGAGGGCCTGTCGGCCATCGCGTGCGGCGCCTTCCACATCCGCAGCGGAGGCCGCACCTACTTCAACACCACTCCGCTCGGGCGCGCCGTCACCGGCACCCTGCTCGTGCGGGCCATGAAGGAGGACGGCGTCTCCATCTGGGGCGACGGCTCGACCTTCAAGGGCAACGACATCGAGCGCTTCTACCGCTACGGCCTGATGGCCAACCCGGGCCTGCGCATCTACAAGCCGTGGCTCGACGCCGACTTCGTCACCGAGCTCGGCGGCCGCCAGGAGATGTCCGAGTGGCTCACCGAGCGCGACCTGCCCTACCGCGACAGCGCGGAGAAGGCCTACTCCACCGACGCCAACATCTGGGGTGCCACGCACGAGGCCAAGACCCTCGAGCACCTCGACGAGTCCCTCGAGATCGTCCAGCCGATCATGGGCGTGCGCTTCTGGGACCCCGAGGTCGCCATCGAGCCCGAGGACGTCACCGTGCGCTTCGAGCGCGGTCGCCCCGTCGCGATCAACGGCGACGACTTCGGCAGTGACGCCGTGGCCCTGGTCATGGCCGCCAACACCATCGGTGGGCGCCACGGACTGGGCATGTCCGACCAGATCGAGAACCGCATCATCGAGGCCAAGTCCCGCGGCATCTACGAGGCCCCGGCCATGGCCCTGCTGCACATGACCTACGAGCGCCTGCTCAACGCGATCCACAACGAGGACACGATCGCCGCCTACCACGCAGAGGGTCGCCGCCTCGGCCGGCTGCTCTACGAGGGCCGCTGGTTCGACCCGCAGGCGCTCATGCTGCGCGAGTCGCTGCAGCGCTGGGTGGCCTCCGTCGTCACCGGTGAGGTCACCGTGCGCCTGCGTCGCGGCGAGGACTGGACGATCCTCGACACGGTCGGCGAGCACTTCAGCTACCACCCGGACAAGCTGTCGATGGAGCGCACCGACAACGCCGCCTTCGGTCCCGTCGACCGCATCGGTCAGCTCACGATGCGCAACCTCGACATCGCCGACAGCCGCAGCAAGCTCGAGGTCTACGCCGCGCAGGACCAGCTGAGCGGTGGCTACCTCGAGATCATGGGCGAGCTCGAGGCCGGCGGCGGCGACCTGATCGCCTCCAACCCGGCGGCCAAGAACGTCGACGACCAGGACGACGCGCTCGACCGCGCCGCCATGGAGTTCGGCACCGACTGAGCCGAACCGCCGCGGTTCGATCGCTCCCGAAGGGAGGGGGTCGGCCCCCGCCGAAGTCCTTCGTCGTCCTGCACGCGCGGGTCGTCGTATCCGACTTCGGTTTGATGGGGGCCGACCCCCTCCCTTCGTCTGCTCCCGTCCGTGGGCACGGCGCCTCGCGGACCGTGGTGGGCAGGACCTGTACGCGCGGGTTGCCTGATGGGGGCCGACCCCCTCCCTTCGTCCGCTCCCGTCCGTGGGCAGGGCGTCTCGCGGAGCGTGGTGGGCAGGACTCGACCCGGTCACGCCTTGTGCGGGTCAGACATAGACTCGGGTCATGTCGCGCCGTGGCCTCGTCTCCCTCACGACCCGTCGGCAGGTCCGCCGTTCTGGCGGCGACCTCGCGCGGGCAGCGACCCAGCGACTCGAGGCCACGCACGACTGGTACGCCCGTCTCGGTGCAGAGGAGCGGTCCTGGGTGGCGCTGGTCGCTCAGGCCGGCATCGCCAACTTCATCGAGTGGCTCGACGGGGTCGCCCCCGCCGACACCCGCACGACCTTCGGCGCCGCCCCGAGCGAGCTGACCCGCACCATCAGCCTGGCCCAGACCCTGGAGCTGGCCCGCTCCGTCGTCGACGTGGTCGACGAGCGCGTCGAGGAGCTCGCCCGCCCCGGTGACGACACCGACCTGCGCATCGCCGTCCTGCGCTACTCCCAGGAGGTCGCCTTCGGCGCGGCCCAGGTCTATGCCAACGCCGCCGAGCAGCGGGGCGCGTGGGACGCCCGCCTGGAGTCGCTCGTCATCGATGCCGTCATGCGTGGTGAGGTCGACGAGTCGATCCGGTCCAGGGCCGCCGCCCTGGGGTGGGGTGAGGTCACCGATGTCGTTGTGCTGGTGGGGAGCTCGCCAGTATCCGGTGACGACGGGGGCGACCCGTCGACGGCCGTCGGCCAGGTGCACTCGACCGCGAGGCGCCTGGGCCGGCCGGTCATCGCCGGCGTCCAAGGTGCCCGCCTCGTCGCGGTCGTCGGTGGCGTGGAGGACCCGCCCGCCATGGCCCGCGCCTTCGCCCAGTGCTTCGCCGAGGGCGACCTCGTGCACGGTCCGCTCGTCCACGATCTGGCCGACGGCGCCCTCTCCGCGCACGCCGCCGTGGCCGGGCACGTCGCTGCACCCGGGTGGCCCGGCCGGCCACACCCGGTGGCGGCCGACGACCTGCTCGCCGAGCGGGCCATCGCGGGCGACGACCTGGCCCGGGTCACCCTGGTCGAGCAGGTCCAGCTCGCCCTCGAGGACCACCCGAGCCTGCTCGAGACCGCCCGCACCCACTTGGAGTCCCCCGGCCTCGAGGCGACGGCGCGAGAGCTCATCGTCCACGTCAACACCGTGCGCTACCGGCTCGGCAGGATCAGCGATGTCATCGGCTACGACCTCACCGACCCGCACGAGGCCTTCACCGTGCGGATCGCGCTGGCTCTGGGGGCCATCTTGGAGGATCCCTCCAAGAGCCTCGGGTGAATCTCTGGTGGAGTCGACGTCGCCCCCACCCTCGTTGTCGCGGGACTCTTGAGTCGTGCTCGCCATCACCTGCCCCGGTCAGGGGTCCCAGACGCCCGGTTTTCTCTCTCCATGGCTCGAGCTGCCCGGTGTGGCAGACCGACTCCACTGGCTCTCGACCGTCGCCGGGATCGACCTGGCCGCGCACGGCACGACCTCCGACGAGGAGACCATCAAGGACACCGCGGTGGCGCAGCCGCTCATCGTCGCCGCAGGGCTGCTCTCGCTCCTCGCGCTCTTCCAGCACCCGGCCGACGGGTTCCGCGTCGTCGGGGCCGGCGCCGGGCACAGCGTCGGTGAGATCACCGCGGCCAGCGCAGCCGGTGTCATCAGCGCCGAGCAGGCCATGGTCCTCGTCCGCGAGCGCGGCCGGTCCATGGCCAGTGCCGCCACGGTCACCGCGACCGGCATGAGCGCGGTCCTCGGCGGTGACCCGCAGGAGGTCCTCGCGAGCATCGAGTCGCAGGGTCTGACGGCCGCCAACGTCAACGGCGCCGGCCAGGTGGTCGCCGCAGGCACGCTCGAGCAGCTCGCCGCCCTCGCCGACAACCCGCCCGCCAAGACGCGGGTCATGCCGCTCAAGGTCGCCGGCGCCTTCCACACCGAGCACATGCAGCCTGCGGTCGCCGACCTCGCCCGGCTGTCACGCGCCGTCTCGACCCACGACGCCCGCGTCCCGATCGTCTCCAACGTCGACGGGAGCGTGGTGCACTCCGGGCCCGAGGTCCTGCGACGCATCGTCAACCAGGTGAGCAACCCGGTGCGCTGGGACCTGTGCATGGAGACGCTCAAGGACCTCGGCGTCACCGGCATCATCGAGATCCCGCCGGCCGGGGCCCTGACCGGTCTGGTCAAGCGTGGTCTCAAGGGTGTCGAGGTGCTCGCGCTCAAGACCCCCGACGACCTCGAGGCCGCGCACCGCATGGTCCGTGAGCACGGCTCCAGCCGTCAGGCATCCCAGCCCACCTGGCGCCTGGTGACCTCTCCGGTCAAGGGCATGGTCCAGGTCTCCGCCGTGCAGCCGGGGACCGAGGTCGCCGCCGGCGACGTCGTCGCCCACGTGTCCTCCCTTCGCGACTCGCTCGAGGTGCGCTCCGGCCACGCCGGCACGGTCGTCGAGTGGCTCGTCGAGGACGGCGACCCGGTCTCCCCCGGCCAGCCGCTGCTGCGCATGCACCCCCAGGAAGGTCTGTCATGAGCACCCTCGGCGTCCCCGACGTCCTGCACCACGCCCGGCTGACCGGCATCGGCGGCTACCGCCCCGAGCGCGTCGTGCCCAACAGCGAGATCGTCGAGGCGATCGACTCCTCCGACGAGTGGATCCGTGAGCGGTCCGGCATCGCCTCGCGGCACAAGGCAGCCCCCGACGAGAGCGTCGTCGACATGGCCGAGCACGCCTCGCGCGGCGCGCTCGAGTACGCGGGGATCACCGGTGAGCAGGTGGACGCAGTCATCGTCGCGACGGTGTCCCACCCCTACCAGACGCCTGCCGCA
The DNA here is from genome assembly GCF_004295485.1 of Janibacter limosus. Taxonomy (NCBI): domain Bacteria; kingdom Bacillati; phylum Actinomycetota; class Actinomycetes; order Micrococcales; family Intrasporangiaceae; genus Janibacter; species Janibacter limosus. The sequence continues at coordinate 1,045,474 of NZ_CP036164.1, read as the reverse complement.
GCCCCTGAGCTCGCGGCGCGGTTGGGCTCTCGTGCACCGGCATTCGACCTCTCCGCCGCCTGCGCCGGCTACTGCCACGGCATCTCCGTGGCCAACGACATGGTCCGGGTCGGCACCGCCGAGCACGTGCTCGTCGTCGGTGTCGAGAAGATGCTCGACTTCACCGACCCGACGGACCGTGGCTCGGCCTTCATCTTCGGTGACGGCGCCGGTGCCGCGATCGTCTCGCGCAGCGACACCCCGGGCATCGGCCCGACGGTCTGGGGCAGCGACGGCGAGCAGAAGCACCTGATCGCCCAGCGCGAGTCCTGGATGACCCTCGAGGCCGACCGCGCCATGCCATGGCCGGCGATCGTCATGGAGGGTCCCAGCGTCTTCCGGTGGGCCGTCTGGTCGATGGCCAAGGAGGCCCAGCGGGCGCTCGACGCCGCAGGCGTCACGGCCGAGGACCTCGCGGCCTTCGTCCCCCACCAGGCCAATGTGCGGATCATCGACCAGATGGTCAAGGCGCTCAAGCTGCCCAAGGACCTGCCCGTCGCCCGCGACATCGTCACCACCGCCAACACCTCCGCGGCATCCGTCCCGCTCGCCATGGAGCGCATGCTCCGTGAGGGCGAGGTCGTGCCCGGCGGACTGGCCCTGCAGATCGGCTTCGGCGCGGGCCTGACCTGGGCCGCGCAGGTCGTGACCCTTCCCTAGTTTCCCGTCGGTCCGACGGGTTCTCGGACCACCCACCGCACAACAAGGAGCAATTCCATGGCATTCAGCGACCAGGAGATCCTCGACGGCCTCGCCGAGATCGTGTCCGAGGAGACCGGTGTCGACGCGTCCGAGGTGACCGCCGACAAGACCTTCACCGATGACCTCGACGTCGACTCGCTGTCGATGATGACGATCGCCGTCACCGCCGAGGAGAAGTTCGGCGCCAAGATCCCCGACGAGCAGGTCAAGAACCTCAAGACCGTCGGCGACGCCGTCACCTTCATCAAGGCCAACCAGCCCGCCTGAGACCGGTGACGTTCCCCCCTTCGGCATGACGAAGGGGGGAACCGCCCGGCCCCACTCCCCTCACCCACAGGAGCCCCGAATGACTTCTCCCCGGCCCACCGTCGTCGTCACCGGCCTCGGCGCCACGACCCCGCTCGGCGGCACCGCCGAGGAGACCTGGCAGGCGATCCTCGCCGGACGCCCCGGCGCCGCCACCCTCGACGAGTCGTGGGTCGAGGAGTTCGAGCTGCCCGTCAGCTTCGCCGCGCAGCTGACCGTCCCGGCCGCCGAGGTGCTCAAGAAGGTCGAGACCAAGCGTCTGGACCCCTTCGCCCAGTACGCCCTCGTGGCCTCGCGTGAGGCGTGGGCCAACGCCGGCTCCCCCGAGGTCGAGCCCGAGCGGCTCGCCAGCGCGGTCGGCACCGGCATCGGCGGCGTCCAGACCCTGCTCACCGCGTGGGAGGCCTTGCGTACCAAGGGTCCTCGCCGCGTCTACCCGCTGTCGATCCCGATGCTCATGCCCAACTCGGCGGCCGGCACGGTCTCGCTCGAGTTCGGTGCCCGCGCCGGCGCGCACACACTCGTGTCCGCCTGCTCCTCCGGTGCCGAGTCGATCGGCTACGGCGCCCACCTCATCCGTGAGGGCCTGGCCGATGTCGTCATCGCCGGTGGCGCCGAGGCGTCCATCCACCCGCTGCCCATCTCCGGCTTCGCCGCGATGCAGGCGCTGTCGACGCGCAACGACTCCCCGCAGACGGCCTCGCGCCCCTACGACACCGACCGTGACGGCTTCGTCCTCGGCGAGGGTGCGGCCATCCTCATCCTCGAGTCCGAGGAGCACGCCCGGGCCCGCGGCGCCAACATCATCTGCGAGCTCGCCGGCTTCGGCGTGAGCGCGGACAGCCACCACATCGCCGCTCCCGAGCCCGAGGGTGCCGGTGCCTCGCGGGCGATGGCCGACGCCGTCCGCGACGCGGGCGCCACGCCCGCGGACCTGTGCCACATCAACGCGCACGCGACCTCGACTCCCGTCGGTGACGTCGCGGAGGTCGCCGCGATCCGGCGGGCCTTCGGTGACGACGCCGACCACATGGCCGTCAGCGGGACCAAGTCGATGACCGGGCACCTCCTGGGCGCCGCCGGCGCCCTCGAGGCCGTCTTCTCCGTGCAGGCGGTGCGTGACCGGGTCGCTCCCCCGACCATCAACATCGACAACCTCGACCCGGCGGTCACCCTGGACGTCGTCCGGGACACCCCCCGCCCCCTCGGCGACGGGGACCTGCTCGTGCTCGACAACTCCTTCGGATTCGGTGGGCACAACGTCGCCCTGGCCTTCAGGACCTTCGCATGACCCGCCAGCCCAGTGCCGCCTCGGCCGCTGTCGGCAAGCGCGTCAAGGTCCCCCGCGAGGAGGACCCCCGTAACCCCAACCACCGCCTCGCCGCCTTCCTCGACGACGGCTCGCTCGAGCTGATCACGCAGGACGACGACTCGGGGATGCTCGCCGCGACGGGCACGGTCGGCGGCCAGCCGGTCGTCGTCTTCGCCTCCGACGCCACGATCATGGGCGGCGCGATGGGCGTCGCCGGCTGCAAGGTCGTCGTCGCCGCCTACGAGCGCGCGCTCGCCGACGGGCTGCCGATCGTGGGCCTGTGGCACTCCGGTGGCGCCCGACTGCCCGAGGGCGTCGTCTCGCTGCACGCCGTCGGTGAGGTCTTCGCGATCATGACCCGGGCCTCGGGCACGATCCCCCAGATCTCCGTCGTCATCGGCGCCGCCGCCGGTGGCGCCGCCTACGGCCCGGCGCTGACCGACATCGTCATCCTCGCCCCGGAGGGGCGCATCTTCGTCACCGGACCCGATGTCGTCCGGTCGGTCACCGGAGAGGACGTCGACGCCCTTCGCCTGGGTGGTCCCGAGCCGCACGGTCGTCGCTCCGGTGTCGTCCACGTGCTCGCCGACTCGATCGAGGACTCCTTCGAGCGGGCCGGCACGCTGTGTCGCCTGCTCGCTGACCAGGGCAGCTTCGACGTGAGCGGCGTCAACGACGTCGACCTCGCCGAGCAGCTGCCCGAGTCGGCCAAGCGTGCCTACGACGTGCACCCGCTCGTGGAGCAGCTGCTCGACTCCGGCGAGGTGCAGGAGCTGCACGGCCGGTGGGCCCCCAACATCGTCACGACGCTCGGCCGCATGGGTGGACGCACCGTGGGTGTCGTCGCCAACAACCCGATGCGTCTGGGCGGGTGTCTCGACTCCTCCTCGGCGGAGAAGGCCGCCCGCTTCGTGCGGATGTGCGACGCCTTCGGTGTCCCGCTCGTCGTGCTCGTCGACGTCCCCGGCTACCTGCCCGGTGTCGGCCAGGAGTGGGACGGCGTCGTGCGACGCGGGGCCAAGCTCCTGCACGCCTTCGCCGAGGCCGTCGTTCCGCGGGTGACGGTCGTGACCCGCAAGACCTACGGCGGCGCCTACATCGCGATGAACTCGCGCTCGCTCGGTGCCACCAAGGTCTTCGCCTGGCCCGACGCGCACGTCGCGGTCATGGGCTCCGTCGCCGCGATCCGCATCCTGCACCGGCGCCGCCTGGCGGAGGTCGACGAGTCGGAGCTGGCCGAGGTCGAGCAGCAGCTCGCCGACGAGCACGACCGCCTCTCGGGCGGTCTGGAGCGGGCCGTGGAGATCGGCGTGGTCGACGAGATCGTCGAGCCCACCCGCACCCGCTCGGCGATCGCCCAGGCACTGGCCGAGGCGCCCGCCCGACGTGGGGAGCACGGCAACATCCCGCTCTGACCCGCGGCCCGCGCACCTCGGGCACGAGCCCGACGCGCGTCCCACCCACGCCCGACCCGACAGGCCGGCGTGACCGAGTGTCTCACTCAGGTCACGCCGGCCTGTTGGTGTGACCCGGCACACGTGTGAGCGACTAGGTTCGACCACATGTCGAGCGACAGCGTCACCCATGAACCCCTCGTCGTGCTCACCGATGTCAACAAGCACTTCGGTCAGCTGCACGTCCTCAAGGACATCAACCTGACGATCGGCAAGGGCGAGGTCGTCGTCGTCATCGGGCCCTCCGGGTCGGGCAAGTCGACCTTGTGCCGCACGATCAACCGTCTCGAGACCTTCGAGTCCGGCAGCATCACCATCGACGGTGTGCCGCTGCCCGAGGAGGGCAAGGCGCTGGCCCGTCTGCGGGCCGATGTCGGCATGGTCTTCCAGTCCTTCAACCTCTTCGCGCACAAGTCGATCCTCGACAACGTCACCCTCGGCCCGATGAAGGTGCGCAAGAAGTCCAAGGCCGAGGCCAACCAGCGCGCCCACGAGCTGCTGACCAGGGTCGGTGTCGAGGCCCAGTCCTCGAAGTTCCCCGCGCAGCTCTCCGGCGGGCAGCAGCAGCGCGTGGCGATCGCCCGCTCCCTGGCCATGGACCCCAAGGTCATGCTCTTCGACGAGCCGACCTCGGCCCTCGACCCCGAGATGATCAACGAGGTCCTCGACGTGATGACCCAGCTGGCCCAGTCCGGCATGACGATGGTCGTCGTCACCCACGAGATGGGCTTCGCCCGGCGGGCAGCCGACCGGGTCGTCTTCATGGCCGACGGGCAGATCGTCGAGTCGGACACGCCCGAGGAGTTCTTCACCAATCCGAAGAGCGATCGGGCCAAGGACTTCCTCGGCAAGATCCTCAGCCACTGACCAGCACACCACGTCACGCACGCACCAGAGCAGGACCGCGGATCACAGGGAGTGGCCCGCGGACAACCCAGGAGGAGCACCATGATCACGCGACGAATCGGCGCAGCAGCATTCACCCTCGTCCTTGCGGCCGGCCTCGCGGCCTGTGGCAGCGACGACGGCGGCGGTGACGACGGCGCCGGCGGTGGCGCCGGCGGCGAGAGCATCAAGGTCGGCATCAAGTTCGACCAGCCGGGGCTCGGCCTCAAGGAGGGCAACACCTACACCGGGTTCGACGTCGACGTCGCCAACTACGTCGCCAAGGAGCTCGGCAAGACCGATGTGCAGTTCGTCCAGGCGCCGAGCAAGCAGCGCGAGGACCTCATCGCGACCGGCCAGGTGGACCTGATCTTCGCCACCTACTCGATCACCGACGAGCGCAAGCAGAAGGTCTCCTTCGCCGGCCCCTACTTCATCGCCGGTCAGGACCTGCTCGTGGCCACCGACTCCACGATCAAGGGCCCCAAGGACCTCGACGGCAAGAAGCTGTGCTCGGTCACCGGCTCGACCTCCGCCGACAATGTCAAGAAGGAGGTCCCCGGCGTCAATCTGCAGGAGTTCGACACCTACTCCAAGTGCGCCGAGGCCGTCTCCAAGGGCCAGCTCGACGCCCTGACGACGGACGACACGATCCTCGCCGGCTACGCGGCGCAGGACCAGTACAAGGGCACGCTCAAGGTCGTCGGTGCTCCCTTCTCCGAGGAGCGGTACGGCGTCGGGCTGAAGAAGGGCGACACCGCGCTGTGCGAGGACGTCAACAAGGCCCTGACCAAGATGGTCGAGGACGGTGCCTGGGACAAGGCCGTCGAGGCCAACTTCGGCCCGGCGGGCTTCAAGGTGGACGCCAAGACCAACCCGCCGAAGCTCGACGCCTGCTCCTGATGTGAGCGGTGGGGTTGGGCTGGCACCTCTGCCCAACCCCACCGCCCCCCGCCCGATCTCTTCAGCACCATAGTTCGCTCGTAAGGAGTAGTGGATGAACGAGCTCTTCCAGCAGTTCGACGTGTGGGGAGCCTTCTGGCTGACCATCAAGCTGGCCGCCTTCTCCCTCGTCGGAGCCATGGTGATCGGGACGATCGTGGCGATCATGCGGGTGTCGCCGGTGGCGATGTTTCGCTTCGTGGGTGCCGCCTACGTCAACATCATCCGCAACACCCCGCTGACCCTGATCCTCACCTTCACCATCTTCGTCATGCTCTACGACCTCGGCATCAACCTCGCCGACGAGGCGAGCCCGACATCCATCGCCGACAACGGCGTGCGATGGGCCATCGTCGGGCTGGCGGTCTACCACGCGGCCTTCGTCTGCGAGGCGATTCGCAGCGGCATCAACACCGTGCCGCCGGGCCAGGCCGAGGCGGCCCGCTCCCTCGGGTTGACCTTCACCCAGAACCTCACCAACGTCGTCCTCCCACAGGCCCTTCGGGGGGCGATCACGCCGCTCGCCTCGGTGACCATCGCCCTCATCAAGAACACCACGGTCGCCGCCGCCATCGGCGTCGCCGAGACGGCAGCCCTGATGAGCTCGGCGATCGAGCTGCGGGCCGACCTGAACTACGTGACCTTCGCCCTCGTGGCCGGCTTCTTCATCATCGTCACCCTGCCGATCGGCATCGGCCTGACGAGCCTCTCGCGTCGGATGGCGGTCAAGCGATGAGTGCCAGCGTCCTCTTCGACAACCCCGGCCCCAAGGCACGAGCCCGCTACCGGATCATCGCCGTCCTCGGCATCGTCGTGGCCGTCGCCATCGCCTGGGTCGTCGTGGGCAAGCTCAACGAGTACGAGGAGTTCTCCGGCGCGAAGTGGTCACCGATGGCCACGTGGTCCACCTGGCGCTACTACCTGCTCCTTGGTCTGTGGAACACCCTCAAGGCCGCTGGTCTCTCGGTCATCGGCGCGAGCATCTTCGGCTTCGTCTTCGGCACCGGCCGGCTCTCCCAGAGCCGGCTCGTGCGCATCATCAGCAGTGCTGTCGTGGAGTTCTTCCGCGCCATCCCCGTGCTGATCATGATGATCTTCTTCTTCGGCATCTACGCCTACAACGGCGTCTTCTCCGCGGAGATCAATCCGCTCGCCGCTGTCGTCACCGCACTGACCCTGTACAACGGCGCCGTCATGGCCGAGCTGTTGCGCTCAGGAGTGCACTCGCTGCCTGCCGGGCAGCGAGAGGCCGGCCTGTCGGTGGGTCTCTCGCCCAACCAGGTGCTGCGCTCGATCCAGATTCCGCAGGCCGTGACCGCGATGCTGCCAGCGCTGGTCAGCCAGCTCGTCGTCATCCTGAAGGACACCGCGCTCGGCACCGTCATCACCTACCCGGAGCTGCTCCAGCAGGGCCAGAACCTCTCGTCCCTGCACTCCAACATCTTCGCCGCGCTCGTCGTCGTCGCCCTGATCTTCATCACGGTGAACTGGGCACTCACCGCCCTCGCCGGGCTGCTCGAGCGTCGGATCAATCGCCGGGGACGCACGTCCGCCGAGGCGATCCCGACCGCGCCGGTCGCGGCTGGCGCCGAGGACTAGCACCCGGCAGCCCCATCCGGGCATGACGAAGGGCGCCGCGCCAAGGAGGGTGCGCGGCGCCCTTCGTAGTGGAGTCCGGTGGAGGGGTCAGCCGAGCTTGTGCAGCCAACGCACGGGGGCACCGTCGCCGGCGTGACGGAAGGGCTCGAGCTCGGCGTCCCAAGCCTCGCCGAGCAGCTCACCGAGCATGTCCTCGACGGCCTCGCCGGCGCCCTGGGCGAGGGTCATGACCTCGCGGAGACGGTTCTCGTGCAGGACGACATCACCGGATGCCGAGATGGTGGCGTGGTGGATGCCGAGGGTCGGCGTGTGGCTCCAGCGGGAGCCGTCCAGACCCGGGGTGGGCTCCTCGGTGACCTCGTAGCGCACGTTGTCCCAACCGCGCAGGGCGGAGGCCAGCTTGGCGCCGGTGCCGGGGTCGCCCGTCCAGGAGAACTCGGCGCGTTTGAGCGACCGGCCGAGCTGCTGCTCGGTCCAGTCCAGTGACACAGCCTGACCCAGCACGGACTCGAGCGCCCACGTGATGTGGGGGCACAGGGCCGTCGGGGTGCTGTGGATAAACACCACACCTCGCGTACTGACGCGCTTTCCTGCAGACATCTCGATCCTCCTTGAGTGCGATGGACGTCTTCCCCAACGCCAGGCACTGTCTCGTGGATCAAGCTGCTGCACGCATGAGACTTCGTGGTGTGCTGCTCGACGATATTCGGTTGTGCGGCCATTGTGCCCCAAGTACCACAAGAGCACCAGCCCTCACGATGGCCCCGGGCACCTCAGTCGTTTCACCGCCGACAAGGTAGCCTCACGCCGACGCCCTCGGGCGTTCGGGGCGGTAGCTCAGTCGGTCAGAGCACCGGACTCATAATCCGTCGGTCCTGGGTTCAAGCCCCAGTCGCCCCACCGCATGCTTCGCCGGTGACGAGTCCGCGAACCGGTCATGGTCATTGTCGGCGCTCAGCCCTACTCTTCGAGTTGTCCGGGCGTCGCCCGGGCTCCGCCCTTCGTCCTGATCCGAGGTCACCCATGCTCCAACGCCTCGCGGCCGCCGTCGCCGCATCCCTGTTTCCCCTGACCCTCATGACCGTCGCGGCTCCGTCCTCGCAGGCCGTACCGACCGCGCAGACCGCGTACTCCTGCAACATCACCGTGCCGAGCCGGGTGGCCATCTCCAGCCCCTACCGGACGATCACGGCCTCCTTCAGCCCGGGCTGCCTCTCGTACGCCCAGTCCGGCTGGTGGGACCTGATGCACCCGACCCAAGGGTACGAGGGTTCCTTCAACTTCGACGGTGCCTCGACGGACACCGAGGACTGGTACGACTGGTCACCCCTCGGCACCTACTCGGTCCGACCTGACTACGCCTACGACCACAACTACGACGACATGCTTCAGAACTCGCGGACCATGACCGTCAAGATCGGCTCCAGGACGTCCATCAGCAGCAGCCGCAGCGGCAACTACGTGACGGTCAAGGGCACGGCCACCCGGTACTCCCTCAACTACGAGACCTACCGCGCCTGGGCCGGGCAGAAGGTCGTCCTGCGGGCGAAGAACTGCTCGTCCTGCTCGTGGAGGTGGGTGGCCAGCCCGATCGCCGATCGGTACGGACGGGTCAGCGTCAAGGCCTACGCGTCGACGGCCCGCTACTGGCGTCTGTCGACGGCCGACACCAGCACGACCTTCGGGCGCACCTCCTCGACCGTCAAACGCTGAGGCACGAGGCGGCCCATCACCCCTTCGTCGACGGTCGGGACCTGAGAGGATGGACCCGTCCGACGAAGGGGGATGACGTGCGCCGAGTCCGCGTGCTGACCACAGCCGCGCTCACCGCTACCCTCCTGACCGCGTGCGTGCGATCCGTGGATGTCGGCCCCACCGACTCCCCCGCACCGGTGTCCACCAGCTCGACGACCTCCTCGAGCACCACGACGAGCGGGACCAGCACCTCCTCGAGCACCACGACGAGCGGGACCAGCACCTCCTCGAGCACCACATCGAGTCCCTCCCTGAACGAGACCGAGCTGCCGGGCACCCTGCGGGTGGGCATCTCCTTCGACCAACCCGGTGTGGGCCTGCGTGAGGCCGACACCTACAGCGGCCTGGACGCCGACGTCGCGCGCTACATCGCGCGCTACCTGGGCATCTCGCGGATCACCTTCGTCGAGGCACAGACCGATCAGCGCGAGACGCTGCTGGCCACCGGCCAGGTCGACCTGGTCCTCGCCGCCTACTCGATCACGCCCGAACGAGCCGATCAGATCACGTTCGCCGGCCCCTACCTGACGACGGGCCAGGACCTGCTGGTGCCCACCACCAGCAGGATCCGCAAGCCCTCCCAGCTGTCGGGCTCGACGGTGTGCAGCGTCCAGGGCTCGCAGTCGACGACCGAGCTGGTCGCCAACTACCCCGGGCTGCACCTGACGGTGCGACCACGCATCTCCGACTGCGTCGACCTGCTCAAGCGGGACAAGGTCGATGCGGTCACCTCCGACGCGGCGATCCTCGCGGGCTTCGCCCGGGCCTCCACTCCCCCGGACGAGTGGCGCACGAGCGGCAAGCCGTTCACCCGCGAGCGCTGGGGCGTCGCCATGCGCCGTGAGGACACCACCCTCTGCAAGGACGTCCGCGACGCCCTGGCGGCCATGGTCGAGGACGGCGAGTGGAAGCGCTCGGTGCGCGACAACCTGGGCACCGTCAAGCAGATCGGCAAGCGCACGGCCACCCCGCCGAAGCTGCAGGCCTGCCCCGAGCCGCGCCCTGCCAGCACGTCCAGCTCCGACGGGTCCCCCAGCTCGAGCTGACCCGTCAGCAGACCCGGGACCGAGGCCCGGCACCCCCGACCGACCCGAGGCCCGGCACCCCCGGCCGACCCCGAGGCCCGGCACCCCCGCAACGAGCCCAGCAATGCCGAGAGCCCCTCACCCGGGTTGCGGGTGAGGGGCTCTGCTTGCTCCCCCGACTGGACTCGAACCAGTAACCTGCCGATTAACAGTCGGCTGCTCTGCCAATTGAGCTACAGGGGATCGCGCCGAAGCGCTGCGCCACCATAGCAAGAAGGTGGCCGTGAGACGAAAACGGGGGCTGGGACTCACTCCTCGTGGCTGACGAGGTCGGCGTGGTGCAGCGCGGCGACGTCGGGGTGGGCCCGCAGACGAGCCTTCAGGAGGTTTTCCCCGTAGCGGCTCCCGATGACATTTGCGGCGTCCTGGGTGACGCCCTTCGCCTCCGCCGCGAGGTGCGGCGGCAGCTCGACGGAGGGCACCGGGGCATCCAGCGCGGGGTTGAAGAAGAAGGGGATCGAGAGCCGCTCGCTCCCCTGCGCGGGGGCGGTGACGCGGTGCTGCGTGGCGCGCAGATAGCCGTCGGTCGCCACCTCCATGAGCTCGCCGATGTTGACGACGAAGCAGTCCTCGGTCGGGGGCACGTCGATCCACCCGTCGCCCGCCTGCACCTGCAACCCGGCCTTGCCCGGCTCGATGAGCAGCAGCGTGAGGATGCCGGGATCGCTGTGCGCCCCGACGCCCTGGGAGGTGTCGGCCGTCCCGGGGTACTTGACGAGCTTGAGCAGGATCGACGCCGGGTCGAAGGTCGAGACGAAGTGGTCGGCCGGGGCGCCCAGTGACAGTGCCCACTGCGCGAGCAGCCGGTGACTCAGCACCTCCAGCCGCTCGATCCACGCCTGGAGGACGACGCGCAGCTCGGGCAACGCCTGCGGCCACTGGTTGGGGCCGTCGAGGCGCATGTAGGGCGGGTCGACGATGCCGCTCTCCTCACGCTCGGAGCCGACGTCGATCTGCTCGCGATGGTCGACCTGCCCCTGGGTCAGCTCACCATCGAGCCGCGTCCACCCGCGGAACTGCGGGCTGCGGATCATCTCGATCGCGCGCTTGTCCTCCTCCGGCAGGGCGAAGAAGCGTCGGGCGACGTCGAAGAGCTCCGCGACGACCGCGGGCTCGATGTGGTGACGCAGGTGGAAGAAGCCGACCTCGTGGGTGGCCGTGCGCAGCTGCTCGCGGAACCGCTCGGCGGCCTCGGGGCCCGCGTCGAGGTCGGCGAGGTCGAGCACGGGCAGGGCGTCGGTGGTCATGTCCTCACCATAGGAAGGGAGGGACCCGGCGACCACGGCCGGTCACCGCGCGGACGTCAGCCGCGCGACGTCAGCCGTCCGGACATCAGCCGCGCGACGTCAGCCGTGCGACCTCAGCCCTCGAGGCCGATCTGCTCCGCCAGCCGGTCGGCGACCACCTCGGTCGCGGCCACCAGGTCAGGATCGTCCGGGTCGCAGCCTCGGCCGACGATGGTCTGGGCGAGCATCCTCCCGGACGCCAGGTCCTTGCGCAGGACGACCCTGGCGCGCCGCTGACGGTCGACCGAGACCTCCTCGACGAGCACGATCGTCGCCTGCACCCGCTCGCGCAGCAGGTCGGGCACCGCACCGGCATCGGTGAGCGTCCACTGCCCGGCGGGTCCGTGGTCGACCCAGGTGACCGACAGCTCGTCGGTCTCGGGGTCCCACCGACCCCGATCGACCAGGTGCCAGGGCCGGCCGCCGGCGAGCGCTCCCCCGGGCACGACGAGACGGTGGGTCGTGATGACCACGACCTCGTCACCGGTCGTCGCTGCCGTCGCGAGCACCCGCTCGCCACGCGCGAGCTCGACGCCCTCGGGGACGGGGACCGCGCGGGCCCGCCGCCATCGACTCCACGCTGGACTCATTGCAGCTCCGCTCGCAGGGCAGCGCGCTCGCGCTCGAGCCCCTGCAGGGTCAGGGACAGCTCGCGCAGGGCGCTCTGGTCCGAGGACGGGTCGGCAGCGAGCCGCCGCATCTGCGACATCGCGTCGGAGATGCGGCGCCCGATCGCCACCTCGCGCACTCGCACCAGCAGCGAGCGGGTGTAGTGCGGGGGCGGCGCGCCGGTGGACTGGTCATGGACGACGGGAAGGGGGGCGACGGACAGCTCGGCGACGAGGGGCGCGACGGCGAGCGGCGTCGCCTCGTCGATCCGGGCGTGCCAGCCCGACAGGCTCGTCCCCTGGTCGAGGGGTCCGACCTCCCGGACGGCGGCGAAGACGGCTCGGTGGGCCGGGGCGGCGAAGCCCTCCGGCTCGACCGCGTCGAGGTCCTCGGGCGAGAACATCGAGGGGTGCTGGAGCATCGACTGCAGGAGCTGCCGCTCGGCCTTGACGATCGGGTCGCGCAGGTCGGGTGTGGGGACCCCCGAGGCGGCCTCGCCGGCCGTCGGCTCGGGCGTCTCGGGGTTGGCTCGGTTGTCACCCGAGTCGGCTCGCGCCTGGATCCGACCCGCCCGGGTCACCGCGTCGCGCATCTGCTCGACCTCGACGCCGACCCAGCCGGCGACCGTGCGCACGTACTCGGGCCGCAGGGAGGAGTCGCGGATGCTGTTGATGATCGGCGCGACGGCGCCCATCCCGCGTACCCGGCCCTCGGCCGTCTGCAGGTCGAAGCGCGCCAGCGTCGTGCGCACCGCGAACTCGAACATCGGCACGGCGTCCTCGACCAGGTCGCGGACGGCGGCGTCGCCCTCGCGCAGCCGCAGGTCGCACGGGTCCATGCCGTCCTTGGCCACGGCGACGAAGCTCTGGCTGGCCCACTTGTCGTCCTGGGCATAGGCCTTCATCGCCGCACCCTGACCGGCCTTGTCCCCGTCGAAGGTGAAGATCACCTTGGCCGGGGCGAGGTCGGCCTCGTCGCGCACGATGCGGCGGATGACCTTGATGTGGTCCTCGCCGAAGGCGGTGCCGCAGGTGGCCACCGCGCCCTGGACCCCGGACAGGTGCGCGGCCATGACGTCGGTGTAGCCCTCGACGACGACGACCTGGCGCTCGTCGCGGATCGACTTCTTGGCCAGGTCGAGCCCGTAGAGGACCGTCGACTTCTTGTAGATCGGGGTCTCGGTGGTGTTGAGGTACTTGGCGCCGATCCGGTCGTTGTCCCACAGGTGCCGGGCACCGAAGCCGATGGTGTCGCCGGTGATGTCGCGGATCGGCCAGATGAGGCGTCCGCGGAACCGGTCGTACAGCCCGCGCGACCCGCGGCCACACAGCCCGCCGATCGTCAGCTCGTCGTCGGTGAAGCCCTTGCCGCGCAGGTGGCGGGCCAGCTCCTCCCCTGATCGTGGCGCGTAGCCGATGCCGAAGAGCTTGGCCTCCGGCGACGCGAAGCCCCGCTCCCGCAGGAAGTCACGGCCGATCCGCGCCTCCGGCGTCTCGAGGAGGCGGGAGTGGTAGAACTCCGCGGCCGCTCGGTGCGCCTCGATGAGGCGGGATCGCTTGCCGAGCCCGACCCCGTCACGGGGGCCGCCCCCTTCGTCGTAGCGCAGCTCCATCCCGAGCTTGCCCGCGAGACGCTCCACGGACTCGGCGAAGGTGAGGTGGTCCAGCTTTTGCACGAAGGAGATGACGTCGCCGCCCTCGCCACAACCGAAGCAGTGGTAGGCCCCGACGGTCTCGCGGACGGTGAAGCTCGGCGTCTTCTCGTCATGGAAGGGGCACAACCCCTTCATCGAGCCGATGCCCGCCGGACGCAGGCTCACGTGCTCACGGACGACGTCGGTGATCGAGGAGCGCTCCTTGACCGCCTGCACGTCCTCTGCGCGGATCCGTCCCGCCACTGGTCACCTCCACGCTCGACCCGACTGGGGCCGAGTCTAGGTGCCGCCGGTGACTGCCCGTCAGCCGTCCGTCGGAAGGACCACGACAGTCGCCACTCAGCAGTGCGCGGAGTGCAGCGCCAGCGCTCGCACGTCGGTCAGCCCCGCGACCTGGTCGACGACCACCCGCAGCCGGGCGGCATCGTCGCCGGCCGCCGCGAGGTCGTACCGGAGGTCGGCGTCGAGTCGTCCCTCGGGGTCGGCCGCGAACCACCGGACCAGGTCGGCGACCACCTGACGCTGGTACAGGTACTCGTCGTCACGCTCCCCGGAGAACATGACGAAGTGGGCGGCCACCGCCTTGAGCACAGCGACCTCCGCCAGGGAGTCGTCCGGCACGACCAGCCGGGCCTCGTAGCGCCCCAGGTCACCGGGGCCGTGGACCGCTCGGGTGGCCTCCTCCGCGGCGTGGACGAAGCGTCCGATGATCCGGGAGGTCATGTCCTTCAGCCCGGCGAGCGCCGCGCGGGAGCCGTCGTAGGAGTCGGGCACCGCGCCCGTGGCGAGGATCCGCTCCAGCCCCTCCCCGACCGCATCGCGGCCGAGGTCAGCGGCGAAGAAGCGCACTGCCATGTCGAGGACCGCGTCCGTCTCGTGGGCGTCACGCAGCTGCCGCAGCTCCAGCCGCCCGGACGCGATGGCGTCCTCGACGTCGTGCACCGAGTAGGCCACGTCGTCCGACCAGTCCATGACATCCGCCTCGAGGCAGCGGACGAAGCCGCCGGGACCCCCTTCGCGCATCCAGTCGAAGACCGGCAGGTCGTCCTCGTAGGCGCCGAACTTCGGTGTGGGAGAGGGTCCGTGACCACGTCGCCACGGGTACTTGGTGGCTGCGTCGAGGCTGGCGCGGGTGAGGTTGAGCCCTGCCGGGCGACCGTCGGGGTGCACCCGCTTGGGCTCGAGCCGGGTGAGGATGCGCAGCGTCTGCGCATTGCCCTCGAAGCCACCGATGGCGTCCGCGACCTTGTTGAGCGCGGTCTCGCCGTTGTGGCCGAAGGGGGGATGCCCCAGGTCGTGGGCGAGGCAGGCCACCTCCACCACGTCCGCACGACATCCGAGGGCCCCGCCGAACTCCCGGCCGATCTGGGCGACCTCGAGGCTGTGGGTCAGCCGGTTGCGCACGAAGTCGTCGCTGCCCGGACCGAGCACCTGCGTCTTGGCCGACAACCGCCGCAGGGCCGCCGAGTGGATGAGCCGCCCACGATCGCGCGCGAAGTCGTCCCGGTCGGCACGCTTGTGCACCGGGTCCTCGGAGACCCACCGCTCACGATCGCTCTGGTTGCTCACGCCCGGGAGCCTATGCCCGTTCCCACGATGGGAACCGGACTCCCCTTCGTCGGTACCGACCGCTACCTTCGGCGGTGAGACCGCCCTCACACCCCGGAGGCACCATGTTCCGCAAGATCCTCGTCGCCAACCGAGGCGAGATCGCCATCCGCGCCTTCCGCGCGGCCACCGAGCTCGACGCCACGACCGTCGCCGTCTACCCCGTGGAGGACCGGCTGTCGGAGCACCGGATGAAGGCCGACGAGGCCTACCTCATCGGAGAGGAGGGCCACCCGGTCCGCGCCTACCTCGACCCCGAGGAGATCGTGCGCGTGGCGGTCGAGGCCGACGTCGACGCGATCTACCCCGGCTACGGGTTCCTGTCGGAGAACCCCCAGCTCGCCGAGGAGTGCGCCGCCCACGGCATCACCTTCATCGGCCCGCCGGCGCAGGTCCTCGAGCTCACCGGCAACAAGGCGCGCGCCATCGCCGCGGCCAAGGCGGCCGGCCTGCCCACCCTCGGTGGGTCCGAGGCGAGCACCGACCTGGACGTCCTGGAGAGGGCCGCCGAGGAGGCGGGCTTCCCGATCTTCGTCAAGGCCGTCAGCGGCGGCGGTGGGCGTGGCATGCGCCGGGTCGCGCGGCGCGAGGACCTGCGCGAGGCCCTCGAGGCCGCCCAGCGTGAGGCCGAGTCCGCCTTCGGCGACCCGACGATGTACCTCGAGGAGGCTGTGATCAATCCGCGGCACATCGAGGTGCAGGTCGTCGGCGACTCCAGCGGTGAGGTCCTGCACTTCTTCGAGCGCGACTGCTCCGTGCAGCGCCGCCACCAGAAGGTCGTCGAGATCGCCCCCGCGCCCAACCTCGACCCGGACCTGCGCAAGCGCATGTGCGCCGACGCGGTGAAGTTCGCGAAGTCGATCGACTACGTCAACGCCGGCACCGTCGAGTTCCTGCTCGGCGAGGACGGTCGCTACGTCTTCATCGAGATGAACCCGCGCATCCAGGTCGAGCACACCGTGACCGAGGAGGTCACCGAGGTCGACCTCGTCGTCATGCAGATGCAGATCGCCGCCGGGGCCACGCTCGCCGAGCTCGGTCACCGGCAGGAGGACATCAGTACCCACGGCTTCGCGCTGCAGTGCCGCATCACCACCGAGGACCCGGCCAACGGCTTCCGTCCCGACTCGGGCACGATCTCGGCCTACCGCTCCGCAGGCGGCTCGGGCGTGCGCCTCGACGGCGGCACGACCTTCGTCGGCGCCGAGGTCAGCGCCCACTTCGACTCCATGCTCGTCAAGCTCACCTGCCGCGCCGCGACCTTCCCGCTGGCCGTGCGCCGCGCCCGCCGGGCCCTGGCGGAGTTCCGGGTCCGTGGGGTCGCGACCAACCTCCCCTTCCTCGAGGGCGTGCTCAGCGACCCCGCCTTCCAGGCCGGCGAGGTCACCACGAGCTTCATCGACGAGCGCCCCCAGCTGCTCGACGCGCCGACCGGCAAGGACCGGGCGACCAAGCTGCTCGCCTACCTCGCCGACGTGACCGTCAACCAGCCGCACGGCCCGCGCAAGAGTGACGTGCGGCCGCGTACCAAGCTGCCGCAGCTGCCCGACGGCGAGCGGCCCGAAGGGAGCCGGGACCGTCTCCTGCGGCTCGGCCCGGCCGGCTTCGCCACCGACCTGCGCCAGCGCACGGACGTCCCGGTCACGGACACGACCTTCCGCGACGCACACCAGTCCCTGCTCGCCACCCGGGTGCGCACCCGCGACCTGCTGCACGTGGCCGAGCACGTCTCGCGGCTCACCCCGCAGCTGCTCTCGGTCGAGGCCTGGGGCGGCGCGACCTACGACGTCGCCCTTCGCTTCCTCCACGAGGACCCGTGGGAGCGTCTGGCCGCGCTCCACGAGGCGATGCCCAATGTCGCCCTGCAGATGCTGCTGCGTGGACGCAACACCGTCGGCTACACGCCGTACCCGACCACCGTGACCGACGCCTTCGTCACCGAGGCCGCCCGCAGCGGGCTGTCGATCTTCCGCATCTTCGACTCACTCAACGACGTCAGCCAGATGCGCCCGGCCGTCGAGTCGGTGCTGGCGACCGACACCGCTGTCGCCGAGGTGGCGCTGTGCTACACCGGCAACCTCCTCGACCCGCGCGAGGAGCTCTACACCCTCGACTACTACCTGCGCCTCGCCGAGCAGATCGTCGAGACCGGCGCCCACGTCCTCGCGATCAAGGACATGGCCGGGCTGCTGCGCGCCCCCGCGGCGGCCACCCTGGTGCGCGCCCTGCGCGAGCGCTTCGACCTGCCGGTCCACCTGCACACGCACGACACCGCGGGTGGGCAGATCGGCACCCTGCTCGCGGCGATCGACGCGGGCGTCGACGCGGTCGATGCCGCCAGCGCGACGATGGCCGGGACGACCTCGCAGCCGTCGCTGTCCGCGCTCGTCGGCGCCACCGACGGCACGGACCGACCGACCGGCCTGGACATCGAGCAGGTCTTCGCCCTCGAGCCCTACTGGGAGGGAGTGCGCCGCCTCTACGCCCCCTTCGAGTCCGGACTGGCCTCCCCCACCGGGCGGGTCTACCGGCACGAGATCCCCGGCGGCCAGCTGTCCAACCTGCGCCAGCAGGCGATCGCGCTCGGTCTCGGGGAGCGCTTCGAGGAGGTCGAGGACATGTACGCCGCGGCCAACTCGATGCTCGGCAACATCGTCAAGGTCACCCCGAGCAGCAAGGTCGTCGGCGACCTCGCATTGTCCCTCGTGGGCCTGGGCGCCGACCCGGCGGAGTTCGAGTCCGACCCGGCCCGCTTCGACATCCCCGACTCGGTGATCGGGTTCCTGCGCGGCGACCTCGGCGACCCGCCCGGCGGTTGGCCCGAGCCCTTCCGCACCAAGGCCCTCGAGGGTCGGCGCGAGCAGCCCCCGACCGCCGACCTCACTCCCGAGCAGGAGCAGGCGCTGCGGGAGTCCCCTCGCGAGACGCTCAACGAGCTGCTCTTCCCGGGCCCGACGCAGGAGATGCGCGCAGCCCGCACCTCCTTCGGCGACACCTCGGTGCTCGACACCGGGCTCTTCCTCCACGGGCTGGAGCAGGGCGAGGACCACGAGGTCGAGATCGAGCCGGGCAAGACCCTCACCATCGGGCTGAGCTCGGTGAGCGAGCCCGACGAGCTGGGCATGCGCACGGTCATGGGCACCGTCAACGGCCAGCTGCGGCCGGTCCAGGTGCGCGACCGCACCGTCGACGCCGAGGTCGTGGCGGCGGAGAAGGCCGACCCCAACGCAGCCGGTCAGGTCGCGGCTCCCTTCGCCGGGGTCGTGACGCTGCAGGTCGAGGAAGGCGCCGAGGTCGCGGCCGGTGACACCGTCGCGACCATCGAGGCGATGAAGATGGAGGCCTCGATCACCACCCCGCAGGCCGGCACCGTCACGCGGCTGGCGATCGGTGGCCGCCAGCAGGTCGAAGGGGGCGACCTGCTCGTCGTCGTGGGGTGAGGTCAGCCGCCGTCGGCGACGGACTGCTCGGCGGCGGCGATCGTCGCGAGCTGCGCCTCGTCGAGGTCCTGCGAGGCGAGCCAGTTCTCCGGCAGGGCGACGACGCGGGAGGAGCCGGCGCGGCCGCGCTGCCCCTCGGCGGCGTCGCCGGGCCACGGGCTGGTCGGGTCCATCGTCTCGATGAGCCGGTCGAGCGCCGCGAGCGAGTCGACGAGCGCGAGCTGGTTGCGCACCGTCGACCCGGCGGGGAACCCCTTGAGGTACCAGGCGATGTGCTTGCGGATGTCACGGCAGGCGCGCAGCTCGTCGCCGTCGTAGAAGTCGGTGAGCAGCTCGGCGTGCCGGCGGAGCGTCGCCGTGACCTCGCCGAGGGTCGGGCGCACCCGCACCTGCGTCCCGGCGAAGGCCGCCGAGAGGTCGGCGAAGAGCCAGGGACGCCCCAGGCACCCACGGCCGACGACGACCCCGTCGCAGCCGGTCTGCTCGACCATGCGGAGCGCATCCTCGGCCGACCAGATGTCGCCGTTGCCCAGGACCGGGACGGACGTGATGGTCTCCTTGAGCAGCTTGATGTGGGACCAGTCAGCGGTGCCGGAGTAGGCCTGGCTCGCGGTGCGCGCGTGCAGCGCGACGGCGGCGACCCCCTCCTCGACGGCCGAGGTCGCGGCCTCGAGATAGGTGTGGTGCTCGGCGTCGATCCCCACGCGCATCTTGATCGTGACGGGGATGTCCCCCTTCGCCCCCTCGGTGACCGCCGCGGAGACGATCGCACGGAAGAGGTCGCGCTTCCACGGCAGCGCCGCGCCGCCCCCCTTGCGGGTGACCTTGGGCACCGGGCAGCCGAAGTTGAGGTCGATGTGGTCGGCGCGCTCCTCGGTGACCAGCATCCGCACGGCGGCGGCGGTGGTCGCAGGGTCGACGCTGTAGAGCTGCACGCTGCGCGGGCGCTCGTCCTCGTCGTGGGCGATCAGGCGCATCGACTCGGGCGTCCGCTCGACCAGCGCGCGGGAGGTGACCATCTCGTTGACGTAGAGACTGCTGGCCCCGGTCAGGCCGCTCGCGGCGAGCCCGGCGTCACCCGCCTCACGGCACAGGCGGCGGAAGGCGCGGTTGGTGATCCCCGCCATCGGCGCGAGGAC
This sequence comes from Janibacter limosus, assembly GCF_004295485.1. Taxonomy (NCBI): domain Bacteria; kingdom Bacillati; phylum Actinomycetota; class Actinomycetes; order Micrococcales; family Intrasporangiaceae; genus Janibacter; species Janibacter limosus. The sequence goes on along the minus strand of NZ_CP036164.1, from coordinate 1,025,659 downwards.
GACCGGTGAGTCGATGACGTGCCGACCGATGCGAAGGGGAGGCAGCACGCGCTCCCCCGTGGTCGCCGGGGTGCTGGGGGCAAGGGTCTGGGTCGTCATCGCGCCTCCCAGTGTCGCACCGCGGGCGGGAAGAGGGACAATCGCACACGTGGACTCACCAACTCCCCCCACGCGCCCCGTCCTGCTGTGGGCACTGCTGTGCCTCGCCCTGGGGATCGCCGCGGTCGTCACGGGCGTGCTGCGCTACGACGCACTGCCGGAGCACTACCCGACGCACTTCGGCTTCTCCGGTGAGCCCGACGCCTTCGGCACGAAGTCCTGGGGCACCGTCCTCGGGCCGCTCGTCATCGGACAGCTGTCCGCGCTGGTCATCTTCGCGATCACCCTCGCCATCCCGGGCAAGGGCGCCGGCACACGTGCCCCGCTCGCGGCCCTCGGCTGTGCCATCGGTGGCGGCGTGAGCCTGATGTGCCTGAGCGGCTACATCGCCGACGACGCGGTCCCGAGCCCCTGGGTCCTGTGGGCCTTCCTCGCCGTCACCCTCGCCACGACGGTGTGGCTGGTGGTCGTCTCGGTCCGGACAGGTCGTCGTGACCTGGCGGACGACCCCGACCGGGAGCACTGGCACCTCGGCGGCCTCGTCTACGCCAACCCGGACGACCCGGACGTCCTCGTCAGCAAGCGCATGGGTCTCGGGACCACCATCAACTTCGGACGTCCTCTCGGCTGGGCCGTGCTCGCGCTGATCCTCGTCCCCGTGGCGATCCTCGTCGTGCTGGTCACGGTGACCACGTGAGCGCCTCCCCACGGGCCAACCTCGAGAAGTTCGCCTGGCTGTCCATCGCCGCGGCCCTGGCGACCATCGCGCTGAAGACCGGCGCCTGGTACATCACCGACTCGGTCGGCCTGCTCGCGGACGCCGCGGAGTCGATCGTCAACCTCGTGGCGGCCATCGCCGCGCTGATCGCCCTGCGGGTGGCGGCGCGCGCCGCGGACGACAACCACCACTACGGGCACTCCAAGGCCGAGTACTTCTCGGCGGCCATCGAGGGCGGCATGATCTTCGTCGCCGCCAGCTTCATCATCTGGCAGTCGATCGTCCGTCTCCTCGCCCCGCAGCCGATCGAGCAACCCGGCATCGGCCTGGCGATCTCGGTCGTCGCGTCGGTCATCAACGGCGCCGTCGCCTTCGTCCTCCTGCGTGCCGGGCGCGAGCACCGGTCGATCACCCTGCGCGCCGACGGGCAGCACCTGCTCACCGACGTGTGGACCTCGGTCGGGGTCGTCGTCGGCGTCCTGCTCGTGATCGTCACCGGCATCGACCGGCTCGACCCGATCGTCGCCATGCTCGTCGGCCTCAACATCATCTGGACCGGGTGGAAGCTCATCAGCGAGTCCGGCCGCGGCCTCATGGACGAGGCCCTCGAGCCGGAGGTCAACGCGGCGATCGCGGCCGCCCTCGATGCCCGCCGCACCGACGACGTCGACTTCCACGGCCTGCGCACCCGCGGCGCCGGGCACCTGTCCTTCGCCGCGATGCACGTCCTCGTCCCCGGCTCGTGGTCGGTGCGCCGCGCGCACGACGTCGTCGACGACATCGAGCAGTCCCTGCAGGCCGAGTTCCAGGACCTGGAGATCACCACCCACATCGAGCCACGCGAGGACCCTCGCGCCTACGACGACTTCGGCGACTACGAGGTCCCGATCCAGCCCCTGACCGACGACCACGAGGAGACCCCGTGAGTGCCCTGATCACCCCCACCGACCTGCAGGACGAGATCGCCCACAACCCCAAGCTCGTCGTCCTCGACGTGCAGTACACGCTCGCCGGCGAGGGCCCCGCGTTCTACGCCGCCGGCCACGTGCCGGGCGCTCCCTTCGTCAACCTCGACACCGTGCTCGCCGGACCCGCGGGCGAAGGGGGGCGACACCCCCTTCCCGATGTGCAGACCCTGCAGGACGGCCTGCGCGCGGCGGGAGTGCAGACCGACTCCGTGGTCGTCGTCTACGACCAGCAGCCCTCCCTCGGTGCCGCGCGCGCCTGGTGGGTCCTGCGCTGGGCCGGCATCGAGGAGGTCCTCGTCCTGGACGGCGGCCTCGCTGCCTGGCGGGCCGCCGGCGGAGAGGTGAGCACCGAGCCGGTCGAGGTGGAGCCCGGTGACGTCGTCCTCGACCCCGACGAGCTGGTCGCGCTCGACGCCGACGACGCCGCAGCCACCGCCAAGCTCGGCGTGCTCGTCGACGCCCGCTCCCCCGAGCGCTTCCGCGGGGAGGAGGAGCCCATCGATCCCGTCGCCGGCCACATCCCCGGCGCGGTCAACGTGCCGATGGCCGACCTCGTGCGCGAGGACGGCCGACTGCGGCCGGCCCGCGAGCTGCGTGAGCGCTTCGGGCAGCTGGGCATCGACGAGGTGACCGTCGTCGGGACCTACTGCGGGTCCGGGATCACGGCGGCGCACACCGCGCTGGCCCTGCACGAGGCCGGCGTCGAGGCCGACCTCTATGTCGGCAGCTGGAGCGACTGGATCACCGACTCCTCACGCCCGATCGCCACCGGGAGCTGACGCTGCTCCCTAGAGTGGCCGGGTGACCGACATCGCGCCCGACCAGCAGCCCAGCGTCCCCGTCGAGGACGGCGCCGTCCCCACCCAGCTCTTCCTGCCGCCCGGCGGCAGCGGGCCCGGACTCGTGCTGTGCCAGGAGATCTTCGGGGTCACCGACTACATCCGTCGCCGCGCCCGGGCGCTCGCCGACCTCGGCCACGTCGTGCTCGTGCCCGAGTCCTACTGGCGCCTGGGCAGCCCCGTCATCAGCGAGGGCATGGAGCGGATCGAGGAGGCGATGGGCGCGTCCTCGCGCCTGGACTGGGAGCGCACGGTCGCCGACACCGTCGCCGTCACCCGGGCGCTGCGCGAGCGGCCCGAGGTGAGCGGCGGCACGGGGATCATGGGCTTCTGCTTCGGCGGGGGCCTGGCCTGGGCCACCGCCGCAGCGCTCACCGAGGCCGGTGAGCCGCCGAGCGTCCTCGTCGCCTACTACGGCTCGCAGATCCCGACGCTCCTCGACCTCGCCGACAGCATCCGGGTGCCGCAGCTGCACCACTGGGGCACCGCCGACCAGTTCATCCCGGCCGAGGGGGTCGCCGAGATCGAGCGGGTCACGGCCGGCCCGGGGACGACCTTCGTGCGGCACGAGGGCGCCGGGCACGCCTTCGACAACCCGAGCCCGGCCTTCCACCACCCGCAGGCATCGCAGGACGCGTGGGCGAGCACGACCCGCTGGTTGGCCGAGAACCTGGTCTGAGGGGACGCCTGCTCAGGACGGCAGCGCGGAGGCGAACTGCGTGATGGCCCGGGCCACCGGCACCGGGTGGGTCATCGGCGCGAAGTGCGTGGCTCCGGCCACGTGGACGATCTCGAGGTCCTGACGCAGGCGACGGGCCCTCCCTTCGCCCACCCGGAACTGGTCGAACTCGCCGTTGACCGCGAGGATCGGGACGTCGATCTGGCTGAGGGACCGCAGGTCCACGCCGTCGATCACGGCGTCCCACGCGTCGGGGATGGCCGCGAGGCCCGGGCCCCGCTCGATGACCGCGGCGGCTGTGCGTGCCCCGATGATCCGGCGCAGCGAGGCGGCGTCGGTCTCCATGATGGAGGAGGCGCGCCGCTCGTCCACGAGCCCGGCGCGCAGGGCGCTGCCGAAGGCCCGGTAGACAGCGGCGAGCCTCGAGGACGGCTGGGCGGTCGAGCCCATGAGCACCAGACCGGCGAGGACGTCGTGGTTGTCGGCGGCCCACTCCATCGCGACATAGCCACCCAGGCTGTGCCCCGCGAGGACGACCCGGTGCCGATCCGGCTCCAGCGCCCGGACCGCGTCACCGACGGCCTCGAGCGCGCGAGGCATCGTGAAGGGCTCGTCGCTGGCCAGCCCGTGGCCGGGCAGGTCGACGTGGTCGCAGACGATGCGTCCGAGGAGGGCCTCCTCGAGCGGGATCCACGCAGCCGCGTTGAGCCGGCTGCCGTGGACGAGCAGCAGCCGGATCGGCTGCGCCGACCGGCTCATCGGGTCAGGACCCGAGCAGCTTGGGCGCGAGGTAGGCCTCGACCTGGTCGATCGAGATCCGCTCCTGCGCCATCGAGTCACGCTCGCGGATGGTCACCGCGTTGTCCTCGAGGGTGTCGAAGTCGACGGTGATGCAGAAGGGGGTGCCGATCTCGTCCTGGCGGCGGTAGCGCTTGCCGATCGCCTGCGCGTCGTCGAAGTCGACATTCCAGTTCTTGCGCAGCTGGGCCGCCAGGTCGCGGGCCTTGGGCGACAGGTCCGCGTTGCGCGACAGCGGGAGGACGGCCGCCTTGACCGGAGCCAGTCGGTGGTCCAGACGCAGGACGGTGCGCTTGTCCACGCCGCCCTTGGAGTTGGGTGCCTCGTCCTCGGCGTAGGCGTCCACGAGGAAGGTCATGATCGAGCGGGACAGACCGGCCGCGGGCTCGATGACATAGGGCGTGTAGCGCTCGTTGTTGGCCTGGTCGTAGAAGACCAGGTCGGTGCCGGAGTGCTCGCTGTGGCTCTTGAGGTCGAAGTCGGTACGGTTGGCGATGCCCTCGAGCTCGCCCCACTCGCTGCCCGTGAAGTTGAAGCGGTACTCGATGTCGACGGTGCGCTTGGAGTAGTGGCTCAGCTTGTCCTGGGCGTGCTCGTAGTGACGCAGGTTGTCGGGGTTGATCCCCAGGTCCGTGTACCAGCGGGTCCGCTCGTCGATCCAGTACTGGTGCCAGTCCTCGTCCTCGCCGGGCTTGACGAAGAACTCCATCTCCATCTGCTCGAACTCGCGGGTGCGGAAGATGAAGTTGCCCGGCGTGATCTCGTTGCGGAAGGACTTGCCGGTCTGCGCGATGCCGAAGGGCGGCTTCTTGCGCGAGGTCTGCAGCACGTTGTTGAAGTTGGTGAAGATGCCCTGCGCCGTCTCGGGGCGCAGGTAGTGCAGCCCGGACTCGTCCTCGATGACACCGAGGTAGGTCTTGAGCATCATGTTGAACTCGCGGGCCTCGGTCCACTGGCCGCGGGTGCCGCAGTCGGGGCAGACGATCTCGCTCAGCGGGACCGTGTCGGGGTCGATCTCCTGCCCCTTCTTCGCCGCCTTGTCGGCGACGGCCTCCTGCAGGTGGTCCTGACGGTGGCGCTTGTGGCAGTTGAGGCACTCGGTGAGCGGGTCGGTGAAGGTCCCGACGTGACCCGAGGCGACCCAGGTCTCACGCGGCAGGATGATCGAGGAGTCCAGGCCGACGACGTCGTCGCGGCCGGTGACCATCGACTTCCACCACTGGCGCTTGATGTTCTCCTTCAGCTCCACACCGAGCGGTCCGTAGTCCCAGGCGGACTTGGTCCCGCCATAGATCTCACCGCAGGGGAAGACGAAGCCTCTGCGCTTGCACAGGTTGACGACGGTGTCCACGGTGGAGGTCTGCTTGGCCATGTGGGAGAGGTTATCCGGGACCGGCTCGAAGGCCCGCATCGGGCCGCCTACCCTGTGGGGGTGTCCAGCAGTCCTACGCCCCGTCCCGAGCCCGTCGCGACCAACGCCTTCGAGCGCGCCAGCCTGCCGCTGACCCGCTTCATCGCGCAGCTGCCGCCGCTCGTGCCGATCGTCGTCGTCTTCCTCCTCGTGATCGTCGGCGCCTTCCTCGGCCCGTGGGGTGCGATCCCGCTCGGGCTCGTCGTCCTCTTCCTGCTGTGGATGCTGGCCCTCAGCTGGCCGCGCCTGACGACGAGCGAGGTGCTCATGCGCGCCGCCGTGATCGTGCTCGTCCTCGGCCTGGCGGCGATCAAGCTCTTCCCACGTTGACCGAGTTGACAACGATTCTCATCACCAGTGAGAATCGTTCTCATGAAGTTCAACCGCATCGTCCTGGCCCTCTCGGCCGCCGCCCTCGCCCTCACCGGCTGCGGCTCCGCCGACACCGGATCGAGTGACGGTCGACTGTCGATCGCCACGAGCTTCTACCCGCTCGAGTACGCCACGCAGCAGGTCGGCGGCGACCACGTCGACGTCACCAACCTCACCCAGCCCGGCGCCGAGCCGCATGACCTCGAGCTCACCCCCAAGCAGATCCTGCAGACCACCAAGGCCGACGCCCTCGTCTACCTCAGTGGCTTCCAGCCCTCGGTCGACGACGCGGCGAAGGAAGGCGACGGCACCGCCTTCGACGTCTCCCCCTTCGCCCGTCTCGATCTGAAGCCGGCGGACGAGCAGGACCACGGTGGCGAGGAGGAGGACCACGCCGGGCACGACCACGGCAGCGTCGACCCGCACTTCTGGCTCGACCCGACCCGCTACGCCGACGTCGTCGACGCCATCGCCGACCACCTGGCGACGATCGACCCCACCAATGCCGCGGACTACCGGGCCAATGCCACGGCCTTCACCGGCAAGCTGGGCACCCTCGACAAGGACCTCAAGGCCGGCCTGTCCGACTGCCGCAGCACCGACCTCGTGACCGCTCACGCCGCCTTCGGCTACTTCGCCGACCGCTACGGGTTCCACCAGGAGTCGGTGAGCGGCCTGTCCCCGGGCGCCGAGCCGAGCCCGACGGCCCTCGCGGACCTGATCGCCCTCGTCAAGCGGGACAAGATCACCACCGTCTACGCCGAGACCCTGGTGCCCGCCGACGTCGCCAAGACGCTCGCCCGCGACTCCGGGGCCACGGTCGCCGTGCTGGACCCGATCGAGGGTCTGACCGACGCGTCCGCCGGATCGGACTACCTTGAGGTCATGCGCAGCAACCTGGCGACCGTCCGCAAGGGTCAGGGGTGCAGGTGACCTCCGCTCCACCAGTGATCGAGCTGACCGGCGCGGCCTTCGGCTACGGCGACCGCACCGTCGTGCGCGACCTCGACCTCACCGTCCACCGCGGTGAGGTCGTCGCCGTACTCGGCCCCAACGGCGCCGGCAAGTCGACTCTCGTCAAGGGCCTGCTGGGCCTCGCCGAGCAGCACGCGGGCAGCGCCCGCGTGCTCGGTCACGAGGTCGGCAGCGCCGAGGCCCGTGCCGGCATCGGCTATGTCCCGCAGCGACACACCCTCGCCTCGGCCGTGCGGGCCACCGCCGCCGAGATCGTGACGATGGGGCGCACCGTGCGCACGCCGTGGTGGGCGCCGTGGCGCATCCGCTCCGCCCCCGACCGGGCCCTCGTGCAGGAGTCGCTCGCCGTCGTCGGGCTCGGCGACCTGTCCTCGCACGACGTCGCGACCCTCTCCGGCGGGCAGCAGCGCCGCGTCCTCATCGCGCGCGCCCTGGCCAGCCGGCCCGACGTCTTCCTGATGGACGAGCCCACCGCAGGAGTCGACCGCGGGCACCAGCAAGTGCTCGTGGCCGTCATGCGCCGGCTCGTCGAGCGCGGCGCCACCCTCGTCATCGTCACCCACGAGCTCGACGCCCTCGCCGACATCGTCACGCGGGCGGTCGTCGTGCGCGCGGGCGGCATCAGCCACGACGGCCCCCCGGACCATCTCGCCCCCGACGACGACGCCCACGCCCACCACGACGACGAGGAGGACCCACCCCCTTCGTCCGTCCCCACCACCATCCTCACGACGAAGGGAGGACCCCGGTGATCGACCTCCTCAACCTGGAGTTCATGCGCAATGCCCTCCTTGCGGCGTTGCTCGTCGGCGCCTCGGCTCCCCTCGTCGGGGTCTTCCTCGTCCAGCGCGGCATGTCCCTCGTCGGTGACGGCATGGGGCACGTGGCGCTGGCCGGTGTGGGCATCGGTCTACTGACGAGCACCAGCCCGGTCCTGACCGCGCTCGTCGTCGTCGTGCTCGCCGCCGTCGCCATCGAGCTGCTGCGCCACCTCGGGCGCACCGGGGGCGACCTGGCCCTCGCGGTGATGTTCTACGGCGGCCTGGCCGCCGGCGTCGTCATCATCGCCAAGGCACCCTCCGGGTCGGCGACCAACCTGCAGGGCTACCTCTTCGGCGCCCTGACCACGGTCTCGCGCGGCGACCTCGTCCAGTTCGCCATCCTCGCGGCGGTCGTCCTGGTCACCGTGCTCGTGCTCCGCGAGCGCCTCTTCGCCGTCGCCCAGGACGAGGAGTACGCGCGCGCCTCGGGCCTACCGGTCCTCGCGACCAACATCCTGCTCGCCGTGCTCACCGGCGTCACCGTCGTCATCTCGATGCGGGTCATCGGGCTGCTGCTCATCAGTGCCCTGATGATCCTGCCCAACGCCACCGGCCAGTACCTCGGCCGTTCCTTCCGCGGGGGCCTGCTGTGGGCGGTGCTCGTCGGCACCCTGACGAGCGTCGGAGGCGTCGTCACGAGCTTCTACGCCGACACCCCGTCGGGCGCGACGATCGTGCTGCTCGCCATCGCCGTCTTCGTCGTCTCGGCGACGCTCGTGACGGCCTGGGCTGCCGTCCGGCGCCGTCGCCACCGCACGGCCGAGGTCCATGAGCACGTGCACTGGGAGGACTGCGGCCACGAGGTCGTCCTGCACGGCGACCACGTCGACTTCCTCCACGACGGGCACCGGCACGCCCGCCATGGCGACCACTGGGACGAGCACGACCCCGACCACACCGATCCCGACCACACCGAGCTCGAGGGGAGCCACCGATGAACGACACCCGCACCCGCCGACCCACGCGGCAGCGCACCGCCATCGAGGCCGATGTCGACCGCTACGACGAGTTCCGCTCGGCGCAGGAGATCCATGCCAGCCTCGTCGCAGGCGGCGACAAGATCGGTCTCGCGACCGTCTACCGCACCCTGCAGGCGATGGTCGACGAGGACGCGCTGGACGCCCTTCGCACCGACGACGGCGAGCAGGTCTACCGCCGCTGCAGCACCGGGCACCACCACCATCTCGTATGCCGCGAGTGCGGCCGGACCGAGGAGGTCGAGGGGCCGGCCGTGGAGCGGTGGGCCGAGCGGGTCAGCGCGGAGCACGGGTTCACCGAGGTCGCGCACACGCTCGAGCTCTTCGGCCGCTGTGCGGCCTGCCCCTCCCGGCCGGCGTCCTAGAGCTGGAGCTCCTTGACGGTCCTGGTGATGCGCTCGCCGTCCTTCGCGAGGAACATGATCGACCCGTACTCCAGGGGGATCCAGTCGTCGCCGTCCTCGCTGAGCGGCTCGGAGGCGAAGACGGCCGCTGTCGCCTCGTCCTCGGTGCACTCCTGGAAGCCGTAGTTGGCCTCGTCGTGCTGGAAGTTGCGACCCAGCAGCAGGTACATCGGCTCCAGGAGCATGCCGAGAGCAAAGTCGTCCGTGCCTGCGTCAGCCTTGCGCAGCTCGCGCCAGTCGCCTGCCGGGTCGACCTCGCCCTGGTGCCCGAGCCCCCAATTGATCCCGATGATCCGATCCTGCGAGACCAGGGCCATCTTCAGCTTGGTCAGCCCCGGGAGGTCAAGATCCTTCATCGCCTTGGCGACGAGCCGCAGCAGCTCCTCGACCGCGCGCTGGACGTCCTCGTCGCTGTTGCCCTCCAGCAGGGACAGCAGGAGTGCGTAGACGAACTCGGTGTCGGTCGTGCCGAGCATCTGGGTCAGGTACTCGTCCTTGCAGTGCTGCAGCAGCTCTCGCTGCAGGACCTGCCAGCCCGGCAGATAGCCGTTCTGCGCCACGATCCACGGGGTCCCCTCGAAGCAGAAGGGATGGCAGTTCTCGTCGACCATGACGACCTTGGCGTGGTAGGCAGCGGCTCGCACGTGCGCCAGCATGGTGCTGGCCTGGAGGCTGGGGAGCATCCGAGTGGCGTTGTCGTCGTAGAAGGCGGCCATCGGCCGGCGGTAGATGAAGGGCTCCTCCGGCTTGAGCAGGTGCTCGCTCCACGCACCGAACCCCCACCCCGCCAGCTGCAGCTCGGGGTGACGCTCCGGGTCGAGGGCCTGGTTGATCAGGCTGTTCTCCGGCTTCAGCAGGAGGTTCTCCAACGAGATCTCCGGACCGATGTAGGCAAGAACTCGGCACATACGTTTCCCTCACTCACAGATCGATGAAACGCAGATCGCGCGCGTCGCCAGCGTATGGCACCAGAGGATCACTCCGAGCTCCCAGACCGTCACCGCGCACGCATCGAGAGACCGGTCGCAGGGCTGAGGGTCGAGCTCCAGGTTTTCTGCCGGGACGCTCGGGTAGGGAGATGCTCCCGATCAAAGGAGAGCGACATGGCCCAGTGCGAGCTCTGCGGCAACGACTACGACAAGTCCTTCGACGTGGTGGCGGCAGGCACCACCCACACCTTCGACAGCTTCGAGTGCGCGATCCACGTGATGGCCCCGGTGTGCGAGCACTGTCAGTGCAAGGTCATCGGTCACGGCACAGAGGTGGATGGACGCTTCTACTGCTGCGCCCACTGCGCCCAGCACGCCGAGGACGCGCCGGTCAGCCATCGCGCCTGACTAGGAGGCCGAGGGCGCGTCGACCGCTCCGCCGTAGCGACGCTCGCGCTGGGCGTAGGTCTCGATGGCCTCCCACAGGTGCCGCCGGTCGTAGTCGGGCCACAGCGTGTCCTGGAAGACCATCTCGGCGTAGGCGGACTGCCACAGCAGGAAGTTGCTCGTGCGCTGCTCCCCCGAGCTGCGCAGGAAGAGGTCGACGTCCGGCATCGTGGGCTCGGTGAGGTAGCGGGCGATGGTCCGCTCGTCGATGCGCGAGCCCTTCAGCCGCCCCGCCTTGACGTCCTCGGCGATCCCGCGCACCGCGTCCGCGATCTCGGCGCGACCGCCGTAGTTGACGCAGAAGTAGAGCGTCATCGCGTCGTTGTCCTGGGTCATCTCCTGGGCGATCTCGAGCTCCTTGATGACCGAGCCCCACAACCGCGGACGGCGCCCGACCCAGCGCATCCGAACGCCCCAGTCGTTGAGCTGGTCGCGGCGGCGCCGGATGACGTCGCGGTTGAAGCCCATGAGGAAGCGCACCTCCTCGGGCGAGCGGCGCCAGTTCTCCGTCGAGAAGGCATAGGTCGACAGGTGCTTCACCCCGATGTCGAGCGCGCCGGCGACGACGTCGAGCAGCGCGCCCTCGCCCGCCTCGTGGCCCTTGGTGCGGGCCAGCCCCCGCTGGTTGGCCCAGCGACCGTTGCCGTCCATGACGATCGCCACGTGATCCGGGACGAGGTCCGCGGGCACGGGCGGCGGCGTCGCTCCGCTCGGGTGGGCGAAGGGGGTCTCGTAGCGGCTCATCCGGTCCTCTGCGGTGTGTGGTCGTCCAGTCGGGGCTGGTCGACGCGGGTGCGATCGACGTGACGAAGGGAGAGCACCCCGCGCTCGAGGTGCCACTGGAGGAAGGCCGAGGTCAGCCCGGAGCCCTCGCGGCGGTGCCGGTCCAGGGAGGCGTCAGCGGCGACCCAGTCCCCGACGAGCAGCGCGGCGAGCAGCTCAAGCGTCTCGGGCGCCGGCGAGGACGACCCGGGCACCCGGCACAGCCGGCAGAGCACGCCGCCGGAGCTGACGTGGAAGGCGCGGTGCGGCCCCTCGTCGCCGCACTGCGCGCAGTCGTGGAAGCTCGGCGCCCACCCCGCGACCGCCAGGGCGCGCAACAGGTAGGCGTCGAGGATCAGCTCGGACGCGTGGTCGGCGTTGGCCAGGGTGCGCAGCGCGCCGGCGAGCAGCAGGTACTGCTGGACCGACGGCTCGTGCTCCTCGGTGAGCCGGTCGGCCGTCTCGAGGATGGCGCTCGCCGCGGTCCACCGTGAGTAGTCACGCGCGAGCGCGTTGCCCCAGGCGTCGAGCGACTCGGTCTGGGTGACGGTGTCGAGGTTGCGCCCCTCGTAGCACTGCAGGTCGACGTGCATCCCCGGCTCGAGGCGGGCGCCGAACTTGGACTTGGTGCGGCGCACCCCCTTGGCCACCGCGCGGATCTTGCCGCGACCGCGCGTGAGCACGGTGATGATCCGGTCGGCCTCACCCAGCTTGTGGGTGCGCAGCACGACCCCGGAGTCGCGGTAGAGGGGCACTGGCTCATTGTCCCCCTTCGTACCGACACGACACGCACCCCCACGCCGACGCCTGAGTCTCGAACATGCGTTCGACCTGGTGCTAGCCTCGATGCATGCTGGCGCTCCAGTCCTCGCTCTTCGACACGGCTGACTCCCCCACGCTCGGCGACCTCGAGCGACGCCACCGACGCTTCCTCGACGAGACCGCGTGGCTCGACCTGGTGCCGGGCTGGGCCTGCGGCAGCGACCAAGTGCTCGACACGCTGCTGCACGAAGTGCCGTGGCGGGCCGAGCGCCGGCAGATGTACGACTCGGTCGTCGACGTGCCGCGCCTGACCTGCTTCTACGGCGAAGGGGAGTCCCTCCCCCACCCGCTGCTCACCGACATGCGCGAGCGGCTCTCGCAGCACTACGCGGCTGAGCTCGGCGAGCCCTTCGTCACCGCCGGGCTGTGCCTGTACCGCCACGGGGAGGACTCCGTCGCCTGGCACGGTGACCGGATCGGGCGCAGTCGCGATCAGGACACGATGGTCGCGATCGTCTCGCTGGGCTCGGCCCGCCACCTCGCCCTGCGTCCCCGCGATGGCGGCCGCTCGCAGCGCGTCGCCCTCGGCCACGGCGACCTCGTCGTCATGGGCGGTGCCTGCCAGCGCACCTGGGACCACGCGGTGCCCAAGACCTCGGCCGCCGTCGGGCCCCGCGTCTCGATCCAGTTCCGCGTGGCCGGAGTCCGCTGAGCCGGGTGAGTGATCCCACCCATGCCCCTCGCGACGCAGCGCCGAGATGATGGGTCATGGCGCTCGTCCGAGCCCCATCAGGGCAGGAGGATCCCATGTCCGCTCATCCGCACTCAGACCACACGGTGACGGCCGTCGACGAGCTCGTGGCCGCAGGCATCATCGACCCGGCAGATCGTGACCGTGCGCTCACCGTCATGAGCGGCACAGATCCGGGCAGCACGGGGCGCGGCCGACTGGCCGGGGAGATCAGCGCCTATGTCGGTGGAGTGCTCGTCTTCACCGCCGCAGCCCTCTTCGTCGGCACCCAGTGGTCCCAGCTGACCTCCGGCACCCGTGCCGGCCTCGTGGCCGGTGCTGCGGCCCTCCTCGCGGCTGCGGCTGGAGCCGTCGTCGCTCTCGCCCACGGCCCCAGGCACATCCGCAGCTCCCGGGCCGACGCGCGTCGACGGCTGGCCGGCGCCTTGCTCGTCGGCGCAGGCACCTTGGCGGGGTGGGCCGCACACATCGTCGTCACCCAGGTGCTGGCTCACGAAGGCCCGGGGATCGAGGTCTTCGGCTTTGGTGTGGGCCTCGCCGTCCTCCTGCTGGGCTACCTGCTCTCCCCCACCGTCGTGGGGCTGCTCGCTGGGGCCGGGGCGTGGGTCGGCCTCGGGACCTCTCTGGCCAGCGGCCGGGAGTGGTCCTTCAGCTACGCGCTCTTCAGCGGGCTGCTGCTGGTCGCAGCACTGGCCCTCGTCGCACTCGCGGAGTCGGGTCACCTCCACACACGACAGACGGGTCGCCTCACCGCCGGAGCCCTCGCCGCGGGTGCCGCCCAAGCGGTGTACGGCGTCTGGGACAACCTCACGCCGGCCTACATCGCCCTCGGTCTGCTGGCCGCCGTCGCTCTCGCCGGTTACGCGGTGACTCGGGCCTGGCCCTACCTGGCGGTCGGGGTCACGACAGCGACGGCAGCGAGCACTCAGGCGGCCTTCGACCTCGGCGAGGGATCGCTCGGCGCGGCCGGCGCGCTCCTCGTGGCAGGCGTGGTGCTCCTGCTCACGAGTCTCCTGGGCGCCGCCATCCACCGCCGACGCGATCCCGCGCGGATCGCCTGACCCGGCAGAGCACCACCGTCAGCGCGCTCGACAAGACAAACCTCGCCTTGGCAAGAGCTTCAAACTCTTGCGAAGGCGAGGTTTATCGGGTCACCCGAGAATCCTGGGTTCCAGGTGACGCAGGTCAGACCTGCGCGGCGTCCCGCTCGGCGCGGTTGACCGCCGAGAGGATCGCCCGCAGCGAGGCCTTGACGATCGAGTCGTGCAGACCGACCCCCCACAGCACCCGCTCGCCGACGGCGCACTCGACGTACGACGCCGCACGGGCGTCGCCGCCGGCCGACAGGGCGTGCTCGGCGTAGTCGAGGACCCGCACGTCGATGCCCAGCGGGGCGAGTGCGTCGAGGAAGGCTGCGATGGGGCCGTTGCCACTGCCCGAGATCGCGATCTCCTGGCCGTTGTCGAGGATGTGCCCCTCGATCCGGTCGAGCCCGCTGTCCTCACCCGACAGCGTGGTGCGCACGGGCTGGAACCGGCCCCAGCCGTCACGGTCCTCGCTGTGCAGGTACTCGTCGTTGAAGACGTCCCACAGGGCCAGACCGCTCATCTCGCCACCGTCGGCGTCGGTCTTGCGCTGGACGACGGCCGAGAACTCCATCTGCAACCGGCGCGGCAGGTCCAGACCGTGCTCCGACTTCAGCAGGTAGGCCACACCGCCCTTGCCGGACTGGCTGTTGACACGCACGACCGCCTCGTAGGAGCGACCGATGTCGTGCGGGTCGATCGGCAGGTAGGGCACGCCCCAGTCGATGCCGTTGACGTCGGTGCCGGCGTCCTTGGCGCGGGCCTCCATGTCCTCGAAGCCCTTCTTGATCGCGTCCTGGTGCGACCCGGAGAAGGCGGTGTACACGAGGTCGCCGCCCCACGGGTGGCGCGGGTGCACGGGCAGCTGGGTGCAGTGCTCGACCGTGCGACGGATCTCGTCCATCTGGGAGAAGTCGATCTGCGGGTCGATGCCCTGGCTGAAGAGGTTCATCCCCAAGGTCACCAGGTCGACGTTGCCGGTCCGCTCCCCGTTGCCGAAGAGGCACCCCTCGATCCGGTCGGCCCCGGCGAGGTACCCGAGCTCGGCGGCAGCCACCCCTTCGCCGCGGTCATTGTGCGGGTGCAGCGAGAGCATGACCGACTCGCGGCGCTCGAGGTTGCGGCTCATCCACTCGATCGAGTCGGCGTAGACGTTGGGGCTGGCCATCTCGACCGTGGCCGGCAGGTTGATGATCATCTTGTGGTCCGGCGTCGGGTCGATGACGTCGATGACCTCGTTGCAGATGCGGGCCGCGAAGTCGAGCTCGGTGCCCGTGTAGGACTCCGGCGAGTACTCGTAGTAGACGTCCGTGTCGGGGATCGTCTCCTCGAGCTTCTTGCACAGCCGCGCACCCTGCAGGGCGATGTCGACGATGCCGTCCTGGTCGGAGTTGAAGACGACCCGGCGCTGCAGCACGGAGGTCGAGTTGTAGAAGTGGACGATCGCCTGCTTGCTGCCGGCGATGGCGTCGAAGGTGCGCTCGATGAGGTGGTCGCGGCACTGGGTCAGCACCTGGATCGTCACGTCGTCGGGGATGTGACCGCCGTCGATCAGCTCACGGCAGAAGTTGTAGTCGGTCTCGCTCGCGCTGGGGAAGCCGACCTCGATCTCCTTGTAGCCCATCTTGACCAGCAGCTGGAAGAGCATGAGCTTGCGGTCGGCGTCCATCGGGTCGATGAGGGCCTGGTTGCCGTCGCGCAGGTCGACCGCGCACCAGCGGGGCGCCTGGGTCATCACCTGGTCGGGCCAGGTGCGGTCGGGCAGCTCGACGGCGATCTGGTCCTGGAAGGGCACGTACTTGCGCACCGGCATCGTGGTCGGCAGCTGGGAGTGGATCATGCTTCGTCCTTCGTCACGTGGGGTCTTGTGCTGGTCGGCACCACGAACTCCGCGACGAGGTGGCCGTCTGTCAGGCCTCGCCGCGGCAGAGAAGGAGGAGGTCCGTCCGCATGCCCAGCACGATACCCCTCGCGTCGGCGCCGCATGACGCGGGTCACCATGCGGGACGAAGGGGGGTCACCGGGCCGGTCGGTAGCGGCGCTCGGGTCGGCCAACCCGGCCGTACTGCTGGCGTCCCTCGAGGGCACCGGTGCCGACGAAGTGCTCGAGGTAGCGCCGTGCGGTGACCCGAGAGAGTCCCACCTGCTCGGCACACTCACTCGCCGAGAGGTCCTGGGCGTCACGTGCAGCGGCGAGGACGAGCTCGGCCGTGGCGGCACTCAGGCCCTTGGGCAAGACCGGTCCGGCAGCGACCCCGCCAGCTCCCCCGGCGAAGATCGCGTCGATGTCGCTCTGGTCCGCGGCCTCGACGTCGACCTCGTCGAGCCGCTGCAGCTCGATGCGGAAGTCCTCCAGACGTGCCGCCAGGTCCTGCTGCCCGAAGGGCTTGACGAGGTAGCCGAAGGCCCCACTGCTGCGGGCCGCCCGGACCTGCTCGACCTCACGGGCCGCGGTCACCATGAGCACGCCGACCTCGGCGCCCTCGGCCCGCAGCCGGCGCAGCACCTCGATGCCGGTCATGTCGGGCAGGTGCACGTCCAGGAGCACGAGGTGCGGATCGTGCTCGCGCACGGCGTCGAGCGCAGCCTGCCCCGACGCAGCCGTGGCGACCACCCGGAAGCCGGGCACGCTCTCGACGAATCGGGTGTGCACCTTGACGACGAGGAAGTCGTCGTCCACGACGACGACGTCAACGCTCTCGCTCAGTCCTGCACCCACGTCATCCACTCTCCCACGGGCCACCGCCACCCAGCGATGCGGTGAAGACGGCGCCGTGGTCTCCCTGGGTGACTGTCACCCGGCCCCCGCCACGGGAGCAGACGGCCTGGACCAGGGCGAGCCCGATCCCCCGCCCCGCAGCACCCATGGGCTTGGTCGACCACCCTCGCTCGAAGACCCGCTCGATGTCCTCCGGCGCGATCCCGGGACCCGTGTCCGCGACCCGCACTAGCGGTCCGCCACCCGGCTCCATCGTCAGGCGCACCGATGACTCACGGCCCCCATGGGCCCGCGTGGCGTCCAGCGCGTTGTCGATGAGGTTGCCCATCACGGTGATGACATCGGCTGCGGTGGCCGGGTCCAGGCGCGGGAGGCTCGACTCCGGCTCGACGGACAGGTCGATCCCGACCTCAGAGGCCGCCGTGACCTTGGCGATGAGCAACGCCGCGACGCGCGGGTCCTCGACATGGCGGGTCACCGAGTCGCTGATCTCCGTGCGCCTGCGGTTGACATCGGCGATGAGCGCGACGACCTCGTCGTACTCCGCCAGCTGCACCAGCCCCGAGATGGTGTGCAGGCGGTTGTCGAACTCGTGGGTCTGGGCACGCAACGCGTCGGTGATGCTCGCCTGCGCCGAGACCTGGCTCTGCAGGGCGAGCAGGTCGCTGCGGTCGACCATCGTCGTCACCGTGCCGACCGCGCGGCCGTCGAAGAAGGTGCGCCGTCGGGTCAGCACGAGGGTGCGGTCCTCGACGACGATGAGCGTGGGATCGCTGTCACCGTCCTCTCCGAGGAAGGCCGCCACCCCGTGGTGCAGGTGCAGGTCCGTCACCGGCCGGCCGACGTCGCCCTCCGTCAGGCCGAGCAGCTCTTGGGCAGAGGTGTTGACGAGAGTCATCACCCCGACGCCGTTGACCCCGATGACGCCTTCGTGGATCCCGGTGAGCAGGGCCTCCTGGTGGTCGGCGAGTCGAGCGATGTCTGCCGGCTCCAGGCCACGAGTCTGTCGACGGATCAGGCGGGAGAGGCCGAAGGCACCGGTCACCCCCAGCGCCGCAGCCGCCCCGAGGAAGAGCAGCAGGTCCGGTGCCGCGTCCAGCAGCCGCTCCGACCACGACGGGTAGTCCTCGACGACCAGCGCCGTCCCGAGGACCTGCTGGTCGTCGCCGATGACCGGGGCCTGCCCGCCCACCGTGTCCTCCCCGTCGAGGCGCAGGTCCCCGGACCACGAACGCCCATCGCCCACCGGCGTGCCCAGTGTCGCGAGCGTCCCGGTCTCCGAGGCGTCCGTGGACGCCGCCACCCGCCCGTCGAGGCCAACGAGCTGGACCCGACGTGCACCGGACAGGCTCGCGGCCCGCCCGATCTGTCCCTCGAGAGCGCGACGGTTACCCCCTTCGACCAGCTCGGACCGGACCACCGGGGTCGCCGCCAGCGACTCGGCCACGGCGAGCATCCGCGTCTGGCGGGACGAGCGGAAGTCCTCGGTGGACTGCTGGACGGTGATGGCGGCGACGACGCCGAGCACGAGCAGAAGGGCCAGGAGCTGCCAGACGAGGAACTGGGCCGCGAGACTCCACCGACGCGAACGGGACCGCAAAGACCACAACCTCCTTTGTGACCGCAATGGTGACGCGGGGCACAGCGAGAGGTCACCATCGGGGCGTGCCCATCTTTCACCATCCACACGAAGGCGTGCCCGACATGTCCCCCGGTCCCCGACGCCGCACCCTCCTGATGGCCTCCCTCGGAGCCCTCGCCCTCCCTTCGCTCGCTGCGTGCGGGGTGACCCGGGGTGACGACGCGGGGTCCACCCGGCTGCGCATGATGATCCCCAACTCCCCCGGCGGCGGCTACGACCTCACCGGTCGTGCCGCCGTGCGGGTCATGGAGGACACCGGGATCACCAGCCGCTTCGAGGTCTTCAACATCATCGGCGCCGGCGGGACCGTCGCCATGGCGCGGCTGGCCAACGAGCGCGGCAACGAGGACCTCATGATGGCCATGGGGCTGGGCGTCGTCGGCGCGACCTTCACCAACAAGTCGCAGACTCGTGTCTCGGGCATGACGCCCCTCGCCCGGCTCATCCAGGAGTCGGAGGGTGTCATCGTCCCGACGGACTCGCCCCACAAGGACATCAAGAGCCTCATCGACGCGTGGAAGAAGGACCCCAAGGCCGTGAGCATCGGCGGCGGGTCCTCCCCCGGCGGCCCCGACCACCTCTTCCCCATGGAGTTCGCGAAGGCGGTCGACATCGACCCCCGCGAGGTCAACTACATCACCTACGACGGCGGCGGCGATCTCCTGCCGGCCCTGCTCGGCTCGAAGATCAAGGCCGGCATGAGCGGCCTCGGCGAGTACGCCGAGCAGATCAAGAAGGGGCAGGTCAAGGTCCTCGCGACCTCCGGCGAGGAGCGGGTGCCAGGCATCGACGCTCCCACGCTGAAGGAGTCGGACGTCGACCTGACCTTCATCAACTGGCGTGGCGTGCTGGCACCCCCCGGCATCCCGTCCGAGCGTCGCGACCAGCTCATCGGCCTGCTGCAGCAGATGCACGGCAGCCAGGCGTGGAAGGACGCGTTGAAGCTCAACAACTGGACCGATGCCTGGATGACCGGGGACGAGTTCGGCGACTTCCTCACCTCGCAGGACGAGCGCGTCGAGACCACCCTGAAGGAGCTGGGCCTGCTGTGAGCGACACCATCCAGACCACCACCCCACCGGCGGCGCCCGAGCGGCGCCGCGACCTGGCCCAGTTCCTCGTCGTGGCCTTCCTCGTCATCGTCGCGACCTTGCTCGTCGTCGACGCGGCCGGCCTGCGCAACGACTTCGCCGAGACCGACCCGGTCGGGCCGAAGTTCTTCCCCTGGTTCATCGCCGGGATGCTCTACCTCACTGCAGCCCTGCTGAGCATCGCGATCCTGCGCGGCTCCATCCCCGAGGAGGAAGGGGGCGAGGACGTCGACCTCGACCAACGAGCCGAGTGGCTCACCGTGGCCAAGCTGGTGGGCGTCTTCGTCTTCCTCATCGCCACCGTCGACCTGCTCGGCTGGGCGATCGCCGGCGCGCTCTTCTTCGCCGGCTGCTCCCTGACCCTCGGCAGCCGCACCTGGCTACGTGACCTGGCCATCGGCACCGCGCTGTCGGTCGGCAGCTTCTACGCCTTCTACGTCGGCCTCGGCGTCCCGCTCCCCGCGGGCATCCTGGACGGGATCCTCTGATGGACAACCTCAACAACCTGATGGACGGCTTCGGTGCCGCCATCACCCCCACCAACCTGCTCTTCGCCTGCGTCGGCGTCCTGCTGGGCACCGCCGTCGGCGTCCTGCCCGGCATCGGTCCGGCCATGACCGTGGCCTTGCTGCTGCCGATCACCTACAACGTCGAGCCTGCCAGTGCCTTCATCATGTTCGCCGGCATCTACTACGGCGGCATGTACGGCGGGTCGACGACCTCGATCCTGCTCAACACCCCCGGCGAGTCCTCGTCGGTCATCACGGCCATCGAGGGCAACAAGATGGCCAAGGCGGGCAGAGCCGCACAAGCGCTGGCCACGGCGGCGTTCGGCTCCTTCATCGCTGGTGCCATCGGCACGACGCTGCTCACCTTCTTCGCCCCCTGGATCGCCGTCCAGGCGGTCAAGCTGGGCGACCCGTCCTACCTCGCAATCATGGTGCTGGCGCTCGTCGCCGTCACCGCGGTCCTCGGCAGCTCCAAGCTGCGCGGCTTCATCGGACTCTTCCTCGGACTCGCGATCGGCATCGTCGGCATCGACTCCCTCACGGGTCAGAGCCGGATGATCTTCGGCATCCCGCTCCTGGGCGACGGGATCGACATCGTCGTCGTGGCTGTGGCGATCTTCGCCATCGGCGAGGCGCTGTGGGTCGCGGCCTTCCTGCGGCGTCGCCCGCAGGAGATCATCCCCGTCGGTCGCCCGTGGATGGGCAAGGACGACTTCAAGCGCTCCTGGAAGCCGTGGCTGCGCGGCACCGCCTTCGGCTTCCCCTTCGGCGCCGTCCCGGCCGGTGGCGCCGAGCTGCCGACCTTCTTGTCGTATGTCACCGAGCGCAAGCTGTCCAAGCACCCCGAGGAGTTCGGTCACGGCGCCATCGAGGGTGTCGCCGGCCCGGAGGCCGCCAACAACGCTTCTGCCGCAGGGACGCTCGTACCCATGCTGGCGCTCGGGCTCCCGACCAACGCGACGGCGGCGATCATGCTCGCGGCGATGATGGGCTACGGCATCCAGCCCGGCCCGGCGCTCTTCGAGTCGGAGAGCACGCTCGTGTGGACCCTCATCGCGAGCCTCTTCATCGGCAACTTCCTGCTGCTGGTGCTCAACCTGCCGCTGGCGCCGCTGTGGGCCAAGCTCCTGCAGACTCCGCGGCCCTACCTCTATGCGGGCATCCTCTTCTTCGCCTCGCTGGGTGCGCTCGCGGTCAATCTGCAGTGGTTCGACCTGGCGCTGCTGCTCTTCTTCGGCCTCGTCGGCCTGGGCATGCGACGCTTCGGCGTCCCCGTGCTGCCGCTCATCATCGGCGTCATCCTCGGCCCGCGCGTCGAGGAGGAGATGCGCAAGACGCTGCTCCTGTCGAGCGGCGACTGGGGCGGCCTCGTCAGCGAGCCCACCGCGATCATCGTCTACGCCATCATCGCCCTCGGCGCCATCGGCATGGCGGTCGCCGGTGCCGTCCGGGGCCGCAAGGACACCACGACCACGGAGGTATCAGCATGACGATCGTCATCGGCTTCACCCCGGAGCCCGCCAGCACCCAGGCCCTCGAGCGCGGGCTGGCCGAGGCCAGGCTGCGCGGCGAGTCGGTGCTCCTGGTCAACGCGACCAAGGGCGACGCCTTCGTCGACACCCGCTACGGCTCCAACACCGCGATCGAGGAGCTGCAGCGCCGGCTCGAGGAGTCGGGCGTCGAGCACGAGGTCTCCCAGCCGATGGGGCCGGACATCGCCGACCTGATCCTCGAGGAGGCCGAGCGGGTCAAGGCCTCGCTCATCGTCATCGGGCTGCGCCACCGCACCCCCGTCGGCAAGCTGTTGCTCGGGTCGACGGCCCAGCGGATCCTGCTCGACGCCGGGTGCCCGGTGCTGGCGGTCAAGCCGCCCCGCTGACGCAGATGGTTGTGTGTTGAACCGGTAGCCCCACGTGCCGGCGTGGCCCAGACAGGGCTGCCGGCAGCCAGGGCTACCGGTTCAACACACAACCATCAGGACGTTGACGGCATGTGAAACACCGGGCCGCCCGCTGCGAAGGGGGTCGCTCACCATGACGGTGAGCGACCCCCTTCGACGTGGGCTGAGGACGACGAGCGGCGCTCACCGGTTCGGCCTCGGTGAGCGCCTACAGTCACGTCCTCAACGCTGCATGCCACCGGCCGAAGACGCTGTCGATGGCAGCGGGGTCGACGAAGGTGTCGAACGTCGACTTGGCTCGCTCGACGCTCACCGGATCACGCAACACGGCAGCGGTCCACGCGACGCTCTGCCGAACGTCGGCACCAATCTCTGGATGGTCCACGAAATGCTCGATCACGGGGACCGTCTCACCAGGATCTGCTGACGCCATCAGCCGCCACAGGTCACCGAGGTCCTTGTCGCGGACTGCTCCCTTGCGTGGCTCGCGGAGCCGCTCGCCGATCTTCGACCCCTTGGCCAGAATGAGCGCCGGGATGTCTGCCACGTGGATCTCAGCCGAGAGCCCCGGGTCCGCAAGGTCGGCGATCGTCATGGTGGATCGGTTGAATGCGCAGAGCTCTAGACCGAGAACATTGCCGACCGCCAGCTTGCCGTGCGCTGGTTGCAGGACCGGAACGCCACGCCTGGTGCGACTGGTCGTGCCGGAGAGACCGTGCGGAGCGAGCAGATCGATCTTTTCGCGGAAGGACTGGCTGCCGTCGAACTCCTCATAGGGCTCCCGTCCCCACAGACCAGGACGCGCCGTCGATCGATGCTCATACCCGGCGTCGGTCAGCAACGCCTCGATGCTGGGAAGGTCGCCGACCAGACCGGGAGTCACCCCCAGATCGCCATCACCCGTCGGCATCCGCGGCACATCAAGGTCCATCGTCCGCAGCAGGACCGCATGCGCACCGACGAGCGTCAACGACTCGGCGTGCACGGCAAGGACGTTGACCACATTGAGGATCGCGCGTCGACTCCACTCGATCTCGCCGCGGGGCGCCTTGGCCGTGGTCATGCCAACCGTCGTCCCAACAGGATGTCGGCTTGCTCAGCCATCCGGTCGATGCCGCCGTAGGCGTCGATGATGACCTGATCACGAGACGCCACGGTGATGCCGTCGATGCGTGTCCGGCCGAGCTCACTGATCCCGTCGAAGGGGATCAGCGTGACTCGCAGCCCGAAGGTGCCGGGCCCCTTGCGGACGAGCCCTGCCGCGCTGGCCGCCCGGGCGACGTCCTCCACGTAGAGCACGGGCCACGTCTCTCCTGCGCTGGAGCGGTAGAGGTTTGCACCAGCATCACCCGTCAGTGCGTAATCGACCCCCGACACCTTGAGCGCACCGGCGATGTCGACTGCACTCGGGCCCGCCGCAAAGTCGACAGAACCGGGGCGACGCGTGAGTCGAGCGACTCGTCCAGCACGAAAGAGCAGGTCCGCCTCTCGTCCCGGCACGACTCGCCCGGCAGCATCAAGCAGGCCGATCCGCGACCACCGCTGCCGCCACAGGTCGACGCCCCGCGACTCGGCGACGGCCAGCTCCGGGTCAAACGCCCACCGCGCAGCTGCCAGCGCGTCCACGTCAGCCGCGCCGATGAAGCCGATCGGCTCTCCAAGGACAGCCAGGATCTCCTGCGCCAAGTCGAAGGACGGACTGACCTGACCGGCCTCGATCCGGGTGACTGTTGTGGGAGCGACGTCCACCAGCGCTGCGAGCTGACGAGCGCTCAGCTCGTTGGCTCGGCGCAGGGTCGCAATGCGCTCCGCAAGGTTCATGAAATTCAGTGTAGACGAGCGTTGCACATATGCAACACTCGTCTGGCAGTTCAGCCACGCAGCGAAGGGGGTCGCTCACCATCACGGTGAGCGACCCCCTTCGACGTGGGTGGGTGCTGCTCAGCCCTGACGGGCCGCGATCGCCTCGGCGATCTGCACGGCGTTGAGCGCCGCGCCCTTGCGCAGGTTGTCACCGACGACGAAGAGCGTCAGGCCCTTGCCGTCGACGACGGACTGGTCGGCGCGGATGCGACCGACGAAGACGTCGTCCTTGCCCGCGGCCTCGAGCGGGTTGGGCACGTCGGTGACGACGACGCCGTCCGCGGCCTCGAGGATCTCCTTGGCCCGCTCCGGGGTGATCGCACGGTCGAACTCGGCGTGGATCGCCAGCGCGTGACCGGTGAAGACCGGCACGCGCACACAGGTGCCGGAGACCCGCAGGTCGGGCAGGTGCAGGATCTTGCGCGACTCGTTGCGCAGCTTTTGCTCCTCGTCGGTCTCGAGGGTGCCGTCGTCCTGGACGGACCCGGCGACCGGCACGACGTTGAAGCCGACCGGCACCTCGTAGACCTGGGGCGCGGGGAGGGTCAGCGCGGACCCGTCGCGGGCGAGGTCCTTGGGGTCGCCCGAGGCATAGCCGGCGCGCAGCTGGCTGTCGAGCTCGGTCAGGCCGACGCCACCAGAGCCGGAGACGGCCTGGTAGGTCGAGACGCGAAGGGCGACCAGGCCCGCCTCGTCGTGCAGCGGCTTGAGCACCGGCATCGCGGCCATGGTCGTGCAGTTGGGGTTGGCGATGATGCCCTTGGGCAGGTCGGCGATGTCGCCGGGGTTGACCTCGGAGACGACGAGCGGGACCTCGTCGTCCTTGCGCCAGGCGCTCGAGTTGTCGACGACGGTGGCGCCCGCAGCGGCGACCTTGGGCGCCCACTCCTTGCTGGTGGTCCCCCCGTTGGAGAAGAGTGCGATGTCCAGACCCGAGAAGTCGGCGGTCGCGGTGTCCTCGACCGTCACCTCCTCGTCCTTCCACGGCAGGGTCGACCCGGCGGACCGCGCAGAGGCGAAGTAGCGGATCGAGGTGACGGGGAAGTCCCGCTCCTCGAGCAGCGCTCGCATGACCTGTCCGACCTGGCCGGTGGCTCCAAAGACTCCGATGTGCATGCCCCAAGGATAGGCGTCGGGGCCTGAACACCCACATCGGTGCTCAGGCCCCGGACACGGAGCGGCTGGATCAGGCCCGCGTGCCAGCCTCCGGGCCGTCCTGCGAGGACGACTCCGAGGAGACTCCCTCGGTGGTCAGCGGCGCGACCTTGTCGCGGTCGATGCCCTCACCGGGAGCGGCGTGGTCGACCGACAGGACGAAGTCGTCACCGTGCTCGGTGACGCCGGCGACGACGGCCTGCGAGAGCGCCGCACGGGCGTACGCACCGCGCACCGCCATCGGGTCGGTCTTGAGGTCCTTCATCAGCGAGACCGCCATACCGATCATGATCAGCACGAAGGGCAGTGCCGCGACGATGGTCACCTGCTGCAGACCTGTCAGCGAGTCCTCGCCGCCGATGATGAGCATGATCGCCGCGGCGGCGCCGGTGGCGACACCCCAGAAGATCACCGTGACCTTGTTGGGCTCGAGCGTGCCGCGCTCGCTGAGCGAGCCCATGACGATCGAGGCCGCGTCCGCGCCCGAGACGAAGAAGATCGCGACGAGCACCATGACGAGCACCGAGGTCACGGCGGCCCACGGCATCGAGTCGAGCAGCGCGAAGAGCGTGCTCTCCTCGCCGCCCTCGAACTTGTCGAGGGGCACGCCCATCTCCTGCGCCTTGATGGCGGCACCACCGAAGATCGCGAACCAGATCAGGCTGACGGTGCTCGGCACGAGGAGCACGCCGGTGACGAACTCGCGGATGGTGCGACCACGCGAGATGCGGGCGATGAACATGCCGACGAAGGGGGTCCAGCTGACCCACCAGGCCCAGTAGAAGATCGTCCAGCCCGAGAGCCAGTCCTTCATGCCCGGCTCACCCTGGGCGTTGGTCCGCGCGGAGTACTCCATGAGGTGCTGCATGTAGGTGCCCAGCGAGGTCGGGACCAGGTTGAGGATGAAGATCGTCGGGCCGGCCACGAAGACGAAGGCGGCCAGGACGAAGGCCAGCACCATGTTGGTGTTGGACAGCCACTGGATGCCCTTCTCCACACCGGAGACGGCGGAGAAGATGAAGCAGATCGTCAGCACGACGATGATGAGGACGAGCACGGTGTTGGTCACGTCGTTGGCCCAGCCGACGATCTTGACGCCGGAGGCGATCTGCAGCGCGCCCAGGCCCAGCGAGGTCGCCGAGCCGAAGAGCGTGGCGAAGATCGCGAAGATGTCGATGACCTTGCCGGCCGGCCCCTCGACCTGACGCTTGCCGAGCAGCGGCTCGAAGACCGCGCTGATCGTCAGGCCACGGCCCTTGCGGAAGACGCCGTAACCGATCGCCAGACCGGCGACGGTGTAGATGGCCCACGGGTGCAACGTCCAGTGGAAGAGGGTCGTGGCCATGGCCGTCCGGGTGGCTTGATCGTTGCCGACCTCGCCGGTGCCGGGTGGCGGCGTGAGGAAGTGCGCGAGCGGCTCCGCCGCCCCCCAGAACATCAGGCCGATCCCCATGCCGGCGGAGAACATCATCGCGATCCACGAGATCGTCTTGAACTCGGGCTGCTCGCCGTCAGCGCCGAGCGGGATGTTGCCGTACTTGCTGGCGGCCAGCCAGATGACGAAGAAGACGAAGCCGGTCGAGGCCAGCGCGAAGAGCCAGCCGGTGTTGGTCACGACCCAGTCGAGGCCGCTGGCCGAGGCGCTGGCCAGCGATGCGGTGCTCAGCACGCCCCACAGGACGAAGGCGATGGCGAGCACGGCGGTCACGCCGAAGACGATGTAGTCGATGCCGAGCTTGTCGCTCTTGTCGACGATCCGCGGCTCGAGGGCCGGGTGGTCGACGCGTCGGGTGTCGCGTGGCGGTGCGTGCGGTCCAGAGGTCGGTGGTTGCGTAGGTTCAGTCACGTCGGGTCACGCCCGGGCGCAAGGAGCTCGTCCGGGCCGCTCCTCCCAAGTTTGAGTCGTTGCGAGTATCAGTCGTCGTTTGTCAGTAGTGGCGGTAGTGGCAGCATGCTGCCCAACCAGCCACTCTGAACCACCCAGCGGGCCTGACCCAAATGCCCGTAACCGACTCGTGACCTCAGAAGCCCAGTCGCTGCAGCTGCTTGGGGTCCCGCTGCCAGTCCTTGGCGACCTTGACGTGCAGGTCGAGGAAGACCTTGCTACCCAGCAGCTTTTCGATGCCGACCCGGGCCGTCGTCCCCACCTCACGCAGGCGTGAGCCGCCCCGACCGATGATGATCGCCTTCTGGCTGTCGCGCTCGACGAAGACGTTGACCCGCACGTCGAGCATCGGGTCGTCGTCCGGTCGGCCCTCGCGCGGCACGATCTCCTCGACGACCACGGCCAGGCTGTGCGGGAGCTCGTCGCGCACACCCTCGAGGGCCGCCTCGCGCACGAGCTCGGCGATCATCTTGTCGTCGTCCTCGTCGCTGAGCTGACCCTCGGGGTACAGCGCCGCCGGCGAGGTGGGCAGGTGCTCGACGAGCACCCCGAAGAGCTCCTCGACCTGGTCGCCGCGCACGGCGGAGCACGGGATGATCGCGGCCCAGTCACCCAGCTGGTCGATGGCGATGAGGTGCTCGGCCAGCCGCTCGCGGTCGACCTTGTCGCTCTTGGTGGCGATGGCCACCACCGGTACGCGCTTGGCCCGCTGCAGCTCGGCCAGGTCCCGGGCGATGTAGGTGTCACCGGGCCCGACCTTCTGGTCGGCGGGCAGGCAGAAGCCGATGACGTCGACCTCGAGCAGGGTCTCGCGGACCAGGTCGTTGAGACGCTCACCGAGCAGGGTGCGCGGTCGGTGCAGACCCGGGGTGTCGACGAGGATCAGCTGCTGGTGGTCCCGGGTGACGATGCCGCGGATGGTGTGCCGCGTCGTCTGCGGCTTGCTCGAGGTGATGGCCACCTTGTCGCCGACGAGGGCATTGGTCAGGGTCGACTTGCCCGCGTTGGGGCGTCCGACCAGGCAGGCAAATCCTGCGTGCCACTGGGTCGCGTCCGGCTGGTCCACGGTCATGCCCCGATCTCCTCGTGCTCGCGCCCGTCCTGCGTCGACTCCGTGGAGACCTGCTCGACGATGACGGTGGCGATGCGGTGTTGTCGTCCGGACATCTTCTCAGCAGTGAGGGACAGGCCACCCACCATGCACCGGGCGCCGACGATCGGCACGCGACCGGTGACCTTGCCGATCAGGCCCCCGACCGTGTCGACCTCCTCGTCGTCGAGCTCCACGCCGTAGAGCTCGCCGAGGTCGTCGATGTGCATCCCGGCCGGGACCCGGAAGCGGCCGCTGCCAAGGTCCTGCACCCCGGGCCCCTCACGGTCGTACTCGTCGGTGATCTCACCGACGATCTCCTCGAGGATGTCCTCGATCGTCACCAGCCCCGCGGTACCGCCGTACTCGTCGACGACGATCGCGGCGTGCGTCTGGTCGCGCTGCATCTCGCGCAGCAGCGCATCGACCGGCTTGCTCTCGGGGACGAAGGGGGCCGGCCGCATCATGGTCGAGACCGGCAGGTCGCGAGCATCGTCGTCGGCGATGAGCCGCCGCACGACGTCCTTGAGGTAGAGCAGGCCGACGATGTCGTCGCTGGACTCACCGACGACCGGGACCCGGGAGAACCCGGAGCGGATGAAGAGGTTGAGCCCCTTGCGGGCCGGCTTGTCGGACTCGATGGTGATCATGTCGGTGCGCGGGACCATCACCTCGCTGGCCATCGTGTCCCCAAGCTCGAAGACGGAGTGCAGCATGTCGCGCTCCTCGTCCTCGATGATCGAGGACTCCCCCGCCAGGTCGAGCAGGTCGCGCAGCTCCGCCTCGGAGCGGAAGGGCCCGTCGCGGTACCCGCCACCGGGTGTCACGGCATTGCCGAAGGAGACGAGCAGTCGCGCGACGGGTCCGAGCACGCGCCGCAACCCGATGACGACGGGAGCCCCTGCCAGGGCGATCCGCGTGCTGTGCTGCTGCCCGAGGGTCCGGGGCGAGACGCCGACGAGGACGAAGGTGACGACGACCATGATCGCTGCCGAGACGATCAGCGCCAGCCAGGTGCGCTCGACCTCCTCGACGACGACGAGGGTGATGAGTACCGCGGCGCTCGCCTCGGCGATGGCCCGCAGGAAGGCGAGGACGGAGATCGGCCCGGCGCTGTCGGCGAGGATCTTGCGGAGGGCGGGTGCCCCCCTTCGCCCCTCGCTGTCGGCCTGCTCCGCCGCGACGCGGGAGGTGGACCCGATCGCTGCGTCCACGAGGGTGAGGACGAAGGCGACGACGATCGAGACGACCGCGCCGATGATCAGGGTCATCACCCGGAGGTCTCCCTCCCACGGCCGGCCAGGAAGGTCAGGAGGAGCTGGCGCTGCAGCTCGAACATCTCCTTCTCCTCGTCGGGCTCGGCGTGGTCGTAGCCGAGGAGGTGCAGGATCCCGTGGGTCGTCAGCAGCAGCATCTCCTCGATGGCGGCATGGCCGGCGGTGACGGCCTGCTGCTCGGCGATCGAGGGGCAGACGACGATGTCGCCGAGGACACCCTCGAGGGAGGTCTCGCCCTCGCGCCCCGGTCGCAGCTCGTCCATGGGGAAGCTCATGACATCGGTGGGTCCGGCCAGGTCCATCCACTGCTCGTGCAGGACGGTCATCGTCGGTTCGTCGACGAAGCGGATGCACAGCTCGGCCTGCGGGTGCACCCGCATCTCGTCGAGGACGTAGCGGCTGAGCTCGACGAACTCGACCTCCGCGACCTCGTGGTCGGTCTCGTTGAGCACGTCGATGCTCATCGGCGCTCCCCCTTGGTCGCGTCGTAGCGGTCGTAGGCGCCGACGATCTGCTGCACCAGGCGGTGTCGCACGACGTCGGAGGCCTCGAGGTGGGCGAAGTGCACGTCGTCGACGTCGGCGAGGATGCGCTGGACGACCTTCAGCCCCGACTCCGTGCCCGAGGGCAGGTCGACCTGGCTGGTGTCACCGGTGACGACCATCTTGGAGCCGAAGCCGAGGCGGGTGAGGAACATCTTCATCTGCTCGGGCGAGGTGTTCTGCGCCTCGTCGAGGATGATGAAGGAGTCGTTGAGCGTCCGGCCGCGCATGAAGGCCAGCGGCGCGACCTCGATCGTGCCGGCCGCCATGAGCCGCGGGATCGTCTCGGGGTCGATCATGTCGTGCAGCGCGTCGTAGAGCGGACGCAGGTACGGGTCGATCTTGTCGCCCAGGGTGCCGGGCAGGAAGCCCAGCTTTTCCCCCGCCTCGACGGCCGGGCGGGTGAGGATGATCCGGTTGACCTGCTTGGCCTGCAGCGCGGCGACCGCCTTGGCCATCGCCAGGTAGGTCTTGCCGGTACCGGCCGGGCCGATGCCGAAGATCACCGTGTTGTCGCCGATCGCGTCGACGTAGTGCTTCTGCCCGAGCGTCTTGGGGCGGATGGTGCGCCCCCGGTTGGACACGATGTTCATCGTCAGCACGTCGGCGGGCCGCTCGCGGGTCTGGCCGCGCAGCATGGTGATCGAGCGCTCGACGGCGTCCTTGTTGAGCGGCTGGCCGGCCTCGACGATCTCCGTCAGCTCATCGAGGAGACGGTCGATCACCTCGAGGTCGTTGCTCGGGCCGTTGAGCCGGAACTCGTTGCCCCGCACGAGGATCTCGGTCTTGGGGAAGGCGCGCTCCATCGTGCGCAGCAGCTCGTCGGTCGCTCCGAGGAGACCGACCATGGGCACGTTGTCCGGCATGACGATGGTCTGCTGGACGCTGGCCGAGGCACCCGGGGGGGCGGCACGCGGGTCGTCGGGGATGGCGTCGAGGGCGCGCAGGTCTGGTTGGTCTGATCGAGGCATCGTGGCGCCAGTCTATGCGTGCGGCAGGCCGATGACCGGGTCGGTGACCATCTCTCAGTCCGCGAGGGGCGGGTCCAGCGCGCGACGCTGGACGAGCAGGTCCTGCGGGGGGTGCGACGAGGCAGGGGTGAAGGTGCGCTCCTGCGCGCGCTGGGTCATGCCCTGCGCCGGGAACCCTGCATGCACCATCGCCGACTCGACGGCCGTGAGGACCTCGATGGGGTCCCCGGACAGCCCCCACTCACAGAAGGGGCTCGGCACGCTCGAGGGCGGCAGGTGTGGGCTGCTCGCCCCGGGGTCGGGGTTGAGGGCGTTGACCACGGCCACCGGTCCCTGGCTCTGCAGGATGCGGGTGCCACCCGAGTGGAAGTGGCGACCCAGGTTGCGCACCCGGGTCGAGATGGCGACCCTGCCCGGGTCGATGGTGGCGAAGGGGATGACCCGTCGCCTCGGACCGAGGAGCAGCGCGCGCTCGGCAACACGGGTCTTCTGCGAGCGCGCCCACAGCCAGGCCAGCAGCGCTGTGCCCCCGAAGATCGCGAGAATGATCGCTGCCGAGACCGGGAAGAACTTGGGGTTGAGCGGGTACGCGCCCACGAGCAGCATCAGTCCGATGACGAGCCACGGGAGCGTGAGGTACCAGGGCGGGTTGGGCGTGAAGGTCGCAACGACCCGGCCGGCGTCCTGCTGGCTCCAGCGGGCCAGCTGCGCCAGCTCGGCGTGGATGCGACCCGACCCGTCGTCCCGCACGAGCCCACTCACCAGCGGCTCCGCCAGGCGCGGAAGTCCTCGGCCAGGTCACCGGCCGAGATCCCGCTGTAGCGCACACGGGCGCCGTCTCGCCCACCGACGAAGACCGAGCCGTCGTTGCGCACGTGCGTCATGAGGATGTCCCCCTCGGTCCCCGACCCCTCGGGGTGCAGGCGCACGAAGGTCGTCATCGCCGTGGTCTGCTCGAGGAAGGGCAGCTTCGTCGGGTCGGTGACCTCGTCGAGCGCGACCGCGGCACGCACGTCATCGGCTGCAGGGGCGTCGGGCCGCACGCCCGCCCAAGCGAGGGTGGTCTCCGCCTCGTCCGTCTCAGGCTTGAGCAGGGCGAAGGAGTGGTAGCCCTGCCGGGTGACCAGCTCGCGCAGCCAGACGTCGCCAGCACGACGGTGGATGAGCCAGGCGATGTCGTCCTGCATGACTCGGGTCGCGTTGAGCGTCATGGTGCCGGTCCTCTTCAGCCGCAGCACCGCGAGCACCTCCGGCGACACGAGCGGCACGGCGTCGGCCTCCTCGTCCTCACGCGTGAGCAGGAACCGGTCGTTGGCGGTCTGCGTGCGCAGGGCTGCGGTCTGGGCCAGCTCCTGCTGCTCCACCGTCAGCCCCGAGTACCACTCACCGAAGGGGGTGGCGTCCTCGGGGTCGTCGCTCAAGGCCACGAGCTCCTCGTCGGTCAGGGTCACGAGCTGGAGGAAGGGCTCCTGGGTCGCCTCGAGCTCGGCGAGCACTCGGTCCACCGCCTCGCGGGCCGTCGGCGAGTCCGCCAGGCTGGGCTCGTGCGGGGTGTCCCGCTCCGCTGCAGTCGTCTCCACGCTCATCCGAACACGCTCCCGAGTCCCTTGCCGATGCCCTTGATGACGCTACCTGCCGTGTCCTTGACGGACGATGCCGCGTCCGTGACCCCGTTGTAGACGTCCGAGGCGCGGTCGCCCACCCATGAGCCGACGGTCTTCATGCCGTTCCAGATGGCCTCGCGGTTCTGCCAGATCTCGATGCCAGCCCAGACGGCGCCGCCCACGACCGCGGCACCGAGGATGAAGGGAGCCGCTGCCGTGCCCGCCAGGGCGGCGCCGCCGAAGGCGAGGGCCGTGACGGCAGCACCGGAGACGACCCCGGCCCCGCCCTTGACGGCCGTGAGCCAGTCACCGTTCTTGATGCCCTCGTAGATGTCGATCCCGCCGAAGACCACGCCGAGTGGGCCGGCCACCTTGCCCATGAGGGCACCGGCACCACGCACGAGACCGCCGAAGGAGCCGAGCTTGTGAGTCCAGCCCGCGAGCCCGGCTGCCTTCGCCTCGGCGAGCGTCATCGGCCCGATGCGGCCGAGCGCCCTGACCGCCTCACTCTTGCCGAGGTACTTGGACAGGAACTTCAGGTCCTGCAGGAAGTTGCCCTTGCCCCCGAGGAAGCGGGCCAGGCCCCACAGCCCCGTGGCGGCACCGAAGCCCTTCTTCAACGCGTTCAGCGCGTCCTTGAGGTCACCCCCGAGCAGGTTCTTGATCCGGTCGATGAAGCTCGGGCCCTCGACCGGACCGCGCTGTCCGCCGGGGCCACCAGGTCCGTCGGGGCCCCGACCGTCACCAGCGGACCCCTTCTCCTGGTCGTCAGCGTTGCGCGTCATCGTCGTGCTGTACTCCCGCAGGTTCTCGGAGAGCTGGTGGATCGAGGGCTCCAGTCCGTCCCAGCGACCCGTGAAGGTCTCGAGATCGGGTCCCTCCCAAGCGGCGCTCAGGGTGGCCAGCTGCCCCCTCCCCTGCTTCGCCACCGCCTCGACGTCGTCGCCCAGGCAAGCCACCTGGGCCGCGATGGAGCGCACGCGAGCGACGTCCATCCCCTCCTGCATTTCCCCCACGGGAACTCCTTCAGGTCGTCGCGTTGGCCAACGGCACGAGGCTAGTGAGTGCGCCGGTCCTCGGCCATGGGGAACACTCCCCCATGGCTCACCGCCAGCGGCCCATGGCGCTCAGCACGGCGATCGCCGCCGGTCCGGCGGTGGAGGCGCGCAGCACCTCGGTCCCGAGGCGCACGGGGACGGCCCCGGCGGCAACCAGGCGGTCGACCTCCTGGGGCGAGATGCCCCCTTCGGGTCCGACGACGAGGAGGATCTCCCCTTCGCTCGGCAGCGCGGCCGTGGCCAGCGGGGAGGTCGCGTCCTCGTGCAGGACGAAGGGGGTGACCCCCTCCTGCGCGCACCGTGCGGCGAGCGACGAGCTCGACTCGAGCTCGCCGAGGACCGGCCAACGACCGCGCCGGGACTGCTTGGCGGCGCGCTCGATCACGTTGGCCCACTTGCGCAGGCCCTTGTCGGCCTTGGGGCCCTTCCACCGCACGATCGAGCGGTCGGCCTGCCACGGGATGATCCCGTCGACGCCGAGCTCGGTGGCCGCCTCGACGGCGTCCTCGTCGCGGCCGTCCTTGGACAGCGCCTGCACGAGGACGAGGCGAAGGGAGGGTGCCGGCTCGTCGGCCCGCGAGGCGATCCGCAGCCGCACGAGATCACCCGAGACGGCCTGCGCCGTGGTGAGGACGCGGGCACCCTGCCGGTCGGCGACGAGCACCTCCTCCCCCACGGACAGGCGCACGACGGTGGCCGCGTGGTGCGCCTCGGTGCCGGTCAGCTCGACGACGTCGTCGACCCCGAGCCCGTCGA
This sequence comes from Janibacter limosus, assembly GCF_004295485.1. Lineage (NCBI taxonomy): Bacteria > Bacillati > Actinomycetota > Actinomycetes > Micrococcales > Intrasporangiaceae > Janibacter > Janibacter limosus. Next base: position 991,800 of record NZ_CP036164.1, on the reverse strand, counting down.
GGGCGCCGGGGTCGACGAGGAAGAGCGGTGCGGTCATCGCCGGGAGCCCGGTCAGCGGCCCTTGAAGGCGTGCCGCAGCCGGCCGACGAAGCCGGAGTCGACGTCGTCGAGCTCGCCGTCGGGCTGCTCCTCGTCGCGGACCCGCGCGAGGTCGCGCAGCAGCTGCTCCTGCTCGGCGTCGAGCTTGGTGGGGGTGCGCACGTCGACGTGGATCACCAGGTCGCCGCGACCCTCGCGGCGCAGGTGGGTGACGCCCAGTCCGTCGAGGACGATGGTGTCGCCGGGCTGGGTGCCGCGCTTGATCGTGATCTCCTGCTCACCGTCGAGGGTGGCGAAGCTCATCGTCACACCGAGGGCGGCCGCCGTCATCGGGACGGCCACGGACGCGTGCAGGTCGTCACCACGGCGGGTGAAGGTCTCGTGCTCGGCCACGCGCAGCTCGACGTAGAGGTCGCCAGCAGCACCACCACCGGGACCGACCTCCCCTTCGCCGGCGAGGTGGATGCGGGTGCCGGAGTCGACGCCGGCGGGGATGCGGACCTTCATCGTCCGGCGGCTGCGCACGCGGCCCTGGCCGGAGCACTCGTGGCAGGGGTTGGGGATGACCTCGCCGAAGCCCTGGCAGGTGGGGCAGGGGCGGCTGGTCATGACCTGGCCGAGGAAGGAGCGCTGGACCTGCTGCACCTCGCCGCGACCACCACAGGTGTCGCACCGGCGACGCCCCGTGCCGGGCTGGGCGCCGTCGCCGGAGCACGAGGTGCAGACCACCGCGGTGTCGATCGTCAGGTCCTCCTGACCACCGAAGACGGCGGTCGCGAGGTCGACCTCGAGCCCGACGAGCCCGTCCTGGCCGCGCGAGGCGCGCGAGCGCGGACCGCGCCCCCCGCCGCCGGCGGCCTGGCCGAAGAACTGCTCCATGATGTCGCTGAAGGTGAAGCCGGCACCGAAGCCGTCGTGGGAGCCGCCGTAGGGGTCACCGCCCCGGTCGTACTGGCTGCGCTTGGCCTCGTCGGAGAGCACGTCGTAGGCCTGCGAGACCTTCTTGAACTGCTCCTCGGCCTCGGCGCCCGGGTTGACGTCCGGGTGCAGGGTGCGGGCGAGCTTGCGGTAGGCCCGCTTGATCTCCTCGGGCGTGGCCTCGCGGCTGACGCCGAGGTCCTCGTAGTAGTCGTTCACGCGTGACGTCCTCGTAGGTCGTGGGTCGGGTTACGGGTGTGCGGTGCGGGCGCCGGGTCAGGCATCCACGATCCGCGAGAGATAGGCGGCGACGGCACGCACCTGCGCCATCGTCGCGGGGTAGTCCATGCGAGTCGGTCCGAGCACCCCGACGGCGCCGACCTGCTCGTCGCCGGCGCCGTACCCGGAGGTGATCAGCGAGGTGCTCTGCAGCCCGGAGACCGGGTTTTCGGAGCCGATGCGCACCGTGATGCCGGAGACGTCCTGCGTGGCCCCGGCGCTGAGGAGCCGGAGCAGGACGACGTGCTGCTCGAGGACGTCGAGCACGGGCTCGAGCGTCATCGGGAAGTCGCTGGAGCTGCGGGCGAGGTTGGCCGTGCCGGCGAGCGTCACCTTGGTCGCGCGCTCCTCGGCCAGGGCCTCCTCGATCGAGGCGAGCACCCCCGCCGTCAGGGCGTCCTCGGTGCCGGAGTCCTCGTCGTGGAGGGTCGCGAGCGAGGCCAGCGCGTCGGCCAGCCGTCGGTCACGGGTCGCGGCATTGATCCGCGCCCGGGCACTCGCCAGGGCGGCAGCACCGTCAGCGGTCATGTAGTCGATGCCGATCGGCACGATCCGCTGCTCCACCCGACCGCTGCCCATGATGACCACGACCATGAGCCTGGTCTCGCTCATCGGGACGAGCTCGATGTGCTTGACCGTGCTGCGGGTCAGGGACGGGTACTGCACGACGGCGACCTGACGGGTCAGGGTCGACAGCAGGCGCACGGTGCGGTCCAGGACGACGTCGAGGTCGTCGGACCCCTCGAGGTAGTCGGTGATCGCGGCGCGCTCCCCCTTCGACATCGGACGCACGGCCGCCAGACGGTCGACGAAGAGGCGGTAGCCCGCATCGGTGGGGATGCGCCCGGCAGAGGTGTGCGGGGCGGCGATCAGGCCCTCGTCCTCGAGGGCCGCCATGTCGTTGCGCACGGTCGCTGCCGAGACGTTGAGCTGGTGGCGGTCGAGCAGTGCCTTGGAGCCGACGGGCTCCGACGTCTGCACGTAGTCCTCGACGATGGCGCTGAGCACGGCCATGCGGCGCTGCTCCTGGCTCATCCGGACCTCCCTTCGACACACACGACCGGACCACTGGCACTCGGTCCACCTGAGTGCCAAGTCTACGACCGGGGCAGGCATTCCCCGGAATCCGGCGTGCCGCCGCCCCCGCGGGCCCGCTTGCGCCTACGGTCCCAGCGTGAGCGATCGATATGGCAAGGATGTCCTCTCCGGCGACTGGAAGTCCAAGGGCAGGCTGTCGCGCCCCACGTCCCAAGCCCTCGAGGCCACCCGCGGAACCGTCGTCGAGGACGTCGAGACCGGCTGGGTCGGCGCTGTCGTCTCGGTGGAGAAGGCCGGCGGCGTGCACGTCGTCCACCTCGAGGACCGCCGCGGCAAGGTCAAGGCCTTCCCCCTCGGCCCCGGCTTCCACGTCGACGGGCGTCCGGTCACGCTCACCGCGCCGAAGGGGGCCCAGCGTGCGGCCCTGGCCACGGTCCGGCAGCAGTCCTCGCGCACCGCGAGCGGGTCGGTGGCCGTCCACGACGGCAAGGCGAAGGTGGCCCTCGCGTCCCGGATCTTCGTCGAGGGCCGGCACGACGCCGAGCTCGTCGAGAAGGTCTGGGGCCACGACCTGCGCGTCGAGGGCGTCGTCGTCGAGCCTCTCGACGGGGTCGACGACCTGGCCGCCGCGATCCGCGAGTTCTCCCCCGGCCGCGGCCGCCGGATGGGGGTGCTCGTCGACCACCTCGTGCCGGGCAGCAAGGAGTCACGCATCGTCGCGGAGGCCAACCGGGTGGCACCCGACCACGTGCTCGTCGTGGGCCACCCCTATGTCGACGTGTGGCAGTCCGTGCGGCCGCAGCGCCTCGGCATGGACGCGTGGCCGACGATCCCGCGCTCCATGGAGTGGAAGCGCGGGATCTGCGCGCACCTCGGCTGGGCCCACGAGACGCAGGCCGACATCGCCCGGGCCTGGAAGCAGATCCTCGGCACCGTGCGCTCCTACGCCGACCTCGAGCCCGCGCTGCTCGGGCGCGTGGAGGAGCTCATCGACTTCGTGACCGCGCCGGAGTGAGGACCGCACGACCTTAAGGAAATGCGCACCAACCGCCGCACGACCTTAAGGAAATGCGCAGGTGCGGTCAGTCGCGCGGGCCACCCGCGACGTAGATGACCTGGCCGGAGACGAAGCCGGCCTCTTCGGAGAGCAGGAAGGACGCGGTGGCGGCGATGTCCTCGGGCTGGCCGACCCGGCCGACCGGGGTCTCCTTGGCCGCGTGGGCCAGGAAGTCCTCGAAGGGCACGCCCATCCGCTCGGCGGTCGCGGCCGTCATGTCGGTCTGGATGAACCCGGGCGCGATGGCATTGGCGGTGACGCCGAACTTGCCGAGCTCGATGGCCAGGGTCTTGGTGAAGCCCTGCATGCCCGCCTTGGCCGCCGAGTAGTTGGTCTGGCCGCGGTTGCCCAGGGCGGACGTCGAGGACAGGTTGACGATCCGGCCGTACTTCTGCGCGGTCATGTGGGCCTGGGCGGCCTTGGTCATGAGGAAGGCGCCGCGCAGGTGGACCGCCATGACGAAGTCCCAGTCGTCGACGGACATCTTGAAGAGCATGTTGTCGCGGATGATCCCGGCGTTGTTGACGAGCAGCGTCGGGGCGCCGAGCTCGGCCGCGACCCGAGCGACGCCGGCCTCGACCTGCTCGGGGTCGGAGACGTCCACGCCGACGGCGAGGGCGGTACCGCCACCCTCGGTGATCTCGTCCACGACGACCTGGCAGGCCGACTCGTCGAGGTCGAGGACGGCGACGTGGTGGCCGTCGGTGGCGAGCCGGTGGGCGATGGCCCGGCCGATCCCGCGGGCAGCTCCGGTGACAATGGCAGTTCGCGTGGTGGTCATGGTCATCATCGTGCGTCACCGGTACCCGTGAGTCACAGCGCAGTCCGCGGACCGGTCACCCCCTCCGCAGCTCGCCGACGACGTGCACGAGGGACCCGATGAGCAGGAGAGCTAGAGCCGTCGGCCATCCGTGGAGAGGCTCGGCCATGGGCAGGGCCCACGCCTCGATCTGGCCACGCTGGTCACGTCCGAGCAGTAACGCCGCGAAGACCCACAGCCAGGGCAGGACCGACCACACCCCCCAGGGCAGGCGCCGAGTGAGCAGAGTGAGCCCGATGAGGGCGGCGATGTTGCGGGCCAGGGACACATGCACCTCGTCCCCCTCGCCCGCAGGAGCGAAGAGGAGCACTGCAAGCACGACGAACCCGCTTGTGCCGACGATGACGAGGACACGTCCTGCGGCCCACATCGGCTGTGGACGCCGTGGGATGTCATCGTGCCAGGGGAGGACCGGACGCAGACACACTCCAGATGCACATGCGATGACGCACGCCCAGATGAGCGCCGCGTCGGGCGGTAGTGCCACCTCCACGGGCAGGGGGAGTCTGACGGCACCCCAGATGAACCCGCAGATGAGAGCCGAGAGAAACACCAGATGCTCTGCCGCCGTTGCCCGAACGCTGAGCCACGTCAACCTCACTGTCCGCCGCACTCGACACCTGAGAAAGCATGGCGAGCGGCCGCACGCTTGTCCGCCTCGGACAGTGCTGCGAACTCGGGCCAAGCACGCGAGAACGCGTCCGAAGTGTCCGTCGTTGATGCCGCCAACCACGCCGCGACGGCAGCCAAGACCTGACCTTGATCGTTCTCGCAACTCATGCCCACGAGAACCTGAGCCAACTGGTCCACGGGCATGCTCACGGGTGCGGCGCGGGTGTCCAGGTAGATCCGGGCTTCTCCATCGCGAGTCCGCTTCTGTGGTTTGGCATCACCTGCATTGATCACCATCGCGTTCACTGGCAGGGTCAGGCCGTGGTCCGTGGCAGCTTGAGACAGTCGACCAGCGGAGTCTGACGTCGCCGCTGCCCATTGCCGGTGCGCCGCCGAGGAGCAGACGACCACCGGCCCGTCGGTGCACTTCTGCGCCGCACTCGCCTGCCGGAATTCCTGCGGGGGCACCCTGGGTCCGACCAACGCAACGATCAACACCATCATCGGTGCAACGAGGATGGCTGTTCGTGAGGACCACAGTGGCAATGCGAAGATGACGAGCATCCCTCCGGCCAGAGTGCCCGACATCAGCACCACGGGAAGAATCCAGGAGTCAGTGGTGGGCGTCATCCCCGCCAGTGCCGCGCTGTGGCCCAATGGGTAGAGCCCTCCGCCTTCGGCGACGATGAGCACGAGCACCAGCCCACCGGCGAGCACTGGCGCCACGAATCTGTGCGCGACGGATCCAACGAGGTAGCCGATCGAGGTCATCAAGCACATCCACAGCACCTGAGGGAGTGTCACGGCAGCGAAGAGCGGTCGATCCACGGCCAAGTCCTGCGTGCGGACGACGGTTAGGACCGCTACGAAAAGGGGCGCCGCTCCAGCCCAGGTGACCATGGCCATCAGGCCACGCAGACGAGCAGCTCGCGGGCGCACGGCCAGCAACGTGCGCAGCGTGTGCACCTTCTGGACCCACGCCACCCCGAAGGCCACGAACATCGCGAGCAGCGGCAGGCACAGGTAGAGCAGGGCTCCGGAGATGTCGACAGTCGATGCGGCGTCATGGCGCAACGCTGGCGGCAACAACAATTGCCCGACGATGAGGATCAGCACGGAGCAGCCGAAGACCGCAGGGCCGACCGGGTTGGCTCTCAGCCACCTCATCGCGATGGCACCGAGGCGAGCAGGTCGTTCAGCGCCGAAAGCCGCTGATCCGGGTCGCCCAACTCGTCGTGCTGCAGGTCATGAATGATCTCGCCCTCACTCAGGATGAGGAAGCGCTCGGCCCACATTGCAACGTCTTCAAGGATGTGCGAGGTGACGAGTACCAGCCGATCACGGGGCAGGTCCTGAAGGATCCGTCTCAGCCGATCGCGTTGGATCGGGTCCAAGCCCGCGGTCGGCTCGTCCATCAGCACGATCTGCGGGTCGTGAACGAGCGCCTGCGCGCAGGCTAGGCGACGCTTCTGTCCGCCGCTGAGCCGTGCGGCGCGCGAGGCGCGCACGTCAAGAAGGTCCACGGCCGCCAAGGCGTCGGTCACGGATCGATCTCGCGTGGCGGCTGGCACTTCCTTCAGGTCAGCGGCCATCCCGACGCACTCCTCAACTGTGAGCAGCAACGGAAAGTCCACGTCCTGCGGGACGAAGCCTGTCCGTTCTGGCGGGAGGTGCGCGGAGGATACGTCACCGACCAAGAGGGTCCCGGAATGGCGCAGCACCCCGAGCATCGAACGCAACAAAGTCGTCTTGCCTGACCCGTTGACACCGATGAGGGCAATGCGCTCCGCGTTGAGCTGAATGTCCAATCGCGACAGGCGGAACGGCCCGCGCCGGGCCGAGAACGCGATCAGGCGGACAGATTCCGAGTCAACCTTGTCCGACACGTGCGTCAGTACTGCCAGCCGGAAGAAATCGCGTACCCACTACCACAAAAGTCGGGTCGCCAAACTTTGGTGATGCACATTCGCGCTGACAGCCGAGCAAACGTTCCGGTCGTCGAAACCCCCTGATGAATGAACATCCAGTTGCTCCGGTAGGAACCTCCCCACCCCTGTGTCTTAGTGACGCCACCATAAGGGTAGTATTCTTGGTTACACGACGTGTACTTCGGGGCGTAGCACCAACCTGAATTAACCATGGTCGTCATTCTCCCATGCACCAAGCGCCCGTCCTGGCTGGTGTCCTTCAGTTTCCACGCTGACTGGGACCTCAGCCCCGTAGCCAACTTCGCAAGGCGGTAACTGATCGCTGCGTCCCCGCGCCTCGTGGTCCCCTCATAAACTGCAAAGGGATTGCTCGTGGTGCGCACCACCTCAAACGGATCTCCCGGAGTTCGTGGTCCCGCCACGCTGGGACCTGCTGTCGTCAGCACCGTGGCCGCCGCAATAGCGACACCCGCCAGACCGCGCATCCATATCAGCTTCATATTTCCCCCTTGTTGGGCCGGCTCCCTCGGCCAAGTCCAGAGAAAGTATCCCCCCCCAGCATCTGGCAATACCTCCTTACCAAACTCATGACACCGACAGGCCATCTCTTGACCAACCGAGTCACCGACGGTGGACGCGGCTGGTCGCCCACCGGGGCTCGGTCGGCAGCATCCACCCGTGCTTGCGGGCCAGGAGGCAGACGGCGCCACCGACGAGGACCCCGCCGAGCGAGGCCAGCGGACCGGTGGTCGCCAGGTGGAGCAGCACCAGGGTCGCGCCGCCGGCAAAGGCCGCCGTCGCGTACAGCTCCGAGCGTTGCAGGATGACCGGGACATTGCCGAGCATCATGTCCCGCACCACGCCGCCGCCACAGGCGGTCAGCACACCCAGCAGGATCGCCGGCAGCCAGTGGATGTCGTTGAGGAGCGCCTTCTGCGTGCCGACGACCGCCCAGGTCCCCAGCGCGATGGCATCGACCCAGGGGAAGGTCTGTCGCCAGCGTCGTCCCTCGAGCGGGACGAGGTAGGCGATGGCCGCGGCGACGAGCGCGACCGTGAGATAGCGCAGGTCGGTCAGTGCCACCGGTTGGACATTGAGCAGCACATCGCGGATCGCCCCACCGCCCAGGGCCGAGATGATGGCCAGGACGGTGAACCCCACCGGGTCGAGCTGGTAGCGACGGGCGACGGCGCCACCGAGCAGGCCGTTGGCCAGGACCCCCAGCAGGTCGAAGAAGGCGATGAGGTCGGGGATCTGCGGGACGTCAGGCACCGCTGACCACCACGGGGTCCGGCTCACCGGCGATGAGCTGGTGGACGACCGTGTCCGCGAGGAGGCGACCACGACGGGTCAGGACGACTCGACCGGCGATGGCCGCGCGACCGTCGACGAGACCGTCCGCGACGAGCCCGGCGACCGCCCTTCGCCCCTGCGCCGCAAGGCGATCGGTCGGCAGGCCCTCACGCAGACGGACCCCCAGCAGGATCGCCTCGTCGGCTCGCTGCTCGGGCGTCAGGTCCTCTCGCTCGGCCTCGGGGTGGTCCTCGGCGAGGCCCTTGGCCCAGGTCGCCGGGTGCTTGAGGTTCCACCACCGTGCGCCGTCGACGTGGCTGTGCGCACCCGGCCCGACGCCCCACCAGTCGTGGCTGCGCCAATACGCCTCGTTGTGCCGGCAGCGATCGGCATCGGTACGCGCCCAGTTGCTGATCTCGTACCAGTCGTACCCAGCGTCCGCGAGCAGCTCGTCGGCCAGCTCGTACTTGTCGGCCTCGTCGTCACCGGTCGGCATCGGCAGCTCGCCACGGCGCACGCGGACGGCCATCTTGGTGCCCTCCTCGACGGTGAGGGCATAGGCCGACAGGTGGTCGGGCGCCAGCGCGATGGCCGTCTCCAGCGAGGTGCGCCACTGGTCCAGGCTCTCCCCCGGCGTGCCGTAGATGAGGTCGAGGCTCACGGCGAGACCGGCGGCGCGGGCGGCGGACAGGGCACGAGAGACATTGGCCGGGTCGTGCGTGCGGTCGAGCGTGGCGAGCACCTCGGGCACGGCCGACTGCATGCCGATGCTCACCCGGGTGAACCCACCCTCCGCGAGCACCCTCAGGGACTCCTCGGTCACGCTGTCCGGGTTGGCCTCGGTGGTCACCTCGACGTCGTCAGCCAGCCCCCAGCGCTCGCGCACCGCGTCGAGGAAGCGCACGAGGTCCTGCGGCGGCAGCAGCGTCGGCGTGCCACCGCCGACGAAGAGCGTCGACACCGGTGGCGCGTCCGGCAGCGTGGCGGCGGCGAGGTCCAGCTCGAGGATCGCGGCGTCGACGAAGGTGGCGACGCTCGCTCCCTTCGCCCCTCCGACGGGGCCGAGCTCGGTGGCGGTGTAGGTGTTGAAGTCGCAGTACCCGCAACGGACCGTGCAGAAGGGCACGTGGAGGTAGATGCCGAAGGGGGGACGCACGCGGCCATCCTCCCACCCGGTGACTACGGTGGGCTCATGACCCGATGGATCGAGCTCGACGGCGTCGTCAACATGCGTGACCTCGGTGGGCTGCCCACCCGCGACGGGCGGCTGACCCGGGAGGGGCGGCTGATCCGCAGCGACAACCTGCAGGACCTGAGCGAAGGGGACGTCCGTCGCCTCGTCGACGAGGTCGGCGTGACCGACGTGGTCGACCTGCGCAGCAATGTCGAGTACGAGATCACCGGGGAGGGCCCGCTGCGGGCCACTCCCCTGACGCACCACCACTTCAGCCTGCTCGCCGAGGACCAGGACCCTGACCGGACTGTCGAGGAGGCCCTCGCGGTGCGCTGGGGACGGGATGAGTCGACTCCGCGCGATGGCGACTTCTGGGGACGCCACTACACCGGCTACCTCACCAAGCGGCCGGACTCGGTCGCTGCGGCCCTGGCCGCGGTGCGCGACAGCGCAGGCGGTGCCGTCGTCCACTGCGCCGCCGGCAAGGACCGGACCGGGACCGTGGTCGGGATGGCCCTGTCCGTCGCCGGGGTCCCGGAGGAGGAGATCATCGCCGACTACGTGCGCACGGCCGAGCGCCTGGAGCAGATCATCGACCGGCTCATCCGGGTCGAGCCCTACAACCGCTCCCTGCCGACGCACAGCCTCGAGGAGCAGCTACCCCGCGCCGAGTCGATGGAGGCGGTGCTCACCCATCTCGACGAGGGATACGGCGGCGCGGTCGGGTGGCTGAGGGCCAGCGGCTGGACCGACGCCGACGTCGAGGCCCTCCGGGTGCGCCTGACGGTCTGAGTCAGGACCTCGTGGGCTTCTCCGTGACGTAGACCGGGATGACGCCCTCGACGACGACCACGCCGTCGGTGCGCACGGCCTTGACCTTGATGTCGACGTCACCGGGGGTCGCCGCCCACTGGGCGGGGTCGGTCTCGGCGATGCAGAGCAGGTCGGTCGTGGACTTCGCCAGGTAGCTCACCTGCAGGCCGCGTGGCAGCCAGCGCTTGTCGGCCGGGCAGGTCGCCTCGGCGACCAGGCCCATGGCGGCCTCCAGCCCGTTGCACACCGCGATCGCGTGCAGGGTCCCGATGTGGTTGTGCACCCGCTTGCGGTTGCGGATCGACAGCTCGGCGTAGTTGGGGCGCACCTCGCGCACGACGGGACGCACGGTCGCGAAGTACGGCGCCTTGACGCTGTAGAGGAGGGAGAAGATGCGCTTGCCCGCCGGGAGCTTGGCGATGCGCTGGTAGAGGTCGAAGGTCTGCTGGGCCATGGGTCGAACCCTAGGCTCGGGCGCCCTTGCGCCGGAAGCCCGCACGACGTCGGTTGCGTCACGCGGACGACCCGACTACCCGGCGTAGGTGCCGAAGCTCCACGAGTTGCCCTCGGGGTCGAGGATGCTGAAGCCGCGCGAGCCGTAGTCGCTGTCCTCCATCGGCCGGGTGAAGGTGGCGCCCGCGGCCTCGGCGCGGGCGTGCACGGCGTCCGGCTCGTCGGTGACGACGTAGAGCATCGCGCCGCCGACGGGCATCGTGAAGTGCGGGTCGTCCGGGCGCGCGCTGGAGATCATCACCCGGCCGCCCTCGGGCCAGAGCATCTCGCTGTGCTGCACGATCCCACCGTCGCCCTCTACGAGGATCCCCTCGGTGAACCCGAGGGTGAGCAGCCAGGCCCGCAGGGCGAGCGGGTCGGCGGCGGTGATGCCGCTCCAGATGTCGTGGTCGGTGCGGGTGCCGGTCTCGGCCGTGGTGTCCATGACCTCAGGATGGCGCTGCCGCACCCGTGGTGTCTTGGACGAATGCGATCTCGTCTTCGCGCAGCCACCGGGTGGGCGAGGTCCCGGCGAGGTCCAGCCAGTCGCGGTTGAGGTGGCTCTGGTCCACGAACCCGCAGGCCGCCGCCACCTCGGCGAGGGGCCGGCCCTGCCCGATCAGCCGTCGGCTCTCCTGGAACCGCATCACCCGGGCGGTCGTCTTCGGCGACTGGCCGAACTCGTGGCGGAACTGCGTGCCCAGGTGCCGGGTGGACCAGCCGACCTCGGCGGCGATCGCATGGATCGGCGCCCGGCCACGGCTGCGGCGCAGCAGGCGCCACGCGTGCCCCACCTCGGGTCGTGGCTGCCACGTCGCGTCGCGATCGGCGAAGAGCGCCTGGACGACGAGCGCGAATCGGGACTCCCACCCTTCGCTCTCGGAGAGCCGCTCGTGCAGCTGCCGGGCGGCCGGCCCGATGAGCAGGTCGAGGTCGACGCTGGTACCGGCCAGCTCACCCGCGGGCCCACCGAGGAGCAGGGCGGCACCGGCCGGGGTGAGGTCGAGCTGGACCCCGTGCTGGCTGCCGTCGTGGCGGATCAACGCCGGACCGGCGTGCAGCCCAGCGACCATGGCGTCGTACCGCCCCTCGCGACCGTCGGCCCCGACGAGGTCGAGCGGGTCGTCGAGGGAGACGACGAGCGTGAGCGTGTCCGAGGGCATCCCGATGTGCGTCCCCGGCCGGGCTCCCGTGATCCGGTAGCCGACCAGCGACTCCACGAAGGGAGCGAGCCGCCCCGGGAGCGCGGCCTCCATGTACTGCGCCATGGGGCCACGCTACGCCGGGTGGGCTACTTCTTGGCCTTGTCCACGGCGTCGTCGTCGGACGAGAGAGCAGCGATGAAGGCCTCCTGCGGGACCTCGACGGTGCCGATGTTCTTCATCCGCTTCTTGCCCTCCTTCTGCTTCTCGAGCAGCTTGCGCTTGCGCGAGATGTCACCGCCGTAGCACTTGGCGAGGACGTCCTTGCGGATGGCGCGGATGGTCTCGCGGGCGATGATCCGGGCGCCGATGGCAGCCTGGATCGGCACCTCGAACTGCTGCCTCGGGATGAGCTCCTTGAGCTTGCCGGCCATCATGTTGCCGTAGGCGTAGGCCCGGTCCTTGTGGACGACGGCGCTGAAGGCGTCGACGGCCTCGCCCTGCAGGAGGATGTCGACCTTGACCAGGTCGGCGACCTGGTCACCGGACTCCTGGTAGTCCAGCGAGGCATAGCCGCGCGTCTTGGACTTCAGCTGGTCGAAGAAGCCGAAGACGATCTCGGCGAGCGGGAGCGTGTAGCGCAGCTCGACCCGGTCCTCGGAGAGGTAGTCCATGCCGCCGAGCTGGCCGCGCTTGGACTGGCACAGCTCCATGATCGCGCCGATGAACTCGCTGGGCGCGAGGATCGTGGCCTTGACGACCGGCTCACGGACCTCGGAGACCTTGCCGTAGGGGAACTCGCTGGGGTTGGTCACGATGATCTCGGAGCCGTCGTCCATCGTCACCTCGTAGACCACGTTGGGCTGGGTCGAGATGAGGTCGAGGTTGAACTCGCGCTCGAGGCGCTCGCGGACGATCTCCAGGTGCAGCAGCCCGAGGAAGCCGCAGCGGAAGCCGAAGCCGAGTGCGACGGAGGTCTCCGGCTCGTAGACCAGGGCCGCGTCGTTGAGCTTGAGCTTGTCGAGGGCGTCTCGCAGGGTCGGGTAGTCGCTGCCGTCGAGCGGGTAGAGCCCCGAGAAGACCATTGGGTTGGGGTCCTTGTAGCCGCCGATCGCGGTGTCCGCGGGCTTGCCGGCGTTGGTGACGGTGTCACCGACCTTGGACTGGCGCACGTCCTTGACGCCCGTGATGAGGTAGCCGACCTCGCCGACGCCCAGGCCCTTGCTCGGGTGCATCTCCGGGGAGCTGACCCCGATCTCGAGGAGCTCGTGGGTGGCCCGCGTCGACATCATGACGATCTTCTCGCGGGGGTTGAGGTCGCCGTCGACGACCCGCACATAGGTGACGACACCGCGGTAGTTGTCGTAGACGGAGTCGAAGATCATCGCGCGAGCAGGGGCATCGGGGTCGCCGACCGGCGGCGGCAGCTTGGCGACGATCTCGTCGATGAGCTCCTCTACCCCGGCGCCCGTCTTGCCGCTGACCTGCAGGACGTCCTCGGGCTCGCACCCGATGAGCCGCGCGATCTCCTCGGCGTACTTCTCCGGCTGGGCGGCCGGCAGGTCGATCTTGTTGAGCACCGGGATGATCGTCAGGTTGTTCTCCATCGCCAGGTAGAGGTTGGCGAGGGTCTGCGCCTCGATCCCCTGCGCGGCGTCGACGAGCAGGACGGCACCCTCGCACGCGGCGAGCGACCGGGAGACCTCGTAGGTGAAGTCGACGTGCCCCGGTGTGTCGATCATGTTGAGGCAGTAGGTCTGACCGTCTTGTTCCCACGGGATGCGGACGGCCTGGGACTTGATCGTGATCCCGCGCTCGCGCTCGATGTCCATGCGGTCGAGGTACTGCGCGCGCATCTGGCGAGCCTCGACGACACCGGTGATCTGCAGCATCCGGTCGGCCAGGGTCGACTTGCCGTGGTCGATGTGGGCGATGATGCAGAAGTTGCGGATCTGCGCGGGCGGCGTCGCGTTCGGCGGGAGGGCCTGACTGGCCTGGGGTGACACGGGTGACGGACCTCGGGATCGACGGGACAGGGCTCGGCCCCCCATCCTCCCACGGACGAGGGGCCGGGCCGGCACACGGCGCGGGTCAGAGGCGGGAGACCCCGTCGTAGCCGCCGGGCAGGGACGGCAGGCCGAAGACCGCACCGACGGTCGCCGCCACGTCGACGGTGTGCGCGGTCGCGGTCCGGGTGCCGGGCCGCACGAGCGAGGAGCCTCCTGCGACGACGAAGGGGATGGGCGCCGTGACCGGGTGGCCGTGGTTGCCGGGGATCGGGTTGTCGAAGATCGTCGGGTCGGAGAAGCGCCAGCCCTGCTTGCAGTAGGCGATGAGGTCACCGGCCACCGGGCTCAGCCGCAGCTGGGCCGGCGTGTGGACCGACAGCACCCCCGGCTGGCGCAGCACGACCTCGCGCAGCCGGGCGATGCCGGCGGCCTTCTCCCCCGCCGGACCGGTCCAGTAGAAGCTGTCGGCGCCCCCGTTCTGCGCGATCTCGACCTTGTCCCGCAGGGTGGTGTCGAACCATATCGGTGCGCCGAGGGAGATGACCCGATGGGTCATCGACCAGTCCATCGAGTGGTCGGCGAGGACGATGACGACCGACTGCTCCCACACCCCCTTCGCCTTGAGGTGCTCGACGAAGTTGCCGACGAGGCGGTCGGTGTTGGCCAGCGCGGCGTACCGCATCGCCGGCAGGTTGATGGTGCCGCCGAGGTCGGCGTGACCGACGCGGTCGATGTCGCCGAAGTTGGCGAAGACCAGGTGCGGGTCGGCCTCGTCGACCATCTTGACCAGGGCGTCGTAGGTGTAGCCGTCGGGCGCGTGGTCGGTGATCGGCATGAGCGGCTTGGGCTCCCACCGGTAGGTGGCCCGGTCGCCGAAGATCCCGTAGAGGTAGTCCTTCGACAGCACGGTGCCGGTCGTGAGGCCCCGAGCGTTGAGGCGCTCGATGACGGTCGGCACCTTGATGTCGCTCGGCTGGTCCATGTCGCGGACCTCGCCGAGGCCACGGTCGTAGATCTTGTTGGCCGGCACGCCGCTGCGGTCGGGCCGCACGCCGGTCATCATCATCACGTGGTTGGGGATGGTCTCCATGATCGGCAGCGACCGGGCATTGGGGTACCAGGTGCCACCGCTGCGTAGGGCGTGGAGGTGGGGGGTGCAGTCGGCGGTGATCTCGTCGGGGCGCAGGCCGTCGGTGACGAGCACGTAGACGCGGCGCGAGCTCTTGCGGGGCGCCGCGGACGCCCAGGGGGCACCGAGCACCCCCGAGATCGCCACGCTCGTGCCGCCGGCCGCGGCGAAGCGCAGCAGGGTCCGGCGGGAGGGCTGGGTCAGGTCGGTCATCGTCTCTCCGGTGGTGTCAGCTGGCGGGGTACCAGACGCGGCGGGTGCGCTGCGTGCCGGGCAGGGTCTCGAAGCCCGCGCTCCACCGAGCGGCGGAGTCCGGGTCGGTGCGGTCGGCGAGGACGTACCAGTCCATCTGCGCCCGCGCCGGGGTGAGGGTGAGCACGCTGTAGCCGTGCCGGTCGAAGTCGAGGTAGCGCACGTGCAGGTTGGCGGTGCGGATGGCGGCCTCGACGCTCAGCGACACCGTCCGCGGCGCCACCTTGAGGATGTCGTCGAGGTTGTTCGACGTCACCGAGGTCCCGACAAACTCGACGGCCACTGATCGGCTCAAGGGATAGGTGCCGACATTCTTGGGTACGTCGCACGCCCAGGCGGAGTGGATGTCGCCGGTGATGAAGACGGTGTTGTCGATCGCGTGGTCGGCCAGGTGGTCGATGAGCTCACGACGGTCGGCCGTGTACCCGTCCCACTGGTCGACGTTGTAGGGGATGCCCTCCGGAGGCAGCAGCCCACCCATCTCGTGCAGTGCCTGCCCGGCCTCGACGTCCACCGCAGCGAAGGTCACCGGCGAGATCATCACCGGGTTGCCAACGAGCTTCCATGTGGCGGCGGACTCGCTCAACGAGGACTTGAGCCAGGTCATCTGCTCCGTGCCGGTGATCGTGCGGTCGGCGTCGCCCACCTGTCCGAGCGCCGTCTCGGGGGCCTGCTCGCTCCGGTAGCTGCGCAGGTCGAGCATCCGCAGGTCGGCGAGGGTTCCGAACGAGAGCTGGCGGTAGATCTGGTTGCCGTCCCCGATGGCCGAGGTCCCGGACAGTCGGATCGGCATCCACTCGTCATAGGCACGCCGAGAGGCAGCGGCTCGGTCGCGCCAGCGCCCTTCGGTCAACGAGTCGTGGTTCTCCGCGCCATTGAGCCACGCGTCGTTGGCGCTCTCGTGGTCGTCCCAGGTGGTGATCCATGGCGCCGCGGCGTGGAGCCCTTGCAGGTCCGGGTCGGTCTTGTAGTGGCCGTGCCGGATCCGGTAGTCCGCGAGGGTGACGATCTCGTGGGCCGGCTGGCTGACGCGCACGGCGCCATCGGCCGCCCCGTACTCCCCCGTCGGGTACTCGTAGAGGTAGTCGCCCATGTGCAGGACCGCGTCGAGACCCGCGTGGCTGGCCAGGTGGCGGTAGGCCGCGAAGTACCCGGCCTCCCAGTTGGAGCAGGACACCACTCCGAGGCGGAGTTTGGGAGGGGTCGACGAGGGAGCCGGCGCGGTCTTGGTCCAGCCGGTCTGTGAGACCTTGCCACCGCTGCGGAACCGGTAGGCGTAGCGCGTCCCCGGCACCAGGCCGGTGGCGTCGACCTTGACCGTGTGGTCGCGTTCGGTGCCCGTCGACACCCGGCCCTTGCGCACGATCGTGGCGAAGCTCGCGTCCTTGGCGACCTCCCAGTCCACGGCGACACGCGCCCCCTTCCCCGATCCCGGGGTGGCTTCGGCGCTGGGCGTGACCCGCGTCCACAGGACGACCGCGGTGGGCAATGGGTCACCGGAGGCGACTCCATGGAGGAACCCGGTGGTCGTGGTGACGTCGGCACGGGCTGGGGCGAAGGGGGCCGCCGTCGCCGTGGCGACAACGGCACCCACCGCAGCACCACGGACGACAGTGCGTCGGCCGGGTCCGGGCACGGCGGTGGGAGGTGTGGCGTCAGAGGTCATGCGCGCATCGTCCCCACCCCGCATGGACTCCCGGTGACAGACAGGTGGACAAGTCCCCGATCGCCCCGTGATCGTGCTCACCCCGTCCCGGCTAGCGTGGTCGACATGAGCGACTACCCCGGCGACTTCACCGGCGTGCCAGACCTCGCGTGGGCCCCCACCCCCGACGACCCGACGCCTTCCCCCGGCGAGGTGGTGTGGGCCTGGGTCCCCTACGAGGAGGACCACACGCAAGGCAAGGACCGCCCCGTCCTGCTCATCGGGCAGGACGGTGACTGGCTCCTCGGCCTGCAGCTGACGAGCTCCGACCACGACCTCGACGCCGAGCAGGAGGCACAGGCCGGCCGGCGATGGATCGACATCGGCTCGGGCGCCTGGGACGGCAAGGGCCGTCGCAGCGAGGCCAGGGTCAACCGCGTCGTGCGGCTGGACCCTGCTGCGGTACGGCGAGACGGCGCCGTGCTCGACGAGCGCGTCTTCGCAGCCGTCACCGAGGCGCTGCGGGCGGTGGCTCAGGGACGTGACTACGACGACGACCCGGTCTGAGGACATGCGAAGGGGGCCGGTCACCGTGACGGTGACCGGCCCCCTTCGAGGTGCTGCTGGGTGTCAGCTCAGAGCGCGTTGACGCGCTTGGCCAGACGCGACTTCTTGTTCGCGGCCTGGTTGGCGTGCAGGACGCCCTTGGTGACGGCCTTGTCCAGCTTGGCGCTGGCGGTGACGAGCGCGGCCTTGGCCGCCTCTGCGTCGCCGGCGTCGACGGCCGTGCGGACCTTGCGGATCCACGTGCGCAGCTCGGACTTGGCGGCGCGGTTGCGCTCGGTCCGGGCGGCGTTGGTCTTGACGCGCTTGATCTGGGACTTGATGTTTGCCACAGGAATGTCTCTCTTGGTCGTCGAAAATTTTGCCGTTAGAGGGCGGCAAGGCGGCTCGGGACCGGCGTGGGGATACCGTGGGAGAGTCGCCCTGGATGCTGCTTGCGATGCGCGCACGACCATGCGCGCACGCGAAGGTTCAATCTAGCAGCGGTGGGGCACCCCGGCCAAAACCGCGGACGGCATGGTGGCCGCGTCAGCCGCCGTTGCGCTCCCGGGTGATCGTCAGGACGGCCTTCTCCACGGCATAGACCGGGTCGCGTCCGCCACCCTTGACCTCGAAGTCCGCGGCAGCGACCGCCTGGATGCTGCGCCCGAGCGCGTCACCGCCCCATCCCTGGAGCGAGCGACGCGCCTTGTCCACCTGCCAGGGCGCCATGCCGAGCTCACGGGCGAGGTCGGCGCTGCGGCCCCGCCCTGCTCCCCCGACCCTGGCCAGCTGGCGCAGCTGCTGCGCGAGGACGGCGACGATCGGCACCGGGTCGACACCGACGTTGACCGCGTGCCGCAGCAGTCGCAGCGCCTCACCGGTCTGCCCGGCCACCGCAGCATCGGCGACCTTGAACCCCGTGGCCTCGACGCGCCCACCGTGGTATCGCTCCACCACGTCGGCGTCGATGACCCCGGTCGTGTCGTCGACGAGCTGCTGGCAGGCCGAGGCCAGCTCGCGCACGTCCTTGCCCACGGCCTCGACGAGCGCCTGCACCGCCTCGGGCGCCGCCTTGCGGCGGGCCCGACGGAACTCGTTGGACACGAAGTCCGCCTTGTCGCGGTCGCTCTTGATGGCCGGCGCCTCGAGGACGAGTGCCTTGGCCTTCTTGAGGGTGTCGAGCACCTTCTTGCCCTTGTTGCCCGAGGCATGGGTGACGACCAGTGTCACCGAGTCGGCCGGGTCGGCGAGGTAGTCCAGCAGGTCGACCTGCAGTGCGTCGGGCGCCTGGTGCAGGTCACGCACGACGATCAGCTTGTCCTCACCGAAGAGGGAGGGGCTGGCATGGACCATCAGCTCGCCCTCCTCGTAGCCTTCGGCCCGCAGGGTGATGACCTCGAGGTCGGGCGCGGTGACCCGCACGTCGGAGATGACCTGGTCGATCGCCCGGTCGGCGAGGACGGCCTCGGGCCCTTGCACGAGGACGAGCTGTGGAGTGCTCAAAAGAGGGCGACCCTGGGCACGGCCGGGAAGATCTCCTCGAGCGCTGCCTCGTCCTGCGCGGTCGGCACCCAGCACACCGCCTCGGCATTCTGCTCGATCTGCTCGGGCCGCGTGGCCCCGGCGATGACGCTGTCGACGCGCGGCCGGGAGGCGAGCCAGGAGAAGGCGACCTGCAGCTCGGTGAGGTCACGCTCCCGGGCGAAGTCACCGAAGGCCCCCAGCTGATCGAGGTCGGCCTCCTGCAGCATGTACTGCCGCGAGTGGGTCAGCCGGCTGCCCTCCGGCGCCGTGCCCGAGGAGTACTTGCCCGTGAGCAGGCCGTTGGCCAGCGGGAAGTAGGGCAGCACGCCCAGGCCATAGGCCTCGGCGGCCGGCACGACCTCGAGCTCGGCTCGACGGTCGAGCAGGTTGTAGTGGCTCTGGCTGGAGATGAAGCGGGCGCCACCACGGGCACGGGCGACGTGCTCGGCGTCGGCGATCTGCCACCCTGCCCGGTTGGAGTGGCCGATGTAGCGCACCTTGCCCGAGCGGACGAGGTCGTCCAGGACGTCGAGCGTCTCCTCGATCGGGGTCTGCGGGTCGGGGGTGTGGAACTGGTAGAGGTCGATGTGGTCGGTACCCAGACGACGCAGCGACGCCTCGACCGCGGTCGTGATGTAGCGGCGCGAGCCGCGCGCCCCGAAGTCGGGCCCGTTGGCCCCGGACAGGTCCATGCCGAACTTGGTCGCGAGCACGATCTCGTCGCGACGGTTGCCCAGCGCCTTGCCGAGCATCGTCTCGGACAGGCCCGGCTCCGCGCCGTAGGTGTCGGCGGTGTCGAAGAGGGTGATGCCGGCATCGAGCGCCGCACCGATGAGCGCATCGGTCCCCTCCTGGGTCTGCGTGACCGCACCGCGACGACCGAGGTTATTGCACCCGAGCCCCACGACCGAGACGGACAGACCAGAGTGACCCAGGCGACGAAGTTCCATGGCGACAGGCTAGCCGCGGGTCGGGACAACGAGGCCGAGGGTCTTGGCCCTCGCCACGACGGCGGACTCCTCGCGGTCCAGGGACGCAGCCAGCTCCTCCAGCGGCAGCCCGAGGTCGGCCCCGTCGCGCAGCTCGTCGTCGTCCTGGACGGACCAGCCGTCGCCCTGCACGACGGCCGTCCGCACGCTGCCGGCCGTGCCGGGGTCGGTGACCTTGCCCGTGAGCCCGCGCTTGACCGGGTCGGCGACGGGCAGGACCTCGGGCGCGATCTCGTCGAGCCGTCGCAGTGCGCCCAGGACGAGCTCGCGGTCGGTCGTCGGCCAGAAGGGAGGAAGGGAGCGCTGCAGGAACCCCGCGTAGCGCGCCTTGATCATCCGGTTGTCGAGGAAGGCGACCACGCCCCGGTCGTCGCCGCGGCGGATGAGCCGTCCTGCCCCCTGGGCCAGGCGCAGCGCGGCGTGGGTCGCCGAGACCGCCATGAAGCCGTTGCCACCGCGTCGGGCGATCTCCTGGGTCCGCGCGGAGGACAGCGGGTCGTCCGGGCGGGGGAAGGGGATGCGGTCGATGAGCACCAGCTGACAGCTGCTGCCGGGCACGTCGACGCCCTGCCACAGGGTGAGCGTGCCGAAGAGGATCGTCTTGGGGTCGCGCGCGAAGTTGCGCACGAGGGTGCCGATCATGTCCTCGCCCTGGCACAGCACGGTGTAGTCGTCGTCGAGACGCTCGCGCATCGCCTCGGAGGCCTCCTTGGCCGCACGCATCGACGAGAAGAGACCGAGGGTGCGCCCTCCGGCTGCCCGGACGAGCGCCTCGATCTCGTCGAGGGTCTGCGCTGCCAGTCCGTCCCGGCCGGGTGCGGGCAGGTGCTCCGCGACATAGGCGATGCCCTGCTGCTGGTAGTCGAAGGGCGACCCGACGTCGAGGCCGGTCCACTCCGGGGCGCCGGGACCGCGCAGGCCGAGGGTGCCGGCGACGGCGTCGAAGGTGCCACCCAGCTCGAGCGTCGCGGAGGTGAGGATGACGGTGCGGTCGCGCACGGCCTCGTCCTCGTCGGTGGCGCCGGTGCCGAAGATCCGCTCGCGCATCCGCATCGCCACGCTCATGGGCGCCACCCGCAGCAGCGGGCCACGCCGCATGTCGCGGCTGACCCAGATGACGTCGAGCTCGTGCTCCTGGAGCATCCGCCCCGCGGTCTCGTGGACCTCGTCGACGGACGCGAGCGCGATCTGGCGGGACCCGTCGACCTGCTCGCCCTTGGGCGGCTTCATCTCGGTGAGGAGGTTGCGGCTGACATCGCGGCAGCGACCCAGGACCGCGGCGAGGGCGTCGGGGATGCCGCTGGTCAACCGACCCTCGGGCGCCTCCTCCAGCACGGCCTCGAGATCGGTGGCGAGATCGTCGAGCGCGTCGGAGGACTCGGCGAACTTGCGCGCGCGCTTGGCCGCGGCTCGCACCCCGCCCGGGGCCAGCTCGTCGGTGACCGTGGAGGTCACCCGGTCGACCAGCTCGTGGGCCTCGTCGATGACCAGGACGTCGTGATCGGGCAGCATCGGGCGTCCTTCGAAGGCGTCGATGGCCATGAAGGAGTGGTTGGTGACGATGACGTCGACGTCCTTGGCCGCCTCGCGGGAGCGCTCGACGAAGCACTCGCCGACCATCGGGCACTTGGAGCCCAGGCACTCCTGCGCGGAGACGGAGACCTGGCGCCAGGCCTTCTCCGAGACACCGGGAACCAGCTCGTCGCGGTCGCCGGACTCGGTCTCGCCGGCCCACTCGCGAACGCGCACGACCTCCTTGCCGAGCCACCCTGCCTGGGCGTCGGCCTCACCGACGTCGAAGAGTCCGTCCTCGTCGTCGGGGAACCCGCCGTCGGTCTTGTGCTTGCAGACGTAGTTGCGCCGGCCCTTGACGATCGCGTAGGTCGGGCGGCGCTTCAGGTGACCAGCGAGGGCATCAGCGAGCCGAGGCATGTCGCGGTCGACGATCTGGCCCTGCAGGGCGAGGGTCGCCGTCGCGACGACGGCGGGCTTGCCCACCCTCTGGGCGTGCTCGACGGCGGGCACGAGGTAGGCCAGCGACTTGCCGGTGCCGGTGCCGGCCTGGACGAGCAAGTGCTCCTGCGTGTCGATGGCCCGGGCGACGGCCACGGCCATCTGGACCTGACCCTCCCGGGTGGAGCCGCCCACTCCCCCGACGGCGGCGGCGAGCAGGGATTCGACAGTCGAGGACACGCGACCACCTTAAGTCCCGGCACCGACACCTCGGGACGGTGATCCACAGGCACGGGACGACGAGGACGGTCGAGCCGCCAAGCAGCGGACGACGAGGAGGGGCAGGCGGCCAGCACGGTGACACGCATCAGCGCGCACGGGGATCGCCGTCAGCTAGCCGATCCTCAGCAGCCGCGAGACCGCGACGATGCGCACGACCTTAAGGAAATACGGTGTGGGTAGCCGGTGGTCCCCACGACCTTAAGGAAATACGCCACACCTGCGCACGACCTTAAGGAAATACGGTGTGGGTAGCCGTTGGTCCGCACGACCTTGAGGAAATACGCCACACCTGCGCACGACCTTAAGGAAATGCGGTGTGGGTAGCCGTTGGTCCGCACGACCTTGAGGAGATGCGGGAGCGGGACCGGGACCGGGGTCCATCAAAAGGTTGACCGCAGGACCAACCTCCAGCGCGATGTGCCGACACCCCCTTCGGCGGTGGACTGGATGCCATGACAGCGACCCTGCGCCCCCACCGTCCCGACTCACCCCCTCACTCCCCCCGACCGACCTTCGCGCAGCGCCTGACCGGCCGCCGCGGGCCCGGGATCGTGCTCCTGCTGGCCCTCGTGCTCATCGGTCTGGCGAGCACCGTGCTCGGCTCGGCACAGGCCCCCGCGCGGGGCGACAGCTACTCCGCGACCGCCGAGTCGGCAGTGGTCGCCGACCAGCTGAAGTCCTTCCCGGGGAGCGACCACGCGCCGGTCCTCCTCGTCGCGACGAAGGGGGGAGCCGACCTCACCTCGACGGACACCTCGGCCCTCACCCGGCTTGCCGACCAGCTCGGAGCCACCGACGCGCGGGCGCAGGTCAGCGAGGACGGCCGGGCCGCGACGGTCACCGTCCCGGTACGGACGAGCGAGGACAGCGACACCCAGGTCCAGACCATCGAGGACCTGCGCGCCGACGTCGCCGAGCAGGCGCCGGCCGACCTGACGATCCAGGTCACCGGTGGCCCCGCCTTCGGCGCGGACATCGCCTCGTCCTTCGACGGTGCCAACTTCACCCTGCTCGCCGTCACCATCGGCGTCGTCGCGCTCCTGCTGCTGCTCACCTACCGATCCCCCGTGCTCTGGCTCGTCCCGCTCTCGGTCGTCGGTATCGCCGACCAGGTCGCCGGTACCGTCACCACCGCGGTCGGCGACTGGAGCGGCCTGCCCTTCGACGCCGGGATCGTCTCCGTGCTCGTCTTCGGTGCCGGCGCCAACTACGCACTGCTGCTGATCTCCCGCTACCGCGAGGAGCTGCACGAGCACGAGGACCACCGGGCTGCGCTCGCCACCGCCTGGCGGGCCACGGTCCCCGCGATCCTCGCGAGCAATGCCACCGTCGTCCTGGCCCTGGGCACCCTGCTCCTCGCGAGCGTCCCCGGCACCCGCGGACTCGGACTCGCCTCCGCGGTCGGCCTGGTCATCGCCCTGCTCGCGGTCACCTTCGTGCTGCCCGCCGCTCTGGCCCTCGTCGGCCGCAAGGTCTTCTGGCCCTTCGTGCCCCGCCCCGGCGACACCCTCGACCACGAGGGCGTCTGGGCCAAGGTGGCCCGCACGGTCGTCGCGCGCCCTGCCGCCCACCTCGTCGGTGGTCTCGTCCTGCTCGCCGTCCTGGCCTCGGCCCTCCTCGGCGCGCGGGTCGGCCTGAGCCAGGCCGACTCCTTCCGCACCGCCTCCGAGTCGGCCGACGGCCTCGTCACGGTCGCTGAGCACTTCCCGGCCGGGTCGGCCGCTCCCTTCACCGTCACGGCGCGCGAAGGGAGCGCCGCCGCGACCACGTCCGCCCTCGCGACCGTCGACGGCGTCACCGCGGCGATCCCCACCGGCAGCAATGGCGCGGGTCTGACCAGGATCACCGTCATCGGCGAGCCCTCACCGGGCACCCCGGCCAGCCTCGAGCTCGCCCAGGACCTGCGGACCGCCGCCCACGGCATCCCCGGCGCCGACGCCAGGGTCGGTGGCGGCTCCGCCCAGCTGCTCGACGCCCGCACTGCGGCCGAGAGCGACCTGCGGACCGTCGTCCCGCTCGTCCTCCTCGTCAGCCTCGCCGTGCTCGTGCTGCTGCTGCGGGCCCTGGTCGGCCCGGTCGTCCTGCTTGCGCTGAACGCGGCCAGCGCCCTCGCGGCGCTCGGTCTGGGCGCGTGGCTCGACGAGCACCTGCTGGGCCACCCGGCCCTGGACGTGCAGGTGCCGCTCGTGGCCTTCCTCTTCCTCGTCGCCCTGGGGATCGACTACACGATCTTCCTCATGCACCGGGCGACGGCCGAGGCCGCCGAGCACGGGACGCGCGAGGGCGTCGCCCGCGCCGTCGCCCGCACCGGTGGCGTCATCACCAGCGCAGGGATCGTCCTGGCGGCCGTCTTCGCCGCCCTCGGGGTCCTGCCCCTGGTCGTCCTCGGCCAGCTGGGACTCATCGTCGGGCTCGGTGTCCTGCTCGACACCCTCGTGGTCCGCACGGTCGTCGTGCCCGCCGCGACAGCCCTCATCGGCGACCGCTTCTGGTGGCCGGGCCGGGTAGCGTCACGTCGGTGAGCGAGACCATCGACCGGACGGGGACCAGCCGTTGGCTGCGCCTGGGCCAGCACGCCCTCCTCGGCGTGCTGGCCCTCGTCTGCGGGCTGCGGGCCATCACCGACGGTGCCCACCCGCTGGCCGAGCTCACCGCCCTCGCCGCCTTCATCGGCTGGTACGCCGCCGGCCCACGGCTGGCCGGGAAGGGCGGGGGCGGCACGGTGTGGTTCGTCGGGCTGACCCTGCTGTGGGCGGTCCTCGTCCTCGTCTCCCCGGAAAACGTGTGGCTCGCCTTCTCCCTCTGGCTGCTCGCCGGGCACGTCCTGCCCCTCCTGCCGGCCGTGATCGTCTCCCTCACCGTCTTCGTCGTCGTGGCCCTCGAGCCCGTCCGCGCCACCGGCGAGGCCAGCTTCGCGGCGATCATCGGCCCCTTCATCGGCATGGTCGTGGCGCTGGGCGTCGCCAAGGCCCAGCAGGCCCTGGTACGTGACGGCATCGAGCGTCAGCGACTGATCACCTCGCTCTACGCGGCGCAGGAGGAGTCCGCGGCGCTGACCGACGAGCTCGCCCGGGTGCAGCGCGCCGAGGGTGCCTCGAGCGAGCGCACCCGCCTGTCCCGCGACATCCACGACGGCATCGCCCAGGGCTTCTCCTCGATCCTGCTGCTCGCCCGCGCCGCCCTGTCCGAGCACGATCCCGACCGGCTGCGCGAGATCCTGCGGCACGTCGAGTCCGGTGCCGCAGAGGGCCTCGAGGAGTCGCGACGCGTCGTCGGTGCCCTCGCCCCCGCCGACCTGGACGAAGGGAGCCTGACCGGCGCCGTCCGTCGGGTCACCGAGCGCTTCGCCCAGGAGTCCGGTGTCGCCGCTCGGGTCGTCGTCACCGGGTCCCTCACCTCCCTTCCCACCACCGCCGAGGTCACCCTGCTGCGCTGTGTGCAGGGCGCCCTCGCCAATGTCCGCACCCACGCCGACGCCCACCAGGTTGTCGTCAGCATCGACGAGACGCCGGACTCGGTCCGGGTCGACGTCGTCGACGACGGTCGCGGATTCGACACCGAGGTCTGGACTGCCACGGCGGCCGGGTCCCCGAAGGACGGCGGCTACGGCCTGCGCGCCACCCGGGCACGCCTGCGCGAGCTCGGTGGCGGGCTGGCCGTCGAGTCCGCACCCGGCGAGGGCACTGCACTGTCGGCGTGGATCCCGTTGTCGCACACCGCCAAGGAGTACCCGTGAGCAGCAGCCGCGTCAGGGTGGTCGTCGTCGAGGACCACCCCGTCACCCGGATGGGCATCGTCGCCCTCCTCGGGCAGGACGAGCGCCTGTCCGTCGTCGGTCAGGCCGGCACCGGCGAGGAGGCGCTGGCGACCCTCGAGGCGCAGCGTCCCGATGTCGTCGTCACCGACCTGCGCCTGGGTGCCGGGATGGACGGTGTCGGCGTGACGAGCGCAGTGCGTGCCCGCCGCGGCGCCCCGGCCGTGCTCGTCCTGACCACCTACGACACCGACCGCGACATCGTCCGGGCCGTCGAGGCCGGCGCCGCGGGCTACCTGCTCAAGGATGCCGACCCGGCCGACATCGTCGGGGCCGTCGTCGCGGCGGCCAGCGGGGAGTCCGTCCTGTCACCCGCGCTGGCCCAGCGGGTCGTCGCCCGGATGGGTCGGCAGCAGGCCGACCTGTCGGCCCGCGAGGTCGAGATCCTCACCGCCGTCGCGCAGGGACTGGGCAACCGCGAGATCGCCCGCACGCTCTTCATCTCCGAGGCCACGGTCAAGACCCACC
Source organism: Janibacter limosus (assembly GCF_004295485.1). NCBI lineage: Bacteria > Bacillati > Actinomycetota > Actinomycetes > Micrococcales > Intrasporangiaceae > Janibacter > Janibacter limosus. The sequence continues at coordinate 965,584 of NZ_CP036164.1, read as the reverse complement.
TCGTGCACGTCTTCACCAAGCTCGACGTCGACTCGCGCACGGCGGCCGTCGCCCGTGCCCGCGAGGACGGGCTGCTCGGCTGACGCTCAGCCCACCGAGCCGCGGTTGCGCTCCCGGTGCACGTCGCGTCGGCTCGTGCAGACCAGGTGGGCCACCATCCCGGTCCACCCGAGCTGGTGCGAGGCTCCGAGGCCCCGCCCGGTGTCCCCGTGGAAGTACTCCGAGAAGGTCGGGTGCGCTCGCCCCCACAGGTCGCCGGTCGGGACATGGATCGGGTCGGCCGGGCGGCGCCCGTCCTCACCCGTCCTGAAGAGGGCGATGAGCCGGTCCTCGAGCTCGAGGGCGACCTCACGCAGCGGGATCCTGCGGCCCGACCCCGTGGGCATCTCCACGGTGAGGTCCTCGTGCGCGTCGACCGCGTGGGTGCGCAGCGCATCGGTGAGCAGGACGTTGACCGGGAACCACACCGGCCCACGCCAGTTGGAGTTGCCACCAAACATCCCGGTGTCGGACTCTCCCGGCACGTATCGCAACGACAGGTCGCGCCCGTCGAGCGCCACGTGCACCCCGTCGCGGTGTCCCGCCGACAGGCTGCGCACGCCGTGCGGCGAGAGGAACTCGCCCTCGTCCAGGAGCCGGGAGAGCAGCCGCTCCAGCCGGGCCCGGTCGACGAGGGCCAAGGTGGTGTCCTGCTCGTCGCCCCGGCTCACCTGCAGGAGCGCATCGGTCAGGTCCGGCCGGTGCCTGCGCAGCCACGCCAGGCGTGAGCTGAAGTCGGTCAGCTCCTGCGGCACCCAGTCCGGCTCGTTGGCCACGGCCATGAGCGGCAGCAGCCCGACCATCGAGCGCACCCGGATCGGCGTGGCACCGCCGTCCGCGTCGACCACCACGTCGTAGAAGAATCCGTCCTGCTCGTCCCACAGGTGCACGTCATCGGTCCCAAAATGCTCCACGGCGTCGGCGATGTGCAGGAAATGCTCGAGGAACTTGGTCGCCACCTCGTCCCAGGCGTGGTCGGACCGGGCCAGCTCCCACGCGATCCGCAGCATGTTGAGGCAGAAGAAGGCCATCCAGCTCGTCGCGTCGGACTGCTCGAGGCGCTGCCCGTCCGGCAGCGGCTCCGACCGGTCGAAGGGGCCGATGTTGTCCATCCCGAGGAAGCCGCCCTCGAAGAGGTAGGAGCCGTCGGAGTCCTTGCGGTTGACCCACCAGCCGAAGTTGAGCATGAGCTTGGTGAAGATCCGCACGAGGAAGCCCGGGTCGTGCGCACCCTCGAGGGCGTAGACCTGCCAGGCGGCCCACGCGTGGACGGGCGGGTTGACGTCGGAGAAGTTCCACTCGTAGGCAGCCATCTGCCCGTTGGGGTGCATCGCCCACTCACGGCACAGCAGGACCAGCTGCTCCTTGGCGAAGGCCGGGTCCATGTGCGCCATCCCCACCGCGTGGAAGGCGGAGTCCCAGGTCGCGAACCACGGGTACTCCCACTCGTCCGGCATCGAGATGACGTCGGCGAGCGCGAGGTGGGTCCAGTCGGTGTTGCGCCCCACCGGTTGCGGTGCCCGACGGCTCAGCGGGGCCGGAGGTTGCGCCGGGTCGCCCTCGAGCCACTCGCGCACGTCGTACCGGTAGACCTGCTTGCACCAGTTGAGCCCCGCGAAGGCCCGCCGCGCGATGAAGCGGTCCTCCTCGCTCGCGTGCTCGGGGATGACCGCGGCGTAGAACTCGTCGGCCTCGCTGCGGCGGCTCGCGATGACCTCGTCGACAGCGGCGAAGGGAGCGTCGCCCCCTTCGCCCTCGCCCGCGCCCTCGTCCTCGCTCACCTGAACGAGTCGCAGGCGCACCCGCACCCTCTCCCCCGGCGCGATGGCGTCGTAGTGGTAGTGCAAGGCGGCCTTGGTCGCGCGGTGGTCCGGCGGCGCGAGGAGCGACCGGTCGTCGTGGACGATCGCCGCGTCGACGGCATTCTTGGGGTGCGGTGACGGGTCCTCGCCGGCGGAGCCGAAGGTCGCCGCCTCGTTGGTCTCGTTGTCGCAGAGCAGCACCTCGGGGGCGCCGTCGGCGTGCAGCACGTACCGGCCGAGCCAGCCGTGCTCGACGAGCAGACGGGTCCCCGTGCCCTCCGGCGACGTCGGGTCGCTCGTGACGGTGATCGAGGGGCGCCGGTCATCGCGGCCCCAGGACCACGTGTTGCGGAACCACACCTGCGGGAGCAGGTCGAGGGGCGCGGGGTCGGGACCGTGGTTGGTGGCCTCGATCTCGATGACGACGTCGCGCTCGCCCACCTTGGCGTGCCGGGTGACGACGTCGAAGAAGCGGTCCTGCTCGAGCACACCGGTATCGCTCAGCTCGTACTCGTCGTCCCCGTGCCCGCGCTCGGCGTTGCGCGCGACGAGGTCCGCGTAGGGGAAGGCCGCCTGGGGATAGCGGTAGAGGTACTCGCCGAAGGAGTGCGTCGGGGTGGCGTCGAGGTGCCACCAGTACTCCTTGGCGTCCTCGCCGTGGTTGCCCTGTGGCCCGCTCAGGCCGAAGAGGCGCTCCTTGAGCCGGTCGTCGTGGCCGTTCCACATCGCCGTCGCGAGCGTGAGGAACCCGTAGCGGTCGGTGAGCCCGGCGATGCCGTCCTCGCCCCAGCGGTAGGCACGGGTGTGCGCCTGGTCGAAGGGGAAGTGGTCCCAGGCCTCCCCGTCGGGGCTGTAGTCCTCGCGGACGGTGCCCCACTGGCGGCCGGCGACATAGGGCCCCCACAGGCGCCACGGGTCGTCGGTCCCGGGCGCCTCGGCGAGTCGTCGGTGCTCTGCGGTCGGCTGCGCGTCACTCACGGGCCCACGGTCCCACAGGGCGAGGTGTCGAGGTCGGCCTCAGCCGGTGACCGGCCGCAGGCGGTAGCCCACTCCCCGCACGGTGAGGATGCGCTCGGCGCCGATCTTGGTGCGCAGGCTGCGCACGAAGACGTCGACGACATTGGACCCGGGGTCGAAGTCCATGTCCCACACCATGCCGAGCAGCTGCTCCCGCGAGAGGACCTGGTCGGCGTGCTCGACGAAGGCCTCGAGCAGCGCGAACTCGCGGGCGGTCAGCTCGACCTCGCGGTCGGCGACCCGCGCGGACCTCCGGCGGATGTCGAGGCTGAGGTCCCCCACCACGAGGGCGCTGTCGTCGGCGGGTGCGGCACCCCCTTCGCGCAGCCGCAGGCGCACCCGGGCGAGCAGCTCGGCGAACTGGAAGGGCTTGGTCATGTAGTCGTTGGCCCCGCCCTCCAGCCCCGCGACGGTGTCGTCGACCCCGTCGCGGGCCGTGAGGATGATGACCGGCAGGTCGACCCCGTCGCCGCGCAGGCGACGAAGCACCTCGAAGCCGTCGAGACCCGGCAGCCCGACGTCCAGGACCAGGAGGTCGAAGGCGCCGGTCCCCGCCAGCGCCCACGCCTGCCGCCCGTCGGCCGTGATGGTCGTGCGGTGGCCGGCGGCCCGCAGCCCCTTGTCGATGAAGCTGGCGATCTCCTCGTGGTCCTCTGCGATGAGGATGCTGCTCATGGTGCCTCCTGGTCGTCCCGCTCGAGGCGGCCGGTGGTCTCGTCGACGGGGATGACGAGGGTGAAGACGGCCCCCACGCCGGGGCGACCCCCGACGTCGACCCGCCCGTCATGGCCCTGCGCGATGGCGCGCACGATCGCCAGGCCGAGGCCGGCGCCGCTGTGCCGCCGACCGTCGGGTGGCTCGCCGTGGGCGAAGCGCTGGAAGATCTGCTCACGGTCGGACTCGGGGACGCCGGGCCCGGTGTCCTCGATGCTGATGGTCAGGGCCCGGCCGAGCTCGGGGTCGTCGACGAGCTGCGAGGACAGGGTGATCGCGTCGCCGTCGGCGGTGTGCTGCACGGCGTTCTGCGCGAGCTGGAGCACCGCCTGCGTGATCCGCTGCGTGTCCAGGCGCGCGGTGCCCTCGGCGATCTGGCTGACCTGCCAGCGCCGGGAGGCCAGCGCCGAGACCTTGGCCTCGAGCGAGACGGTGAGCAGCGCGACGTCGACGTCGTCGGTGGGGCGGATGAAGTCGGGCCGGTCGGAGGTGGCCAGGGCGAGCAGGTCGGTGACGATGCGCCCCATCCGGTCCAGCTCCTGGGTGACGATGCGCAGGGTGACCTCCCGCGACGCGGGGTCGTCGTCCATCAGCTCCAGGTGGCCCCGGATGACCGTGATCGGCGTGCGCAGCTCGTGGCCGGCGTCGTCGACGAAGCGCTGCTCCGCGCGGAAGGCCTCCTCGAGCCGGTCGAGCATCCGGTTGAAGGTCGAGGCCAGCCCGGACACGTCGTCGTCACCGACGTCGATGCGTCGGGTGAGGTCGTGCTCGGTGATCTCCTCGGCAGCCGTCTGCACCAGACGCACCGGGTGCAGCAGTCGGCCGGCGACCAGCCAGGAGACCACCCCGGCGAGGAGCAGCGCGACGAGCGAGACCAGGGCCAGGGTCTGCACGATGCGGTCGGCCTCGGCGCGGTCACCCTGCGTGAAGACCGCCACGAGGAGCATGGCGTCGTCGCCACCTCGCACGTCGACGACGGTGCGGGCCCAGCGCATCTCGCCGGCGGGCGTCTCGCTCGTGCCGGACGTGGAGCGCTCGGCGGCCCGGACCAGGGCGGTGTCGCGGGTCAGGTCGTACTCCTGCAGCGAGGGCGTACCGGGACCGTGGGAGATGGTCACCACGCCCTCCTTGCCGACGTACCCGACGATCACCTCGCCGTTGCTCGGGCTCTGCCGTGACAGGTAGACCTGCAGCAGCCGCTCCGCCGAGGTGAAGGGCTTGGCGGTCTCGGGGTCGACGCCCTCCTGCGTGAAGGTCCGGAACTCCTCGATCTCCTGCGCCACGTCGGCGTTGGCCCGCTCGGTCACCGACAGGTGGAGGCTCTCGCGCACGACGATGACGACGCTGAGCAGGCTGACGAAGAGGACGAGCACCATCCAGCCGACGATCGTGTCCCGGGCCAGACGTGGCCGGGGGCGACGAGCCCGCCCGGGGGCCGGCTCAGTCGTCATCGTCCCCGTCGTCCCCGTCGTCGTCGTCCCCGTCGTCGTCATCATCGTCACCGTACGACGGAACGTCGGTCTGCGACGTCCAGGTCGGTGTGCGAGTGGGCGTCCACGTGGTGCGCGGGGCTGCGGGCGGCGGTTGTGTGGTCCTCGGCGCAGAGGTCCTCGTCGAGCTCGGGGACGATGTCGGCGTGGGCCGCTTCGTCGAGGATGATGAGGTCTTCGTCGAGGACTTCGTCGAGGTCTTCGTCGGTGACGTGGTGGTGGTGGTCGGCCGCGGTGACGGGGTCTCGCTGGTCAGCTGGATCGACCGTTCTTCGACGGGCGGCGGGTCCGACGGTGACGCCGCCACCCGGAACCCCAGCAGGACGAGCAGGGGCACGCAGAGCATGGCGGCGATGAGGACTCCGTCGCGGCCGACGCGACGGCGGGGGCTGGGCTTCATGGGCCTCACGCTAGGCCGACGGGATGAGCCGTGGGTGAGCGCTGGATGAGGAGATCTTCATCTTCGGTGCTCACCCGGTGCTCACGCGGTGGGCGTGAGCGGGTCGGGCACGGCTCGGGTCACGAGGTTGATGCCGCGCATGAGGTGGAAGCCGACGAGCGCGGCGACCGTGCCGAGGGCGATCCCTGCGAACTGCAGGTCGCCGACCGACCAGGTGAAGTCGGCGATGCCGATGATCAGGGCGACCGCGGCCGTCATCAGGTTGATCGGGTTGCCGAAGTCGACCTTGGCCTCCACCCAGATCTTGGCGCCCAGCAGTCCGATCATCCCGTAGAGGACGACGCCCGCGCCGCCGAGCACGCCCTGGGGCACGGTCGCGATGGCCTCGCCGAACTTGGGCGAGAAGGACAGCAGGAGCGCGACGACCGCCGCGACCCAGTAGGCGGCCGTCGAGTACACCCGGGTCGCCGCCATGACCCCGATGTTCTCGGCGTAGGTCGTCGTGCCGGACCCACCGCCAGCCCCCGCCAGGGTCGTCGCCAGCCCGTCGGCGATGAGCGCACGCCCGGTGATCGGGTCGAGGTCCTCGCCCGTCATCGAGGCGACGGACCGCACGTGCCCGACGTTTTCGGCCACGAGGACGAGGACGACGGGGATGAAGAGCCCGGCCACGGCGATGTCGAAGTGGGGCGCGGTGAAGGTCGGGGCACCGAGCCAGTCGGCCGTCTGGACCTTGGCGAAGTCGACCTCCCCACGAACGACAGCGGTGAGGTAGCCCGCCGCGACACCGACCAGGATCGCGATGCGGGAGAAGAGGGTCCGTGTCGCGACGGTGACGAGCAGGATGACGGCGACCGTCACGAGGCCGGTCACGGGCGAGACGATGAAGTTGGTCTTCGCGCTCGGCGCGAGGTTGAGCCCGATGAGCGCGACGATCGCGCCGGTGACGGTGGCGGGCATGATCGCCCGTAACCACCGGTCTCCGGCGAGCTGGACGACGACCCCGAGCAGGGCCAGCGTGATGCCCGCCATGACGACGCCGCCGAGGGCGGTCGGCATGTCATGGCTCGTGGAGGCCGCGGCGAGAGGTGCGATGAAGGCGAAGGAGCTGCCGAGGTAGCTCGGCACCCGCCCCGCGGTGATGAGCAGGAAGAGCATCGTGCCGACGCCGCTGAAGAAGAGCGTCGTCGCCGGCGGCAGTCCGGTGATGAGCGGGACGAGGAAGGTCGCGCCGAACATCGCGACGACGTGCTGCGCCCCCAGGCCGATGGTCCGCGGCCAGGACAGCCGCTCCCCCGGCGTGACGACCTCGCCCGGCAGGACCTCGCGGCCGTCGCCGTGCAACCGCCACCCCAGGCCGAAGGGGGGTCGGGTCTCGGTGTCCTGATCGGTCTGGGTCATGCGCCGAATGCTAGGTCAGCGGCGGACGAGCTTGGACCACAGCCACGGTGTGCGCGAGGGGATCTCCACGGAGGCACCCGTCGGCGGGCCCTCGTCGACGTCGTCGAAGAGCAACGCGTGGCCCGGCACCTCGCCGGTGAGGGTCCTCGGGTCGATGCTCTCGACCGCGGCCCGGGCGAGCACGTCCTCGCCGGTGCCGGGGTCACCGGCCGTGTCGTAGAGGAGCACCTGCGTCCCCAGCAGCGCCGCGAGGGAGCTCAGCCGCCTGGACGAGATGCCGGCCAGCCCGGCACTCACCGCGAGGGTCCAGCGACCGGTCGCCCCGGGCAGCGGAGGCAGCAGCCCCGTCGCGGAGGAGGCCCGGACGGCCTCGGCTGCCTCGACGGTGCGACCACCGGTCAGGCCGAGCGCCTCGGCGACCTCGGCCTGGGACCGGTCGAGGACCGCGAGCCACGCCGTCGCCTGCCCGAAGGGCTCGAGGTGGGTCACAGCGAGCGCGCCATGATCACACCGTCCCGGTCGTCACCGGGGGCGACGCGGACCCCGCCGGGGATGCGGCCGACCTCGGTGTAGCCGTACCGGGTGTAGAACTCGCCGAGGCCCGTGCCTCCCCGGTAGTCCAGGGTCACCAGCTCGACGCCCATCTCCCGGGCGGCCCGGTGCAGGCCCGCCACGAGGAGCGCACCGTGGTTGGTGCCACGACGGGCCGGGTCGGTCATGATCCGCTCGAGGTTGGCGGTGTGCGCCACCGTCGCCCCGGTCGAGCGCGCCACGAAGCCGAAGCCGAGCAGCTCTCCGAGCGGGGAGTTCAGCGCGACGCAGACGGTGCGGCCCTCCGCGAGCCTGGCGATGTAGCCGTCGAGGACCTCGGCCACGTCGTCCTGGCCGGCCCCGGGGGCGAAGCCCACCGCGCCTCCGGAGTCGTTGACCTCGACCCACATCGCGAGCATCGCCTCGCGGGCGCGTGCCGGAACCCGGTCGGCGATGCGGACATAGGGCAGCTCCAGCACCTGCCACTCGTCGCCGTCGACCGTGTGGTCCAGGTCCGGTGCGTGCGCCATGCCGGCGGCCTGGGCGACGAGACGGGTCGCGACGTCGTCGGGAGCGATCCGGATGCGCAGGGGCAGGTCGGGCAGCCACTCGAGGGCGTGCGCGACGACCAACCGCAGCGCCCGCGTGGCCAGGTCGTCACCCCCTTCACCCTCGGTGACGCGGATCGTGACGCGGATGAAGTCGGGATGTGTCCGCAGGCCGACGAACCCGAGCCGGCGGCCGGCCGCGTCGGTGATGATCCACGTCCCGTAGCCGTGCTCGTCCCAGTGCTCGCGCCACATGCGCACGATCTGCGCGGGACGCTCGGCGGTGATCGGCACGCCCATCAGCTCGGCGACGAGCTGGGTGTCGTCGTCGAGCGGCGGGCGCAAGGACAGGTCGTCAGCGGTGATCAGTCGCGGTGTGGTCACGGACCCCATGGTGACACCCGGGTGACGCCGCTGGGACGATGGGCGGATGGCAGCCCCGCTCACCGTCCCCGTCGGTACCGAACCCGACGACCTCTTCGAGCGGTTCTCGGCCTGGACGGCCGGTCGCGGGCTGACGCTCTACCCGCACCAGGAGGAGGCGCTCCTCGCCCTCCTCGGCGACGACCACGTGGTCCTCGCGACGCCCACCGGCTCCGGCAAGTCCCTCGTCGCGACGGGCGCGATCGCCCACGCGATGGCCAAGGACGAGGTCGCCTTCTACACCGCGCCCATCAAGGCGCTCGTCTCCGAGAAGTTCTTCGACCTGTGCGAGACCTTCGGCGCGGACAACGTCGGCATGCTCACCGGGGACGCGTCGGTCAACGCCGACGCGCCCGTGATCGTCTGCACCGCAGAGGTGCTCGCCAACCTCGCCCTGCGCGAAGGGAGCGAGGCCGACGTCGGTCTCGTGGTCATGGACGAGTTCCACTACTACGCCGAGCCCGAGCGTGGCTGGGCCTGGCAGGTCCCGCTGCTGGAGCTGCCGCAGGCGCAGATGCTGCTGATGTCCGCGACGCTCGGGGACACCCGGGCGATCGAGGAGGACCTGCTCGAGCGCACCGACCGCGATGTCGTCGTCGTCAAGGACGCCGAGCGACCCGTGCCATTGACCTTCTCGTGGGCGCTCACCCCGATCCAGGAGACGATCGAGGAGATCCTCGAGTGGCGCCGGGCTCCGGTCTACGTGGTCCACCAGACCCAGGCCAATGCCGCCGAGCACGCCAGGCTGCTGCAGACGCTCAAGCTGCTCGACAAGGACGAGAAGCAGGCGATCGCCGACCGGCTCGCCGGCTTCCGCTTCTCCGCGGGCTTCGGCCGGACGTTGAGCGGCATGCTGCGCCGCGGCGTCGGCGTGCACCACGCCGGCATGCTCCCGCGGTACCGACGGCTCGTCGAGCAGCTCGCCCAGGCGGGGATGCTCAAGGTCATCTGCGGCACGGACACGCTCGGCGTCGGCATCAACGTGCCGATCCGCACGGTCCTCTTCACCTCCCTCACCAAGTTCGACGGGTCGCGCCACCGGGTGCTGCGGGTGCGCGAGTTCCTCCAGATCGCCGGCCGCGCGGGTCGCGCCGGCTACGACACCGAGGGCTACGTCGTCGTGCAGGCCCCCGAGCACGTCATCGACAACCACCGAGCGCTGCTCAAGGCGGGCGACGACGAGAAGAAGCTCAAGAAGGTCCAGCGCAAGAAGCCGCCGGAGGGCTTCGTCGTGTGGACCGAGGAGACCTTCACCAAGCTGACGACCAATGCGCCGGAGACGCTGCGCTCACGGATGAAGGTCGACAACTCGATGATCCTCAACGTCGTCGCCCGCCCGGGCGACCCGGTCACCGCGCTCTCGCGGCTCACCCGGGACAACCACGAGGACGCTCGCGGACGCACCCGTCTGGCGCAGCGGACCATCCGCCTGGGCCGCAGCCTGCTCGACTCCGGTGTGCTGGAGCGCCTCCCCGAGCCGGACGAGACCGGCCGCACCGTGGCCCTGACCCTCGACCTGCCGCGCGACTTCGCGCTCAACCAGCCGCTCGCCCCCTTCGCGCTGGCGGCTCTGGACCTGCTCGACGAGGACTCCCCCACCCACGCCCTCGACGTGGTCTCCACCATCGAGGCGGTGCTGGAGGCTCCCTTCGCCGTGCTCATGGCCCAGCAGCACGCCGCCCGTGGCGAGGCGATCGCCGAGATGAAGACCGACGGCATCGAGTACGAGGAGCGGATGAAGCTCCTCGAGGAGATCACCTGGCCACGACCGCTCGCCGACGAGCTGGCAGCGGCCTTCGAGACCTACCGGCAGACCCACCCGTGGCTGCCGGAGGAGTCGCTCATCCCGAAGTCGATCGTGCGACTGATGTGGGAGGAGGGCATGTCCTTCGCGGACTTCGTGCGGCGCTTCACCCTCGGCCCGCGCGAGGGCCTCGTCCTGCGCTACCTCACCGACGCCTACCGCACCCTCATGCGCACAGTGCCCGATGTGCACTCCTCCCCCGAGCTGGAGGAGATCATCGACTGGCTCGGCGAGACCGTGCGCCAGACCGACAGCTCGCTGCTCGACGAGTGGGAGGCGCTCGCCGACCCGGACTCGGTCGCCGCCCTCGCCCAGGGGCGCGACGCGGCCCCGCCGCCACGCCCGCTGAGTGCCCGCACCGGCCCCTTCCGCGCGATGGTGCGCGGCGCCCTGTGGCAGCGGGTGGACAAGGCCGCGCGCGACGACCTCTCCGCGCTCAGCGCGATCGAGACCGCCGCGGCCGAGCTCGCCGACGACGACCGCTCACCGGTCATGCGCCACGACGACTGGGACACCGCCCTGGGCGACTACTGGGAGGAGCACGACCGCATCGGCACCGACCAGGACGCCCGCGGACCCCACCACCTGCACATCGAGGAGGCGACGGGTCGCCCGCCCGGCGTCGACGACGCGGCCGAGGTCGACGACGCGCGGCTGTGGCGGGTGCGCCAGACCCTCGCCGACCCTGCCGGTGACCACGACTGGGTCATCGAGGCCGAGGTCGACCTCGATGCGTCCGACCGCATCGGTGAGGCCGTCGTGCTCGCGACCGCCCTGCGCCGGCTGTGACCCCGGGCATATCCTGAGCCCCTGATGATCACGCTCCCCCGGCGCCTGGCGCACCTCGTCCTCGCCCTGGCGATCGCGTTGACCCCCGCGCTGCTGTCCGCACCCGGGGCAGCAGCGGCCCCGAGGTCGGGCTCGGTCGCGCCGGCCGCCGCCTCGGACGCCATCCCCAACCCCCTGCGGGTCGGCACCGAAGGGGTGTACGCCCCCTTCTCCGTCAAGAAGGGCGACGAGTTCACCGGATTCGACGTCGAGGTGATGAAGGCCGTCGGCGAGCATCTCGGGGTGGAGGTCGAGTTCGTCGGGACGCCGTGGGACTCGATGTTTGCCGCCCTCGGCGCCGGGCGCTTCGACATCGTCGCCAACCAGGTCAACGTCAACCCCGAACGCAAGCAGCTCTACGACCTGTCCGATCCCTACGTCGACACCTCGGGTGTCCTCGTCGTGGCCGAGAACAACCCCGAAGGCATCACCAAGCTCACCGATCTCAAGGGCAAGCGGTCCGCGCAGAACATCACGAGCAGCTGGGCCGGCGTCGCCAAGGACTACGACGCCAAGATCATCGGCGTCGACGGCATGAACGAGGCGATGGCCAGCCTCAAGGAGCACCGCGTCGACGCGATCGTCAACGACAAGCTCGCCGTGCGCAACTACATCGCGACCAGCCCCGACCCGGGGGTCAAGATCGTGGCCGAGACGGACGAAAAGGCCCAGTCCGTTTTTGCCGCGAAGAAGGGCTCGGGCTACATGCCCGCCATCAACAAGGCCCTGGCCGAGATGGAAGCGGACGGCAGCACCCAGGCGATCTACGACAAGTACTTCACCGCCGACAACGCCACGCCGGGCGCATGGGAGCTCATCAAGGCCAATGCCTGGCCGATGGCCGTCGCCGCAGTCAAGGTGACCATCCCCCTGACGGCGATCTCGTTCGTCGTCGGCTTGGCTCTCGCGCTTGCTGCGGCCCTGGGCCGGATGTCGACCTCGGCCGTGCCTCGCGGCATCGCCCGGGCCTACATCTCGATCATCCGCGGCACCCCCCTGCTCGTGCAGCTGTTCCTGATCTTCTACGCGTTGCCCGAGATCGGCATCGACCTGCCGCCCTTCGTCGCCGCGGTCATCGCCCTGTCGCTCAACGTCGGTGGCTATGCGGCAGAGGTGATCCGCTCGGCGGTCGAGTCGATCCCCAAGGGGCAGTGGGAGGCGGCTCAGACGATCGGCATGAGCCGGGCGACCGCGATGCGACGGATCGTCCTGCCGCAGGCCACCCGCACCGCGATCCCACCCTTGTCCAACACGCTGATCTCCCTGCTCAAGGACACCTCACTCACCTCGATCATCCTCGTCGTCGAGCTGACCCAGGCGGCGCGGTTCGCGGCCGCCCCGACCTTCCAGTACATGCCGATGTTCGGTCTCGCCGCTCTCTACTACTGGATCATCTGCACCGTCCTGTCGCTCGTGCAGGACCGCGCCGAGGAGAGGTTCAGCCGCTATGTCGCCGTCTGACGCACCCGTCACCACGCCCCGTGTGCCCGCTGCGTCCGGCACGCCGGTCGTGTCCGCGCGCAATGTGCGCAAGAGCTTCGGGGACAAGGAGGTCCTGCGGGACATCTCCTTCGACGTCCCCGAGGGTGGCGTGACCGTCGTCCTCGGTCCCTCCGGGTCGGGCAAGACGACCCTGCTGCGGGCCCTCGGAGGTCTCGAGCGCCCTGACGCCGGCACCATCACCATCGGTGACGCGAGCGTGGACTTCGCGCAGCTGACACCCAACCGGCACGGCCGCCTGCCCCGCGCCCAGCGTGAGCAGGAGGACGCCCTGGCCGCGCAGAGCGGCTTCGTCTTCCAGGGGCACAACCTCTTCGCCCACAAGACCACCCTCGACAACATCACCGAGGGACCGATCGTCGTCCAGGGCGAGGACCCGCAGTCCGCTCGCGAGCGGGCGAAGGCACTGCTGGAGCAGGTGGGCCTGTCCGAGCACGCCGACAAGTACCCCTTCCAGCTCTCGGGCGGTCAGCAGCAGCGGGTCGGCATCGCCCGGGCCCTCGCCCTGCGGCCCTCGGTCGTGCTCTTCGACGAGCCGACCTCCGCGCTCGACCCGGAGACCGTCGGCGAGGTGCTCACCGTCATGCGTGACCTGGCCGAGCAGCGCTGGACCATGGTCGTCGTCACGCACGAGATCCGCTTCGCCCGCGAGGTGGCCGACGACGTGCTCTTCATCGACGGCGGTGTCGTCGTCGAGCGAGGCGCCCCGGAGCAGGTCATCCTCGAGCCGCAGGAGCCTCGCACCCAGGCCTTCCTCAAGCGCATCCTCGACCCGCTGTGAGCCACGCGTGATCCTTGTCGACCCGCCCACCTGGCCCGGCTGGGGACGCGTCTGGAGCCACCTGGTGTCCGACTCCTCGCTGGAGGAGCTGCACGCCTTCGCCGAGGGGGTGGGCATCCCGCGCAAGCTCTTCGACGAGGACCACTACGACGTGCCGATCGAGCGCTACGACGAGGTCGTCGCCGCGGGGGCGAGCGAGGTCAGCGGGTCCGAGCTGATCCGTCGGCTGATCCGCAGCGGGCTGCGGATCACGCAGGCCCAGCGAGACGGGCGATCTCCCGACGCAGGTTGAGCCGGGCGCGCTGGGTCCAGTGCTCGTGCGCGTGGTCGGTGAGGTAGAGGCGCTCCCGCTCGACGAAGGGGGTCAGCACCGCGATCCGTCCGCGTGCGTAGTCCGCGGGGGCGAACATCCCGTACTCGATGCGGACCTGGTGGCAGTAGGCGTCGAAGCGCTCGGCCGGTGCCGAGAGGATCCACAGGTCGGCGTCGTGGAAGGCGCGGGTCGCCGGGTCGTCGGCGGTCATCTCGTGGGTGGCGCTCTCCCGCACCAGCATCGCCACGGTGTCCGTCAGCTCCGCCGGCAGCCCGATGGCCGGCAGGCGCTCCTCCGCCAGGCGCGCCGAGGCCTCCTCGTTGGCACCGGGCGCGGCAGCCGGGTCGTAGACCGCGTCGTGGTACCAGGCCACCAGACCGGCCAGGTGACGCTCGCGAGCGGGGAGGTCACCCCCTTCGTGCAGCTCGTCGAGGGCCGCGAGGACCTCGGCCAGGTGCACCGCGTCGTGGTACGAGCGGTGGTCCTCCAGCCAGCGATCGAGCAGGTCGGTCCCCTCCGCGGCGAGCAGCGAGCGGTCCGCCGCCGGGCACAGTGCGACGACATCGGCGTGCCATCGGCTCCTGAGGGTGTCCACGTGTGCAATTCTGCCCGAATGAGCGCTGATACCCGCAGGGGCGACACCCTCGACTCGGTCCGTCGTGCCGGGGTCGAGACCACCGGCATCGAGATCATCGACGAGGCCGACCGCACCGCCAAGCCCGCGGACCTCTTCTGGCCGTGGTTCGCCGCCAACGTGTCCGTCTTCGGGATCTCCTACGGCAGCTTCGTCCTCGGCTTCGGGATCTCCTTCGTCCAGGCGCTGGTCGTCTCGGTGCTGGGGATCGTCATCTCCTTCCTGCTCTGCGGGCTCGTCGCCGTCGCGGGCAAGCGGGGCTCGGCCCCGACGATGGTCATCTCCCGGGCCGCCTTCGGCGTGCAGGGGCAAAAGCTCCCCGGTGTCGTCTCGTGGATCGTCTCGATCGGCTGGGAGACCTTCCTGGCGATCATGGCGACCCTGGCGACCGCCACCGTCATGCGCGAGCTCGGCTGGGGCGGTGGGACACCCACCAAGATCATCGCGATGCTCGTCGTCGCCGCCCTCATCGTCACCGCCTCCGTGGCGGGCTACCACCTGATCATGCGGATGCAGTCCCTGCTCACCTGGCTGACCGGCATCGCGACCATCGTCTACATCGCCCTGACCGTCGGGCACATCGACTTCTCGGCCCTCACCGCGCTCGAGGGCGGCTCGCTGCAGCAGGTGCTCGGCGCGCTCATCATGGTGATGACCGGCTTCGGCCTCGGGTGGATCAACATCGCCGCCGACTGGTCGCGCTACCAGAGCCGGGAGGCCTCCTCCGGCGCCATCGTCGCGTGGAACACGCTGGGCGGTGCCCTCGCCCCGGCCCTGCTCGTCGCCTACGGCATCGGGCTCGCCGGGTCGGACGCCACGCTGAGCGAAGGCATCGCCGCCGACCCGGTCGGCACCCTCGCGACGATCCTGCCGACCTGGTACCTCGTGATCTTCGGCGTGGCCGCCGTGCTCGCGCTCGTCTCCGGCGCCGTCCTGGGCATCTACTCGTCGGGGCTGACGCTGCTCAGCCTCGGGGTGCGCATCCCGCGTCCCGCCGCGGCCGGCGTCGACGGGCTGCTGCTCACCCTCGGCACGATCTACGTCGTCTTCTTCGCGGAGAACTTCCTCGGCCCCTTCCAGTCCTTCCTCATCACCCTCGGGGTCCCGCTCGCCGCGTGGGCAGGGATCTTCCTGTCCGACTTGGCGCTGCGCCGCCGGGACTACGACGAGGAGGCGCTCTTCGACTCCCGCGGCCGCTACGGCGCCGTCGACTGGATCTCGGTCGGCACGATGGTGCTCACCTCGATCATCGGCTGGGGCCTGGTCACCAATGCCATGCCCGACTCCACATGGAACAACTGGCAGGGCTACCTGCTCAAGGCCTTCATGGGCACCGAGCTCGTCGAGGACCCCACCGGCAACTATTGGAACGGCGACTGGTCCTATGCCAACCTCGGCGTCCTCGTCGCGCTCGTGCTGGCCTTCGTCATCACCTACATCGCCCGCCGCGGCGTCGTGCGCCGTCAGGAGCAGGTGTGAGTGACCTCCCCGACCTGAGCGACGCCTGGCTCGTCGTCATCGACCCGCAGAGGATCTTCGCCGACAGCGGCAGCGAGTGGGGCTCGCCGATGTTCGACGCGGCACTAGGCCCGATCAAGAGCCTGCGCTCGGGCTTCGGCGCGGACCGCACCATCGTCACGCGCTGGCTGCCGGGCACCGACAGGGATGGCTCCTGGGGGCCCTACTTCGAGCGGTGGTCCTTCGCCGACAAGCCCGACACCGACCCACTCTTCGACCTCGTCTCCCCCGCCAACGGCTGGAGCAGCCGCGGCACGGTCGATGTCTCGACCTTCGGCAAGTGGGGTCCGGGCCTGACCCGGCTCACCGGCGAAGCGCCCACCCTCGTCCTGGCCGGGGCGGCCACGGACTGCTGCGTCATCTCCACGGCCCTGCCCGCCGCCGACGCCGGCGCCACCGTCGTGGTGGCCGCCGACGCCTGCGCCGGGTCGAGCGAGGACAACCACGCCGCGGCCCTGCAGGTCATGGGGCTCTACGCCCCGCAGATCGAGGTCGTGAGCAGCGCCGAGGTCCTGGCGGCGCGCTAGGACTCAGCCCGGCTGACCCGGGCCAGCGATGTTGACCATCCACGGGATGCCGAAGCGGTCGGTGAAGGAGCCGTACTCGTCGCCCCACATCTGCATCTCGAGGGGCATCTCGATGGTGCCGCCCTCGGTCAGACCCGCCCAGTAGCCACGGAGGCGCTCGGTCTCGTCGCCGCTGATGCTCACGGTGATGCTGGTGCCCGGCGTGGACTGCATGCCGGGCGGGGTGTCGCTGGCGAAGATCGTGTAGCCGGCCTCGGTCTGCAGGCTGGCGTGCATGACCTGGTCGGCGATGTCGCCGGCGTCGGGCATGTACTCGCCGAAGGTGTTGATGACCAGGTCACCCCCGAGGACCGACTGGTAGAACTCCATCGCCTCGCGGGCGTTGGCGTCGAAGTTGAGGTACGGGTTGAGTGTGGAAGCCATGCGCCAACGCTAGACCTGCGCACCGACAGCCGGAAGACTCGATCGACGAACGGGTCTCAGCCCACGAGCGGCGGCGTGGACGGCCTCGGTGAGGCGGGTGATCCTGGGCGTCTGCAGCGTCCAGACCTGCCAGTGGAGGGGCACGTCCCGGTGCGCCCGCTGGCGCAGGAGCACCAGCGCGCCGCTCTCGAGATCGTCACCCAGCTGCGCCTCGGGCACCATCGCCCACCCCAGGCCGGCCTTCACCGCCGCGACAAAACCCTCCGACGACGGCACCTGGGAGGCCGGCGGGGCCACCGTGACGCCGAGATCCCGCAGCACCCCCTGCTGCAGGTCGTCCTTGGCGTTGAAGCGCAGCACCGGCATCGCGTCCCACGCGTACCCGCGACCTCGGGCGAAGCGCTCGGCCAGCTCGGGTGACGCCACCGGCAGGTAGCGCATCGCTCCCAACGGCTCGGTGCGGCACCCCGCGACCGGCACCGGGTCGGCCGTCACCGCGCCGACCACGGCTCCCCGACGCAGGTGGTCGGCGCTGTACTCCTCGTCCTCGACCTCCAGGTGGAGCAGGGTGTCGTCCCACCCGGCTGCTGCCGCGAGGACCGGCACGAACCAGGTCGCGAGGGAGTCGGCGTTGACGGCGACGGGCAGGTGGACGGCGGCAGCACCCCCTTCGCCAGCGTCGCCGAGCGCCACCCGCACGTCCTCCTCGAGGAGGACCATCTGGCGCGCTGCCCGCACGATGGTCTCCCCCGCGTCCGTCGCGCGGCAGGGGGTCGTGCGCTCGACGAGGACCCGACCGGTGTCGCGCTCGAGCGCCTTGATCCGCTGGCTGACGGCGGAGGGGGTGAGGTGCAATGCCCGCGCCGCCGCCTCGAAGGTGCCATGGTCGAGGACCGCCAGGAGCGCGCGCAGCTGATCGAGGTGCATGCAGCAACTCTAATGATCGGATCAAAACATTCGCTGGGCTTCACGAGACCAGCGACCTAGTGTCATCGCGTGACCCTCTCCGCGCTCGCCGGCCTGCTCACCGGCCTCACCCTCATCGTCGCCATCGGCGCGCAGAACGCCTTCGTCCTGCGCCAGGGCATCCGACGCGAGCACCTCGCCCCCGTGGTGCTCATCTGCATCGTCGCCGATGTCCTGCTCATCGGGCTGGGCACCGCCGGCGTCGGAGCACTGGTGAGCGCTCACCCCGGGCTCGTGCGGGTCGTCACCTGGCTGGGCGCGGCCTACCTCGTCGGCTACGGCCTGGTCGCGCTGCGTCGGGCAGCCCGCCCGGAGGCGTTGTCCGCCTCGGTGGCGGCCTCCCGCGGGTCGGTCGTGGCGACGACGCTGGCCATCACCTTCCTCAACCCGCACGTCTACCTCGACACCGTGCTCATGCTCGGGTCGATCGCCAACGGTCACGGGGAGCAGCGCTGGGCCTTCGCGGGAGGCGCGGCCGCGGGCAGTGCGATCTGGTTCACCGCCCTGGGTCTGGGCGCCCGCGCGTTGGCCGGCCCGCTCGGCCGACCGGGGACCTGGCGGGTCCTCGACGGGGTGATCGGCGTGACGATGGTCGGCCTGGCGGTCCTTCTCGTGACGAGGTGAGGAGCCTCAGCCAGCAGCGGCGAAGGGGGTCAGCTCCGATGCGAGGTCGGGGTTGACCCGGGCGCGCAGACGGGTGCCGTCGGCGACGTGGTCCTCCGAGAGGATCTCGGCCTCGTCGTGCAGCCGGCTGACCAGGTCACCGCGCGCATAGGGCACGAGGACCTCGACATCGATGTCCGGCTTGGGCAGCTCCTCGGCGATCAGCTCCAGGAGCTCGGGGATGCCCCGGCCCGTGCGGGCGGACACGGCGAGGGAGTGCTTCTCGTGCAGGAGGATACGGTCGATGACCTCGGGGTCGGCGGCATCGGCCTTGTTGATGACGATGACCTCCTTGACGTCGGTCGCCTCGACATCGGCCAGCACGCTGCGCACCGCCGAGATCTGCCCCTCGGGGTCGGGGTGCGAGCCGTCCACGACGTGGAGCAGCAGGTCGGCCTCGCCGACCTCCTCGAGCGTGGAGCGGAAGGCCTCGACGAGCTGCGGCGGCAGCTCGCGGACGAACCCGACGGTGTCGGCGAGGGTGAACTCGCGCCCGTCGACCGTCTCGGAGCGCCGCACGGTGGTGTCGAGGGTCGCGAAGAGCTGGTTGTCGACGAGCACCCCCGCGTGGGTGAGGCGGTTGAGCAACGTCGACTTGCCGGCGTTGGTGTAGCCGGCGATGGCGACGGACGGCGTGCCGTTGCTGCGGCGGGAGGAG
The DNA here is from genome assembly GCF_004295485.1 of Janibacter limosus. Lineage (NCBI taxonomy): Bacteria > Bacillati > Actinomycetota > Actinomycetes > Micrococcales > Intrasporangiaceae > Janibacter > Janibacter limosus. The sequence goes on along the minus strand of NZ_CP036164.1, from coordinate 946,604 downwards.
CGCTTGGTGTCGCGGTGGGTCTTCATCCCCGCGATGTCGCGCTTGAGCTTGGCGATGCGGGTGTTGATGCGACGGCGGTCGAGCTCGATCTTGGTCTCACCGGGACCACGCGACCCCATGCCCTGGCCACCGGCCGCCTGACCACCTGCCTGACGGGACATCGACTCGCCCCAGCCACGCAGACGAGGCAGCAGGTACTGCAGCTGGGCCAGCTCGACCTGTGCCCGGCCCTCACGCGACTGGGCGTGCTGGGCGAAGATGTCCAGGATCAGCGCGGTCCGGTCGATGACCTTGACCTTGACCACGTCCTCGAGCGCGCGCCGCTGGCTCGGGCTCAGCTCGGTGTCGCAGACGACGGTGTCGGCGCCCTGCGCCTCGACGATCTCCCGCAGCTCCAGCGCCTTGCCGGAGCCGAGATAGGTGCCGGGGTCGGGGTTCTGCCGGCGCTGCAGGACGCCCTCGAGGACCTCCGAGCCGGCCGTCTCGGCGAGGGCGGCGAGCTCGCGCATCGAGTTCTCGGCGTCCTCGACGCTGCCCTGCGTCCACACGGCCGCGAGGACCACGCGCTCGAGGCGCAGCTGGCGGTACTCGACCTCGGTGATGTCCTCGAGCTCGGTCGACAGGCCCTGCACACGGCGAAGGGCGGAGCGTTCCTCGCGGTCGAGCTGGTCGCCGTCGTAGGTCCCGCCGTCGACGAAGCCGTCGTCGTCGGCCAGCGCCTGGGCGCGGCGGGAGAGGACTCGGTCGATCGTGGCGTCGATGGCGCCTTGGTCGCTCGTCACGTCGTGGTCGTCAAGTGGTTCTGTCATGTTCTCCTCAGGATCTCACCTTCCAACCCCATCGATCCACCCATTAGTCCCCCATCGCGCTCCGCGCGTAGTCTCGGACCTCGTGTCCGACCACCTCGAGCGGGGCCTGAACCCTCGCCACGTCCAGTTCATCGCCCTCGGTACCGCCATCGGGACCGGCCTCTTCTTCGGCTCGTCCGAGACGATCCAGGCCGCCGGACCGGCGGTGCTCATCGCCTACCTCGTGGCCGGCGCGATGGTCTTCATCGTCATGCGGGCACTCGGTGAGATGGCCGTGCGCCACCCCGTCGCAGGGTCCTTCGCCCAGTACTCCGGGTCCTTCCTCGGGCCCTTCGCCGGATTCATCACCGGGTGGGTCTTCTGGCTCGAGCTGGCGGTCGTGGCCGTTGCCGACATGACGGCCGTCGCCACCTACATGGGGCTGTGGTTCCCCGACGTGCCCGGCTGGGTGTGGATGGTCGCCGCCATCGCCTTCATCGGCTGCCTCAACCTGATGGCCGTGCAGGTCTTCGGCGAGATGGAGTTCTGGTTCTCCCTCATCAAGGTGCTGGCGATCATCGCCCTCGTCATCGGCGGGCTCGCGCTCATCGTCTGGGGCAAGGAGGTCGGCGGGACCACCCCCGACTTCGCCAACCTGTGGAGCAACGGCGGGTTCGCCCCCTTCGGCCTGTGGGGGATCATCATGAGCCTGAGCGTCGTCGTCTTCTCCTTCGGCGGGATCGAGACGCTCGGCATGACCGCCGGCGAGGCCGACGACCCGGACCGCTCGATCGCCCGGGCGGTCAACACGGTGCCCTTCAGGATCCTGCTCTTCTACGTCGCCGCGCTCGCGGTCATCATGTCGATCATCCCGTGGAGCGAGGTGACCGGCGAGACCTCACCCTTCGTCGAGGTCTTCGCCGCCCTCGACATCCCGGCGGCCGAGCACATCATGAACTTCGTCGTCCTCACCGCCGCCCTGTCGGCGATGAACGCGATCTTCTACGCCTGCTCCCGCACCATGTACGGCCTCGCCGAGCAGGGGCACGCCCCTCGCTCCTTCCTACGGCTCTCACGCCACGGCCACATCCCCGTCGTGCCCGTGCTGTGCATGTTCGTCACCGGCGCCGTGGGCATCGCGCTCTACCTGACCATCGAGGACCGGCTCTTCTTCTACGTCGCGGCCATCGCCACCTTCGCCACGGTCTTCACCTGGCTGATGATCCTGCTCGCCCACTGGCGGATGCGGGCGCGGATGGCCCGCGAGGGCGCGGCGGCGACGAGCTACGCGATGCCGCTCTTCCCCGTGCTCAACGTCGTCGCGATCGCCTTCATGGTCGGGGTCATCGTGCTGCTGGCGACCACCGACTCGGGTCGCAACGCCTTCTACGTGGGGGCCGGCGCGCTGGTGCTGCTCACCGCCGCGTACTTCGGCTTCGTGCGAGGCGTTGGGAGGGAGCCGATCGTGCTCCCTCCCCACACCGTCGATCAGCGCTCGGGCGACAGCTCCCGCGTGTAGAGCACGCTCCCCTTCGCGTCCCTCAGGGTGATGGTCAGGGCCCCGTCGTCGTCGATGTCGGCGTGCCCGAAGAACTGGTTGCCGCCGCGCGGCGACTGGTTGGCGTAGTCGGCCGTCTTGATGAAGTCGACCCGCGGGCCGAAGGTCGCATCCATCTCGTTGGGCCCGAAGGTCCCCGCGTTGATCGGGCCGGCGACGAACTCCCAGAAGGGAGAGAAGTCGGTGAAGGCGGCCCGCTCGGGGCTGTAGTGGTGCGCCGCGCAGTAGTGCACGTCAGCGGTGATCCACACGACGCCGGGTACGTCCTTGATCTCGCGCAGCAGCCAGGCCAGCTCGATCTCCTTGCCCAGCGGGGCGCCCGGGTCCCGGTTGGACAACGACTCCTGCAGGTCACCGTCCGGCACGACGATGCCGAGCGGCAGGTCGGCGGAGATGACCTTCCACGTCGCCGTGGAGCGCTTCAGCTCGGTGACGAGCCAGCGGACCTGCTCGTCACCGATGAGGCTCGTGCGCTCACGCTCGAGGCCGGGCGTGTTGGGGTCCTTGAAGGTGCGCATGTCGAGGCAGAAGACGTCCAGGTGCTTGCCCCGGGCGACCTTGCGGTGGATGCGCTGACCCTCCCGACGGTCCTGGCCGTTGCTGATCGGCTGCCACTCCCACCACGCGCGCTTGGAGCGCGTCGCGAGGACGTCGACCCGACGCTCCACGTCGTAGCGCGGGTCCTCGAGGACCTCGCCGGGGTACCAGTTGTTGGTCGTCTCGTGGTCGTCCCACTGGGCGAGGACGGGGACCTCGGCGTACATCCCGGTGAGGTTGTCGTCCAGGTGGTTGTAGCGGTGGCGCCCGCGGAACTGGGCGAGGGTCTGCGCGACCTCGGTGACCTCCGGGATGACCAGGTTGCGCCAGACCTGCCCGTCGGGCTCGGTGACGCTCGCCTCGATGGGTCCGTCGGCGTAGATCGTGTCGCCGCAGTGGACGAAGAAGTCGGGGCGGGTCGCGTGCATCGTCGCGTAGGCGGTGTAGCCGCCGAGGTCGGGGTTGATCCCCCAGCCCTGCCCGGCGGTGTCGCCCGTCCAGACGAAGGACTGCCCGGCCCGCCCCGTGGCGGCGGTGGTGAAGGACAGGTCGCGGGTCTCCCCCCTTCGCCCGTGCTCGTCCTCGAAGGCGACCTCGATCTCGTGGCGACGACCCGGCGCGAGGTGGCGCAGGTCGATCTTGCCCGTGTGGTCCGTGCCCGGGGTCACCCACGGCCCGCGGATGGTCCGGCGGGAGCGCCCGGGGCCCCGGAGGGTGGCGACCATGCGCGAAGGGCGGTCCGCCCGGGCCCAGATGACGCCACCGTCGGTCGTGACGTCACCCGAGGCGACGCCGGAGGGCATCAGGGGGCGACCACGGTGGACCTGGGCGGGAGCCGCGGAGGCTGCCGCCGGGAGCGACAGTGCCCCGGCGGCGACGGCGGTCGTGGACAGGACGGTACGACGGGTGATCTCGGCCATGCGGCCAGAGTGACGCCCCCAGGTGTCCGTCACGTCCGACTTCGGTGACGAGCACGTGGACGGCGGGTCAGCCCTTGGCCAAGGTCCTGATGTCCGTCGCCTCGGTGCGCTCGGCGTCGGCCCGCTCGTCCTCGGTCATCTGCTGGCTCTCGATCTCGGCCTGCACCCGGCGCAGGTAGTGCTGCACCTCCGAGTGGGTCCGCTCCTCGTCCCAGCCGAGCTCTGCGGCCAGGATCGGGCCGGCGGTCTGGGCGGCGAGCACACCGCGGTCCTTGGTCTCGATGGAGATCCGGGTGCGACGGGTCAGCAGGTCGTTGAGGTGGAGCGTCGCCTCGTGCCGCGCCGCGTAGACGACCTCGACAGTGAGGTACTCCTCGGCGCCCACCAGCGGCGTTGCCAGAGAGCGGTCCTCGTCGATGAGGTGGAAGAGGTCGACGGCCAGCGAGCCGTAGCGGTCGAGCAGGTGCGTCAGGCGCCAGACGGGCAGGTCGTGGCGGCGGCTGAGGGTGTCGAGCTGGTTGACCAGGGCGGGGTAGCCCTCTGCCCCGATGAGCGGGATGTGCTCGGTGACGCTGTCCGGGACGCCGGGCGAGAGGTCCTCGCGCGCTGCGTCGACGGCGTCCTGCGCCATGATCCGGTAGGTCGTGTACTTGCCGCCGGCGATCGAGACGAGCCCCGGCTGGGGTCGGGCCACCGCGTGCTCTCGGCTGAGCTGCGAGGACTCCTCGGACTCCCCCGCCAGCAGCGGGCGCAGACCGGCGTAGACGCCCTGGATGTCGTCGCGGGTCAGCGGCGTGACGAGGACGCCGTTGATCTGCTCGAGGATGTAGTCGATGTCCGCGGACGTCGCCGCAGGGTGTGCCCGCGAGAGGTTCCAGTCGGTGTCGGTCGTGCCGATGATCCAGTGGGTGCCCCACGGGATGCAGAAGAGGACGGACTTTTCCGTCCGCAGGATCAGACCCGTCTCGGAGTTGACCCGGTCACGGGCCACGACGATGTGCACGCCCTTGCTCGCGCGCACGTGGAACCGGCCGCGGCCGCCGGCCATCCGCTGGATGTCATCGGTCCACACACCGGTGCAGTTGATGACGACCGAGGCTTTGACCTCGACCTCGTCGCCCGACTCGACGTCGAGGACCGTCGCACCCACGACCCGCTCACCTGCGTGCAGCAGGCCGGTGACCTTTGCGGAGTTGAGGACGGCTGCTCCGTAGGAGGCAGCGGTACGCACGACCGTCAGGGTGTGACGAGCGTCGTCGCACTGGGCGTCGTGGTAGAGCAGGCCGCCGTGGTGGACCGACGGCTTGAGGCCGGGGGCGATCCGCCGCACTCCCCCCTTCGTCAGCTGCTTGGTGCGGGGCACCGACCGGCCGCCGCCCATCGAGTCGTAGAGCGTGAGCCCTGCGGTCACGTAGGGCCGCTCCCAGATCGGGTGCGAGAGCGGGTAGAGGAAGGAGACCGGCTTGACCAGGTGGGGCGCGATGCGCGTGAGCATCAGCTCGCGCTCCTTGAGCGCCTCGCGGACGAGCCCGAAGTTGAGCTGCTCGAGGTAGCGCACACCGCCGTGGAAGAGCTTGCTGGATCGCGATGAGGTGCCCGAGGCGAAGTCGCGTTGCTCGACGAGAGCCACCTTGAGACCGCGGGTGGCGGCGTCCAGTGCGACACCTGCACCGGTCACGCCACCGCCGATGACGAGGACGTCGAGGTCCTCTTCGGCGATGCGGCGCCAGGCCGCGGCGCGCTGCTGAGGGTCGAGCGGGGTAGGATTCGGCATGGCACAACGGTAGTCGCGCTCCCCTCCATCGGCGAAGGCGACCTGACAGGATGCCGGACATGAGTGCACCGAAGACATACGTGCTGGCCATCGACCAGGGGACGACGAGCACCCGGGCGATGGTCTTCGACCGGGATGGCACCGTGATCGCGAGCGACCAGATCGAGCACGAGCAGATCTTCCCCAGGGCCGGCTGGGTCGAGCACGATGCCTTGGAGATCTGGGACAACACGCGCCGGGTCATCGGCGGCGCGCTCGGCAAGGCCAACCTCAACAGCGGCCACATCGAGGCCGTCGGGATCACCAACCAGCGCGAGACGACGGTCGTGTGGGACAAGGCCGACGGCCGGCCGATCCACCATGCCGTCGTCTGGCAGGACACCCGGACGCAGGGGCTCGTCGACGAGCTCGCCCGGGACGGTGGTCTGGACCGCTTCAAGGAGGTGTCCGGGCTGCCGCTCGCGACCTACTTCGCCGGGCCCAAGATCGCCTGGATCCTCGACCATGTCGAGGGCGCGCGCGAGCGGGCAGAGGCGGGCGAGCTGCTCGCGGGGACCATGGACACCTGGGTGCTGTGGAACCTCACGGGTGGTGGGGAGAACGCCGGCGTCCACGTCACCGACGTCACCAACGCCTCGCGCACGATGCTCATGGACCTGAAGACGCTCTCGTGGGACGAGGCGACCTGCGAGGCGATCGGGGTGCCGATGCAGCTGCTCCCCGAGATCCGTTCGTCGTCCGAGGTCTACGGCGAGTGCAAGCCCGGTGTGCTCAACGGGACGCCCATCGCCGGGATCCTCGGCGACCAGCAGTCGGCGACCTTCGGCCAGGCGTGCCTGACGCCGGGGTCGGCGAAGAACACCTACGGCACGGGCAACTTCATGCTGCTCAACACGGGGAGCGAGATCGTCACGAGCGACAAGGGTCTGCTGACGACCGTCTGCTACCAGCTGGGTGAGGAGCCGGCGGTCTACGCGCTGGAGGGGTCGATCGCCGTCACGGGGTCGCTCATCCAGTGGCTGCGGGACAACCTGGGCTTCATCAAGGGGGCCCCCGAGGTGGAGCAGCTCGCCGGGAGCGTCGAGGACAACGGTGGGGTGTACTTCGTCCCGGCCTTCTCCGGACTCTTCGCCCCGCACTGGCGACCGGACGCGCGGGGAGCGATCCTCGGGCTGACCCGATTCGCCAACAAGGGCCACATCGCGCGGGCGGCCCTGGAGTCCACGGCCTACCAGACCAAGGACGTCCTCGACGCGATGCAGGAGGACGCCGAGCGGGCCGGTGGGCGTCTCACCGAGCTCAAGGTCGATGGCGGCATGGTCGCCAACGACACGCTCATGCAGTTCCAGGCAGACGTGCTCGGTGTCGACGTCGTGCGGCCCAAGATCGCCGAGACCACCGCCCTCGGCGCCGCCTACGCCGCAGGTCTGGCCGTCGGGTACTGGGGATCGACCGACGAGATCGTCGACAACTGGGCCGAGGACCAGCGGTGGTCTCCGTCGATGGATGAGGACGAGGTGGCTCGGTTGCACCGCAACTGGACCAAGGCGATCAGCAAGACCTTGGACTGGGTGGACGAGGACGTGGTCTGACCGCAGCCGTGACCTATGCGGCCCCGAGCAGTCCCTCGAAGTGCACCTCGATCGCTGACCTCGTGGCGTCGATGGTGTCGACGGCGTTGACCGGGCGCCGTCGGGTCGCGTCGCCCACCGGGCGCCGTCGGGTCGCGTCGCCGACCGGGCGCCGTCGGGCCGTCTCCCCCGCCAGGGGTGGGCGCGACCGGGGTCGCCCGTGGCCCAGCAGGGGCGGCGCCGTGCAGGTGTACTCGTTGCCCGTGGGGGTGGTCAGGGTGACTTCGTGGGGACCGCCACCGGGATCCAAGCCGGTGGAGGTGACCTCGGCCCGCCAACCGGGAGCCTCCTTGACCAGGTTGTGGCCCTGGCAGTCACTCATCGCGTTCGCCGCCGAGGTCTCACCACCACGGGCATGCGGACTGACGTGGTCGATGTCGCGGATCGGCGCGCCACAGAAGGGCACCCGGCAGGTCGCATCCCGCAGCTCGATCAGCTGCCTCAGCACCCCGCTGAACAGTCTTCTCCTGGAGTCCATCGCGACCAGGTCGTTGCCGCCCGGAGCGGTCCACAACCGCCGCAACCACGTCGCGGTCCCCGCGTCACACAGACGCAGCAAGTGCTCGCGGGCCATGGCACCGGGCATCGCGCCCCACCCCGGGACCTCCACCTCATCCCGATCACCAGCACCACCAACATCTCTGGCGTAGGTGGAGTCGGCGGAGGCGCTGGCGACGCTAGTGCGGAAGAAGACCGAGCCAGCAGCATCGGCACCGGTACCTTCGCCGGTGCGCACGATCGCTTCCTCACGCATCACCAGAGCGACCTCGACCGGCTGCACCTGACCCTCACACCGGCCAGACAACAACTCCAGGGCGGTGTCGGCCATCCACGCGCCACGGCCACGTTCGTCGGCAGCTCGTGCCTCGTCCACGGCCGGGTCACCGGTCGCGACATACCGTGCCTGCTCGGCCTTCTTCAACGCCGCAAACGCCCCGACCACATCCGTGAGCGGACCCAAGATGCTCAACCACGCCATCCCATCCGCCGCAGGCCGCACACTCACATTCCTGGAAGCGACCGCCTTACGGCGACGCCGCACCAAAGCCTCCGCATCCAGGTCCGCACTCGCCCGATGCGCCGCCGCTGCCAGCTCCTTGTCACTGACCGAGGTCAAGCACCCCGCCAGCCTGCGGTCGGCCTCGACCCGATCCTCGTGGGACAGGCACGCGGTCTCACGGGCCACGATCGTCGCCCGCCACTCACTCAGCTCACCGGTCGTCAACGCCGCCATCGTGTACGGCAGGTCATGCACGAGCGCCTTGGCCAGGCCCACGTGCCGATCCGCCTGACTCGGCGCGCACCGCCGAGCCAACGCCAGCTCCGCCCGCGCCGCACGCCGACGACACGACGCCTCCCGCGCCGAGACCACCCCGTCCGCACGATCACGAGCGATCTGCTCGTCACGGTCCTCGACAAACATCGCCGTCGCGCGAGCCTGCAACGCGGCAGCCGCCCCCTTCGTCGCCTCCATCAGCGTGACCACCCGCAGCAGCTCCGCCTCCGACACCCCCTCCGCCCCAGCACCGCTCAATGCCTCAAGAGCACTAGAAAGACGATCAGGCAGCGCGTCCCCGACCACAGACCCACCCACTGTGGTGCCAGTCCCCTGATCGGTCATCGCGCCTCCCTTCGCTCCCACCATTATCGAACACATGTTCGAAGAATTCAAGAGGGTTGGGGACAACTTTCCCGACCCCGCCAGCCGTACTGCCGCCTGACGACCACAGTGCCACCGGCCCCGACAACGGACTTAGGGTTGTCCCGTGACCGACCACTACTTCACCGACTCCCCCGCGGCGACCGACAAGCAGCGACGGCCCCACGTCGTGGAGCTCGCCGGTCGGGAGGTCACCGTGGAGACCGCGGGCGGCATCTTCTCCCCCGCCGGGCTCGACCGCGCGACGGCCATCCTGCTCGATGAGGTGCCCGAACCCCCTTCTGCCGGAGACCTGCTCGACATCGGCTGTGGCTGGGGACCGATCGCCCTCACCCTGGCGATGCGCTCCCCCGAGGCCACCGTCTGGGCCATCGACGTCACCGAGCGTGCCCTCGACCTCACCCGCCGCAATGCTGCGTCGCTCGGCCTGGCCAATGTCCGGACCGCGCGCCCCGACGAGGTACCGGCGGACCTGGCCTTCGCTGCGATCTGGTCCAACCCGCCGATCCGCATCGGGAAGCCCGCGGTCCACGAGCTGCTGGGCACCTGGCTGCCCCGCCTGGCGAAGGGAGCCGACGCGCACCTCGTCATCGGCAAGAATCTCGGGGCCGACGGTTACGCGGACTGGATCGCCACCGAGCTCGGCCTGCCCACCGAGCGGGTCACGACGAGCAAGGGGTTCAGGATCCTGCGGACCAGCCAGCCCTCGGTGGGTTGACGAGGTCACCCTCCCAGCTGAGGTCGGCGTCCGCGTCGACCTCGAAGGCCTCGAGCCGCTCATCAGCGAGCACCGCGTCGATGAGTGACCGAGGCCCGGCGACGATCGTGCTGTCCCAGTCGATCTCGCTCGCGACCACCCAAGACCGGTCCGCCGGCCAGAGAAGCTGAGGGCTGATGGACGGCGGGAAGCCCGGCTGGAGCCCGAGCCCGGCGCCCTCGGCCCAGCTCGGATCACTCAGCTCGTCGCAGGACGTCGCGAAGAGGATCATCTCGCGGCCCGGCCACTCCAGGTGGGGCCCGTGCTCGGCTGCGAGGCGGATCTCCGGGCGGAGCGACTCCCGCTGCTGCCGCTCGGCCTCCCGCTGGAGCCGGCGCCGCGTGAGCCACGCCCAGAGCCTGCTCCCCTCGATCGCGTAGAGCGCGCGGCCGCTGCCAGTCAGCTCTCCCCAGCCGTTCCAGATCCCCGCGACAAGGTGCTCGGGCGTCGTGGTCGCCGGCGCCAGGTGTTCGGTGAGTGCGGCCAGCAGGTCGAGGTCGAAGTAGCCCTCTCGGGTCTGCCCGAACTGCCAGCCGTCCGCGAAATCCACGCCGTAGTCCAGGTCCGCCAGCCGGTTCCACTGCACGAGCGGGTGCATCGTGAGCCCCTGCCGGCCCGCTGCCTGCGACCAGGTCCACCGCGACTCCTCGAGCACCGGGTGTCCACCCCACTCGTCGGTGATCGACAGGTCCACCCGCGTCGCGGGCACCGGGTGCAGGATCCGTGCGTAGGCCTCGAAGCCCGTGCCCGCCACACCCCCGACCCGACCCCAACCGCCGACCCGCTCGAGCAACCAGTCACCGCAGGACACATCCGTCATCAGCTGCACACAGGCAGCGTAGGACGCGCAGCGCGGCCGACGCGCGTTCAGTCATGGTCGCCCCCATCGCCGACCCGCCACCGACTCGGTGCGGCCCACTCCTCGGCCATCACCTCGACCTGGTCGGCCCCGCGCGCCAGTCTCACGGTCCGGGCGCCTTGCGTCGCGCGGCATGGGACCGAGGAAGAACTCGATGAGCTCGAAGGCCGACCCGGACCGACATGCTGCGCAAGATATCGACCACCTGGCCGCAGCACGCGATGGATCTCGGGCCAGTCGGGCCGAACCGGGTGCCGCGCGGTCACGAGCTCGACCCTCTCGGTCTCCAGCGGCAGCGCCGCGCCCGCCTCGGTCTCGAGGACCCGCACACCGCGGGGGCCGAGCAGGGTCCGGGCTCGCGCGGCGTTGGGCGGCCAAGACTCGGTGACGAGCATGGTCGGGGGCAGCCTCGGCTCTCAGCGATGACCTCGCCTCTCCTGTGTCGTGGTCAACGGCGGAGTCGACCTCCGCCAAGTGCTGATCCAACAAGGCTGAGTACCCCCCACGGTGGCCGATCCTCGGTGGCGCGCCCGTCGAGCCCGTCGAAGCCCCATCCAGTCACGTCCGCGGCCACTGCCTCAGCCACGAGCTCGTCGAATATCCGCATGGGTTCAGGCGCCACGCAGGTCGTGATGCAGCCAGGGCGCTTGGCAAGGGAAAAGGTCCTTCACTCCTCCATCCAATCCGGTACCGATAGCAGACGCCACCGAGTTCCCACGTCGTGCCGGGTCTGCACCGGCTGCCTGTGGAAACTCAAGATGCGAACTGGTCCGATCTCAATACGCTGGATGCCTGACAGGCGCCGAGATGGGCGCTCGAGGGAGGACAACAACGTGCGACTGGTGCGACGCCCTGCGGCCTTGGTGGCTGCGACCTGCTTGGCGATCAGCGGCCTGTCCGCCTGCGGCGGCGACGCTGACGGCGAAGGATCCAGCTCGACCACAGTCAGCCCGCTCCCCGGCGACTCGACCACGAGCAGCTCCAGCTCGTCGACGAGCTCGACGTCTTCGTCGAGTACCAGCACGAAGGGGGGCGACGCGGCACCTGCGCTTCCTGCCGCGGCCAGGAAGAACACCAAGGATGGCGCTGTGGCCTTCGCGAAGTTCTACTGGAAGGAGACCAGCCGCGCCGCGTACGTCGGCGATACCTCTCTTCTCAAGACGCTGTACTCGCCAGATTGCGCCCCGTGCAAGGCCTATGTGGACATCGTCAACAAGGACATAGCAAACGGGCTACGGACCGACATCCTCGCCACCAGCATCAAGAAGTCCACATTGGCAGCAAAGACCGACGGCAAGTCAGACGAGGCCGTTTCTCTGACAGCAACAGATGCCGCGTATGAGCTCGTCGACGCCTCAGGGAAATCGGCAGGTAAGACCGACCCACTCACGTACAGGATCATCATCTACGTCGACTGGGAAGGCGGCGAGTGGACCGTAGTCGACAGCTACATGATCACGTGAGGGTCATCGGTGTCGTCGTGGCGGCGCTGTGCCTGGCCCTCGGCACGTCAGCTGCTCAGGCTGTCGACGTCAAGCCCAAAATGACAAACCGCCATGCGACTGCTCAAGCCAGCACCGGTAGACAGCACACGAGCGCAGCGACCTTGGCCAAGGACGCCAAGATTGGTCAAGACACTGACTCCAAGAGCACAGGCAGGGCCAAGGACGTCAAGGTCAACGCTCCGCCGCTGAAGTGGGAGACCAAAACAGTCACCTGCACGAGCGGAAGCGTCGACCCAGCCTGCAGCGCCACGATCATCGACTGCAACATGACTCCAGGCGCATCCGGCCAACCTCGTCTGATCTGGATGCGGCAAGAAGGCACGACCCAGTGGTACGGGCCCCAGCAGATGTGCCTGCCCGGCTACCCGCCAGCCCCCGACGTCAACGACCCCACCATCCCCCCGACGCCCCCGCCGCCACCCGCGCCGACGATCGCCCAGATCCGCTCCGCCTTCCTCGAGCTCCCCTTCGCCAAGCCGTCGGTGTCCATGGAGCCCGTCGGCAACAAGACCCTCGTCGGCCTGCCGACGTACTACCGAGCGGACTGGCCCGACACTGACGACCTCCAACCCGGCGACACAAGCAACTCCGTGAAGCTGCTGTCCTGGACCATCCAGTTCAAGATCGAGGCCAAGGACTACCGCTACACCTACGGCGACGGCACCAAATCAGGGTGGACGACGAGCCAAGGCGGCGTCCACCCGGACGGGGACATCACACACACGTACGAGAGGACCGGCACCCGCTCGGTCAAGGTCGACGCACGACTCGTCGGCCAGTACCGCGTCAACGGCGGCGCCTGGCAAGACCTCGGCGCCGTCGCAGACCTCCAGGACGAACCCGTCACCGAGCTCCAGGTCGTCGGCACCCGCACCCGCCTCGTCACCAACTGAGAGTCCGACGAACCACAACCTCCAGGACAACGGCGGTGTGCGTGAAATGGGCTTCCAGGGAGAGCTGCCGGCCCACTGACTACCACTTCAACGCACGGCCAAGCGGGGCGCGACGACGCCCACGTCCCATGCCACCCACGCTAGGTGTATGCGCATCACTCGCATGTCGAGAGCGGGCGAAGGGGAGGTCCTCAGACGAGCGTCGTCGTCCCGTCCGCGACGAGTACCGCAGGGCCCGCCAGCTCGACCTCGCGGCCGGGCAGCAGGCGCACGCGCAGCGTGCCGCCGGGCACCTCGACCGTCATCTCACCGGTGGCGTCGACGTCGCCCGACCAGAAGGCGGTGCCGATCGCCGCGACGCACACGCCGGTACCGCAGGAGCGGGTCTCGCCGACGCCGCGCTCGTGCACCCGCATCGAGATGCGGCCCGGGCCGAGGACGCGGACGAACTCGACATTGCTGCCCTCGGGCGGCACCGGGTTGACGGCCGGTGGCCGCCGCAGCCGGATGCCGTTGAGGTTGACGTTCTCCGGCAGCGCCACGACGGTGTGCGGGTTGCCCAGGTCGAGCGAGAGCGCCGAGTACGGCTCGGTGATGTCCTCGGCCTCGTCGACGTGCACCAGGGAGTCGAAGCCCTGCGACTGCGCCTTGGCCTCGTCGACGAAGCGCCAGGTGCCCATGTGGGTCACGACGTCATCTCCCTCGAAGCGGATCCGCCGCAGGCCCGCCCGGGTGGCGATGGCGAAGGACTCCCCCACGAGACCCTCGCGGCGCAGCCAGGTCGCGAAGACTCGCGTGCCGTTGCCACACATCTGGGCGAGCGAGCCATCGGCGTTGCGGTAGTCCATGAACCACTCGGCCTCGTCGGCCAGCGCCGCGATGTCCGCCTCCGCGGCGCGGGCGGTGCGCACGATGCGGATCACGCCGTCGCCGCCGATGCCCGCCTGGCGGTCGGCGAGCAGCGCGACCTGCGCGGGGGTCAGGTCGAGCTCGCCGTCGAGGTCGGGGATGAGCACGAAGTCGTTCTCCGTGCCGTGACCCTTGGTGAAAGGCAGGTTCATGGGGTCCATTGTGTCGGACGCGCGGCCAACTCCAGCGCCGCCTCCCGCAGCCCGGCCCCCGCGGCGTCGAGCCACTCCACGCGCGGGTCGGGACGCCACCACGACTCCTGCCGCCGGGCATAGCGCCGCGTCGCGCGGGCGGTGTCGTCGATCGCCTCCACCCGCCCCCAGCGCCCGTCGATCTCACCGAGCGCCTGCGCGTAGCCGATGGCGCGCGAGGCGGTCCGGCCGCCACGCAGCCCGGCCGCGTCGAGTCGGACCACCTCGTCGAGCAACCCGTCCTCCCACATCCCACGGGCCCGGCGCTCGATCCGCTGCGTCAGCGCCGCCCAGTCGTCGCGCAGCCCGATGACGAGCGAAGGGCGCCGGTAGCGCTTGGTCGGTGCCGTCGCCGAAAACGGGCGGCCGGTGATCTCGACGACCTCGAGGGCGCGGATGATCCGCCGGATGTTGTTGGGCTCGATGGCGTCGGCGGCGGCCGGGTCGAGCTCACGCAACCGATGACGAAGGGCGTCGCTCCCCCCTTCGCCCTCGGCCTGCTCCTCGAGCCGGGCCCGCACGACGGGATCCGTCGGTGGGATCTCGAGGTGGTCGAGGGCGGCACGGACGTAGAGCCCGGACCCACCCGCGAGGATCGGCACGAGCCCGCGTCCGAGGACGTCGACGATGGTCGTCTCGACCCGCGACTGGTAGTCGGCCAGCGTCGCCTCGTCGGTCACCTCGAGGACGTCGAGGAGGTGGTGCGGGATGTCGCGCCGCTGCTCGGCCGGCAGCTTGTTGGTGCCGATGTCCATGCCGCGGTAGAGCTGCATGGCGTCGGCGTTGACGACCTCGCCACCGAGCTCCTCGGCGAGGTCGAGCGCGAGATCGGACTTGCCGGTCGCGGTCGCGCCGACGACCGCGATGACCTGGGGGATCACTCGCCGTCGAGGTCCGGGTCGTCGAGGTCCGGGTCGTCGTGACCGAAGGGGTCGGGCCCCTCCCCCGGCAGCCAGGTCAGACCGGGGACGCCCCAGCCCTCCGCCTTGACGGCCTTGCGGGCCTTCTTCTTCCACTTGTCGCCCAGCCGGTCGACGTAGAGGAAGCCGTTGAGGTGGTCGTACTCGTGCTGCATGCAGCGGGCGAACCAGCCGGTGGCACCGAAGGCGATCTCGTTGCCGTCCCAGTCGTACCCGGTCACCTCGGCGCTCTCCCCCCGACGAAGGGGGAAGGAGTACCCGGGGACGGACAGGCAGCCCTCGGACTCGTGGTCGCGGTCCGGCTCGCCGACGGCCGGCTTCGCGGCCTTGACGTACGGGTTGATGACGTGGCCCAGGGTGGGGACGCCGTCGTCGTTGGCCATGCTCCACGTGTAGATCCGCAGGCCGATCCCGATCTGGGGTGCGGCCAGGCCGACGCCGTGGGCGGCCTCCTGCGTGGCGTACATGTCCTCGACGAGGGTGCGCAGCTGCGCGTCGAACTCGGTGACCGGCTCCGCACGGGTGTGCAGGACCGGCTCACCCGTGATGGTGATGGGGTGGATCGTCATGGAGGGGATCCTATGCGGCACCACGCCCGGGCATGACGAAGCCGGGACCGGACAGGGGTTCCGGTTCCCGGCTCCGCGGGAGGTCGAGACTCAGGCCTGCTTGATGGCCGAGATCTCGAGGTTCAGGGTGACCTTCTTCGAGACGAGGACGCCACCGGTCTCGAGGCCGGCGTTCCAGGTCAGGCCCCAGTCCTCGCGCTCGACGACGGTGGAGGCGCTGAAGCCGGCGCGCAGGTTGCCGAAGGGGTCCTGGGCGGTGCCCTCGAACTCGGCCTTGAGGACGACCGGCTTGGTGACACCGAGGATCGTCAGGTCACCGGCGAGGTCGAACTCGTTGCCGTCGACGTTGGAGATGCCGGTGGAGACGAAGGTGATCTCCGGGTGGTTCTCGACGTCGAAGAAGTCGGCGGACTTGATGTGGCCGTCACGGTCGGCGGAGCCGGTCTCGACGGACGCGGTCTTCATCGTGGCGCTCGCGGTTGAGGCGGCGAAGTCGTCGGCGACGGTGATCGCGCCCTCGAGGTCGCGGAAGTAGCCGCGGACCTTGGTGACCATCGCGTGGCGGGCGACGAAGCCGGCCTCGCTGTGGCTGACGTCGACGACGTAGGTGCCGGCGGCGAGGTCCTGCAGGGCGGTGGTGGTGACGTCAGTCATGTGGAGCTCCTTGGGGGTGATCAGGTGGTGTGAGGAACAAGCACGACACTAGAGGCTTTTGGTTGTCGTGTCAACTATTGGTTTTTCAACCACACCTCATCCTGCCTCGCTTCCGGTTGAAGCGCGAGGGATGCCATGTTTCGCTGTACGGGTACGGCCCACACCGGGCGACTCACCACAGAAGGAGAACACCATGGGGTTCGACGATCTGACGGGCAAGGCCACCGACGCTCTCGGCGAGAACAGCGACAAGGTCGAGCAGTTCAGCGACCAAGGCCTGGACAAGGCCGGCGAGTTCGCCGAGGGCAAGGGCCTCGACGCCGAGAAGACCGACCAGGGCCGGGAGTTCCTCGACGGCAAGATCGGCGAGTGAGCTTCCGCTCCTGACGACGAAGGGGGTCGGTCACCATCACGGTGACCGACCCCCTTCGCCATGCCCGGGTGCGCTCAGGCCCCGCAGGCGGGTGCGCTGACCTCGACGGGGTCGGGGGCCCCGATGCGCGGCATGCCGAGCGAGACGCTGGGCTTGACGACGACCCCGTCGCCACCCTGGTCCTGCAGCGCCGCCCAGGCGTCGCCTCCCTTCGTCCGGCGGACGGCAAAGGCGCCGCCCTCGAGTGCCGAGTCGGCGACGAGGTGGTGCGGAGCGCCGTAGGTGACGCCGACGGTGACCATGTCGCCCGGCCGAGGGCGCTCTGCCTCGGGCAGGTCCGGCGGCAGCGAGAAGTGGACGAGGCGGTTGTCGCGGGCCCGCCCGCTCAGGCGAGCGGTCGCGGAGTCCTTGCGCCCCTCGCCCGTCGCGACGAGGACCTCGAGCTCGCGTCCCTCCTGCTCACGGTTGCCGGCCCAGGAGACCTCCTCCTGCAGGGCGACGAGACGCTCGTAGCGCTCCTGGACGACCTCCTTGGGCACCTGGTCGGCCATCGTCGCGGCCGGCGTGCCCGGACGGATCGAGTACTGGAAGGTGAAGGCGGAGCTGAAACGCGACTCGCGCACCACGCGCAGCGTCTCGGCGAAGTCCTCCTCGGTCTCGCCCGGGAACCCGACGATGATGTCGGTCGTGATCGCCGCGTCCGGGATCTGCTCGCGCACGCGGTCGATGATGCCGAGGAACTTCGCCGAGCGATAGCTGCGGCGCATGTCCTTGAGGACCTTGTCGGAGCCGGACTGCAGCGGCATGTGCAGGCTGGGCATGACATTGGGCGTCTGCGCCATGGCCTCGATGACGTCGTCGGTGAAGGCAGCCGGGTGGGGGCTGGTGAAGCGCACCCGCTCCAGCCCCTCGATGGCACCGCAGGCGCGCAGCAGCTTGCCGAAGGCGAGCTTGTCGCCGAACTCGACGCCGTAGCTGTTCACGTTCTGCCCCAGCAGGGTCACCTCGAGGACGCCCTGGGCGACGAGCGCCTCGACCTCGGCGAGGATCTCGCCCGGCCGGCGGTCCTTCTCCTTGCCGCGAAGGGCGGGGACGATGCAGAAGGTGCAGGTGTTGTTGCAGCCGACCGAGATCGACGTCCAGCCCGAGTAGGCGGAGTCGCGTCGGGTGGGCAGGGCCGAGGGGAAGGTCTCGAGGGACTCGAGGATCTCGACCTGCGCCTCCTCGTTGTGCCGCGCCCGGTCCAGGAGCGCCGGCAGGGAGCCGATGTTGTGCGTGCCGAAGACGACGTCGACCCAGGGCGCCCTGTCGACGATCGTCGCCCGGTCCTTCTGCGCCATGCAACCGCCGACGGCGATCTGCAGGTCGGGGTTGCGCTGCTTGAGCTGGCGCAGCTGGCCGAGGTTGCCGTAGAGCTTGTTGTCGGCGTTCTCCCGCACGGCACAGGTGTTGAAGACGACGACGTCGGCCACCTCACCCCGGTCGTCGGTGGGCAGGCTCGCGAGGTCCACGTAGCCGGCGGTCTCGAGGAGACCGGCCAACCGCTCGGAGTCGTGGACATTCATCTGGCACCCGTGGGTGCGCACGTCATAGGTCTTGGGCGTCGCAGTCATGGCCCGTCAAGGGTACGTCGGCTCACCCGAGGCGGGTGTAGGTGATCTCCAGCTCGAGGTCGGTGATCTCCGGTCCGACGAACATCCCACGGAAGGGAGAGACATCGTCGTAGTCACGCCCACGGCCGACGACCACGTGGTCCAACCCCACCGGGCCGACATTGGTCGGGTCGAGCGGGTGCCACCCGCCGTCCCACAGCTCGATCCACGCGTGGTTACGGGCCTGGACCGTGGCGCCGCGGGCGACCTCGCCGTCCTCGACGGTGAGGTACCCGCTGACGTAGCGGGCCGGGATCCCGACGCTCCGCAGGGCGCCGAGCGTCAGGTGGGCGAAGTCCTGGCAGACGCCACCACGGCGCTCCCAGACCTCGGCCGCGGTGGCCTGCCACCCGGTGATGCCCCTCTCGTAGGTCAGTGCCTCGTGGACCCGGGCGACGATGTCCATGGCGGCAGCGCGGGGCGTCGGCGCCTCGGCGTACTCGCGGGCGAGTGCAGCGACCTCCTCCGGAGGGTCGGTCCGCTCGGTCTGCGCGAGGAACTCGCTCAGGTCATCGACCGTGCGGGGCGCGCGCACGGCCTCCCAGCCGACGTCCTCGGCCTCGACGGGCAGCTCCGAGCGCTCCACCGTGCTCGTGGCCTCGATCTCGAGGACGTCGTGAGGAGTCTGTGACTCCATCGCCATGACCTGGGTGCCCCAGTGGTCCTCGTAGACATTGCTCCAGGTGAGCGGGCGCACGCGGACGCGGGCCTCGAGGGTCGCCTGCCCCGGCTCGCTCACGGGGATCATCCGCAGCTCGTTGTGCGCTGCGGTGACCTCGCCGTCATAGCGCATCGTCGTGCGGTGGACGATGCGGTGGCGCCTGCTGCTCATACGATCTCTCCCGTCCACTCCTGGACCGGCGCGGACATGAAGTAGCGCGCTCCGATCGCGTCCGATGCCGCCGTGACGGCCTCCTGCACCAGCTGCATCCGCTCGGGCAGGTCGTGCAGCACCGTGGCGGGGTTGCTGAACTCCAGCGACGTGCGGATCTGCCCGAGGATGCGGCGGGCCTCGTCGGAGAAGCCCACCCGGTCCTTGTCCGGCGACAGGTTGATCAGCCGGTCCTCGGCCTCCTTGAGCGCGGCGATGACCGACCGCGGGAAGCGTCGGTCCAGCGTGAGGAAGGCCGCGGCCGTGCGGTCGGTGACGACGCCACGCATCGTGCGCAGCATGGCCTGCTGCGCACCGCAGCTGGCCAGGACCGAGCCCCACCCGGGACCGAAGTCGCTGGCCCCCGTCGCCACGAGGCGGGCGGTCATGTCGGCGCGCTCCAGCGCGCGACCCAGCACGAGGAAGTCCCAGGCGTCGTCGTGGCTCATCGTGGTGTCGGTCAGCCCGTCGAGGAGGGCGGCTCGCTCGCGCACCCATCCGAGGTGGTGCTGGGTGGCCCGGCCCGGGGTGAAGGCGTTCCACCGGTGGTAGGTCGTGTTGATCGCCTCCCACATCTCGGTGGAGACCGTCTCGCGGGCGCGACGGGCGTTCTCGCGAGCCTGGTGCCAGGACCCCGAGACGGCGTTGGGGTTGCCGGCGTCGAAGACGAGCATGCGACTGGTCCCGAGATAGTCGACCTCGCCGACGTCCTCGTAGCCCATGATCCCGCGCAGGACCATCGTGCAGGCGGTCTGCTCGTCCGCTGCCGGGTCCTCGAGCAGCTGCAGGCGCAGCACGTCGACGATCCGGGCGGTGCCGTCGGCGCGCTCGATGTAGCGGCCGATCCAGAAGAGTGAGTCCGCGATCCTGCTGAGCATCACAGCTCCTCCTCGCTCGGGGTCTGGGACTGCGACTGGGACTGGGACTGAGTCGGCTCCGGCTCCGGCTCCGGCTCGGCATCGAGCTCGTGCGTCCCCGTGCCGGTGCCGAGGAAGATGACCTCACGCTCGTCGTCGGCCGTGTGGGACAGGCGGTTGTAGCGACCAGCGAGGACCCAGGTGTCCTTGGACCCACCGCCCTGGCTGGAGTTGACGACGAGCTGGCCCTCGGGCAGGGCCACACGGGTGAGTCCACCCGGAAGCACCTGCACGTCGTTGCCGTCGTTGACGGCGAAGGGCCGCAGGTCCACGTGCCGGGGTCGCAGCTTGCCGTCGATGAGGGTGGGGACCGTCGACAGCTGCACCACCGGTTGGGCGATCCAGCCGCGTGGGTCCTCCGTGAGCTTGGCTCGCAGGTCGTCGAGCTCCCGGCTGCTGGCGGCGGGACCGACGACCAGGCCCTTGCCGCCGGAGCCGTCGACCGGCTTGGTCACCATCTCGTCGAGCCGGCCCAGCACCTCCCGCAGGGCCTCGGGCTCCTGGAGGCGGTAGGTGTCGACATTGGGCAGGATCGGGTCCTCGTCGAGGTAGTAGCGCGTCAGGTCGGGCACGTACGAGTAGACGAGCTTGTCGTCGGCGACGCCGTTGCCGATGGCATTGGCGAGTGTCACCCGACCGGCGCGGACCGCTGAGATCAGACCGGTCACCCCGAGCATCGAGTCGCGCCGGAAGTGCACCGGGTCGAGGAAGTCGTCGTCGATGCGTCGGTAGATGACGTCGACCCGCTCCTCGCCATGGGTCGTGCGCATGCGCACCTCGCCCCCGCGGACGACGAGGTCGCGACCCTCGACGAGCTCGACGCCCATCATCCGGGCGAGCAGGGTGTGCTCGAAGTAGGCGCTGTTGTAGACGCCGGGGGTGAGCACGACCACCGTCGGGTCGGCCCTCCCCTCGGGAGCCGAGGCGCGCAGCGCCTGCAGGAGCATCCGGGGGTAGTCGTGCACCGGCCGGATGCGCATGGTGGCGAAGGCCTCGGGGAAGACATTGGTCATCGCGCGACGGTTGGCGATGACGTACGAGACGCCGGACGGTACCCGCACGTTGTCCTCGAGGACGCGGAAGGTGCCCTCCTCGTCGCGGATCAGGTCGATGCCGCTCACGTGGGCCCGGACACCGTTGGGCGGGCGCAGCCCGGTCACGGCGCGGTGGTAGTGGCTGGAGGTGGAGATGAGCTTCCACGGGACGATGCCGTCCTCGACCGCTCGCGGCAGACCGCTCGGCCGGCTGTAGATGTCGTCGAGGAAGGCCTCGAGCACCTTGACCCGCTGGGCGACACCGAGCTCGACATCGTGCCAGGCCTCGGCGTCGATGACGCGTGGGACCGCGTCGAGCGGGAAGGGTCGCTCCTCGCCGGCGTGGTCGAAGGTCACGCCCTGCTCGAAGAACATCCGGGCCAGAGCATCCGCGCGGTCCTTCAGCTCCTGCGGCTCCATGGAGCGAAGGGTGTGGTGGATCGGCTTGTAGGGCTGGCGGGGATCGCCCCCTTCGTCCAGCATCTCGTCCCATGCCGCGCCGCGGGCGTAGGTCCCGAAGAGAGAGTCGTTGTCCGTCACGGCGCCCACACTACGCACGCGAGCGCCCCGGTCGCCGCGTTGCGGTGCGGTGCGGCGGTGCGGCGACGAGCACGTACCGCGCCGGGCTCGGAGCCCGCACCGCTGGGCGTCAGTCGCGCTGGTGCTCCGGCTGGGCGTCGAGAGCCTCGGCGATGACGACCCTGGTGACATCGCTGCCGTATCCCTTGCGGGCGAGCATGCCCGCCAGGCGGCGCGTCTGGACCGTGCGGTCCAGGCCGTGCATGGAGCGCAGCCGCTTGGCCACGAGCTCGTGCGCACGCTCCCGCTCGTCCTGCGGGTCGACCTCGTCGAGCACCGCCTGCGCGAGCTCGTCGTTGACGCCCTTCTTGCGCAGCTCGTGGGACAACGCCCGGCGCGCCAGACCTCTCCCGGCCTGCTTGGACCGGACGAAGGCCTGCGCGTAGGCCTCGTCGTCGACCAGCCCCACCTGCTCGAAGCGGTCGAGGACCTCGGCCGCCACGTCGTCGGGACAGCCCTTGCGGCGCAGGGCCTTCTCCAGCTCGGAGCGCGACTTGGGCGCCCCGGTGAGCAGCCGCAGGACGACGGCGCGCGCGACGGCGTACGCATCCGCGTCCGCATCCTTGGCCTGTGGGTCGGGCGGCGGGATCCGTCGAGACGGCTGCTGCACGGCCGGCTGCGGGATCGCGGTGCCCGCCTCGACAGCGGAGACCGCCGCACGCAGCCCTTCGAGGCTCGTCGCTGGCGCTCCTCGCACCTCAGGACGGCGCCCTTCGAGCGTGCGTGCGGCGGCAGCCTCGTCAGTGCTCATGTCGCGGCTCAGAAGTCGACCGGGACCTCGGCCGGCTCGTCGGCCGACTCGTCGACCGGCCGGACACCGATGCCGAGCTTGGTCTTGATCTTGGCCTCGATCTCCTCGCCGAGCAGCGGGTTGTCCTTGAGGAACTTGCGGGCATTCTCCTTGCCCTGGCCCATCTGGTCGCCCTCGTAGGTGTACCAGGCGCCGGCCTTGCGGACGAAGCCGTGCTCGACACCCATGTCGATCAGACCGCCCTCGCGGGAGATGCCCTGGCCGTAGAGGATGTCGAACTCGGCCTGCTTGAAGGGCGGCGAGACCTTGTTCTTGACGACCTTGACGCGGGTGCGGTTGCCGACCGCGTCGGTGCCGTCCTTGAGCGTCTCGATGCGACGCACGTCGAGGCGGACCGAGGCGTAGAACTTCAGCGCCTTGCCACCCGTGGTCGTCTCGGGCGAGCCGAACATGACGCCGATCTTCTCGCGGAGCTGGTTGATGAAGATCGCCGTGGTGCCCGAGGTGCTCAGCGCACCCGTGATCTTGCGCAGGGCCTGGCTCATCAGACGGGCCTGGAGACCGACGTGGCTGTCACCCATCTCGCCCTCGATCTCGGCGCGGGGCACGAGCGCGGCGACGGAGTCGATGACGATGATGTCGAGCGCACCGGAGCGGATGAGCATGTCGGCGATCTCGAGCGCCTGCTCACCGGTGTCCGGCTGGCTGACGAGGAGGGCATCGGTGTCGACGCCCAGCTTCTTGGCGTAGTCGGGGTCGAGCGCGTGCTCGGCGTCGATGAAGGCCGCGATGCCACCGGCCCGCTGGGCGCTGGCGACGGCGTGCAGGGCGACGGTCGTCTTTCCGGAGGACTCCGGACCGTAGATCTCGACGACGCGGCCGCGAGGCAGCCCGCCGATGCCGAGGGCCACGTCCAGCGCGATCGATCCGGTGGGGATGACCGCGATCGGGGGACGGATGTCGTCGCCGAGGCGCATGACCGCGCCCTTGCCGTGGGCCTTCTCGATCTGGCCCATGACATTGTCGAGGGACTTGAGCTTCTGCTCCTGGAGCTTGCTGTCGATGGCGGTGACGTCAGCCATGCCACACCTTCCTGATTCATCGTGTCGGGCGCGTCCACCGGCGACCAGATCTGCACAGTGGGACGTCTCGTGCTGTCTGGTCAGACGCTAGGAGCCACCACCGACAACGGTCCGCAGCTGCCCTGAGGCTGTGGACACCGGTGTCATCGGTCGAGCACCTGTGGACGACGTTACCCGAACACGTGTTCGAGGGTGGGAGCGGCGCGCCGACACGCCGCGGCTCCCCCCTTCGTCCTGCTCGCCCCTCAGGACCGCAGCAGCGTCTCGATCCGACGCGACGTCGCCCAGACCCCGACGACACCCAGCACGACGAGGTAGCCGACGTGCCACAGCAGGCCCCAGCCGACCTCGCCGAGCATGAGCCCACGCTCCAGCGCGACCCCGTGGTAGAGCGGCGTCGCCTGCACGATCGGCTGCGCCCATCCCGGGTAGGTGGCCAGCGGGAAGAAGGTCGCCGACAGCAGGAAGAGCGGCTGGATGACGAGCATGATCCAGTCGAAGTCGACCCAGGAGCGCATGAAGGTCGTGGCGAACATGCCGACCGCGGCGAAGGCCAGGCCGATGAAGATCGCCGCAGGTACCGCGAGCAGCGACCACCACGACTCGACGACCCCGACCGCGAGCGCGACGAGGTAGAAGACGAGCGCGTAGACCCCGCCCCGGATCAGCGACCAGACGACCTCGCCGACCGCGATGTCGCGAGGAGCCAACGGGGTGGCGAGCATGGCGTCGTAGATCCGCGCGTACTTCAGCTTGAAGAAGACGTTGAAGGTCGAGTCCATGACCGCGCCGTTCATCGCCGAGCTGGCGAGCATGGCCGGCGCGACGAAGGCCGCGTAGGAGACCTGCGACCCCCCGTCGGTCATGACGAAGGGGACGAGCGACCCGACACCGATGCCGAGGGAGAAGAGGTAGAAGACCGGCTCGGCGAAGCCGGTGACGAATGCCGCCCACTGCCGCCGGAAGCTCACGACATTGCGCTCCACGACCGAGCGCCACATCGCCAGGCCGGGCGTCAGGACACCACTGGCACTCATGAGACCAACCTCGCGGTCATCCCGGTGCGGGCGTAGACCCACCCGACGGCGATGAAGACCAGCAGCACCACCAGGTGCACGAGGTCGAAGGGGGCGAAGCTCCCGTGGGCGGACGAGCGCACCAGCTCCACGCCGTGCCACAGCGGCGTCACCCAGGCGAGCGCCTCGAGGACGATCGGCAGCCGGTCGACGGGGAAGAAGACGCCGGAGAAGAGCATGAGGGGCGTGATGACGAGCCGGTAGACGACGTTGAAGGAGGAGTCCCCCTTCGCCCGCGCGGTGAACCCGAAGAGCGGCACGGCGAAGGCGAGGGTCACGAGGACCCCGACCGGGACCGCGAGCTGCACCCACCACGACGTGAAGCTGCCGAAGAGGGCCGCCACGAGCACGAAGGCCGCGGCGGCGAGGCCGCCCTGTGCCGCGATGACGCCGAGGTGGCCCAGCAGGATGTCGCTGACGGTCAGGGGCGTGGCGAGCATCGAGTGGTACATCCGGTTCCACGTGAAGAGGCCGTAGACCGGGTAGGTCGACTCGCTGACCGCGCTGAGCATCGCCTGGACGGCGACCATCCCGGGCGCGACGAAGAGCAGGTAGGGGACGCCGTCCACTCCCCCGGACGCGCCGTCGACGAGCGAGCCGAGTCCCAGGCCCATCGCCAGGAGGAAGAGGAGCGGCGAGACGAAGCGGCTGAAGAGCGAGCCCTGCCAGGTCCGCTTGTAGACGACGAGGAAGTAGCCGGCGACGGCCCGGACGCGCTCCGCGGGACGAAGGGGGGTCCGCTCGCCGTGGACGTGGCGGGAGACTGCGGTCATCAGTCGACCAGGGTGCGCCCGGTCAGGCGCAGGAAGACGTCCTCGAGGGTCGAGCGACGCACGATCGAGGTGATCGGCTGCAGACCGCGGGCGTGCACGGCCTCGAGGGCGCCGTCGCCGTGGTCGGTGTAGACGAGCAGACGGTCGGGCAGCGCCTCGACATAGCTGCCGACGCCGTCGACCAGGTGGACGACGTCGGAGTGGTCGGCGCGCTCGTCCAGCGGCAGCCGCAGCTCGAGCACCTCACGGGTGGAGTGCTGCTCGATGAGCGAGCGCGGCGAGCCCTCGGCGACGATCCGGCCGTGGTCCATGACGACGAGCCGGTCGCACAGCTGCTCGGCCTCGTCCATGTAGTGGGTCGTGATGATGAGCGTGACGCCCTGCCGCTTGAGCCGGAAGAGCCGGTCCCACAGCACGTGCCGCGCCTGCGGGTCCAGGCCGGTCGTGGGCTCGTCGAGCAGCAGGATCTCGGGGTTGTTGATGAGGGACCGGGCGATCGTCAGCCGGCGCTTCATCCCGCCGGACAGCGGCTCGACCTTGTCCCCCCGCCGCTCGGTCAGCTGGGCGAAGTCGAGCAGCTCGTCGGTGCGCTCGCGGATCACCTTGCGCGGCAGGCCGAAGTAGCGCCCGTAGACGTGCAGGTTCTCCTCGACGGTGATCTCCTCGTCGAGGTTGTCCTGCTGGGGGCAGTTGCCCAGGCGGGCGCGCACGGCGGCGCCCTCGGTCACCGGGTCGAGCCCGAAGATGCGCAGCTCGCCACCGCTGGGCGGGGAGGTCGCAGCGACCATCTTCATCGTCGAGGACTTGCCGGCGCCGTTGGGTCCGAGGAACCCGAAGGACTCCCCACTGGTCACCTGCACGTCGATCCCGTCGACGGCGGTGAAGTCACCGAAGGTCTTGGTCAGTCCTCTGGCGCTCAGCAGGACGTCGTTCACCCCGGCCCCTCGTTGGCGATCTCGGGCGGGACCTCCACCGGTGGCCGGTCGAGGCCCAGACGGCGGTGGCTGGGGATGTCGAGGTCCTCGCAGAGCGTCTCCCACACCCGGCGGGGCGACTCCCCTTCGTCCAGCGCGACGGTCACGGTGCGGTCCCCGAGGGCCTGCACGACGTGGCCACGCGCGAGCGTGTGGGCATAGGTCTCCCCGAACTCGTCCTCCATGAGGGTCCAGAATCGGCTGACTCGCACGCCCTGCAGTGTAGGTGCCACGCAGGACGGCGAGGGACGGCATACTGCAGCCACGACGACCTAGGAGGGCGCCCGATGGGCCTGACGACCCAATGGCGGATGCCCGCCGAGTGGGCCGACCACGAGCGCACGTGGATGGCGTGGCCGAGCAACGGCTACACGCTCGGCGAGACCCCCGCCGATGCCGAGATCGCCCGGCGCACCTGGACGGACGTGGCGCGCGCCGTCGCGCGCTTCGAGCCCGTGACGATCGTCGTGCCCCCCAACGACATCCACCTGTGCCGCGAGTACATCCGCAACGACACGCGCCACCCGATCGACATCGTCATCGCCGACCTCGACGACGCGTGGATGCGCGACATCGGACCGACCTTCGTCCTCGCCCCGGACGGCGAGCTGGGTGGGGTCGACTGGATCTTCAACGGCTGGGGCGGGCAGGCCTGGGCCACCTGGGGGTTCGACGCACGGATCGCCTCGCAGGTGGCGGATGCGGCGGGGGCCCACCACATCCCGTCGTCGATCGTGGGCGAAGGGGGTGGCCTGCACGTCGACGGGGAGGGCACCATCCTCCTCACCGAGACGGTCCAGCTCGACCCGGGCCGCAACCCCGGAGCGACGAAGGGCGACATCGAGTCCGAGATGGGACGGCTCCTCGGCGTCGACACCTTCATCTGGCTGCCGCGTGGGCTGACCCGCGACTACGGCGAGTTCGGCACACGCGGGCACGTCGACATCGTCGCGACCTTCACCGAGCCCGGCCACGTGCTGCTGCACTGGCAGGAGGACGAGTCGCACCCCGACCACGCGGTCAGCCGGGAGGTCGAGGCCCTGCTGCTGGCCGCCACCGACTCCGCGGGCCGCTCCCTCGAGGTCACCCGCATCCCCGCGCCCCGGACCCTCACCGACGACGAGGGCCCGGTCGACTGGTCCTACGTCAACCACCTCGTGTGCAACGGCGGGGTGGTCGCCTGCTCCTTCGACGACCCGCACGACGAGCGCGCGCTCGAGGTGCTGCGTGAGGCTTACCCCGGGCGTGAGGTCGTCACGGTCGACGCCCGCCCCCTCTTCGACCGCGGTGGGGGGATCCACTGCATCACCCAGCAGCAGCCGGAGTCGTCGTGAGCGCCTTGCCAGCGATCCGTTCACGCGCTGACCTGCTCGCCTACGTCCCGCTCGCTGTCGCGACGACCCTGGCCGACGTCGCGGGTCGCGACCGCACCCATGCCGCGACCAAGGTGCTCCTGGCTCCGACGCTCGCAGCCGGGGTGGTGGCGACACGCGACCAGCGGACCCCCACCAGGACCGGGACGCTGCTGGCCGCCCTGGCCGGGTCGACCGTCGGCGACTGGTTCATGTACCGATCGAGCCGCTCCGAGGGTCAGACGTCCCGTTCGCTGATGCGCGTGGGCGCGAGCGCCTTCGCCATGCAGCAGACCGGCCTCATCGGCCTGCTCGTCGCCGATGGCGCCAGGCCTCGAGGCCTCCCGACCGCGATGGCGGTGACGACGCTCGCCGGGCTCGCGGTGCTCGACGCCGACGGCGGCGCCCCCGACCCCGTGCTCACCGGGTACGGCCTGCTGCTCGGCTCGATGTCCGCGCTGGCGATGGGCGAAGGGAGCAGACCCCGCCACGGTCGCACCATCGCCCTCGGCGGCGCCCTCTTCCTGGTCTCCGACGCCGCGATCATCGTCGGGGAGCGCTTCGCGAGCACGCCTCGGGCGCAGGCGATCTCGTCCGGCGTCATCCTCTCGACCTACACGGCGGCGCTCGCGCTGCTCGTGCACGGGCTGCGCGACGAGTCCTGAGGGGTCGCCACCGACTGCGTTCGTTGTTACCGTCTGGTAATGCCCCTCTCCCCTCGCCCCAAGTACACCCCGGCCCTGCGTGGCCGTCGCGTCCTCATCACGGGGGCAGCGCGCGGCATCGGGGCCGGGATCGCCGACCTCCTGACCGCCCACGGCGCTCGTGTCGCCCTCGCCGGCCTCGAGCCCGAGCTGCTGGCCGAGGTCGCTCGCCGCAACAACGCCCCATGGCGAGAGTGCGATGTCTCCGACCCCGACGCGGTCGACCGGGCCGTGGAGGAGCTGGTCACCGAGCTGGGCGGACTCGATGTCGTCATCGCCAACGCTGGTCTGGCCAAGCAGCTGCCGATCATCGGCGGCCAGCCCGATGTCATGGAGGCCCACCTGCGGGTCAACACCCTGGGTGTCTTCTACACCCTGCGCGCGACGGGTCCCCACATCTCGCACCCCAGCGGCTACGCGATGGCGACCTCCTCGCTCGGCGGCGCGGTACACGTCCCTCTCCTGGGGGCCTACAGCGCGAGCAAGGCTGCGGTGGAGGCGATCGGCAACACCCTTCGCCAGGAGATCAAGCCCAGCGGAGCCAAGGTCGGCGTGGCCTACTACTCCGAGCTGGAGACCGACATGACCAGCCGCGGCTTCGCGACGACGGCCGGCAAGAAGCTGACCGGTGGCGGCACCGTCAGCGGTGTTGCGCCCATCGAGGCCGGCCTGCGTGCCCTCGAGCGCGGCATCGCCCGGCGCAGCCGTCGGATCACGGCCCCGGCCTGGGTCGGCCCGGTCGTCCCCCTTCGTCATGTCGCGCAGCGGGTCGTCGAGCTCAAGCCGCTGCCCCACCTCGTGGAGTCCCTCGAGATCGCGCGCACGGAGCAGGTCGAGTACACGACGGAGCAGCCAAAGTGACGGCCCGGATCGCCCCGGGCACCCTCCGCGAGCTCGGGCCGGTCCGCTGGGGCTTCGCTCGCGCCGCCGGTCGGGTGACGGGGACCGAGCCGCCGGCGATCTTCACGACGCTCGGGCGGACCAAGGGCCTGTTCACCGGCTGGCTGCACTTCGCCGGTCGGCTCATGCCCTTCGGCTCACTGCAGCGAAGGGAGTCCGAGCTGGTCATCCTCACCGTCGCCACCGAGCGTGGCTGCGACTACGAGCGCGAGCACCACCGCCTGCTCGGCCGGCGTGCCGGGCTGACGACTGCCGAGATCGAGGCGGTCCTCGCCAACACCGTCGTCGACAGCCTGAGCCCCCGTGAGGCGGTGCTGCGCGAGAGCGCGCAGGTGCTCGTGCGCACCCAGGACCTCGACGACGCGCAGTGGGAGCGGCTGCGCTCGGTGACGACCGAGCGCGAGGCGATCGAGCTGCTCCTGCTCGTCGGTCACTACGACATGCTCGCGACGACGCTCATGACGCTGAGGCTGGAGCCGGACAGGCACCGCTGACGGTTGTCCACAGATGTGCGTTTGGGCAAGGTCGACTCGCTCGCGACCCAGATCGCCCACGTGCTGGACCTCCTGAAGCGCTGAACCTCGGAGCCTCGGCGTCGAGGCTCGCCGCGGAGGGACCCGCACCTCAGCCAGTGTCAGGGCGTGGTTGATGCTCCTATTGATTGTCAAGCGGCGGTGAGCCAGGCGCGGTAGGCGTTGGCGAGGTCGTCGTCTCGTCTGGTGCCTCGTTCGAGGGTGGAGATGCGTGCGGGCCAGACGCCGAAGTGTTGGGCGGCGCTGGTCAAGGTGATGTTCTTGGCCTGTCTCATCGGTCGTAGGTCGTCGATGGCGGGCACGGTGATGGTCCGGGTGAGGTATTTGAAGATCTCGCGGGCGATGGCTCGCTTGAGGCGGCGCAGGATCTCCTTGCTGGAGCGGCCTTTGTCGCGTTGTCGCTGGACGTAGCCGCGGGTCTGGGCGTGGCTGACCATGCGCACCAGAGCGATGCGGTGTAGTGCGCTGTTGGCCGCGCGGTCTCCTCCTCGCGACAGCCGGTAGCGGTTGGTTTTGCCCGAGGACGCGGGTACGGGCGCAGTCCCACACAGCGCGGCGAACGACGCCTCGTGGCTGAGGCGTTCGGGGTTGCCCCCGGCGGTGATCAGCAGTTGTGCTGCGGTGTCCGGGCCGACGCCGTGGGCGCCGAGCAGGCCGGGGTTGAGCGTGCGGACGATGGCCGTGATGTCGGCTTCGAGGTCGCTGGCCTGCTCGTCCAAGAAGGCGTGGCGGGCGGCGAGGTCTTTCATCGCTCGCAGCACGGCGCCACCGACCAGGTCATCCCGGTTGGGGCGACAGCGAGCGAGTGTCTCGACCAGTCGAGCGTTGTTCAGGTCGCGGTACTTCTCCCGGATGCCGTCGGGGGCGGTGATCAGGAGTTGTTGGATCTGGTGGATCGTCGCGGTGCGGGCCTTGACGGCTGAGCGTCGCGCGGTGTGCAGGGCGCGCAGACCGAGGATCTTCTCGTCCTTGGGCGCCGAGGTCGATCGCCCCGACAGCACGGCGCGGGCTGCGTGGTAGGCGTCGATGGGGTCGGACTTGCCTTGTTTGCGGCGCACGGTCTTGTCGGGTCGCAGGACTTCCCGCACGTCCATACCGGCCGCGGCGCAGGCCCGGGCGATGCCTGCCCCGTAGGAGCTGGTGCCCTCGATCCCGACACGCTCGATCACGCCATGGGCCTGAAGGAAGTCGGTCGCTGCGCGGTACCCGGCGAGCGTGGTGAGGAATTCTTCGTCGGCGACATCGCGCCCTACAACGGTCACCACGGCCACGTGGATGGTGTCGGCGTGGGTGTCGATGCCGCCGACGACCTCCTCCACGGCTTCGTGGTCTGGGTATGTCGGTGCTGCTGCTGTCATGCTGGAAGCGCCCTTCTCGGCTGTCGTCGACTGGGTGACGTCGGCCGTGGGCGGTCAGACAGGACACTGGTGAGGAACTGCCAAGCTCTTATCAGGTCATGACCGCCCCGGCCGGCGGCGAGCCCGAGGGGCCGGACAGATCAACTGGAAGGCAACCCAACAGGGCGCCAGTCGGAGGGTGAGTCACGACCCCTCGGACCCTGATTCCATCATCAGTGTCGGGGGTCGGTGGCAGGCTGGGGCTGCCATGACAGACGTCCTCGACAGCTTCTCCCCCGCGACCGCGACGTGGTTCCGCGACAGCTTCGCCGCGCCCACCCCTGCGCAGGTGGGGGCCTGGAGCGCGATCAACGCCGGCAGTCATGCACTAGTCGTCGCGCCGACCGGCTCGGGCAAGACCTTGTCCGCCTTCCTCTCCGCCCTCGACCGGCTCTCCTCGGCTCCCCGACCCGAGGACCCCAAGGCCCGCTGCCGGGTCCTCTACATCTCCCCGCTCAAGGCGCTGGCCGTCGACGTCGAGCGCAACCTGCGAGCACCGCTCGTGGGCATCGGCCACGCCGCGGACCGGCTGGGGCTCCCGGCGCCGCAGGTCTCGGTCTCGGTCCGCTCGGGCGACACCCCGGCGAGCGAGCGTCGCGCCTTCGCCAGGACCCCGACCGACGTCCTCATCACGACACCGGAGTCGCTCTTCCTCATGCTCACCTCCGGGGTGCGCGACGCGCTCCGCGGGGTCGACACGATCATCATCGACGAGATCCACGCCCTCGCGGGCACCAAGCGCGGTGCCCACCTGGCGCTGTCGCTGGAGCGTCTCGACGCGCTGCTCGACTCCCCCGCCCAGCGCATCGGGCTGTCCGCGACGGTCCGCCCGGTCGACGAGGTCGCCCGCTTCCTCGCGGGCGGCCGACCCGTCGAGATCGTCCAGCCCACCTCGACCAAGTCGTGGCAGCTCGACGTCGTCGTCCCCGTCGCCGACCTCACCGAGCTCGGCGAGTCGACCGGTGACCTCTCCGGCGCGGCGGCCGGCGAGGAGCGCCGGGCGTCGATCTGGCCGCACGTCGAGGAACGGGTCGTCGACCTCGTCGAGCAGCACCGATCGACCCTCGTCTTCGTCAACTCCCGTCGCCTCGGCGAGCGCCTCACCGGACGGCTCAACGAGATCCACGCCGAGAGGACGACGCCGCCGGAAGCGGTCGAGGCCACCGGGGCGACCACCCCCGGCAGACCGCCCGCAGAGATCATGGCCCAGTCGGGTACCTCCACCGGTGCGCCGCCCGTCCTCGCCCGTGCCCACCACGGGTCCGTGAGCAAGGAGCAGCGGGCCCTCATCGAGGAGGACCTCAAGGCCGGACGCCTGCCCTGCGTCGTCGCGACGTCGAGCCTGGAGCTCGGCATCGACATGGGCGCCATCGACCTCGTCATCCAGATCGAGTCACCGCCCTCGGTGGCCTCGGGCCTGCAGCGCGTCGGTCGCGCCGGGCACCAGGTCGGCGCCGTGAGCCACGGCGTCGTGCTGCCCAAGTTCCGCGGCGACCTCGTCCAGTCGGCCGTCGTCGTCGAGCGGATGCGCGCCGGCGAGATCGAGGCCATGCACGTCCCGGCCAACCCGCTCGACGTGCTCGCCCAGCAGGTCGTCGCGATGTGCGCCCTCGACGACTGGCAGGTCGAGGAGGTGGAGGCGCTCGTGCGGCGGGCGGCCCCCTTCGCCTCCCTGCCGAGCACGCTGCTGCACGCGACCCTCGACATGCTGGCCGGGCGCTACCCGTCCGAGGACTTCGCGGAGCTGCGACCACGCATCACGTGGGACCGGGTCGCCGGCACGATCGTCGGCCGGCGTGGGGCGCAGCGGCTCGCGGTGACGAGCGGCGGGACCATCCCTGACCGCGGGCTCTACGGCGTCTTCCTCGCCTCCGGCGACGGTCCCGGACGACGGGTCGGCGAGCTCGACGAGGAGATGGTCTACGAGTCCCGCGTCGGTGACGTCTTCACCCTCGGCACGAGCAGCTGGCGCATCGAGGACATCACCCACGACCAGGTCCTCGTCACGCCCGCCCCCGGTCAGCCCGGCCGACTGCCCTTCTGGCACGGCGACCAGCTGGGGCGACCGGCCGAGCTGGGCGCCGCGGTCGGCGCCTTCGTCCGCGAGGTCGGCGCACTGCCGGCGAAGGGAGCCCACGCGCGCCTCGAGCAGGCCGGCCTCGACGATTGGGCCCGCGACAACCTGCTCGCCTACCTCGAGGAGCAGCGCACCGCCACCGGTCACCTGCCCGACGACCGCACGATCGTCGTCGAGCGCTTCCGCGACGAGATCGGCGACTGGCGGGTCGCCCTGCACTCGCCCTTCGGCGCGCAGGTCCACGCCCCGTGGGCGCTGGCCATCGCCGGCCGCATGCGCCAGCACTTCGGCATCGACGTGCAGGCGATGCACGGTGACGACGGGATCGTGCTGCGGCTGCCGGACCTCGAGCTGGACCCCACCGGCTTCGCCGAGGTCCTCGACCTGATCACCCTCGACCCGGCCGACGTCGAGAGGGCCGTCACCGAGGAGATCGGCGGATCGGCGCTCTTCGCCGCGCGCTTCCGCGAGTGCGCAGCACGTGCTCTGCTGCTCCCCCGACGTCGCCCCGACCGACGACAACCGCTGTGGCAGCAGCGCCAGCGGTCCGCCGCGCTGCTCCAGGTGGCGAGCGGCCACTCCGACTTCCCGATCGTCCTGGAGGCCGTGCGCGAGTGCCTGCAGGACGTCTTCGACGTCCCCGCCCTCACCCAGCTGATGACCCACATCGCAGGACGGCGGGTCACCCTCGTCGACGTCGAGAGCCAGCGCCCCTCCCCCTTCGCCGCGTCGTTGATGTTCGGCTATGTCGCTCAGTTCCTCTACGAGGGCGACTCCCCTCTCGCCGAGCGACGGGCCGCCGCGCTGACCCTCGACCCGAGCCTGCTCGCCGACCTGCTGGGCCGCGGCGAGCAGCTGGCCCTCGCGGACCTGCTCGACCCCGCCGCCGTGGAGCGCACCGCCGCCGAGCTGCAGTGCCTGACCCCCGAGCGTGCCGCCCGCGACGGTGAGGACCTGCTCGACCTGCTGCGGGTCCTCGGACCGCTCGGCGTCCCCGAGCTCGACCGGCGCAGCCGGCTCGACGAGGCCGCGGTCCGCGCCGCGCTCACCGACCTCGAGGCGAGTCGCCAGGTCATCCCCGTCAGGGTGGCCGGCGAGGACCGCTGGGCGAGCACCGAGGACGGCGCCCGGCTGCGCGACGCCCTCGGCGTGAGCCTGCCGCAGGGACTCGCGGACTCGATGCTCGCACCGTCGGGTGACCCCCTCGGCGAGCTCACCAGCCGCTACGCCCGCACCCACGTCCCCTTCGCCGCGACCGACCTGGCCGCGCACTACGGCATCGGTCGTGCGGTCGCCACCGACGCGCTGCGCCGTCTGGTGCAGACCGGGCGCCTCGTCGAGGGCGACCTGCTGCCCGTCGAGTGCGGCGGGCGCGGCGGGGAGTTCTGCGACGCCGAGGTGCTGCGCACCCTGCGCCGGCGCTCTCTGGCTGCACTACGGCACGAGGTCGAGCCCGTCGAGCCTCGCCAGTACGCGCGCTTCCTGCCGGCCTGGCAGGGAGTCGGGACCCGCATGCGCGGCCGCGACGGCGTGCTGCGGGTCGTCGAGCAGCTGAGCGGCGTGCGTGTGCCGGCCAGCGCCTTGGAGTCACTCGTCCTGCCGGCCCGCATCGACGACACCGTCGGCCCACTGCTGGACGACCTCATGGCGACCGGCCAGGTGCTGTGGGCAGGTCACGGCAGCCTCCCCGGCGACGACGCGTGGATCAGCCTGCACCTCGCCGACGGAGCCGAGACGACACTGCCGGCCGCCGACACCACGGACCTGACCGACGTGGAGGCACGGGTGCTCGCGGCCCTCTCGGGCGGCGGCGCCTACTTCTTCCGCGACCTGTCCGACGCCGTCGCCCGCGATCGGGTCGAGGGCCAGGACCCCGTCGACGACGACGCGCTCGCCGACGTCCTGTGGTCGCTGGCCCACCGGGGACTCGTCACCGGGGACACACTCGCCCCGGTGCGCGGGTTGCTCGCCGGCGGGCGGACGGCCCACAAGCCGCAACGGCGGCCGGCTGCCCGCGGTCGCTACGGCGGTCGACCGAGGCTGGGCCGCGCCAGCCTGCCGCAGCGCAGCGGACCCCCACGTGCGGCCGGACGATGGTCGGTGCTCCCGGCCGCAGAGACCGACCCCACCCTCCGGCTCCACGCCACGGCAGAGGGGCTGCTCGACCGCCACGGCGTCGTGACGCGCGGGGCCGTCGTCGCCGAGGAGGTCCAGGGCGGGTTCGCCGCCGTCCACCGGGTGCTCGGCGCCGCCGAGGAAGCCGGTCAGGTGCGACGCGGGTACTTCATCGAGGGTCTGGGCGCCTCGCAGTTCGCCGTCCCCGGCGCAGTCGACGAGGTGCGCTCGTCCCGCGCGCCCGAGGGTGCCGTGGTCCTGGCGGCCACGGACCCGGCCAACCCGTGGGGGGCCGCGCTGCGCTGGCCCGAGCGGGACTCGGGGCACCAACCCGGGCGCAAGGCCGGCGCACTCGTCGTCGCCGTCGACGGGCAGCTCGTCCTCTATGTCGAGCGAGGTGGTCGCACCCTGCTCTCCTGGGAGAGCGACGAGGACTCGCTGTCCCTGGCCGCGCGTGGTCTCGCCGACGCCGTCCACCGTGGGGCGCTCGGGCGCCTGACGGTGCAGCGCGCCGATGGCGCCCCCGTGCTCGGGTCCGACGACCCGCTCGCCCAGGCCCTGACCGGTGCGGGCTTCACGATGACGCCCCGCGGCCTGCGACTTCGGCCCGGCGGGCGGGGCTGACCGGTGCCCGAGGGAGACACCGTCTGGCGCACCGCGCAGCGGCTCCACGCCGCCCTGGCCGGGCGGCCGGCGACGCTCGTGGACATCCGGTGGGGCGAGGTCGACGAGGCGCCCCTGCGCGGCGCCGTCGTCGACGAGGTGGTGCCGCGCGGCAAGCACCTGCTCCACCGACTCGACTCGGGATGGACCCTCCACACGCACCTGCGCATGGAGGGGTCGTGGCGGGTCGAGGCCGCCGGGTCGGACGCAGCCGCCCGCGCCCTGCGACGACCCGACCTGCGCGCTGCGATCGGCAACGACGACTGGACCACCCTCGGGCTGCGACTGGGCGAGCTCGACGTCGTGCGCCGCACCGACGAGCACCTGCTCGTCGGTCACCTCGGCCCGGACGTGCTGGGCGCCGACTGGGACCCGGCCGACGCGGCCCGACGCATCCTCGGGTCGAGCGCCGGCACCTCGATTGCCGCGGCACTCCTCGACCAGCGGGTCCTGGCCGGGGTCGGGACGTTCTGGGCGAGCGAGGCGCTCTTCGTGCAGCGACTGCACCCCTGGCGCGAGGCGAGCGCCCTGTCACCGGAGGAGGCCGATGCCCTCGTCGCGCGGGTCCACGAGCTCATGCTGCGCGGTCGGGAGCATGCGATCCAGTCCTCGACCGGCATCCTGCGCAACGATGCGCGCTCGTGGGTCCACGCTCGCTCCGGTCGTCCCTGCCGGCGCTGCGGCGAGACCGTGCGAGTGGCTCCGCTGGGCCGGCTGGGTCCGGACCGGGTCTTCTTCTCCTGCCCGCAGTGCCAGGGCGGTCTCGCCCCCACGGACGACGGACGGCCACAGGCCCCGCTGGGTGCACGTCGACGCGCACGACCTTAAGGAGATGCGCCCCACCTGCGCATGACCTCAAGGAGATGCGGTGCCGGGGATGCGGGTGTGACGGGAAGTGATGTGAGGCGAGGCGGGGTGGGGCTCGGCCGACAACTCAGGCGGCGGAGACGACGTCCTCGGACCGGGTGGGCACGGGCAGGGTGACGGGCGCGCTCGCGCGCTCGACCCTGCGGGCCCGGTGGGCGACCTCGGTGAAGACGATCGACAGCGGCATGTCGAGGGCGGAGCAGATCGAGGCGAGCAGCTCGGAGCTGGCCTCTTTTTCGCCGCGCTCGATCTCACTCAGGTAGCCCAGGGAGACCGAGGCCCTGGCGGAGATGTCGCGCAGGGTGCGCCCCTGCCCACGGCGTGCGTCACGCAGCACGTCTCCGAGCTCCTCGCGTAGCAACACCATCAGGTCCACCTCCTTGCCTCGTCGTCTGGCACCACGGTACAACGCTCCACCGTCAACCGTCAGGAGGAGTCCCGCACAGGGTCAGGACGCGCCCATGACGGCCCCGTGAGCGAGGTCGATCACCGCGACCACGGCTGCGACACGCACGGTCGCTCGCCCTCCGGTCAACGCCAGCCGACGGGTCGTGATTCCTGACGGCGTCGCGCAGGCCAGCCACACGGTCCCCGCGGGATGTCCCTCGCTGGGGCCGGGACCGGCCACGCCGGTCGTCGCGACGGCGACGTCCACGCCGAGGCGACGCTGTGCCCCCTTCGCCATCTGGGTGACGACCTGCTCGTCGACGGTGCCGACCCGCTCGACCAGGTCGGGATCGACGTCGAGGAGCGAGATCTTGATCGCGGGGTCGTAGGCGACCACGGAGCCGGTGAAGACCCGCGACGCGCCGGGCACCTCGACGAGCGTCGCGGCGACGAGGCCACCGGTGAGCGACTCCGCGGTCGCGAGCGTCCATCCCCGCTCGGCGAGGAGGGCGAGCAGTGCTGCGGCGTCAGCGCTCACGCGCGGCCTTGCGCTCTCGCTTCAGCCGGGCGCGGTCGCTCGTCGAGCGCAGGGTCAGTGCCTTCATGACGTAGTCGGCCGCCGTGGCGATCGTGACCACGAGGGCCGCGATCAGGATGGCCCACGCCAGGCCGCGCCAGAGCCACTCGAGCGGCAGGGTGTCCAGCGGGATGACGAAGAGGCCGATCGCCAGGGCCTGGAGGAAGGTCTTGATCTTGCCCCCGCGGCTGGCGGGCATGACGCCGTGCCGGATGACCCAGAAGCGCATGGCCGTGATGCCGAGCTCGCGGGCGATGATGACCACGGTGATCCACCACGGGATCTCGTCGATCATCGACAAGGTGATGAAGCCGGCGCCCGTGAGCGCCTTGTCGGCGATGGGGTCGGCGACCTTGCCGAAGGTCGTGACCAGTCCCTTGGCCCGCGCGATGTCCCCGTCGATGCGGTCGGTGATGATCGCGACGGCGAAGACGCCCCATGCCCACCAGCGGGTGCCGGTGTCCTGGCCGCCGTCGCTCAGGACGAGCCACACGAAGACCGGGACGAGGAGGATGCGCATCACCGTCAGGGCGTTGGGCAGGTTCCACGGGCTCGGCTCGGGGACGGGCATGGAGATGCCGTCGGAGTCCTGGGTGCTCACCGGTTGACCTCTGCGACGAGGTCGATGCCTTCGGTGCCGACCACCACCGCGGTGACGAGCGCACCCACCTCGACCCCGGAGAGGTCACCGGCGAGCAGCGTGACCCCGTCGACGTCGGGTCCCTGGTGCTCGGCCCGGCCGCTCATCTCGCCGGTCTCCGCGTCGACCTCCTCGACGAGGACCTGCAGGACCTCGCCGATGCGCTCCTCGGCGCGCTGGGCGGTCAGCTCCTCGACGAGGTCCCGGATGCGCTCGACGCGCTCGGCGATGGTGTCCGCGTCGATCTTGCCGTCGAGCAGCTCGCCCTCGGTGCCGTCCTCGTCGGAGTACCCGAAGACGCCCACGACGTCGAGGCGGGCGGCGAGGAGGAAGCGCTCGAGCTCGTCGACATCGGCCTCGGTCTCGCCGGGGAAGCCGAGGATGACATTGGAGCGGATACCGGCCTCAGGCTGGCGCTCACGGATGCCGTCGATGAGCGAGAGGAAGGCGTCGGTGTCGCCGAAGCGCCGCATCCGGCGCAGGAGCGGCCCCGACGCGTGCTGGAAGGAGATGTCGTACCACGGGACGACCCCGGGGATGCTCGCCATGGCCCGCAGCAGCCCGGGACGGATCTCGGCGGGCTGCAGGTAGGACACCCGCACCCGCTCGACGCCCTCGATGGCCACCAGCTCGGGCAGCAGCGCCTCCATCAGGTCGAGGTCGCCGAGGTCCTTGCCGTAGGACGTGGAGTTCTCGCTGACGAGGAAGAGCTCGCGCACCCCCTGGGAGGCGAGCCACCTCCCTTCGGCCACGACATCGCTCGGGCGACGTGAGACGAAGGCCCCGCGGAAGGTCGGGATGGCGCAGAAGGAGCAGCGGCGGTCGCAGCCCGAGGCGATCTTGAGCGGGGCCCAGGGCCGGTCGTCGAGCCGGGCCCGGGGCAGGTCGCCGCCCGTGTTGTGCCCCGGGAGGGCGACGTCGCTGGCGTCGCGGTCGACCGGGGAGATGGGCAGCAGCTTGCGACGGTCGCCGGGCGTGTGCGCCTCGGGTGCGTGACCGTCGAGGACGGCGCGCAGGTGGCTGGACATGTCGGCGTAGGAGTCGAAGCCGAGCACGGCGTCGGCCTCGGGCAGCTCGTCGGCCAGCTCCTTGCCGTAGCGCTCCGCGAGGCAGCCGACGGCCACGACCTTCTGCGTCCTGCCGTGCTCGCGCAGGTCACTCGCCTCGAGGATCGCGTCGATCGAGTCCTTCTTGGCCTGCTCGATGAAGCCGCAGGTGTTGACGACGGCGACATCGGCCTGCGCAGCATCGTCGACGAGGGTCCAACCCTCGGCGGACAGGCGGCCGGCGAGCTCCT
The DNA here is from genome assembly GCF_004295485.1 of Janibacter limosus. Lineage (NCBI taxonomy): Bacteria > Bacillati > Actinomycetota > Actinomycetes > Micrococcales > Intrasporangiaceae > Janibacter > Janibacter limosus. The sequence continues at coordinate 906,888 of NZ_CP036164.1, read as the reverse complement.
CGGAGTCCACGTCGTTACGGGTACAGCCCAGGGTGACGAGGGCGACGCTGCGGGAGGGGACGGACATGCCCCCACTCTAGGCGGCCGACGCAGGTCCGTCGGCCACCGGCGGGCCGGGTCAGTTGCGCGAACGCATCACGGCCATGGCCACGAGACGGGAGATGACCATGGCGACGTAGAGGGCCCCACCGAGCTGCTCGAGGATCACAGCGGCTCGTGCCTGCGGCTCGACGGCCGCGATGTCCGACAGCCCGACACCGGCCAGGTTGGCCGCCGAGAAGGACAACAGCTCCAGGAAGCTGCGGTGCTCCCCCGGCGCGAAGCCGACGAAGGAGCCGGGGGCCAGCGTCTGGATCGCCCCGTAGAGGTAGGCGAAGGCGAAGAGGAGGACGGTGAAGGCCGCCCCGACGGCGAACATCTCGTCCTTGGTCACCCACGAGTCGGCGAACATGTAGGCCACGAGGCCGTAGGCGACGTACATGTAGAAGATGGCGAGCAAGAAGTAGGCGAGGAAGGCCACGGCGGTGTTGTCCTCGTCGATCACCGACCAGACCTCGAAGATGAAGGCGGGCAGGCCGATGAGCAGGGCCAGCCAGGTCAGTCCCGGGGTGGAGCGCACGACCCAGATCCCGAAGGTCACGGCGACGAGGGACAGGCTGGTGATGACCGCCCGACCCCAGTACGCGGACTCCACCCACGGGAGCAGCAGGATCGCCAGGAGCTGGATGCTCACGAGGATCGCCGACGGTTGCTTGCGGACGACCGCGGCCCAGTACCGGGTTCCGGTCGGGCGGCTGTCCAGCTCGTACCAGGCCTTCGTCATGGGGCAACCCTAGACTCGCACCGTGCCCGACAGCCCCCTCATCCTCCCGCCGCTGCTCATCGCGGTCCTCCTGCTGATCAGTGGTGCCGCCAAGGTGCGTCACCCCGAGGAGACGCGCAGCGCCTTCAGCCAGCTGCGCCTGCCCGGACTGCTCACCGACAGCCCCGCCCCGCGGGTCCTGCCGTGGGCCGAGATCGTCCTGGCCCTCGCCCTGCTGGCGGTCCCGGCCCCCTTCGCCGTGGTGGTCGCGGTCGTGGCGCTGGCGCTCTTCGTCTCCTACCTCGTGGTGATCGTGCGGGCGCTGGGCTTCGGCTACCCGGTCACCTGCAGCTGCTTCGGTCGGCTGGGACTGGGCGAGGTCACCCGACGCACGGCCGTGCGCAATGTCCTGCTCGTCGTCCTGGCGCTGCTCGCCGTCTGGTCGGCCACCGCACCGGACTCCGTCGTCGTGCGGCTCGCGACGGCCCGGGCCGAGACCTGGCTGTGGCTGGCGCTCGTGGTGCTGACGGTCGCCGTGGTCGTCGTGACCTTCGGCGGGACGAAGGGAGGGCCCCTCGCGTCCCCCATCGCCACCGACGACGCTGCCGAGGGCGAGATCGTGGATTACGCCCGCCAGCCCCTGCCCTACGCCGCGCTCGAGGACGAGACCGGCCAGTCCCTGTCGCTGCGCTCCCTGGTGAGCAACGGCGCGACGATGCTCGTCTTCGTCTCCCCCGGCTGTGGGCCCTGCGCGACGCCGATCGAGCGGATCCCCGCGTGGGACGAGCTGCTCGGCCCGGTGGCGGTGCGAGCCGTCGTGTCGCTACCGCTCGAGACGACGCTGGCCGCGGTGCCGCACCTGGCCGAGCGCATCCTGCACGACCCGCAGGCGACCCTGGCGCGGATCTTCGGCATCGGCACCCCCGGCGCGGTGCTGCTGGGTGGTGACGGCCTGCTGGCAGGTGGTCCGGTGCAGGGCAGCACCGAGGTGCTGGCCTTCGTCGACGACGTGCACGCCGAGCTGGTCGAGGCGGGTGTCGTGGAGGCCGGGGAGATCAGCCCCGGTCAGTGAGCGACCAGGCGTCCTCGTCGTCGTCCTCGCTCCACTCCTCGACCACCTCGGTCCCGATCGGGTCCTCGGGGTAACGGTTGTAGGGCTGCGCGGGTGGCCCCGTGCGCACGTCGATGACTGCGGTGTCGTCGGTGACCGGCACCGGCGGTGCGGCGTCGACCGACTCGATCGGCTCGTCGTCCTCGGCCTCGGCCGTGGGCTCCTCGAGGGGCGGCGGCTCCTCCCCCTTCATCAGGGCGAGGGTGGTCGGGAGCTCCTCGGGCGTGATGAGCACGTCGCGGGCCTTGGACCCCTCGGAGGGGCCGACGACGCCGCGCGACTCGAGCAGGTCCATGAGGCGCCCGGCCTTGGCGAAGCCGACCCGCAGCTTGCGCTGGAGCATCGACGTCGAGCCGAACTGCGTCGTGACGACGAGCTCGGTCGCCTGCAGCAGCACGTCGAGGTCGTCACCGATGTCCTCGTCGATGTGCTTCTTGGGTGCCTCCACCGGGGCCACGTCCTCGCGGTAGACCGGCTTGAGCTGGCCGGTCACGTGCGCGACGACGTCCTCGATCTCGGACTCGGTGACCCATGCGCCCTGGACACGCATCGGCTTGGACTTGCCCATCGGCAGGAAGAGCGCGTCACCCTGGCCGAGCAGCTTCTCCGCGCCCGGCTGGTCGAGGACGACCCGGGAGTCGGCGAGCGAGGAGGTCGCGAAGGCCATCCGCGAGGGCACGTTGGCCTTGATCAGACCGGTCACGACGTCCACGGACGGGCGCTGGGTCGCCAGCACCAGGTGGATGCCGGCCGCACGGGCCAGCTGGGTGATGCGCACGATCGAGTCCTCGACATCGCGCGGGGCGACCATCATCAGGTCGGCGAGCTCGTCGACGATCACCAGCAGGTAGGGGTAGGGCTGGATGACCCGCTCGCTGCCCGGGATCGGCTGTACCTTGCCCGCCCGGACGGCCTTGTTGTAGTCGTCGACGTGCTTGTAGCCGGAGCTGGCGAGGTCGTCGTAGCGCATGTCCATCTCGCGCACGACCCACTGCAGCGCCTCGGCGGCCTTCTTGGCGTTGGTGATGATCGGGGTGATGAGGTGCGGGATGCCCTCGTAGGCCGTCAGCTCCACGCGCTTGGGGTCGACGAGCACCATGCGCACCTCGTCGGGCGTGGAGCGCATGAGTATCGAGGTGATCATCGAGTTGACGAAGGAGGACTTGCCCGAGCCGGTGGCGCCGGCCACGAGGAGGTGGGGCATCTTGGCCAGGTTGGCGATGACGTAGCCGCCCTCGACGTCCTTGCCGACACCCATGACCATCGGGTGCTCGTTGTTGCGCGAGACGTCCGAGCGCAGCACGTCGCCGAGGCAGACCATCTCCTTGTCGGCATTGGGGATCTCGATGCCGATGGCGGACTTGCCCGGGATCGGGCTGAGGATGCGCACGTCCGCCGAGGCGACGGCGTAGGCGATGTTCTTGGACAGCGCGGTGACCCGCTCGACCTTGACACCCGGGCCGAGCTCGACGACGTAGCGGGTGACGGTCGGTCCGCGGTGGAAGCCGGTGACGTGGGCGTCGATGCCGAACTCGTCCAGCGTGTTGGTGAGGGCCTCGACGACCTTGTCGTTGGCCGCCGAGCGCTCCTTGTGCGGAGCCCCCGGCTTGAGGTGGCTGCTGTCGGGGAGGGTGTAGGTGACGTCCCCCGCGAGGGCCAGCTGCTCGACCCGCTGCGGCAGCTGCGTCGTCGGCGGTGCCTCGAGGACCGTCTTGTCGGTCGGCTTGATCGGGGCGACGACGGGGTTCTTGGTCGGTCGCTTCTCTCCCGGGCGGGGACCGCCCGCCTCCGCCTGCGCGGTCTCGGCGCTCTCGTCGACCTCCGCGGTCGCCGCCGTGGTGGAGCCTGCGTCGGCGGCGCCGCGGCGCTTGCGGCCCCTGCCGACCGGCTGCACGACCGCGGCCTGGTCGAAGGCGGTGTCGCCGTCACGCTCGCCCGAGAGCGCGTCGTCGGCGGGGTCGATGACCCGGCGCCGGCGGGCCCGGGTGACCGCGGCCTTGGGCGCGTCCTGGCGCGCGTCGACCTCGGCCGAGGTCACGTGGCTCGGAACCTCTCCGGTGAAGGCTGCCCGCACGTAGGCCAGGCGCTGCGGGACCTCGTGCAGCGGGGTCCCCGTGAGGAGCAGGAGGCTGAAGAGCCCCAGCAGGACGAGCAGGATGGTGGCCGGCCACGGCGTGACCGCGGTGGCCAGCGGGTCGGAGGCGAGGAAGCCGAAGATGCCACCGGCGTCGCGCATCGGACCGGCGCCGTCGGGCGGCTGCGGGATGTCCTTGGCGATGTGGGTCAGCCCGGAGGCGGCGAAGAGGCCCATGATCGCGCCGAACCCCAGGCGGGCGTCGGCTGCGGAGTCGCCCTCGGAGCGGAGCAGACGCACGCCGAGGAGGAGCAGGACGATGGGCAGGGCGTAGGCCACCCGACCGAAGGTGCCGGCGAAGACGGCGTGCACGATGTCACCGAAGGTGCCCGACAGGCCCCACCACTCGCGCACGGCCACGACGAGCGCCAGCGCGAGGGCGAGGAAGCCCCACCCGTCGCGGCGGTGCTCAGGCTCGATCTGGCTGGCGCTGTGGCCGATCCGCCGCACTCCCGAGCCGGTCGCGTGGGCGACGCCCATCCAGGTCTTGTGCACCGCGGCCAGTGGCAGGGGCAGGCCGCCCCCTGAAGCCGATGAGGTGCGGGAGGCGGAGGTCTTCCCCTTGGCAGCGGTCTTGGCAGGGGCCTTGCGACCCGCTGGGCGGGTGCTGCCCTTGGGGCGCGACGAGGCGCCCTTGGTGCTGCGCGAGGTGGTCGACGGACGAGTGGCCATGTTCCGCAGGGTAGGCGAAAGCCACCCCTGACACACGCGTCACACGCGCAACAGGGCCAACCTGTGGGTATCCGTCGGCGCGCGGCTCGTGCGCCCAGTAGCGTCGCCGCATGGACCCCCGCACCCCGCTCGTCGTGCTCGCGGCGCTCGCCTGCGGTCTCGTCGGGTGGCAGTGGTTGCGCGCCGGCACCTACCGACGACCGGGCGAAGGGGGTCCCCTCCCCCGCCATCTCTGGGTCCCGGCGCTCGCTCCCTTCGTCGGGCTGGCCGTGGAGCGCTCGCTGACGGACCGCCCCTGGCCGGTGCTGCTCGCCCCCCTGACCCTCGGCCTCGTCGGCCTGGTCCTCGCGGCAGTCGACGCCGACGTCCACCGCCTGCCCAACGCGCTCACCGTGCCGCTCGTCCCGGTCGCCGCGGTCCTGCTCACCGGAGCCTCCGCCGCGACCGGCGACTGGGGTGCTCTGGCCAGGGCCACCGTCGCAGCGGTCCTGGTCGGCGGCGTGGCAATCCTCCTGGCCTTCTTCCTCCACGGCCGATCCATCGGCATGGGCGACGCCAAGCTGCTCGTCTCGATCGCCCCGACCCTGGCGTGGCTGGGGTGGGCGCAGCTCGTCGTGGGGATCTGGTTGGGCTTCGTCCTCGGCGGGATCGTCGCTCTCGCACTGCTGCTCGCCCGGCGGGCGACCCGCTCGACGCAGCTGGCCTTCGGCCCCTGGCTCGTCGCCGGCGCGGTCCTGGCCATCGCCCTGGCCTGATGTCCCACGTTGCGAGACGACCTCGGTGAGCGCTCGACAGCCCCCCGAACCGGTGCGCTACTGTCCTGACCCAAGGTCACGAGTACCAGCGACAAGCCCCGGCTAGCTGGTCGGCAACCCTCCTTCCGCGGTGGGGTGCTCCGGGTGACGACCTGGCCGGCGACGACCAGTTGCCCGGCAAGCGCGGACCCGTGGCGACGCTCGGGTCCACAGGACCCAGGAGCACTGTCATGACCGTTTCCGATGTGCACACCACCACCCTCCTGCCCGAGCTCGTCTCCGCCGGGCTGAGCTACCGCGACAAGGACGGCTCGGTCGTCGAGTACGCCCACCTCGACCACGGCGCCACCACGCCCGCCTTCGCCGCCGTCGCCCAGGAGGTGGCCGCCGCTGCGGTGACCTACTCCTCCGTGCACCGCGGCGCAGGCTTCGCCTCGCGCGTGACCAGCTCACGCTACGAGCAGGCCCGCGAGAGCGTCGCCGACTTCGTCGGGGCGCGCGAGGACGACCAGGTCGTCTTCACCCGCAACACGACCGACTCCTTCAACCTGCTGGCGCGGGCACTGCCCGAGGGGACCAAGGTCTTCGTCTTCGCCTCCGAGCACCACGCCGCGCTGCTCCCGTGGGGCGATGCGCTGCGCCTGCCGGTGCCGCACAGCCACGACGAGGCCGTCGACCTGCTCGACCAGGCCCTGCGCAACCACCCTGCCGAGCACCGACTGGTCGTCGCGACCGGCGCCTCCAATGTCACCGGTGAGCACTGGCCGATCGAGCGGCTCTCGGCGCTGGCCCGCCAGCACGGCGCCCGCTTCGCCCTCGACGCCGCCCAGGTCGCGCCCCACCGCCGGGTCGACATCGAGGCCCTCGGCATCGACTGGGTCGCCTTCAGCGGTCACAAGATCTACGCCCCCTTCGGCGCCGGGGTGCTCGTCGGCCGCAGGGACTGGCTCGACGCCGCCGACCCCTACCTCGCCGGCGGCGGCGCGTCGGCCCACGTCGGGCCCGACACGACCGAGTGGGCCTGCGGCCCGGCCCGCCACGAGGCCGGCTCCCCCAACGTCCTCGGCGCCGTCGCGCTGGCCACGGCCTGCGAGATCATCGCCGAGCACGAGCGGGCCATCGTCGACCACGAGCAGGCACTGCGCATCCGACTCCTCGCGGGCCTCGCCGGGATCGAGGGCGTGCACGTGCACACCCTCTTCGGTGGTGGGGACGGCGCTCCCGTCGCGTCGATCACCGTCGACGGGTACGACAGCGGTGAGGTCGCGCGCATCCTCGGCGACGACCACGGCATCGGCGTGCGGGACGGCAAGTTCTGCGCCCACCTGCTCGTCGACGACCTGCTCTCGGAGCACGAGCAGGACAGCGCCGTGCGGATCAGCGCCGGCCTCGGGAGCACCCCCGAGCACATCGACCGGCTCCTGGCCGCGCTGCGCGCCCTCTGACCGAGCCCTCCTCGGGCGAGGCGAAGGGAGGTCCCGGCAGGCTCCCTTCGCCTCGGCAGGAGGTACCCGCTCAGGCCTCGATGACCACCGGGATGATCATCGGGCGCCGGCGGATCTTGCCGCCCACCCAGCCACCGATGGCGCGGCGCACGACGCGCTGCAGCTGGTGGGTGTCGGTCGTGCCCTTGCTCGCGGCCTCGTCGAGGGCCGCGATGATCGTGGGCTTGACCTGGGTGAAGATCTCGTCGTCCTCGGCGAAGCCGCGGGCGGTGATCTCCGGACCGGCGATGACCTTGCCGGTCGAGGAGTCGACGACGATGGTCACGGAGATGAAGCCCTCGTCGCGCAGGATGCGGCGGTCCTTGAGCAGGTCCTCGGTGGCCCCGCCGACGCTCGAGCCGTCGACGTAGACGTAGCCGCACGGCACGGACCCGACGATCCGGGCGCGCCCGTCGACGAGGTCGGCCACGACACCGTCCTCGGCGAGCACGACATGGTCGGGGTCGACGCCGGTCTGCATCGCCAGATCGGCATTGGCGACGAGGTGGCGCCACTCGCCGTGGACCGGCATGACATTGCGCGGCTTGACGATGTTGTAGCAGTAGAGCAGCTCGCCGGCACTCGCGTGGCCCGAGACGTGCACCTTGGCGTTGCCCTTGTGGACCACGTCGGCGCCGAGCCGCATCAGGCCGTTGATGACGCGGTAGACGGCATTCTCGTTGCCGGGGATGAGGCTGGAGGCGAGCAGCACGGTGTCGCCGTCGCCGACGTCGATGCGGTGGTCGCGGTTGGCCATCCGTGACAGTGCCGCCATCGGCTCGCCCTGGCTGCCGGTGCAGATGAGCACGATCTCGTCGTCGGGGAAGGTGTCGAGCTTCTTGACGTCGACGAGCACGCCGTCGGGGACGTGGAGGTAGCCCAGGTCGGCGGCGATGCCCATGTTGCGCACCATCGAGCGTCCGACCATCGCGACCTTGCGGCCGTTGCGCTCGGCGGCGTCGAGCACCTGCTGGACGCGGTGCACGTGGCTGGAGAAGCAGGCCACGATGATCCGGCGCTGGGCCGTGCGGAAGACGGTGTCGATCGCCGGCGCGATCTCCCGCTCGGGGGTCGTGAAGCCGGGCACCTCGGCGTTGGTGGAGTCGGTGAGGAAGAGGTCGACCCCCTCCTCGCCGACCCGGGCGAAGGCGCGCAGGTCGGTCAGCCGCTTGTCCAGCGGCAGCTGGTCCATCTTGAAGTCGCCCGTGTGCAGCAGGGTCCCGCCCGCGGTGCGCACGAAGACGGCCAGGGCGTCGGGGATCGAGTGGTTGACGGCGATGAACTCGCAGTCGAAGACTCCGAAGGACTCGCGCCCGCCCTCCTTGACCCCGAGGGTGAAGGGCTTGATCCGGTGCTCCTTGAGCTTGGCCTCGATGAGCGCCAGCGTGAGCATCGACCCGACGAGCGGGATGTCGGGCTTGTGACGCAGCAGGTAGGGCACCGCGCCGATGTGGTCCTCGTGCCCGTGGGTCAGCACGATCGCCTGGATGTCGTCGAGACGGTCGAGGATGTACTCGAAGTCCGGGAGGATCAGGTCGACGCCGGGCTGGTGGTCCTCCGGGAAGAGGACCCCGCAGTCGACGACGAGCAGCTGCCCCTCGTGCTCGATGACCGTCATGTTGCGCCCGACCTCGCCCAGGCCGCCCAGCGCGACGACCCGCACCGCGCCCGGCTCCAGCGGTGGAGGAGACGCGAGGTCCGGGTGCGGGTGGCTCACGCAGCGACCCCGATCCCGGAGGCGGACAGACCGGCGCGCAGGACCTCGAGGTGCTCCGGCGGGCCCTCGACGTAGGGCAGCCGGACGGTCGCGTGCGCGATGACCCCGAGCTCGACGAGCGCGGCCTTGGCCATGATCGCGCCCTGCGAGGTCGACATCAGGGCATTGACGACCGGGATGAGGCGGTGGTGGATCGACCGGGCGGTCGCCAGGTCGCCGGCGTCGACTGCGGCGACCATGTCGGCGTACTGGCGCCCGGCCACATGGCCGACGACGGAGACGATGCCGTGGGCGCCCTGCGCGAGGTGCGCGAGGTTGTGCTCGTCGGCGCCGGAGTACCAGAGCAGATCGGTCGCGGCCATGACCTGCGAGGAGGCCCACAGGTCTCCCTTCGCGTCCTTGACGGCGAGGATCCGCTCGTGGTCGGCCAGCGCGACGAGCGTCTCCACGGCGAAGGGGGTCGCGGTGCGCCCCGGGATGTCGTAGAGCATGATCGGCAGCTCGGCAGCGTCGGCGATGGCGCGCGTGTGGGCGAGCAGACCGGACTGGGTGGGCTTGTTGTAGTACGGGGAGACGACGAGCAGACCGTCGGCGCCGGCGCGAGTTGCCTCGCCGGCCATCTGGATGGCGTGCGCCGTGTTGTTGGACCCGACTCCGGCCGTGACGGCGAGACGGTCGCCGGCGGCGGCCTTGACGGCTTCGACCATCGCGATGCTCTCGGCGGAGCTCAGCGTCGGGGACTCGCCGGTCGTGCCGTTGACGACGACGCCGTCGTGCCCGGTCGCGACGAGGTGCTCGACGACAGCGGCCACACCCTGGGTGTCGACCGAGCCGTCAGGGTTCATGGGGGTGACCATCGCGGTGATCACCCTGCCGAAGGGGGAAGTCGTCATGCTGGTCAGCGTAGCCGTCGGTGGGGGCGTCTATCGTGACGCCATGCGCCAGTACCTCGACCTCCTCGAGCACGTCCGCGACCACGGGGTCGACAAGTCCGACCGCACCGGTACGGGGACCCGCAGCGTCTTCGGTCACCAGATGCGCTTCGACCTGTCGCAGGGCTTCCCGGCCCTGACGACCAAGAAGCTGCACCTGCGATCGATCATCGGTGAGCTGCTGTGGTTCCTGCGTGGTGACACCAATGTCCGGTGGCTGCAGGAGCGCGGGATCTCCATCTGGGACGAGTGGGCCGACGAGCAGGGTGACCTCGGTCCGGTCTACGGCCACCAGTGGCGCTCCTGGCCGGCGCCCGACGGGTCGACCATCGACCAGATCAGCCAGGTCATCGATGCCCTGCGCACCAACCCCGACAGCCGCCGTCACATCGTCTCCGCGTGGAATGTCGCGGAGGTCGGCGAGATGGCCCTGCCCCCGTGCCACACGATGTTCCAGTTCTACGTGACGCCGGCTCAGGACGGTCACCGGGCGAAGCTGTCCTGCCAGCTCTACCAGCGCAGCGCCGACATCTTCCTTGGCGTGCCCTTCAACATCGCCTCCTACGCCCTGCTGACGATGATGGTCGCCCAGCAGGTCGACATGGACCCGGGTGAGTTCGTCCACACCCTCGGTGACGCGCACCTCTACAGCAACCACCTGGAGCAGGCCGACCTGCAGCTGACCCGCTCCCCCGGCCCCTTGCCGCGCATGGAGATCACGCCGCGCGACTCGATCGACGCCTACGAGCTCGACGACTTCACCCTCGTCGGGTACGAGGCCGCGCCCACGATCAAGGCACCGATCGCCGTATGAGGCTGCCGCGACCGACTCCCGAGAGCCTGCGGGGCAGGGTCCCGCTCCTCGCCGCGTCCTACGCCGTGATGACCCGGACGAGCGAGGACGAGGGCGTCGAGGTCCTGCTGCAGCTGCGGCAGGGCACCGGCTTCATGGACGGCTGGTGGGCCTGCGGCGCCGCCGGTCACATCGAGGACGCGGGCTCACCCGTCGAGGCCCTGCACCGTGAGGTCGAGGAGGAGCTCGGGGTCCGGGTCCTCGCCGCGGCCCCGCTCACCACGGTCCAGCGCAGCACGCTCGCCGGCCCGCGTGAGCAGCGCGCCGACTTCTTCTTCCACGTCACGCAGTGGTCCGGCGAGCCCACCCTGCGCGAGCCCGACAAGGCGGCCGAGCTGCGCTGGTGGCCGCTGGCGCAGCTGCCCGAGCGGGTCGTGCCGCACGAGCGCCTCGTGCTCGAGGGGCTGCGCGACGGGGGGCTGCCCCCCTTCGTCGAGATGGGTCACGACCAGCGGCTCGTCCTCGTCGCCGCGCTGGGAGCCAACCGCGCCATCGGGGTCGACGGCGGCATGCCGTGGCACCTCCCCGAGGACCTCAAGCACTTCAAGGCGCTCACGATGGGTGGCGTGATGCTCATGGGGCGGCGCACCTGGGACTCGATCGGCCGGGCCCTGCCCGGCCGGACGACGGTCGTCATCACCTCCGACCACGACTGGAGCGCTCCGGGCGCCATTGCCGTGCACTCCCTGGCGGAGGCCCTCGTCGTCGGCGGGCCCGGTGAGGTCTTCGTCGTCGGCGGCGGCGAGATCTACCGACAGACGATCGACCTGGCCTCCCGGCTCGAGCTGACCGAGATCGACGCGTCGCCCGACGCCGAGGTCTTCTTCCCGCAGATCGACCCGCAGGTGTGGCGCGAGGTCCGCCGCGACCCGCGTGACGGCTTCGACTTCGTCACCTACGAACGTAACGTCATTGGTTGATTCACCCTTGGATCGACTCCACAGGTTTATTTGTTGGTGAATCACGCTAGGGTGTTCAGATGACCATGATGGCCACCCTCATCGGCGACGTCGTCGGCTCCCGCACGGCAGCCGACCGCGGGCAGCTGCATGCCCGTCTCGAGGAGGTCATCGCCGAGGTCAACGTGGCCACCCAGCCGGTGCACCCGGTCCGGATCACCGTCGGCGACGAGTTCCAGGGCGCGTGGGAGCGCCGTGGCCAGGCCTCGCACGCCGCCCTGCTCCTGCGCACCGGGCTGCTGCCCGAGGTCGAGACCCGCTACGGCCTGTCCTACGGCGAGGTCGCCTCCCTCAGCGAGGACGGCAGCGTGCAGGACGGCCCCGGATGGTGGCGGGCCCGCGAGGCCATCACCTTGGCGAAGGGGGCCGAGGGCTCCGCCCGCGCGGACAGCCGTCTCGTGCGCACCCGGTGGCGCGAGGACTCCTCCGTCGGACTGGTGCTCGATGCCGCGCTGCAGCACCGGGACCTGCTCCTCGCCGACCTCGACGACCGGTCCCGACGCCTGCTGCGCGGGCTGCTCGCCGGCACCACCCAGAAGGCCCTGGCGCAGGCCGAGCAGATCTCCCCCACCGCCGTCTCCCGCCGGGTCCACCGCGACGCCCTCGACCACATCGTCACCCTCGACACCGAGCTGGAGGCCCTGCCGTGACCGTCCTGTCAGCCCTCCTCGTCGCGATCGGTCTCGCCGACCTGCTGCGCAGCCTGCATCCCCGGCCGGCCGCCTCCGCGCGCGAGATCCGCTGGGTCCCCATCGCCGGTGTGCTCGTGCTCGTCGTCATCGCTGCGACCTGCGGGCTCCTCGCGACGTGGGGCGGTGTGGTGCTGACGACCCTGGCGGTCATCGGCCTCGTCGCCTGGTTGATCTGCGCCGAGGAGGCCGACCGCGGCACCGGCCACCGGCGGGCCCTGGCTGTCTTCGCCGGAGCCCTGCTCGTCCAGCTCCTCGGGTCGGGCTGGGCACCGCCGGTCACCGGGTGGCTCGCGCGGTGGCTGACCTGGAGCCAGCTGCCCTGGCAGCCGGAGCCGGACCGGGCCCTGCTGCTCGCCGGGCTCGTGCTCGTCCAGCTCGCCACGGGCAACCGGGTCGTCCGACTCGTCCTGGTCACCACCGGCGCGCTCCCCCCGGGGCCGCTCGCCGGCGGGGCCGACGGCGAGCTGCGCGGCGGTCGGCTGCTCGGCCCCCTCGAGCGCATCTTCATCCTGGGACTGGGTCTGGCCGGTGAGCTCACCGCGGCGGGACTCGTGATCGCGGCCAAGGGGCTCATCCGCTGGCCCGAGCTGAAGTCGCACTCCAGGACCGACGAGGACGGCCGCCGACCGTCGGACATCGACAAGGTCACCGAGTACTTCCTCGTCGGCAGCTTCGTCAGCTGGCTGGTGGCGATGACCGCCCTCGTGCTCGCCTCCTGAGCCCCAGCGTCGCGGCCACGGTCAGCGCGGCACGTCGATATACGCGATCGCGGGCTCGACGAGACTGCCCAGCCAGACCCGCCCGTCGTGCTCACGCACCCCGGTCGCCATGTGCCACTGCGTGGCGTCCGCACACAGGTCATGGACGAGCCTCCCCTCGTCGTCGTGGGCGGTCACGCGCACGGTGCGCTGCGGGCTGGGCTTGAGTGCCTCCGGCAGGCGCAGCGCCAGGTCGCGCAGCCGTTGCGGTCCGCGTTGGAGCAGCCCCAGCACCGGGTCGGGCGGCGACGCGATGGCCGACCAGATCAGTCCGTCCGACCCGCGGGAGATGTTGTCGGGGTACCCGGGCAGGCCGCTGACGAAGACCTCGTCCTGCGCGGGCTCGACCTCGCTCCCCACCTCGGCGACGACGTGGCCGGCCATCGGCCGACCATCGCTCAACCGCACCCGTCGGATCCGACGCCGGGCCAGCTCGGCGACGAGGACCATGCTCTCGTCCCTGGCGAGCGCCACCCCGTTGGCGAAGGCCACCCCGTCGAGGACGGTGGTCACCGTGCCATCGACGTCGCGCCGCAGGAGGCGCCCGCTGCGGGTGTGCTCGACGAGGTCGGACTTCCAGGCGTCGATGCCCCACCGGCGCGAGGAGTCGCTGAACCAGATCGTGCCGTCGGCGGCCACCGCCGCGTTGTTGGTGAAGAGCATCGCCGTGCCGTCGACATGGGTCACGAGCTCCTCGACGCCACCGTCCCCGTCGACGTCGACCGCGAGCAGGCCGCGCACGGCGTCGCACACGAGGAGGCGGCCGTCGGGCAGCCACTCCAGGCCCAGCGGCCGGCCTCCGGTCTCGACGACCCGCTCGCTGTGCCGTCCGTCCGGGGAGACGGCGATGATCGCGCCGTCCACCGTGCCCGTCCACACCCGCGAGTCCGGGCCGACGAGCACGTCCTCGGCACCGGTCCCGGGGACCGGCACCCGGGTGAGCGCGACCTGTGTCGGTGAGCCTGTGTCCATGCGCTCAACCTAGGCCCTCCACCCTGCCGAAGGGAGGGCTGCGGCACCCCCTTCGCCGCTCCGTATGCTGGCTCGGTGCCCATCCTCAGCGAGACCACCGATGCCGTCACCGTCGTGACCATCGACCGAACCCACCGCCGCAACGCGCTGGACCTGACGGCTCTGGAGGAGCTCCACGCAGCGGTCGTCACGGCCCTCGACGCCGGGTCGCGCGCGCTCGTGCTGACGGGCGCCGAGGGGCACTTCTGCGCCGGAGCGGACCTCACCGAGCTCGAGGACGTCTCCTTCACCGAGCGTCTCGCCGAGGTCCTGCAGCACCTCGCCGCCGCACCGATCACCACCATCGCCGCGATCTCCGGGTCGTGCATGGGCCTGGGCATGCAGCTGGCCGTCGCGTGCGACCTGCGGGTCGTCGACTCCCCCGCTCGCTTCGCCGTCCCCGTGGCAAAGCTGGGGCTCATGGTCGACAAGTGGACGCTCGACCGGGTCGCCCGCCTCTGGGGCGAGGGCGCTGCTCGCCACATGGTCCTGACCGCCGCCGTGCTCACCGACGACGACGCCTGGCGCCTCGGCTTCGCCCAGGAGCGCGGCGACCTCGACGTCGCCATCGACCTGGCCCGCCGGGCAGTACCGCTCGCCCCGCTGTCGCAGTCCGGGTCAAAGCTCGGCATGGGCGCGATCCCCGCCCCCGATGCCGTCTACTCCGAGGCCTTCGCCCGGGCCTGGGCCAGCAAGGACCTCGTCGAGGGCCAGCGCGCCTTCGGCGAGCGGCGCACCCCGTCCTTCGAGGGGCGCTGATGACCTCCGCCGACGCGAGCGTCCGCAGCGCCACGGTCAACGACGCGCCCGCGGTCGGGCAGACCCAGGCCCTCGTCTGGCAGGAGGCCTACGACGGCATCGTCCCGCCACAGGTGCATGCCGCCTTCGACCCGCAGGCCTTCGCGGCCGGCTGGAGGGACTCCCTTCGCACCCCACCGGAGGGGGTCCACCGCCTCCTCGTCTCCTGTGCAGGCGACGCGGTCGTCGGGTTCGTCGCGATCGGACCGAGCCAGGACCCGGACGCCGGCCAGACGACGGGCGAGATCACCGCGCTGGGCGTGCACCCGATGCACCGCCGGCAGGGCCACGGCTCACGCCTGGTCAACGCCGCCGTCGACATCCTGCGTGAGGCGGGGGCCGAGCACGTGGCAATCTGGTGCCTGGTCGAGCACGAGTCGCTGCGCGCCTTCCTCACCGGCTCAGGGCTCACCCCCGACGGCGCCTTCCGCGACCGGGTCATCTCGCCGGAGGAGGACACCGCCCGCGAGGTGCGCCTCGTCGCCACCCTCGTGGAGGAGCCGGGTGACGACTGACCCACTGGTCGTCGAGCACGCCGCAGCACGTCGTCAGGGACTCTCCGTCGGCCTGGCGACCGGCATCTACGGCGTGAGCTTCGGAGCGCTGGGGATCGCTGCCGGGCTCGACCTGTGGCAGACCGTGGCCCTGTCGCTGCTGCTCTTCACCGGCGGGTCCCAGTTCGCCTTCATCGGCATCATCAGCGCCGGCGGCAACCCCGTCACCGCTGTCGTCACCTCGACCCTCCTCGGGATCCGCAACGGCCTCTACGGTCTGCAGCTCGCACGGGTCCTGCGCCTGACGGGCTGGCGCCGGGCCGCTGCCGCCCATCTGACGATCGACGAGTCGACCGCCGTCGCCCTCGCCCAGCAGGACCCCGCCGTCCAGCGGACCGGCTTCTGGGCCGGCGGACTGGGTGTCTTCACCTTCTGGAACCTCTCGACCCTCGTCGGCGCCGTCGTCGGCAACGCCATCGGGGACCCACGGGTGTGGGGGCTCGACGCAGCGGCTGCCGCCGCCTTCGTCGGGCTCATCTGGCCACGGCTGCGGGACCGCACGGGTCGGGTGACCGCGGCCCTGGCCGCGGCCATCGCGCTCATCGCCTTCGGGCCGACGCCCGCCGGCGTCCCGGTGCTCCTCGCTGCACTCGCTGCCGTCGTCGTCGGCCTGATCTCCTCCGCACCGAGCCGCGCCCGCGACCTCGAGCAGCCCGAGGGAGACCTGCTGTGAGCACCACCGTGCTGTGGGCCGCGGTCCTGGCCGCCTGCGTCCTGGGTTTCGCGACGAAGTACCTCGGTCACCTCGTCCCCGAGACGCTCGTCGACGGGCCTCGACGCTCGCGGGTCATCGGCCTGCTGCCGGTCGCCCTGCTCGCCGGCCTCGTCGTCACGCAGACGGTCGGCGGCGACGAGGGCATCGTGCTCGATGCCCGGCTCGTCGCCGTCGCCCTGGCCGTCGTCCTGCTGTGGCTGCGGGCCAACTTCGTCATCGTCGTCCTCGCCGCGGCCGCCCTCGCCGCCGCGCTGCGAGCGCTGGGCTGGGGCTGACCGCGGGCCGACGGGCCGAGCGACCCGGGCCTACAGACCCAGGACGTGCTCCAGACCCACGGTGACCCCCGGGTGCTTGCCGACCTCACGCACGCCCGTGAGGACGCCGGGCATGAAGGAGACGCGGTCGAAGGAGTCGTGACGGATCGTGAGCATCTCCCCCTCGTTGCCCAGGAGGACCTCCTGGTGTGCGACCAGTCCCCGCAGGCGGACCGCGTGCACCGGGATGCCCTCGACGTTCGCCCCGCGAGCGCCATCCGGGTCGTCGGTGGTGGCGTCAGGGACGGCACCCAGTCCGGCCTCGGCGCGAGAGCGGGCGATCAGCTCGGCGGTGCGCGTGGCGGTGCCACTGGGCGCGTCGACCTTGCGCGGGTGGTGCAGCTCCACGACCTCGACGGACTCGTAGAAGCGGGCCGCCTGCTTGGCGAACTGCATCATCAGCACGGCCCCGATCGCGAAGTTGGGTGCGATGAGCACGCCCACGCCCCCCTTCGCCTCGACCTCGCCGCGCAGCTCGCTCGCCTTGTCATCGGTCCAGCCCGAGGTGCCGACGACGACGTGGACGCCGCGCTCGACGCAGTGGCGGACATTGCGCTCGCTGGCCGCCAGGACGGTGAAGTCCACGACGACCTGCGCGCCACCGAGGTCACCCAGGTCGTCGCCGTCGTCGAAGCGTGCGACGAGCTCGAGGTCCTCAGCACCCTCCACCGCCTCGCACGCCGTCGCACCCATGCGCCCCTTGGCGCCGATCACTGCCACCTTCGTCGTCATGGGCACAGCCTACGAAGGGGGCGACCCGCGACGAGCACCGACGTGTCGTTCACCTTCTGTTCACCTTCGTGCTAATGTTGTAAGTGAACAAGACATGAACAGGAGGTGTCCACCATGACCGTGACGACACTGAAGAAGGCCGAGACCTCTCGACCCGCTCCGAAGCTGACCTGCACGTGGGTCGCCGTACGCGGCGACGACGGCCGGACTCGGATGGAGATGCGCTGGGCCGCGGCCGACGAGACCGCCCACCGCGCTGCCCGCCACGCCGCCTGACCGAGCCTCGGCTCCCCCAGCACGCAGGCCCCCGACACCACACGGTGACGGGGGCCTGCTCATGCTCCGATCACTGGCCGGCGGCGGCGAGGACCTGTGACCACGTGACCTCGCGAGGCGCACCGACCCGGTCGGGCGTGGCCAGGGTGGCGATCGCCCGGGCCCGCTCGAGCCGACCGAGCTCGTCGCCGAATCGGTCGATGACCAGCAGGGAGCGCGGGCGCGCAAGGCCGCCCATGATCTCCCGCACGGCGTTCATCAGTCCCACTGCCACCTCGTCCAGGTCCGGGTCGGGGCCGACCTGGGGATCGAGGACGACCGCGGCGACGAGCGCGCGACCCAGCTCGGCGTCCTTGCGCCAGGTCACCTCCGCGGCCGAGACGTAGGGGTGGTCCTCGAGGACCTCGCGGACCTCTCGGAGCGACACCAGCTGACCGGAGATCGAGACCACCCCGTCGGTACGACCGAGGAAGGCGATGTGGCCACGCTCGTCCCGCGACGCGAGGTCACCGGTGGCGTAGCACCCGGGGTGGCGCGTCCAGTGCGACTGCGCGACATCGGCGTGGTCGCCCTCGACGTCGACGAGCGTGCCCGCCCACGGGAGGCGCAGCACGGCCTCGCCCGCACGCCCCGGGGGCGTGGGCTCGCCGGCAGCATCGACGATGTCGAGGTCGCAGTCGGGCAGGGCCGTCTCCCCTCCTGCTCCGCCAAGCCCGGGGTCCGCGGTGTCCATCACCCGCACGATCCCGCTGAGCTCGAGCTGGCCCCAGGCGTCGAGCACCTGCAGGTCCTTGGCCCCGAAGGCCTGCGTCAGCCACTCGGCGAGGTCGCTCTCGACGGGCTCACCGGCCGTGGTCACCCGCAGCAGGGACGGGATGCGCGAGACCTCGGGCAGCTCCCGCGCCCAGCCCCGCACTGTGCGCATGACGGAGGGCGTGGACACCATGCTCTCCACGCCGTAGCGCGCGATGATCTCCCAGGCCCGGGTCGGAGCCGGCTGGTCGAGCGTCCCCTCGTACATGACCGCCGTGTCCCCGTAGGCGAGCGGGCCGTAGATGCCGTGGAACTGGGTGACGGCCCAGGAGATGTCCCCGGCGCACCAGAAGACGCCGCCGGTCCGCAGCCGCCGGTGGACGGCGAGCGCACCGGCCAACATCGTCGCGGCCCCATGGAGGACGGACACGGGCTGTCCGCCCTTGGTGGCCAGCGGGACGATGGAGATGGGGTGGTCCGCCGGGAGGGACACGGGTGCGCCGAGGTCGCCCTCGTCCTCGCCAGACTCCGCCGGCGTGCGTCGGGTTGGTCCGACGATGTCGTGGTACCACCGATCCCCTTCGAACCAGGCCACGTCCATGCCGGTGCGGCGCACGACGATGGTGTGCTCGACCGACCCGCTGGCCAGCAGCGCCTCGTCAGCACGCGCCTTGGTCGGCAGCACGGTCCCGTGCCGCCAGGCGCCGTCCTGGGTGAAGAGCACCTTGAGGTCCAGCGCGCCCAACCGGTCGGCGAGGGGCTCGATCGGCAGCGGAGCGGGCAGGACCGCGTGGATCGCCCCCAGGCGCGCACAGGCGAGCATGGCCACGACCGTCTCGGGCAACCAGCCCAGGTGCAGGCCCACCCGGTCGCCGACCCCGACCCCCATCCCGCGCAGGGCACGGGTGAGGACGACCACCTGCTGGTGCAGGTCCGCGTAGGTGAGCGAGCGCCGGTCGCCCGGCTCTCCCTCCCAGTGCAGAGCGACCCGGTCGGCGCCGTCGACGAGGTGGCGGTCGATGCAGTTGGTCGACAGGTTGGCCATCGCATCGGCGAACCAGCGCCCCGACCGCGGACCCGGGGTCCAGAGCGCGGCGTACGGGTGGTCGAAGTCGATGAGCCCGGCGATCTCCGCCCACGCCGGGTCCGGCGGCGTGCTCCCCGGGTACGGCTCACGATCAGGCATGTCCCAGCGTCCTCCCCGCTGCCCGAGCCGCTCGGCCCAGATGGACGGCCGCCTTGGTGACGGCCTCGGTGTCGGCAGCATCAGGGACGGTGGCAGCGAGCGCCGCCACCGTCAACCCCTGTCCGTCCACCAGGCCCACGGCGACCTCTGCGGGCAGCGCCGGGTCGGCGGGCGTGAGAGCCAGGTGCTCGAGCGAGGCCCATCGGGCCCGCTCGGCGTCGGTCGCCACCTCGCGGTCCTCCCGCGTCGCCCGTGCCAGCGCTTGTCGCCACTCGTCATCGCTCGCCCGGGCGGCGATGATGCGACCTCCGGCGCAGGACAGGGCCGAACCCACCCGGTGGGTCTCGCGGTAGGGGTCCCGCTCGGCGCCGTCGACGCGGTCGACGTAGATGACCTCGCCGTGCACGAGGATCTGGACGTGCACGGTGCGGCCCAGCTCGTCGCGCAGCTGGGACAGGTAGGGGCTGAGGGCGCCGAGCAGCGGCAGCCGCGAGAGGTAGTGGTTGGACAACCGGGTCAGCTCTGGCCCGAGGCCGTAGCGGGAGGACTGGGGGTCCTGGACCACGAGGTCGGCCAGCACGAGCGAGCGCAGGAGTCGATGGACCGTGGGGATCGACATCTGCGAGCGCTCGGCGAGGTCGGTGAGGTGCTGCAGGGCGGGTCCCTCGCCCAGCAGGTCCAGCAGGACGACTGCGTTGCGGACGGTCCCGAGTCCACCTCGCCCGACGCTGCCCTCGCTCGCTCGACCGCCTGCCATGCGACCTCCTCCGCCTGTTGATGTCGACAGTTTCTTTGTGTCATGCAGTCAACCACAGTCCGTTGAACATTTCCGTAGAAGGTATTGCGCTTTCACATAGTGAAAACGTATTGTCGGATCGTTCCGGTTTCACTGTCGAAGCGGCGATCAGGAGGGTCAGTGCTGACCAGGTCCTACAAGCACTCCTTGCGAGGCGGTCATCTCCCGGCGGGAGAGCCACTCCTCGACATCGAGGAGGCAACTCTGCGGTTCGGGGGCGTCACCGCCTTGAGCGAGGTGTCCTTCCGGGTCACCGAGGGACACATCCACGCCGTCATCGGGCCCAACGGTGCCGGCAAGTCCTCGTTGCTGAACTGCATCAGCGGGCTCTACCACCCGCAGGACGGGCGCATCCGCCTGCACACCGCGGACGAGGGCAGCGACGGAGAGGCCGGCTCTCGGCACGAGCACGAGCTGACCACCTTGGCGCCGCACCGGATCGCGCGCCTCGGCGTCGCCCGCTCCTTCCAGAACATCGAGCTCTTCCACGCGATGAGCGTGCTGGACAACCTCATGCTCGGCCGGCACATCCACATGCGCCACAGCGTCCTGCAGTCGATGCTGTGGTTCGGCCCGGCCAGGCGACAGGAGATCGCCCACCGACAGCTCGTCGAGGAGGTCATCGACCTCCTGCAGCTGCAGTCGGTGCGGACCAAGCCGGTCGGCTCGCTGGCCTACGGCGTGCAGAAGCGCGTGGAGCTCGGCCGGGCCCTGTGCCTGCAGCCCTCGCTCCTCCTGCTCGACGAGCCGATGGCCGGCATGAACGCCGAGGAGAAGGAGGACATGGCCCGCTACATCCTCGATGTCAACGAGCTGGCCAAGGTCTCGGTCGTGCTCATCGAGCACGACATGAACGTCGTCATGGACATCTCGCACCGGGTGAGCGTCCTGGACTTCGGGGTCCTCATCGCCGACGGGACACCTGCGGAGGTGATGGCCGAGCCGGCCGTCATCGAGGCCTACCTGGGCGCCGAAGAAGAAGGGGCCGTCAATGTCTGACCCGTCCGCGGACACCTTCCCGAGGCTGCTCGCCGGCCTCGCAGCGACTCGTCCCGACGCCGTCGCCATGCAGGAGAAGCTCTACGGCATCTGGCAGCCGCTCACCTGGTCCGAGTACGCCCAGCGGGTCCACGCGACCGCCCACGGGCTGGCGGCTCTGGGCGTCGAGCGCGGGGAGGTCATCGCCGTCCTGGGCGACAACCGTCCCGAGTGGCTCATCGCCGAGCTGGCCGCGCAGAGCATCGGCGCCGCCGTCGTCGGCATCTACCCCACGTCCATCGGCGAGGAGCTGCACCACATCCTGGCCACCTCGCGGGCGCGGGTCGTTGTCGCGGAGGACCAGGAGCAGGTCGACAAGCTGCTGCGGCTGCTCGCCGAGGAGGCGCCCGCGGACGCTGCACCCCTGCACATCGAGCGGATCGTGTACTACGACCCGCACGGCCTCGAGCAGTACACCGACCCCGTGCTCATGGAGTTCACCGATCTCGAGGCCACGGGCGTCGAGCGGGCCGTCGAGCTGCCGCACTGGCTCGCAGGGCAGGTGGAGCAGGGCGACGCGGACGACATCGCGATCATCTGCACCACCTCCGGGACGACCTCCAAGCCCAAGCTGGCCGAGCTCTCCCACCGCAACCTGCTGGCCATGGCCGAGCACCTGACCAGCATCGACCCGGTCTCGACCAAGGACCGCTACGTCTCCTTCCTCCCCTTCGCCTGGATCGGGGAGCAGATGCTCGCCGTCGCCTGCGGGCTCTCGCACGGCCTGACGATCTCCTTCCCCGAGGACGCCTCCACCCAGCGCAGCGACATGCGGGAGATCGGGCCGGACCTGATGTTCTCGCCACCCCGGATCTGGGAGTCGATGCTCTCCGAGGTCCAGGTGCGCATCGACGAGTCGGACTGGTTCAAGCGACGCATCTTCGGCTGGGGCTACGGCGTCGGGGACAAGGTGGCCGCGATGCGGGTCAGCGGGCGCAAGCCCGGACCGCTCCTGGCGCTGACCCACAAGGTGGCCGACGCCGTCGCGACCCGACCGGTCCGCGACCAGCTGGGTCTGGCGCGGATCCAACGCTGCTACACCGGCGGGGCGCCACTGGGACCGGACGTCTTCCGCTTCTTCCACGCCATCGGCGTCAACCTCAAGCAGATCTACGGTCAGACCGAGATCTGCGGGATCGCGGTGCTCCACCGCGACGACGACGTCCCCTTCAACACCGTCGGCACCCCGATCCCGGGGACCGAGCTGCGGATCGACGAAGGGGGCGAGGTCCTGCTGCGCTCGGCGTCCGTCTTCCGCGGCTACCACCGTCAGCCGGAGGAGACCGCCAAGGTCGTCGACGCCGAGGGTTGGCTCAGCACCGGCGACGCCGGGTACCTCGACGACGCCGGGCACCTGGTCATCATCGACCGGGCCAAGGACGTCCTGACCGCCCCCGACGGCACCCGGTACTCCAGCGCCTTCATCGAGAACAAGCTGAAGTTCTCGCCGTACATCGAGGAGGCCGTGGTCTTCGCGCCCAGCGGAGAGCGGCAGGGCATGACCGCACTGATCATCATCGACCCGGCGACCGTGGGCGCTTGGGCCGAGCACGAGCGCCTGAGCTACACGACCTTCACCGACCTCGCCGCCAAGCCCGAGGTGCAGGAGCTGGTCGCGGAGGAGGCGACCCGGGCCAACGAGGACCTCCCCGAGGGGATCCGGGTCGAGCGCTTCGTCCTGCTGCACAAGCAGCTGGACCCCGACGACGACGAGATCACCCGTACCCGCAAGGTGCGCCGCTCGGTCATCGCCGACCGCTACGGCGACATCATCGCCGCCCTCGGGCGCGGCGACGAGCAGGTCTCGGTGCGCAGCCGCGTGACCTACCAGGACGGCTCGAGCATCGACCGCGAGCTGGAGCTGACCATCTTCGACCTGACCACCTACTCGGTCCCGCCAGGCCGGGGCCGCCGACCCGTCTGGAGTGGTCGCCGATGAGCACCTTCCTCAACCAGCTGATCTACGGGTTGGCCGATGGATCCATCCTCGCCCTTGCTGCCCTCGGGTTCGTCCTGATCTACAAGGCGACCGGCGTCATCAACTTCGCCCAGGGAGAGTTCCTGCTCGTCGGGGCGTACACCTTCTACACCGCCTTCGTCGTGCTGCAGCTCCCACTCATCGCCGCCGCGCTCATCGGGGTCCTCGTCGCGATCGTGATCGGGGTCGTCGTCGAGCGCTTCATCCTGCGGCCGATGGTGGGCGAGAACCCGATCAGCATCATCATGGTGACGATCGGGCTGTCCGCGCTGCTCAACGCGCTGGTCCAGGCCTTCTTCGGCACCGCGCCCAAGAGCCAGCCGAAGATCCTGCCCACCGGATCGCTCAGCCTGCTCGGCGCCAGCGTGCCGATCAACAGGTTGTTGGCGATCCTCATCGCCGGCATCGTCCTGACCGCCTTCACCATCTTCTTCCGACGGTCCCGGCACGGCATCGCCATGCGGGCCGTCGCCGATGACCAGCAGGCCGCCATGACGATGGGGATCTCGGTACGCCGGATCTTCGCCCTCGCCTGGGCGCTGGCCGGCGTCAGCGCCCTGATCGCGGGGGTGCTCGTCGGTGACATCTCCGCGGTCGACCAGAACATCGCGTCCTTCGGGTTGCTCGTCTTCCCCGTCGTCATCCTGGGCGGGCTCGACTCCGTGCCCGGGACCATCGTCGGCGGACTGGTCATCGGCCTGCTGCAGCAGTTCACCGGTGGGTACCTCGACCCGGGTCTCGCCACCGTCATCCCGTACATCGCTCTCGTCCTGATCCTGCTCGTACGTCCGTACGGGATCTTCGGCGAGACCCGGATCGAGAGGGTGTGACCTGACGATGGCCGCCACCGCCACCGGTATCCACCACCGCACCTATGTCTCCGAGCTGCGCCTGCGGGCCACGCGTGCCGAGTACTTCCGTCTGGGCCTGCTCACGGTCCTGCTGCTCGTCCTGCCCTTCGTCCTCGACAACTACTGGCTCTCCCAGGCCAACCTGATCCTCATCGCCGTCATCGGCGCCGTGGGGCTGAACATCCTCGTCGGGTACACCGGTCAGATCTCCCTGGGCCAGGGCGGCTTCATGGCAGTGGGCGCCTACAGCTCGGCGATCTTCTCCGACCGCATCGGGCTCCCGACACCCCTGGCGATCATCGGAGCCGTCCTGCTCTCCGCCGCCGTCGGGACCTTCTTCGGACTCCCCGGCCTGCGCCTGAAGGGCCTGTACCTGGCGATCGCCACGCTCGCCAGCCAGATGATCATCGAGTTCGTCATCCGCCGCTGGTCGTGGCTGACCGAGGGCCAGGGCTACCTCAACGTCGACCGCTTCGAGGTCTTCGGCTTCCAGGTCGGCGCACGGGCCGTCTTCGAGCAGCAGTGGTACTGGATCCTGCTCGTCCTCGCCACGCTGACGGTGCTCTCCGCACGCAACCTCTTCCGGACCGGACTGGGTCGCTCCTTCATGGCGGTGCGTGACCAGGACATCGCCGCCGAGGCGATCGGGGTCAACCTGGCCCGGGTCAAGCTGACCGCCTTCGCCATCTCGTCCGGCTTCGTCGGCCTCGCCGGCGCCCTCACCGCCCACTACAGCGAGGTCGTGTCGTGGGAGAAGTTCACCCTCGACGTGTCGATCCTCTACCTCGCGATGATCATCGTCGGCGGGCTGGGCAGCATCGCCGGGGCCGTCTACGGAGCCATCTTCATGACGCTCCTGCCCGAGGTCATCCGCCAGGTCGCCAACTCGCTGGGCTCCTCGATGCCCTTCCTCACCGACCAGCTGCCGGCCGTGCGCAATGCCACCTTCGGTCTGGTCATCATCCTCTTCCTCATCATCGAGCCACGCGGTCTCGACCGCATCTGGCAACGGATGAAGGAGTACGTCAGGTTCTGGCCCTTCCGCTACTGATCACCCGCCACACCCACTGGATCTGTGCCCCACCCCATGAAGGAGACAACGATGTCTGCACGAACTCGCTCACTCGCCGCGATGGCCGCCGCCTCGGCCCTGCTGCTGTCCGCCTGCGGCGGTGGCGGCTCCGACGGAGCCGACTCCAGCTCGCCCATCAAGGTCGGCATCATCGCCGACCTCACCGGCGCCACCGGTGACGTGGGGACGCCCTACAACGAGGGCATGAAGGCCTACATCGACTGGCGCAACAGCGAAGGGGGCATCGAGGGCCGCAAGATCGAGGCGCTGTCCAACGACTACGCCTACGAGGTCCCCAAGGCCGAGACGCTGTACAAGCAGTACCTGAACGACGAGGTCGTGGCCATCCAGGGCTGGGGCACCGGTGACACCGAGGCGCTCTCGAGCAGCGTCGGCAAGGACGAGCTGCCCTTCATGTCGGGCTCCTTCGCCGAGCCGCTGACCGACCCCAAGGAGGCGCCGTACAACTTCGTCGTGGCACCCACGTACTCCGACCAGATGCGCATCGCCCTCAACTGGATCGCCGAGGACGCCGGCGGCAAGAGCGAGGTCGCGGTCTTCCACAACGACAGCCCCTTCGGTACCGCTCCCGTCGCGGACGGCAAGAAGTGGATCGGCGAGAAGAAGCTCGACCTCGGCTACACCTCCTACGCGATGCCGGGCGGCCAGCAGAACTACGTGGGCCTGCTCGCCCAGGCCAAGAAGCAGGGGGCGAAGTACATCGTCATCCAGAACGTCGCCTCCCCTGCCGCGCTGGTCGCCAAGGACATCGCCGCGCAGAAGCTGGACATGAAGATCGTCTGCCTCAACTGGTGCGCCAACGAGCTCTTCATCGACTCGGCCGGACCCAAGATCGCCGAGGGCCACATGCTCATCCAGCCCTTCGCCCCGATGTCTGCGGACAAGGAGGGCCACAAAGTCATCAGCGAGTACATCAAGGCCAAGGGCATCGACGAGAAGAAGGTCGGCACGTCGTGGGTCCAGGGCTGGTACGCGATGGCCATCATGGCCGGGGGCATGGAGAAGACCCTCAAGGACGGTGACGAGCTGACCGGCGCCAACATCCGCAAGTCGCTGGAGACCATGGGCGGCCAGGACACCGGCGGCGTCGTCGGCAACGGCACCGTGGAGTTCACCGCGGAGAGCCACCGCGGCTCCTCCGCCACCGGCATCTACACGGCCAAGGGCGGCAAGATGGTCGAGGTCAAGGCAGGCGCGACGCCGTGAGCCAGGTCGCCGCTCAGCAGCTCGCGGGGGCGTCCTCGGACGCCCCCGCGGGGGGCCTGCTCACCCTGAACAACGTCGAGGTCATCTACGACGACGTCATCCTGGTGCTGCGCGGACTCTCCCTGTCCGTACCCGAGGGCCAGGTCGTGGCCCTCCTCGGCTCCAACGGCGCCGGCAAGTCCACGACGCTGAAGGCCGTGTCCGGGCTCCTGCCGAGCGAGCGCGGGGCCGTCACCGACGGCTCGGTGACCTTCGCCGGCGAGGACATCACCTCGATGGACGCTGCCGAGCGCGTGCGACGTGGGATGAGCCTGTGCATGGAGGGCCGTCACGTCTTCTCGCACCTGACCGTCGCCGACAACCTCGTGGCCGGCGCCTACACACGCAAGGAGAGCAAGGAGGACCTCGAGCTCGTCTACGAGTTCTTCCCCAAGCTCGCCGACATGCGGGCCCGGATCGCCGGCTACCTCTCGGGCGGTGAGCAGCAGATGCTGGCCATCGGGCGTGCCCTGATGGCGCGGCCCAAGCTGCTCATGCTCGACGAGCCCTCACTGGGTCTCGCTCCGCTGCTCGTCCAGGAGATCTTCGGGTACATCAAGCGGCTCAACGTCGAGCAGGGGCTGACCGTCCTGGTCATCGAGCAGAACGCTCGACGGGCCCTCGAGATCGCCGACCACGGCTTCATCATGGAGCAGGGCCGGATCGTCCTCGAGGGACCCGCAGCCGAGCTGAGCGAGAACCCTGACGTCAAGGAGTTCTACCTCGGCCTCGGCGAGGAGGGCAGCCGCAAGAGCTACCGGGACGTCAAGCACTACAAGCGCCGCAAGCGCTGGCTGTGACCCACCCCCTTCCCCATCCGGACCTCCACGAGGAGCTGTCATGTCCCTCCACGTTGCGATCGGTGAGCACCTCGCCCACCGCGCGATGGATCAGGCCGTCACGGACCTGATCACCCGTGCCGGGGCGGTCCCGGGCCTGGCCGCACGACTGGACCGGGCCGGGATCGACCCCGGATCGGTCCGCTCGGTGGCCGACCTGAGCGCGTTGCCCGTGCTGTCCAAGGACGACCTCGTCGCCGAGCAGGCGAGCACTCCCCCCTTCGGTGGTCTGCTCGCTCCCGGTGCGGCCGTGCAGCGGGTCTTCCAGTCGCCCGGCCCGCTGTACGAACCCCAGCTGGACGCCCCCGACTACTGGCGCTGGGGGCAGGTCTTCACCCACCTCGGCGTCGGGTCCGGGGACACGGCGATCAACTGCTTCGGGTACCACCTCTCCCCCGCTGGCGCGATGATGGAGGAGGGCCTGCTCGCCACCGGCGCAGCGGTGCTCCCCGCAGGCATCGGCAACCAGGACCTGCAGGCCCGGGCCATCGCGGACCTGGGGGTGAGCACGTACAGCGGTCTGCCGAGCTACCTCAAGGCACTCATCGACCGCTTCGACGAGCTCGGGCTGCCGCCGCAGGCGTGGCAGCTGCGCCGGGCCATGGTCACGGCGGAGCCACTCCCGGACTCGCTGCGAGCCGCACTCACGGCCCGCGTCGACTCGGTGTGCATGGCCTACGGCACCGGCGAGACCGGTCTGCTCGCCTACGAGGTGGGCGACGGTGCCGGCCTGGTTCTGGCCGACGGCGTCCTGGTGCAGGTGTGCGACATCGGCACCGGGGAGCCGATCGAGGACGAGAGCGAAGGGGAGGTCGTCGTCACCGTGCTGCGTCCCGACTATCCCTTGGTCCGGTTCGGGACCGGCGACCTGTCGGGGTGGATGCTCGGGCCGGACGGCTCGCTCCGTCTGCGGGGTGTGCTGGGTCGTACCGGCTCGGCGGTGAAGGTGAAGGGGATGTTCCTCCACCCGGCGCAGACCGCGTCGGTCATGTCCCGGCTCCCGTCCGTCGTCGACCACCGCTTCGTCATCGGCCGCACCGACCACCTCGACACCCTGCGCTGCGAGGTCGTCCTGGCTCCGGGCACCGACCCCGCGGACCAGGTGCAGCAGGTCACCCAGCGGATCCGTGAGGGGCTGCGCTTCAGCGCAGAGGTCGTGGCGGTCGACCGGCTGACGCCCGCCGAGGGCCCGATCCTCGACACCCGGGTGTGGGACTGATCGGCCGGGACGGCTGCGGCTAGAGGACCCAGGACGTGCTCGAGCCGAGGACCCGCGCGTCCCCGGTGTCCGGCACGAGGGTCGCTGCGACGAGCGAGCAGCGCCGGTGCGAGACATTGCCGTTGGCACGGTTCCCGTAGACCGCCTGCTCCCGCTTCGACGGGTTCCACGTCCAGTCGGCCTTGAGGTAGTGGCTGCTGGTCCAGCGGATCTCGCTCAGCACGAGGAGACCCTCCTTCACCCGGATCGCCCGGACGGCGGGCTGCGCGTCACCCGTGTCGCGGGTACCGCCCCACGAGTCGGCCGAGTCGGCGATGCGCTCGACGCCCTTGGCCTTCTTGTGCAGCTCGGTGCGCGCATCCTTCATGTCCTGGTCCACGACCAACCCGTTGACCGCGCCACTCTCCGCCCACGTCTCCAGCAGGGTGTCCACGTCCTCTGCACGCTCCAGGTCCTGCGACGACGGAGCGGCCTCCTCGGGGCCCAGCGCCGTCGGCAGACCGTCGGCCAAGGACATGGAGGAGCTGGCCTTCCACTCGCCGGCCGCGTGGTCCTTGGTGTAGACGTAGAGCGTCTCCGCGCCGTCCTTGGCAGGTTTGGCGGGCTTGGCGGGCTTCATCTCGACCGCGGCCCACAGCGGGTAGGCCTGTTGCACGGGCGCGTAGACCCGTCCGCCCTCATGGGTGAGGGGTTTTGCCGCGCCCTTGGGCTTGTCGTAGGCGTCGAAGCGCGCCGACAGCTCGTCCTGGGCGAGCATCGGACCCGTGTCGGCGGTCTTCCACAGGCTGCCGTCACCCGTGTGTGACTTCTTGATCGCGGCGTTGTTGCGCACGTCGTAGTCGTCGAGCATCGCCTGGGCATCGGCCTGCTCGAGGGGCACGACCCCGGAAGAGTCCCCGTGGTCGACCTCCTGCGGGACCGTGCAGCCTGTCGAGAGCACTGCGATCGTGCCGACGAGGGCGACCCGGGTGGCACTGCGGGAGAGGCTCGCTGGGGCGACCGCCTGCTCGACAGGCCGCTCGACCGATCGGGCCTCGGCTCGGCGGGCGGCCGCGCGCCGGGCCCGGCGGCCCCAGAGGATCATTGCCGCCAGCAGCAGCAGACCGACGAGCGCCATCACGACACCGGCGACGAAGGCCCCGGGCAGCTGGTAGCCGATCCCGACCTGGGGGGCTGCTCCCTTCGCCGTGGCCGGCAGCGCCGCGATCTGGACGGGGGCGTCGGGCGTGAGCGGGACCTCGATCGCCGCCTCACGGCCCTGGTCCTGCTGGTCCCAGACGTCGAGCCGCGACGGAGGTGCGGCCGGGTAGTCCCGCTCCCCTGCCAGCTGCTGCGAGCCGCCGATCCCGTCGGCCGACAGCCCGGTGATCTCGGTACGCGTGACCTCGCCCAGGTAGTCCTGCACGTGCACGGGGTGGCCCGCCCCGACAAAGGCCTCACCCTCTGCCGCCGTGGCGCTGACCACGAGGTCGACCCCGGCGACGTTGAGCAGTCTGGGCGCCGTCGCGACGATCGGGGCCGCACCGTCGGGCAGGGCCGTCGGCTCACCACCCCACGTGTCGTCCGGTCCGAGCAGGACCGCGACCGCGGCCCCGACGACGACGAGTACGACGGCGATGATCCCGGCGAGGATGCGCGCGGCCTTCATGAAGATGTCCCCCTGCGTGTGTGGCGTGTGTGGCGTGTGCACCGCACCGTCCCAACGGTGCCGGACCACCGTAAGCCGGATCCGGCGACCTCGCCCGCCGAGTATCCACAGGGGGATGACGAAGGGGCCGGCCCTCCCGTGAAGGAGAGCCGGCCCCGTCGAAGGACCCAGAGGGGTCAGTCGTCCTGGGAGTCGCTGGACTCGGAGGAGCCGTTCTCGTTGGACGAGGAGTCGCTGGACGAGGAGTCGTCGCGGCGGCGACGGCGACGCCCGCCCTCGCGGCCACCACCCTCACGACCGCTTTCACGACCACCGTCGCGGCCACCCTCACGACCGCCGTCACGGCGACCGCCACGGCCACCCTCGTCATCACCCTTCGGGCTGGAGGCCAGCTCGGCCTCCTGCTCGGGGCTGAGGACGGCGGCGAGGCTCAGCTTGCCGCGCGGGTCGATCTCCTTGAGCTCGACCTGGACGGTCTGGCCCACGCCGAGGATGTCCTCGACGGCGTCGATCCGCTTGCCACCGACGAGCTTGCGCACCTCGGAGATGTGCAGCAGGCCGTCCTTGCCGGGGGTCAGGGAGACGAACGCACCGAAGGTGGTCGTCTTGACGACGGTACCGAGGAAGCGCTCGCCGATCTCGGGCATCTGCGGGTTGGCGATCGCGTTGACCGCGTTGCGCGCAGCCTCCGCGGAGGGGCCGTCGACCGCACCGATGAAGACGGTGCCGTCGTCCTCGATGCTGATGTCGGCGCCGGTGTCCTCCTGGATCTGCTTGATCATCTTGCCCTTCGGGCCGATGACCTCACCGATCTTGTCGACGGGGACGTTGACCGTGATGATCCGCGGCGCCGTGGGGGCCATCTCGTCGGGAGCATCGATGGCCTCGTTCATGACGTCGAGGATGTGCAGACGAGCGTCGCGGGCCTGGGTCAGCGCGCCACCGAGCACCGAGGCGGGGATGCCGTCGAGCTTGGTGTCGAGCTGGATGGCGGTGACGAACTCGCGGGTACCGGCGACCTTGAAGTCCATGTCGCCGAACGCGTCCTCGGCGCCGAGGATGTCGGTCATCGCGGCGTAGCGGGTCTCACCGTCGACCTGGTCGGAGACCAGACCCATGGCGATGCCGGCAACAGCGGCACGCAGCGGCACGCCGGCGTTGAGCAGCGACATCGTGGACGCGCAGACGGAGCCCATCGAGGTCGAGCCGTTGGACCCGAGGGCCTCGGAGACCTGACGGATCGCGTACGGGAACTCCTCGCGGGAGGGCAGCACCGGCAGGAGCGCGCGCTCGGCAAGCGCTCCGTGACCGATCTCGCGGCGCTTCGGGCTACCGACACGGCCGGTCTCACCGGTCGAGTAGGGCGGGAAGTTGTAGTTGTGCATGTAGCGCTTCTTGGTGACGGGGCTCAGCGAGTCGATCTGCTGCTCCATCTTGAGCATGTTGAGCGTGGTGACACCCATGATCTGGGTCTCGCCGCGCTCGAAGAGCGCCGAGCCGTGCACGCGCGGCAGGACCTCGACCTCGGCGCCGAGGGCGCGGATGTCGGCGAGGCCACGGCCGTCGATGCGGACCTTGTCGCGCAGGATGCGCTGGCGGACCTGCGCCTTCTGCGCGGAGCGGAAGGCAGCGGAGAGCTCCTTCTCGCGGCCGAAGAACTCACCGGGAGCGTCCTCGGTGCCGGCGAGGGAGGCCTTCATGGCGTCCTTGATCTCGTCCAGACGGCCCTCGCGCTCCTGCTTGCCCGCGATGGTGAGCGCGGTCGACAGGTCGGCGGAGGTGGCAGCCTCGACGGCGGCGTAGGCGTCGTCCTGGTAGTCGAGGAAGATCGGGAAGTCCTCGACCGGCTTGGCGGCCTTGGCGGCCAGCTCGGCCTGCGTGTCGCACAGCTGCTTGATGAACTTCTTGGAGGCGTCCAGGCCCTCGGCGACGACCTCTTCGGTCGGGGCGGTCTTGCCCTGGTTCTTCACGAGGTCCCAGGTGGACTCGGTGGACTCCGCCTCGACCATCATGATCGCGACGTCGTCCCCATCGACGACCCGGCCGGCGACGACCATGTCGAAGGTCGAGCGCTCGATGTCGCTGAAGTTGGGGAAGGCGACCCACTGGCCGTCGATGAGCGAGACGCGCACGGCGCCGATCGGACCCGAGAAGGGCAGACCGGAGATCTGCGTCGACAGCGAGGCGGCGTTGATCGCGAGGACGTCGTACTGGTGGTCCGGGTGGACCGACAGGACGGAGATGACGACCTGGACCTCGTTGCGCAGACCCTTCTTGAAGGTCGGGCGCAGCGGGCGGTCGATGAGGCGGCAGGTGAGGATGGCGTCCGTACCGGGACGGCCTTCACGGCGGAAGAAGCTTCCGGGGATGCGACCGGCGGCGTACATCCGCTCCTCGACGTCCACCGTCAGGGGGAAGAAGTCGAAGTGGTCCTTGGGGGTCTTGCCGGCCGTGGTGGTCGACAGGAGCATGGTCTCGCCGTCGAGGTAGGCGGCGATGGCGCCACCCGCCTGCTGGGCCAGACGGCCGGTCTCGAACCGGATGGTGCGGGTGCCGAACTGACCGTTGTCGATCGTGGCCTCGGCGAATGTGATCTCAGGACCCTCCATCGGGTCCTCCTTTTCTCTCTACGTGCCGGGCGCATCGTCGTTGTGCCCCGGTGTTGTCTTCGGTGATGACCATCTTCAGTTGTCCTACTGTTTGCCGGCGGTCCAACTGACCCCCGGATACGCGAAGAAGCGGCCCCCAGAGTCGGGAACCGCTTTTCGCGACGTACTTATCGGCGAAGGCCGAGGCGCTTGATCAGCGCACGGTAGCGCTCGACGTCGGTGCTCTCCAGGTAGCGCAGGAGGCGGCGACGCTTACCCACGAGGAGCAGCAGACCACGACGGCTGTGGTGGTCGTGCTTGTGCTCGCGGGAGTGCTCGGTGAGGTCCAGGATGCGCTGCGTGAGCATCGCGATCTGCACCTCGGGGGAACCGGTGTCACCCTCGACGGTCCCGTAGTCGGACATGATCTGCTTCTTGACTTCAGCGGTCAGCGGCATGCGGTGGCACTGCTCCATTTCTTGGGTTGTTGCGCGGCGCGCCCGGGCTGGTTCACCGGGGCTCTGTGGATCCGCGGCCGATCTAACGGCAACCCGAGCAGGCTACCAGCGTCCTCGGGCACTCCCCTAATCAGCGGCGACCCTACGAGACGGCGCTGGCGCGCCTCCTCAGGGCCCGGGGGCGGGCGAAGGGAGTGCGTCAGAGGTTGATCATGTGCCCCGCGATGCCCTCGACGGCCTCCTTGACCGCCTCGGACAGCGTCGGGTGCGCGAAGACATTGCGCGCGACCTCGTCCGCGGTGAGGTCCCACTTCTGCGCGAGGGTGAGGACGGGCAGCAGCTCGGTGACATCGGGACCGATCATGTGCGCGCCGAGGATCTCGTTGTGCTCGGCGTCGGCGACGACCTTGACGAAGCCGACCGGGTCGCCCAGACCCATCGCCTTGCCATTGGCGGTGAAGGGGAAGGTCGCCGTCTTGACGTCGTAGCCCTTCTCCTTCGCCTGGTCCTCGCTGTAGCCGAAGGAGCCGATCTGCGGGTGGCAGTAGGTCGCACGCGGGATGAAGTCGTACTCGACCGGCATCGTGTCAGCACCGGACATGTGCTCCGCGGCGACGACACCCTGCGCCTCGGCGACGTGCGCGAGCATGAGCTTCGCGGTGCAGTCACCGATCGCGTAGACATTTTCGACATTGGTGCGGCAGTACTCGTCGATCGCGACCGCGCCGCGCTCGGTGAGCTCGACCCCGATCGACTCCAGGCCGAAGCCCTCGACCCGCGGTGCGAAACCGATCGCGGAGAGCAGCTTGTCCGCCTCGAGGACTTGGGCGTCGCCCCCCTTCGCCGGGGTGACGGTGACCTTGACGCCCGAGCCGGTGTCCTCCACGGAGTCGACCTTGGTGGAGAGCATCACCTTGACGCCGAGCTTCTTGTAGTGCTTGGCGAGCTCCTTGGAGATGGCCGGGTCCTCGGTGGGGACCATGCGGTCGAGGAACTCGACGATCGTGACGTCGACGCCGAAGTTCTTCATGACGTAGGCGAACTCGACACCGATGGCACCGGAGCCGGCGATGATCATCGAGCCGGGCAGGTCGGCGTCGAGGATCTGCTCCTCGTAGGTGACGACGTTGTCGCTCACCTCGACACCCGGCAGCATGCGGGTGGTGGCACCGGTGGCGATGATCAGCTTGTCGAAGCTGATCTGCTTCTTGTCGCCGTCGTTGAGCGCCACGTCGACCGTGGTGGCGGAGGTGATCGTGCCCCAGCCGTCGATCTCGGTGATCTTGTTCTTCTTCATCAGGAAGTGGACGCCCTTGACGATGCCGTCGCTCACCTGGCGAGAGCGTGCGTGCGTCGGGCCGTAGGACATCGTGGCGTCGCCCTCGATGCCGAACTTCTTCTTGTCATGGGTCAGCGTGTGCGACAGCTCGGCGCTCTTGATGAGGGCCTTGCTGGGGATGCACCCGACGTTGAGGCAGACACCGCCCCAGTACTTCTTCTCCACCACGGCAACGCTCTTGCCGAGCTGGGCGGCACGAATCGCCGCCACATAGCCACCGGGTCCAGCACCGAGCACAACGACGTCGAAATCAGCCATGTGCGACAGCCTAGCCACACCGGGGCGACCTTCGAACAGGTAGTCCGGGTCACACGTCGAAACCCGCACCGCCCAGGGGGCCGTGCGGGTTTCGACGTGGAGCGAAGGGAGTGGACCGCCGGTCAGCGCCGCCCGGCGCCGAAGAGCTCCTTGCTCGACCCGCGGTCGAGCGGGTGAACGACCGGGGTGACCTCACTGCGTCCGCAGCTCCTCGTGGATCGCTCTGGCGATGGGCGCGGCGGTGGCACCACCGGTTCCGCCCTGGGAGACGACGACGGCCACGACATAGCGCGGCTTCGTGGCCGGCGCATAGGAGACGAACCACGCGGTGTCCTGCTTGCCGTAGACCTCCGCCGTGCCGGTCTTGCCCGCGACCGGCCACTGACGAAGGGGGAAGCCGGCGAAGGCCGAGTGGGCGGTCCCGCCCGGCGCGGCCACGACGTCCGTCAGCGCCGCCCGCAGGAGGCTGCCCGACCGGCCCGGCAGGTCTACCCGCTGGGCGGTCGGGAGGTCCACGGGCGTGCGGGCGCCGCCGGGCGCGATGCTCGCACGACCAAGGTGCGGGCTGGGCGCGCTCCCGTCCTGGGCGATGGTGCCGAAGACGCGGGCCATCTGCAGCAGCGTCGCGGTGACGTCGCCCTGCCCGATCGAGAAGTTGGCCTCGTCGCCGGGGCGGAACTGGTAGCCGCTCGAGCAGTTCTCCCTGGCCAGTGCGGTGAGGTACGCGCGGCGGGTGCGGTCGGCGATCTCGGGGTGCCCCCGGCGAGCCTCGCGGCAGGAGGCGTCCTTGGTCGCGTCCCACCACTCGCGCTTCCACGCGCGGTCGGGGATGCGCCCGGAGGACTCTGCTGGCAGGTCGACCCCGGTCGCGGCACCCAGCCCGAGCTCCCGGGCGGTGTCGATGAGCGGATCGCCGGAGTCGTCGGCCGACAGCCCACCCTGGTCGCGCCAGACCTGGTGGGCGACCCGGTAGAAGACGGTGTCGCAGGAGACCTTGATCGCCTCCCGCCAGCTGATCCGGCCGTAGGCGCGGGACTCGAAGTTGTTGAAGGTCCGGTCCCCGATCCGGTAGGACGAGGAGCAGCTGACGTCGTCGCGCAGGTCGGTGCCGGCGGCGACGGCCCCGGGCAGCGAGACCGCCTTGAAGGTCGAGGCGGGTGGCTGGGCAACACCGGTCACCCGGTCGATGAGCGGGCTGCGGTCCCCCGTGGTCAGCTGCTCGTACTTCTCCTGGGTGACTCCGGCGGACCAGACCGACGGGTCATAGGTGGGCACGCTCGCGGAGGCGAGGATCCCGCCGTCGCGCAGGTCGAGCACGACGGCTGCGGCGCTGTCGGCGCGATGTCCCTGGTCGCGTGCCTGCCGCACGCCGTCGGCGAGCGCCGCCTCGGTCGCTCGCTGCACCGGCAGGTCGAGGGTCGTGACGAGGTCGGAGCCGGCGACCGGCTCGGTGCGGCTCGTCTCCTCGACGGCGACGCCACGCGCGTCGACGCGCACCTCGCTGTAGCCGGGGGTGCCCCGCAGCAGCTCGTCGTACTGCTGCTCCAGTCCACCGGCGCCGACGAGGTCGGCGTCGGTGATCGCGCCGTCGGAGGCCTCGATGGTCTCGGCGTCGGGGCGGGTGAGGTACCCGGTGGTCTGCGGGGCACCGCCTCCCTTCGCCCGTGGGTAGTCACGCACCGGCTGGCTGGTCACGGCCACGCCGGGGTAGAGCTCGGGACGCTCGGTGAGGCTGGCGGCAGCGGCCGGCTCGACGCCAACCGCGATCGGCACCGGGACGAGCGCGGAGCCGGGCCAGCAGTCCGGCCGGTCCGCCGCACCGGGCGCACCGCACAAGGTGGTGCGCCCCCACAGGCTGTCGAAGGGGAGGTCCAGCGCCGTGGCGAGGCGGCGCACCGTGGCCCGACCCCCGTCGCGGGCGTCGGCGAGGGACTGGCGGTCGATGGTGACATCGGTGCGGACGGCGTTGTCCACGAGCGGCCGCCCGTCACGATCGAGGATGCGCCCGCGCAGTGCCGGGAGGGCGACGCGCGAGCTGCCCGGGAGGGCGACGCGGTCATCGCCCGCGGGGTGGTCGGTCAGCTGGAGCTGGCCGAGTCGCCCGATGAGGACCCCGGCCAGGAGCGTGAGCACGGCGAGCGACGCGAGCATGCGCGCCTGCAACCGTGGAGCGCGGCGCCTCATGCCCACCGCCTCCGCACGAGGCCCGCCTCGAGCCGCTCGACGACCGCGACGAGGACCAGGCCGATGGTGGCGGTGGCCAGGACCTGCCACGCGATGGCACCCCACGCGACCGGGCGGGCGCTGGCGAGGTCGACGAGCACCGGCGCGGCCCGGGTGACGAGGACCGCGGCCGCGACGACGGGGACCGACCACCACCACGGATGGCCGGAGCGACGGTGGGCCAGCCCGGCGACCCAGCCGGCCGCGGCGTACCCCAGGGCGGAGAGCCCCAGGGGCACGGCGACCGGTGGCGCGAGGTCGACGAGCCAGCCGCCGAGGAGGCCGGTGATCGCGCCGGGACCGGGCCCGGCGGACAGGGCGACGCCGACGACGACGATCAGGACGAGGTCCGGTGGGGTGAGCACCCCGCGGGCGCCCAGGGCGAGCACTCCGACGAGTGCGACGACCAGGAGCAGCACCCTCACCGGCCACCGCAGCCCGGTCATGTCGCGCGCTTCGCGGTACGACCCGGACCGGTGACGACCGCGACGACGTCGACCGTGGCCAGGTCGACAGCCGGCTCGACGACCGCCGTGTCGGTGAGTGCCCCGGGGGCCTTGGCGACCCGGCTGATCGTGCCGACCCGGATGCCGGGAGGGTAGGGGCGAGAGCCCGGGCTGCCGAGGGTGGTGACAGCGTCCCCGGCCGCCACGCGGTCCCGGGTGAGCTGGGTGATGACGAGCTCGTCCGCAGCGTGCGCGGTCGTGGGGTCCGACCCCGAGAGGGTGCCGATGACTCCCTTCGCCCCCGTGCGCACACCGACGCCGGAGCCGCCCGAGCCGATGACCTCGACGTCCGCGCTCCACTCGCCCACCGAGACGACCCGGCCGACGAGCCCACCGGGGGCGATGACGGCACTGTCGCGGTGCACGCCGTCACGACGGCCGACGTCCAGGGTGATCCGCTCGGGCCCCGAGGCGCCGGCCCGATCGAGTGCGACGACGCGGGCCGTGACGCTCGGCAGGTCGCCGGTGTCGAGGTCGCCGAGCTGGTCGGTGACGCCCTGACGGTCGCGCAGCCGGCGCACCTCCTGCGTCAGGGCGATGTTGTCGCGCTCGAGGCGGTCGCCCTCGCCACCGCCGGGGGCGACGAGCCGCTCCACCGGGCCGAGGACGGCGTCGCCGACCCCGCGGACCGGACCGAGGGGCGCGCCGGCGAGGTCGGCGAGGAGGACGAGCAGGGTGAGGACCAGCAGGACCGGCAGGATCCGGCGACGCATCAGAACCGGTGCCCGTCGACCAGGACCGGCTGCAGCGCGGCGAAGTCGTCGACGCAGCGGCCGGCGCCGCGCACCACGGCGCGCAGGGGTGCCTCGGCCACGCGCACCGGGACCCCGAGCTCGTGCCGCAGCCGCGCGTCGAGGCCGCGCAGCAGCGCGCCGCCACCGGTGAGGGTGATGCCCCGCTCGAGGACGTCGCCGGCCAGCTCGGGCGGGCAGCGGTCGAGGACGTCCCGCACGAGGACGACGATCTCCCCGACGGGTCGCGAGATGGCCCGACGGATCTCGGCCGAGCCGACGTCGACGGTCTTGGGCAGGCCGGTGACGAGGTCACGACCGCGCACGCGTGTGGTCACCTCGCGGGCGAGCGGGAACGCGGACCCCACCTCGACCTTGATGTGCTCGGCGCTGCGCTCCCCCAGCAGCAGGGAGAGGTTGCGCCGCACGTGCTCGGCGATCGCGTCGTCGACGGCGTCACCGGCCGTGCGGGTGCTGCGCGAGGCGACGATGCCACCGAGGGCGATGACGGCGACATCCGTCGAGCCGCCGCCGATGTCGACGACCATCGATGCCTCGGTGTCCGTCACGGGCAGGCCGGCGCCGATGGCCGCGACCATCGGCTCCTCGACGAGGTAGACCCGGCGGGCACCGACCCGCAGGGCGGCCTCCTCGACCGCGCGCCGCTCGACACCCGTGATGTCGCTCGGGATGCACACGACGACCCGGGGACGGAAGACGCTCGAGATCCCGACCCGGTCGGTGAACCACCGCAGCATCTGCTCGGTGGCGTCGGGCTCGTTGATGACCCCGGCCCGCAAGGGGCGCACCGCCCGCAGCGCACCCGGGGTGCGCCCGAGCATCTCCTTGGCACGCGTACCCGCGGCCACGAGCTCACCCGTCTCGACGCTCAGCGCGACCACGCTCGGCTCGTCGAGGACGACGCCCCGCCCCTGCTGGTGGATCAGGGTGTTGGCCGTGCCCAGGTCGATCGCCAGGTCCCGACCCAGCCACGGTCGGGCGCCCCGCGCCCTGCCGACCCCTGTCATCACGTCAGAGGCTCGGGAACCAGATGCCGATCTCACGGGCGGCGGACTCCGGGGAGTCCGAGCCGTGAACGATGTTTTCGTCCACGGTGCCGGCCCACTTGCGGCCGAGGTCGCCACGGATGGTGCCGGGGGCGGCCTCGGTCGGCTTGGTCGCTCCGGCGAGGGAGCGGAAGCCCTTGATGCACTCCTGGCCCTCGATGACGACGGCCGCGACGGGGCCGGAGGCCATGAAATCCAGGAGCGGCTCGTAGAAGGGCTTGCCCTCGTGCTCCGCGTAGTGCGCTGCCAGCTGCTCACGGGTCGGGGTGAGGACGGACAGGGCGGCGAGGGTGTACCCCTTCGCCTCGATCCGGCGGATCACCTCACCGGTGAGGCCACGGCGAAAACCATCGGGCTTGACGAGGATCAGGGAACGTTCGGTCTGCTCAGTCACGGGGCCCAGCGTAGTCACGCCGCGATCGTGCCTGTACCCAGCAGGGCGAAGAGCCCCAGGGCGAGCAGGATCCGGTAGATCATGAAGGGGGTGAAGGTGTGGGTGGTGATGTACTTCATGAACCACGCGATGACGGCGTAACCCACGACGAAGGCGATGACCGTGGCGACGATGATCGGTCCCCAGCCGGTCTCGCCGGTCCCCTCGCCACCCGCGATCTTGACGACCTGCAGGCCACCTGACGCGATGACGGCCGGGATGGCCAGCAGGAAGCTGTAGCGGGCCGCACTCTCTCGGGAGTAGCCCATGAAGAGACCACCGGCGATGGTGCCGCCACTGCGGGAGACCCCCGGGATGAGGGCGAGTGCCTGCCAGAGGCCGTAGAAGATGCCGTGCTTCCAGGTGAGGTCGCTCAGCTCACGGTCCTGCTTGCCGAAGCGCTCGGCGGCCAGGATGACCAGGGCGAAGACGAGGAGCATCGTCGCGGTGATCCACAGACTGCGCAGCGAGGTCTCGATGGTGTCCTGGAAGAGGACGCCGAGCAGGCCGATGGGAATGGTGCCGATGATGACGAGCCACCCCATGCGCACGTCGGGGTCGTTCTTGGCGACCTTGCCGGCGAGCGAGAGGAACCACTTGCGGATGATCGTCGTGATGTCGCGCCAGAAGTAGATGACGACGGCAGCTTCGGTCCCCAGCTGGGTGATCGCGGTGAAGGCCGCACCCGGGTCCTGTTGCCCCAGAAGGCGCCCCACGATCGAGACGTGAGCGCTGGAGCTCACAGGAAGAAACTCGGTGAGCCCCTGGACGAGTCCGAGAATCACGGCGGTGATGAAGTCCAAGGGTCAGCTCTCCTGCTGGGTCACGGCACGGGCGGCCTGCTCGCGGTCGACACGACGGCCGATGCGCTGGCAGTAGAAGTACAGGAGCGCGAAGACCACGCCCACGACGAACATCATCGTCACGAAAAATCCGGAGAGGATGGACAACAGCTGGACGATCCATCCAAGCGCCGGGCCGAAGGGGCGGCGCATGAGCCCGGCGGCGACGATCGCGAGCACCGCGAGCCCGCAGAGCAGGACGAAGGGGGTCAGCCCCCCGACCACGGCCGGCTGCTCCGGGTCGAGGCCGCGGCTGGTCAGGGCGCCGAAGAAGATGACGAGCGCCTGGCCGCCGAGGACGGTGGCGAGCATGCGCCACATGAACTTGCCCTGCGGGCGCGGCTGCTGGTCGGGAGTCACGGGTGACAGGGTAAGCGCCACACGGCTTAGTCTCGACGCGTGCCCACCACCCACCCCGGCGACCTCCCGCGCCGGCGACAGGTCCTGCCGCCGGCCGTCACCGCGCTCCTCGTGGTCGTCGTCCTCGCCGAGATCGCGTGGGCGGCCTTCGTCCTCGCGGGCTCCGACGACCTCGAGCCCCACGGGGTCCCGGCAGTCGTCGCCGCCGACCCGGTCGTCGCCGAGAGCGTGGCCCGCGGGTACGACGACCTGCCGGGTGACCCCTTCGACCTGCACGCGGTACGCGACGAGGACGACGCACGCTCGGCTCTCACCGACGGGACCGCCCGGGCGGCGCTCGTCGTCGACCTCGGCGGCTCCACCGACCGGCTCCTGCTCGCGTCGATCAACGACGACACCCTCGACCAGGCGATCCGCGAGCGGGTCGAGGAGGCCGAGCACCGCACCGGTCGCCAGGTCACCGTCGACGTCGTCGGGCCCGCCGATGCGGACGAGCGAAGGGAGGCCGCCCGCCTGGCCGTCGCCCTCGCGCTGCTCCTCGGCTTCCTCCTCGCCGTCGGGACCAGCCTGCGCTTCGGCCCGGTCGCCGGGGACCTGCGGCACGGGCTGCGTCGCGCGGCCGTCGTCGGGGCGCTGTCCGTGGGCAGCGGTGCGCTCATCGGGCTCGTCGCGCTGCACGACGCCGGCTGGGCGAGCGTGCTCGTGCCGGCCCTCGTCGCGGGCACCGCGGCCGCCTTCACCTTCGGGCTCGAGGCCCTCTTCGGCTGGGCCGGGCTCGGGCTGACGGTCGCTCTCTTCTTCGCCACCGGCGCGCCGGTGCTCGCCCGGGTCGACCCCTACCTCGTCGGCGAGCCCTGGAGCACCCTCGCCGGCCTCGGCGTGCCCGGCTCGGGGGTCGAGGCGGCGATCGCTGCCGGGACCGAAGGGGAGGTCGCGACCGGTCAGGTCGCCGTCCTGCTCGTCTGGCTGCTCTCCTCGCTCCTCGTCATCACCCTGGCCCGCGCCGTCCGTCGGCGCCGGCACGTCCCCGAGCCGGTCGGTGACGAGGACCTGGGCGAGCTCGCCGGCACGCGCGCCTGGCGGGTGCGGGTCCTCGGTGCCGTGGCCCCCCTGACCGTCGCGATGCTCGCGCTCGCCGTCGTCGTGCCCCGCGCCGAGGTGGCCGCCGCTCCCCGGCTGACCTCGCTCGCCGCGAGCTCCGAGTGCGTGCGGGCCGGGTCAGTGCGGTCGGTCGACGACCTCAACCGGATCGCGCGGCTGCGCGGCACGGACGACTTCCGCGGGGGCGACGTCGGCGCCGACGCGCTGCTCCAGGACGACCGGCGCGTCTGGCTCTTCGGCGACACCCTGCGCGGCGGGACCACGGGACCGACCTATGTGCGCAACTCCATGCTCGTGACCGACGGGCGGTGCCTGCGGGCCGTCGTGCCCGCGACCGGTGGCGCGCTCATCCCTGACCGGCCCGGAGGCGGGGACCACCCGGTCGGGCACTGGCCGATGTCGACGCTCGTCGACCACCGCACCGGCTACGACCTGCTCTACGTCACCACCCAGCGCGTGCGCACCACCGGGTCGGGCGCCTTCGACTTCGAGAACCTCGGGCTGTCCGTCGCGGTCTTCGTCGTGCCGGTCGGCGGCACGCCGCAGCTGCTCGACCAGCGCGACATCGGGCCGGACCGCACCGGCCGGGAGCACACCACGTGGGGCGCGGCGACCACCCTCGTCGGGACCGGTCGGGATCGCTGGGTCTACGTCTACGGCACCGCCAACCCGGGCACCGACCAGGCGTGGGGGTACTCCCTTCGCGTGGCGCGGGTGCGGCCCGACGACCTCGTGCACCGGTCCCGCTGGCGCTACTGGGACGGCTCCGGGTGGTCGCGTTCCGAGGCGGACGCGAGCGAGATGATCCCGGCCCGCGACGGTGTCTCGCAGACGCTGAGCGTCTTCACCCGCGGCGACCGGTGGTACGCCCTGAGCAAGCGCAACGACCTGCTCGGCAGCGACATCACCGTGTGGACGGCCGACTCCCCCACCGGGCCGTGGTCCTCCGGCGAGGCGGTGGCGAAGGTCGATCAGGGCGAGACCGGTCAGGTGAGGTACATGCCGCTGGCGCACCCGACGCTCTTCCCGGAGGACGGCAGCGTCGTCGCCTCGTACAGCACCAACGACACCGACAGCTCCCGGGTGCTGGAGGACCCGCTGCGGTACCGGCCGCACTTCGTGCGCGTGCCGCTGCCGCGGTGAGGCGGGCTCCTACTCCTCCGCCTCGAGCGGCACCTGGACCGGTCGCGGCGCGGGTGCCTCGACGTCCGTCACCCCGAGGAGCAGCCGCACCTCGCCGACGGTGACGATCGAGCCGGTCGCGACGACGCCACCGGCGACGCCCCCGTCGTCGGCCAGCTGGGCCGCCCGGTCGAGCGCGTCGGGCAGCTCGTCGACGACGGTGACGCGGTGGTCGCCGAAGACCTCCGCGGCGATCTCACCGAGGCGGTCCGGCCGCATCGCGCGGGGCGACGTCGAGCGGGTGACGACGACCTCGTCGAGCGCCGGCTCGAGGGCCTCGAGGATCCCGACGACGTCCTTGTCCTTGAAGATCGAGACGACGCCCACGAGGTGGGTGAAG
Organism: Janibacter limosus; assembly: GCF_004295485.1. NCBI lineage: Bacteria > Bacillati > Actinomycetota > Actinomycetes > Micrococcales > Intrasporangiaceae > Janibacter > Janibacter limosus. The sequence continues at coordinate 863,545 of NZ_CP036164.1, read as the reverse complement.
GTGAAGGAGTCCTTGAGCGCCTCGGCGAGGACGGCCGCACCGTGCGGGTTGTGCGCCGCGTCGACGATGACGGTCGGGCTGCGGCGGACGATCTCGAGACGCCCCGGCGAGGTGGCCGCGGCCAGGCCGGCCGAGAGGACCTCCTCCGCGAGCGGCTGCTCTCCCCCGCCGAGGAAGGCCTCGACGGCCGCGACGGCGAGCGCGGCATTGCTCGCCTGGTGGGCGCCGTGGAGGTTGAGCAGCAGGTCGGGGTGGTCGCCGGCGAGGCCCCGCAGGGAGACCACCTGACCGCCGACGGCCACATCGCGCTCGAGGACGCCGAAGTCGAGCCCCTCGACCTTGAGCTGCGCCCCGACCTCGTCGGCCCGCTCGCGCAGGATCGCCATGACCTCGGGCTCCTGCGGGGCGCTCACGGCGATGGCGTCGGGGTGGATGATCCCCGACTTCTCGGTGGTGATCTCCTCGATCGAGCTGCCGAGGAAGTGCTGGTGGTCGATGCCGACCGGCGTGATGACGGCGACGTCCGCCTCGACGACATTGGTCGCGTCCCATGAGCCGCCCATGCCGACCTCGACGATCGCGATGTCGATGGGGGCGTCGGCGAAGGCCGCGTAGGCGAGCGCGACGAGCACCTCGAAGTAGGTCATCCTCGGGCCGTCCTCGGACGCCGAGCGGGTGTCGACCGCGTCGACGAAGGGGGCGATGTCCGCCCACGCGTCGAGGAAGGCCTCGCGGGTGATCAGCTCGCCGCCGATGGTGATCCGCTCGCGGATGTCCTGCAGGTGCGGTGAGGTGAACCGCCCTGTCTTCAGGCCCGACTCACGCAGGATCGACTCGATGATCCGCGCCGTGGACGTCTTGCCGTTGGTCCCGGTCACGTGGATGACCGGGAAGGTGCGCTGGGGCTCGCCGAGCAGGTCCATGACCGCACGGATGCGGTCGAGGCTGGGCTCGAGGTCGTGCTCGGGGGCGCGCGCGAGGATGTTGTCCTCGACCTGGCGCATCCGCTTGCGCAGCTCGAGATCGGCGGTGGCCTGGCGCTGGGCGGCATCGGGGGCGGGACTCATGCCGCAGATTCTCCCACCGTCAGGCGCTGCGCCGTGCATGCAGGACGATGTCGTGCACGTGCTGGGGGGAGGCGGCGCCTGCCGGGCGCTCCCGACGGTCGTTGACCGCGACGGTCCAGCCCGGCCGCTCGGCGATGGCGGCCACCAGCTCCTCGGTGGTGACGAAGGCCTTGTGGTCGAAGGGCCGGGTCTGCTCGACGTCGGCCCGATCCACGGCTGCGTCCATGTCCTGGGTGTCGTGGTTGATGACGACCAGACGACCTCCGGGTGCGACGGCGTCGAGCACATTGGCCGCACCGCGTCCGTCCGGGGTGCGTGGGAAGGAGGCGTAGGCGGCGGTCACCAGGTCGTGCTGCACGCCACCGAAAGGGTCCGACGCGTTGGCGTCGGCCTGCAGCAGCGCGATGTCGAGCCCGCGATCGCGAGCGGCCGCACCGACCCGCTCCAGGGCCAGGGCGGAGATGTCGCTGGCCGTAACCTGCCACCCCTGCTGCGCCAACCAGATGGCGTCGCCCCCTTCGCCAGCACCGACGTCGAGGGCGGAGCCGGGCGCGAGGCCCTCGACCTCGGCGACGAGCGACCCGTTGGGGTTGCCACTCCACTGCAGGTCGCCGGAGTACCGCCCGTCCCAGTCCGCGGCGTGGGCGCTGGGTCGGGCCGCGGCCTCCAGGTCCTCGTGGGCCAGGTCGAAGCTGACCATGCTGCCCACGCGGCTGCCCGCAGCGGCGGTCGGCAGGACCTGGAGCATGGGCTCCGCGATGGTCCCCGCGGCGTAGACCCCGGGGATGGCGGTCGCGCCGGTCATCGGGTCGGCCTCGACGTACGTGGCGACCCCGCTCGGGTGGTCGCTGGCGACCAGTCCCACCCCGGCGAAGGGGGCGACCCGGGCGTGCAGGCGGGTCCCGACCAGGATCGTGTCGGCAGCGACGACGGCGCCGTCCACCAGGGCGATCCCGCTCAGTGCCCCGCTCTCGTCGCTCAGGACGCGCTCGGCGCGGGCCACGACGACCCGGACGCCGGCGTCACGCAGCAGCTGCAGCTGCGGCTCGTCGGCGGACACGCCCTCGTGGACGAGCACGGTCAGATCGTCGGTGAGCTGACGGAGCAGCGGGATCGGGTGCAGCCCCATGGGCGAGGTCACGAGCGAGACGATCCGCTGGTCACGGGCCTCGTAGCCGTGGCAGAAGGGGCAGTGGATCACCGCACCGCCCCAGTGCTGCATCAGCCCGGGCACATCGGGCAGCTCGTCGGTCAGGCCCGTCGCGGCGATGACGCGGCGGGCGTGCACGACGTGGCCCCCGCTGAGCTCGATGCGGAAGCCGGCCTCCTCGCGGGTGACTGCATCGGCCCGGCCGGTGAGGACCTCGGCGCCGTAGGAGCGCACCTCCTCGCGGGCGATCCGCAGGAAGTCGGCCGGCGAGCGCCCCTCGTGGCCGAGATAGCTGTGCATCTGGTCAGCGGGGGCATTGCGCGGCTCACCGGAGTCGATGACGATGACCGACCGGCGCTGCCGGGAGAGCTGCAGGGTCGCGGCGAGGCCGGCGGCTGAGCCGCCGACGACGGCCACGTCGACGTGGCGCTCGATGACGGACGGGGTGCTGTGGTGGTGGGTGCTCATGACCTCACCGTAGATCGACTTGGCGTATAGTGCATACTCCCTTGCAGTATTCGCAAATCACCGCGGCCCTCGCCGCACGGAGGACCCATGAGTGAGATCGAGCAGACCGTCCGCACCCGCCTGCGCGGCCTGCGTCGGGCGCAGTCGCTCTCCCTCGACGACCTGGCCGAGCGCTCCCACCTCAGTCCGTCGACGATCAGCCGCATCGAGACCGGCAAGCGGGCCATCAGCCTGGACGTGCTCCTGCCGCTGGCCCGGGCCCTGCGCACGGACGTGGAGACCCTGCTCGCCGAGGACATCGACGAGGACGTCGTCATCCGTCCGACTCCGACGCGCGAGGAGGGCCGCACGACCTGGATGCTCACCAAGGCCACGGGCACCACGACCGCGATGAAGGTGCGCCTGGAGCCGAGCAGCCGCAGGCCCCAGCAGCAGGTCCACCCGGGGCACGACTGGTTCTTCGTCCTCGAGGGCCGCGTCCAGCTCTTCCTCGGGGACCGGGTCGTCATGGTCGAGACGGGAGAGGCCGCCGAGTTCGAGACGATGACCCCGCACTCCTTCGTCGCCACCGGCGGGCCGGCCGAGGTGATCATGATCTTCGACCGGGACGGACACCGGGTGCATCGCCACGACTGAGTGGCATAGGTTAGCCTCGCCTAACCATCCGTCGATCGACCAGAGGTTCCACCATGCCCCTGCCCCGCCTGCGCACCGCCGGTGCCGCCACGCTCCTGACCGCCGCCCTCGCCCTCAGTGCCTGCGGCAGCTCCGACGCCGACGATGCCGCTGCGACGTCCGAGGGCTCCGGCGACGGCGCCTTCCCCGTGAGCATCGAGTCCACCCTCGGCACCGCCGAGATCACCGAGAAGCCCGAGAAGGTCGTCACCCTCGGTCAGGGTTCGACCGAGACCTCGATCGCCCTGGGCGCCATCCCGGTGGGCATGGAGGAGTACGCCTGGGCCGCCGACAAGACGGGCTACACCCCGTGGGTCCACGAGGCCGTCACGGACGAAGGGGGCACCCTCCCCGAGTTCGTCGGTGCCGGTGAGGAGCTCGACCTGGAGAAGATCGTCGAGCTCGACCCCGACGTCATCCTCGCGCCGTGGTCGGGCATCACCCAGGAGCAGTACGACGCGCTGGACGCCATCGCCCCGACGGTCGCCTACCCGGACAAGGCGTGGAGCATCGACTGGGACCAGCAGATCGAGATCATCGGCAAGGCACTGGGTGAGCAGGACGCCGCCAAGGGCCTGATCACCGACCTCGACAAGCAGCTGGCCGACGAGGCCGAGAAGCACCCCGAGTGGGCCGACCACACCTTCTCGTACGTCTACACCACGCCCGACACCCTCGGCGTCTTCCTGCCGACCGAGCAGCGCGCCGACATCGTGCGCAAGCTGGGCCTCAAGAGCGACCCGGCCGTGAAGGAGATGAAGGAGACCGAGGGCACCGACTCGGCGGTCATCGGGTACGAGAACGCGGACAAGCTGAACGACAGCGACCTGATCTTCACCTTCTACAGCGACCCCAAGGCCAAGAAGCAGGCGCTGGACAACAAGCTCTACGCCTCGATCCCCGCGATCAAGCAGGGCGCCGTCGTCTCCAGCGACGACAACTCCTTCGTCACCGCCTCCTCGATGATCAACCCGCTCACCGTGCCCTACACGCTCGAGCGCTATCCCGAGATGATCGACAAGGCGATCGCCAAGGCCGACGCCAAGTGATCTGCGGCCGGTGACGGCAACCACCCCCGCCCGACGCACCCCACGGACCGTCCTGGTCCTCGTGGGGTGCGTCGCGGTGCTCGCCCTCGTCTGCCTGCTCTCCCTCGCCGTCGGCTCCAAGGCGACGTCGCTGCCGGAGGTGATCGACGCACTCACCGGGCGACCCGACGCCTATCTGGCGACCGTCCTCGACGCACGCATCGAGCGCACGCTCCTGGCCCTCGGGGTGGGGGCGGCACTGGCCCTGTCCGGGGCCCTGATGCAGGGAGTGACCGCCAACCCGCTCGCCGACCCGGGCCTGCTGGGCATCAACGCCGGCGCGGCCGCCGCGATGGTGACCGCGAGCGCCTTCTTCGGTGTCGCGACGGGCTCGACCGCCTCGGCCTGGGTGGCCCTGCTCGGCGGCGGCGTCGCGGCGCTCGTCGTCCACATGATCGGCACCGTCGGTGGCGGCGGTGCGAGCCTGGTCCGCCTGGTCCTCGCCGGGGCCGTGGTCGCGGCCGTGCTCACCGCGTATGTCCAGGGTCTGGCTCTGTCGATGCCCCAGCACTTCGACAGCTACCGCTTCTGGGTGGTCGGCTCCCTCGGTGACGGTGGCCTCGACCACCTGCGCTCGGTGGCCCCCTTCCTCGTCGTCGGGCTGGTCCTCGCCTTGCTCTCGGCGAGCGGCCTCAACGCCCTCGCCCTGGGCTCGGACACGGCGACCGGCCTGGGGGTCAACACGCTGCTGCTGCGCGTCACGGCACTCGGTGCGGCGACCCTGCTCTGCGCGGCGGCCACCGCGGCCGTCGGGCCGATCGCCTTCGTCGGTCTGGCCGTGCCGCACATCGTGCGAGCCCTCGTCGGTCTCGACGTGCGCCGACAGCTGCTCACCTGCCTGCTCGTCGGACCGATCGTCCTGCTCGGTGCGGACATCATCGGTCGGGTCGTGCTGCGACCCCAGGAACTCATGGTGGGCGTGGTGACGGCCTTCGTGGGCGCTCCCGTCCTCCTGCTCGCGGTCCGGCGCCTGGGGAAGCGGGCCGCATGAGCACCACGTGGACCACCTCCGAGCCGGTCATCGGCCTGGGCCGGCACGTCCAACTGCCGATGCGGCGAAGGGTGGCGCTCCTGGGCGTCATCCTCGTCGCCCTCCTCGTCGGCGCGACCTTGGCGACGCTGTCCATGGGTCGCCTTGGCATCCCGATCCTGGAACTGCCAGCGGGGATCGCCGACGTCCTGGGCGGCGATGCACAGGGCAAGGCCAACTTCGTCCTCGGCAACCTGCGCGGGCCGCGGCTGGTCGTCGCGCTCGGTGCGGGCGCGGCTCTCGGCGCCTCCGGAGCGCTCTTCCAGTCCGTGACCCGCAATCCCCTCGGAAGCCCCGATGTGATCGGGGTCAGCGCTGGTGCAGGGGCCGGGGCCGCCTTCGTCGGGTTGCTCATGCCCAGCGCAACCTCGATCGTCCTCGGGTCGGTCGCCGGCGCCGCGCTCGCCGTCGGCCTCGTCGCCGTGAGCACCGGGACCGGCCTGTCCAACCCCATGCGGATGATCCTCGCCGGCATCGGCGTCTCCGCGATGGCCTACGCCTTCACCCAGTACGTCGTCTACGTCATGGCCCGGGACAAGGCCTCGGTGCTCGCGGCGTACATCAACGGCAGCCTGAATGCCCGCGGCTGGGACCAGGCCGCGACGATCTGGATCATCCTCGCCGTGACGGCCGTGCCACTGGCGCTGCTGTCGGTGCCGCTCGGGATGACCGAGATGGGCGACGAGGTGGCGGCCGCCCTCGGTGTGGAGTCGGGCGCCGTGCGACGGTGGGCGGTGCTCCTGTCGGTCCTGCTGGCAGGCGGCGCCGTCGCGGTCGCGGGACCGATCTCCTTCGTCGCCCTGACCGCACCCCACATCACTCGCCGGCTGGCCCGCAGCGCGCGGCCCCTGCTCGGCCTGTCAGCCGTGATGGGAGCACTGCTCCTCGTCCTGGCCGATCTGGCCACCCAGCAGGTGCCGCTCTTCGACGGGCTGCCCGTCGGCATCCTCACCCTCGCGATCGGCGGCGTCTATCTCGGCGTCCTGCTGGTCGGTGAATGGAAGAAGGCGACATGACTCCCCCTTCGCTCATCGCGGCACACGACATCACCGTCGGCTACGGCGGTGACCCCGTCATCCACGCTCTCGACCTCGACGTGCGGCGGGGTGACTTCATGGTCATCGTCGGCCCCAACGGGTGCGGCAAATCGACCCTGCTCAAGGCCCTCGCCCGAGTCAACAGGCCGTCGGCCGGGCAGGTGCAGCTGGACGGAGAAGACGTGCACCGGATGCGCGGTCGCGCCGTCGCGAAGCGGGTCTCGCTGCTGCCGCAGAGCGCCGTCGCGCCCAAGGGGATCACGGTCGCCGAGCTCGTCGCCCGTGGTCGCCACCCACACCACTCCTTGCTGCGGCAGTGGTCACCCGAGGACGACCGCGCCATCGCGACGGCCCTGGAACGCACCCACCTGAGCGATCTCGCGGATACCGCGGTCGATGCCCTCTCCGGGGGTCAGCGTCAGCGCGTCTGGGTCGCCATGATCCTCGCCCAGGACACCGAGGTGATCCTGCTCGACGAGCCGACGACCTTCCTCGACATCGCGCACCAGTACGAGCTGCTCGAGCTCTTCGCCGAGCTCAACCGCGAGGGACGCACCATCGTCGCGGTGCTGCACGACCTCAACCAGGCCGCCCGCTTCGCGTCGCGCCTCGTCGTCATGAGCGCAGGGAGGATCCACGGCGACGGCCAGCCCGCCACCGTCCTCACCGAAGACCTCGTGCGCGAGGTCTTCGGACTCGGCGCCGAGGTCGTCGATGACCCACAGTCGGGCACGCCCATGGTCGTCCCCCACGTACGGCCACACCTCGCACGACCTTAAGGACGTGCCGCTACACCCCGCACGACCTTAAGGGGCTCTTCACAACTGAGGGTGTAGTTGGGGTCTGAAGCCGCCGGATTCTAGGAGGGATCTGGCGATGTAGTGGGTCAGGTTGCGAAAGCCCAGGGCCAGGCCGCGTAGGTGTTCCAGGCGTCCGTTGATGGCTTCGGTGGGTCCGTTGGATGAGCCGGGGTGGTCGAAGTAGGCCAGGACGTCCTCAGCGCGGTGGTGCAGGGTCTTGCCGAGCTTGCGTAGTTCGATCTGTTCGGGGGGCTGGGAGTTGAGGTGATCGATCAGATCGGCCATCCTCTGGCGTCCTCGAGCAGGCTTCTCGTCGCGGTAGGCGTTGATCATCTCTTGGTAGGCGCGCCAGGCCTGCGCGAGCTGGGCGTGGGCGGGATCGGCCAGCACGGGCGTGATGCGTTCGCTCTGGCGCTGGGTGCGCAACTGGTCGCCGACGAACAGTGCCCTGCGCACGCGGTACAACGGGTCGCCCTTGCGGCTGCGGCGCCCACACGTCTCTCGTTGCACCCGCTGTCGGCACCGGTTCATCGCCTCACCGGCCTGGGCGACGACGTGGAAGGGGTCCATGACCGTGACCGCGGTGGGGACCATTTTCGTGGCGGCAGCCTTGAATCCTGTGAACCCGTCCATCGCGACGACCTCGATGCCCTCACGCCAGGCTTGGGGCCGTTGGGCCAGCCACGCAGCGAAGACCTCCCCGGAACGCCCTTCGACCATGTCCAGCAACCGGGCCGTGCCGCCGTCCTGACGAGTAGGGGTCAGGTCGATGATCACGGTGACGTACTTGTCCCCGCGGTGGGTGTGGCGCCACACATGCTCATCGACACCCAGGACCTTCACCCCCTCGAAGCGGGCCGGGTCATCGATCAGCACCCGTCGCCCTTCGGCCAGGACCGCGTCGTTGGCGGTGTTCCACGCCACGCCCAAGCCCTCGGCGACCCGGGACATCGACAGGTGCTGGCACACGATCGCGCTCAACGCCCACGCCAGCCCCCCACGAGAGAGCTTGGCTCGAGGCTCAGCCGCCCGGGAGGTGTCCTGACGCCACACATGACCACAGTCGGTGCACGTGTAGCGGCGCACCCGCACCCGAAGGGTCGTGGGGCGCTGACCGAAGGGGGCATGCGCCAAGGAGCGCACCACGCTGCCGCGTGGCCGGCCCTGACAGCCACAGCGGTGGCACCAGTCATCCGGCTCGACCACCCGGCAGGCCAGCACCGCCTGCCCGGCCTCGAGGCACTGGCCAGTGACCTCCAGTCCGAGCTGGTCCAAGCGGGCGAACGTGGTCAGATCCGGGGCAGTGAAGGTAGCGTCAGACATGTCGAGGTCTTCCTGATGGGTTGTGTGAGAACTTCCATCATGTGAAGGCCTCGACGCCTACCCCGCCACCGCCACGCCGCCCGGGGCCACAAACCCAGTTACACCCTCATCTGTGAAGAGCCCCTTAAGGACGTGCGGCCGGGTCGAGCATGACGAGCTGGAAGATCGCGTCGGTGACGCCGCGCACCTCGTGCGGGACATTGCCGTCGAGGTTGGCGACGACGCCCGGCGTGAGCCTCACCGACTGATCCCCCGTGACGAACTCGATCTCACCCTGCAGGCACTGCACGAGGATCGGGAATGCGGCCGTGTGCTCGGCGAGCACCTGCCCGGCAGCGAAGCGCATCATCACCACGCGCGCGCCGTGACCGATGAGCGCCTTCTTGACCCCGGGTCGGTCCCCCTTGCCCTCGGGAGCCAGCTCGAGCAGTTCGTCCGCGGAGTACAAGGTGGTGTCCATGCTCCGCAGACTATCCGTTGACAGGTGACCAAAAGGTCACCTATTGTCGATGACGTGACCGACGACGACCTCGTGTTCAAGGCCCTGGCGGACCCGATCCGCCGGATGCTGCTGGACGCGCTCTTCGAGCAGGACGGACGGACGCAGTCCGAGCTCGAGGCGATCGTGCGGGAGCACACGGAGATGACGAGGTTCGGAGTGGCCAAGCACCTGCGGCTGCTCGAGGAAGCCAACCTCGTCGTCACCCGCAAGGAGGGACGGAGCAAGCTGCACCACCTCAACGCCGTCCCCATCAGGGCGATCCACGACCGGTGGATCGGCAAGTACACGGCGGCGCGGGTCTCCGCGCTGCTCGACCTCAAGCGAGTCCTGGAGGACGACGAGTCATGAGCGAGACCCAGATCCACCGCATCTTCATCAACGCCACCCCGGAGCGCGTCTGGGCGGCCATCACCACGCCCGAGTTCAGCCGGCTCTACGGGTACACCGGCGATGTCTCCTACGACCTCTCCCCCGGCGGCCACTTCGAGCACCGGGCCAGCGAGGAGATGAAGTCGATGAACATGCCCGATGTCGTCGTCACCGGCGAGGTGCTCGAGTGCGATCCCCCGCGCCGGCTCGTGCAGACCTGGGCGCCGGTGTGGATCGAGGACGAGGAGCCGGGCACCGTCACCTGGGACATCGAGGCCACCGCGGACGGCGCCACCCGACTCACCCTCACGCACGACCTCACCGGCCGCCCGACGACCGCCGAGCAGGTCGCCGGCAACCCCGACCCGATGGGCGCCGGTGGCGGTGGCTGGCCGTGGGTGCTCTCCGGCATCAAGTCGGTGCTGGAGACCGGCAAGCCGATGGAGGACGGGGTGTGGGAGCGGCAGGCCGACGCCGTCTGAGCCTGACGTAGGCAACGAGGGCGCTAGTCGCGAGAGCGCAACCCCAAGTCTTCCTTGGCTACCTGCGCTCCAGCACATCCAGCGGGTCAAGTCTCATTGCCTGAATCGCCGGGTAAAAGCCAGCGAGGAGCAAAACTACGCAGAAGCCGAGGAAGAGCTGCGGCAGCGCTGACAGGCGTAGGACGTGAAGCTCGACCTGGAAGGCCTCCCGGCCGAAGGAAGCTATCCCAGGTCCCGCGATCGCCAGGACGGTGATCGCGACAAGAAGCCCAGCTATGAGGACGAGCAGGATGTCTGCGATGACCAGCCAGGCGATGCTCCATCGACGGGCGCCGACCGCTCTGGCCAGGCCGAAGAACCAGGTCCTGTCACGAAGGACGATGAGTTCAGCGACGAGGAGACCGATCCCGCTGATGAGCAGCACGCCCCAACCGATGAGTCCATAGACGAGTCTGATGCCTGCGGAGGCCGATCGCACTGAGCCGCCTGAGTCCGCTCGCGTCACGACGACTGCATCGGTCGCCGGTACGGATGCCTGCTGGGCGTGCTGCCTTAGAGCGTCAATGGAACTGGTGCGCAACTGATCAGTGACGTCGTCGCTCTCACCCGTGGTCACAGCGATGAGATAGGTCGGCGGCCGGTCGGACGCGAGCCGAAGGACCTGCTCATAGACGGGGTCGACGACGATGGAGGCGTCGTACGTGTCTTTCTCATGGGCCGTGGCCTCCCGCAACGCATCTCGCGGCACAGCCAGCCCCGCGAGACACAGGTCGCCGTCTGCCGGCAATTTGCCCGGGGCGAATGGCTCAGGCGCTCCTGTGTCATCCCGCAGCACGATGGCGGTGACGTCGCCGAGCAGGTTGAAGGGCGGGCATTCGGGGTGGATCGAGGGGAAGCGTTCGGCCACGACGACGGGCTGGTCACTGACCTGATCGATGGGTGGCCGCAGGACGGCGAGCGTCTCGGACAGCGTGAGTCCCAGGTCACTCGACGCTTCCACCCGATAAGTCCCTGCGACCCCGAGGTCGGACTCGATGGCGGAGTCGAGGCTGTCAGTTGAGGCGCGCGAGAGCTCCGAGACGCCGAGGAAGACCAAGGTGCTCATGGCGACCAGGATGGTCAGCAGCGCAAACTTCACCGGAGACCTGCGGTTCATGGACAGAGCCAGTTGCAAGCCACGGCGGAACTCGGTGAAGGAAGACACCTAGACTCCCTCCCCGCGAGCACCGGGTTTGACTGCGTCGTGGTAGTTCAGCGTGCCGCGAGTGATCGAGATGCACCGTTCGGCCCGCTTGGCCACTTGCGTGTCGTGGGTGACGACCACGACCGCGCTGCCAACGGTGCCCGGCAACGCGTACAGGGCATCGCTCACTTGTAAAGCGGTGTCCTCGTCGAGGTTGCCGGTGGGTTCGTCCGCGATCAGCAGTGGAGGTGCAGTGAAGAGTGCGCGAGCGATGGCGACTCGTTGTCGCTGCCCTCCGGACATCTCCCCAGGAAGGCGACGAGCCAGGTCTGCGATGCCGAGCACCTCGAGCACCTCGAGCGCGCGCGCTCGTGCCACTCGTCGAGATCCGCCAGAACCGAAGTACCACGGCAGCATGACGTTATCCGCTGCGGAGAAAGTAGGGTCGAGGTGGAAGCTCTGGAAGACCGTGCCGACGAGGGTTGATCTCAGTCGGGAGAGGTCCGAGTCGCTGAGATGACCGATCTCCCGACCGAGAGCCCGGACGCTGCCGCTAGCCGGGCTGCGCAGCAGCGACAACACAGAGATCAGCGTCGACTTGCCGGAACCGGATCGACCCACGATCGCGGTGGAGCTCGCCGGCAGCACATCCATGCTCGCCTTGTCTAAGGCGGTGACTGTCTCTCTTCCCGTGGCGTATCGGACGCTGACCTCGTGCAGCGAAATGACCGGCTCGGTCACGATGGCTCGGGAAGAACGATGACATCGCCCGGCTCAAGGCCCTCGATCACAGTGCGTCGCACGCCGTCTGTGGCCCCGACGGTGATCTTCTGTTCGGTTGGCCTTCCGCCACGACGCAGCTGGACAACATAGTTCTGGCCGCCCTTGTCGAGGGAGATATACAGCACCGGGATGGTGATGACCTTCTCGAGTCGCTCGGAAGTGAGCGTGACGACTGCTGGCAGCCCGGGAGCCGTCTCGAAGTCTGCAGGGAGACGACAGTGGAGTGTGGCGCTCGAACCTGTCCCGTCCTCACCGGCGGACGGCTGGGGAGAGTCCTCGATCCACACAGATTGGCAAGTTCCTTCTTCCTGACCGAGAACAGTCTCGGTCGTGACGGAACCGGTGAACTCCATGCCTCGGTAGCGCAACTCCTGGAGGGGCTTCAGTGGGATGGCCACGTCTATGCCGGATGTGCTGACCTTGGCTGACCGACCGGTGAAGTGCACGCGCCCTGACGCGGGAGACCGCAAGGTGCGCAGACGGCTGCTCGTCATCGCCCGCCGCGACGCCTCGACCGTGCCCGCTGGCTCACTCGCGTCTGCGTCGGAGGGCTTCAACGTGCCCAACGCGTCCCCCAACGAGGTCGACGCGCCCGAGCGCGGAGCATCGGTCAGATGTGCTCCACGCGGAATGTCCACACCCACCGCGGCACTGTCAATGGTGAGGCCGCTTAGGCGGTAGGAGACAACGAATGTCGACTTCTGCACGGTCATGGTGGTCTCACCTATTGATGCAGAGGCCGCCGCTGAGGTTGGAGCAGTGCGGGCAGCGTCGCCTTCGCCACCGCTACAGCCAGCGACACCGACCATCACGCTCACGACAAGAGTGAGCACCCCTGCACACCTCGTCATCTGCCCGCCTTGACCGCATCAGCGATCGTTTGACCGCTCAGATCTCCCGGAGTGGCCGGGATCCACCCGCCGCACCCGTTCGCACTCGACAGCCGCTCACGGACCAACGAGATGTCGCCACTGTCCAGATCGTCACGGAAGAGTTTGATGTCGGCCTCCATGTCCCCCGCCGTAGGGGCCGGATTCGTCGGATTCGGTTGTCTCGGCAACCCCGGGCTTTCACCGCTCTTGAGCCACGTCTTGTAGGACGCATACGCATCCCGGCATAGGACGAAATTACGAACAATGCCTTGGTACCGAGCCGATGCGACCGCGGGGTCGTCACCAGCAACCCTGTCCTCCGCGACGGGCGAAGCCAACACTTCTTTGGTCACTTCGGAGTCCAGTCCCGCAAACGTCGGGTCGCTCGCCGAAAGTTCCGAGTCGGCCTTGGCAGAACACCCCGCTAGCAAGGCGACGGTCACGAATGGAGCAACTATGCGCGACGCAGACAGCCAAGTCATGAAAAAGTCCTGTCGTTGAGAGCGGACGATGCCGAACAGCGCTTGAGTGCGCCCTGTCCGGCATCGTCCGCCACTATCCTGATCGGCTCAAGGAGTAACGGTGAGAGCCAGGTTGGTGTTGCCGTTGCCCGGGAGCGCGCCGTTGCAGTTCTTGTTGAAGGCGATCGTGGTCTTGAACGTGTAGGTGCCGGACGCAACGCTGGTCCAGCTCACCGTCCCGCCGTCCGTCGTTGCCTTCCGAGAGACGGCATTGCCGTTCGACGAGACGGCCCAATAGAGCTGGTTCGTGTTTTCGGTCGAGCTCCGTTGCTTGACGGACATAGTTCCCCCGCCCGTCAGGGTGACGATGTTCTTGAAGTAGTTGGTACTGCAACTGGACGTGACAGTTCCATCCCATGCGCTGGCTGAGTCCGCCGCGAACCCTGTAACAGCGGCAGCCGTTACCAGGATAGCGACAACCCGACGTGTAGTCCGTGCCATGCCCTTTTGTTCCCTCTGATGGGCGACATCGTTGGCGCCCTGGCTGCAGTTTGCCCACCTTCCGCACGAAGTGGGTAAATCTTCACCGTTTCGTGATGTATGCCTGTGCGGCAGGAGTCCATCTAAAGCAGCAGGGCGACGACCACCGGGACGATCAGGCTCGTCGCCAGGGCCGTCAAACCCATCGACAGCCCGGCGAAGGCGCCCTCGACGGGGTCATCGTGCAGCGAGCGCGAGGTGCCGATCCCGTGCGAGACGGCACCCATCGCCAGGCCGCGGGCCATCGGGTCGTGCACCCGCATCAGCGTCAGCAGGGCCGGGCCGACCACCGCGCCCGAGATCCCGGCGATGACCGAGAAGACGGCGACGAGGCTGGTCATGCCCCCGACCTGGTCGGCGACCGCGATCGCGACGGGAGCGGTCGCCGACTTCGGCGCGAGGGTGCGGGCGAGCACGTCGTCCCCACCCAGCAGGTGGACCGTGGCCACCGCCGAGATGATCGAGGCCGCGGCCCCGATCGGGATGGCCACGAGCAGCGGCAGGAGCATCACCCGCAGCCGATGGGCCTGCCGGTACAGCGGGACCGCGAGCGCGACGGTCGCCGGCCCGAGCAGGAAGTGGATCATCGCGCCACCCTCGAAGTAGGTGTCGTAGTCGACGCCCAGCACGGAGACCACCGAGATGACGATGATGATCCCGACGAGGACCGGCTGCGCCAGCGGGTGGCCGCCCGTGCGGTCACGCAGCCACACCCCGGCCCGGTAGCCGGCGACGGTGACGAAGACCCAGAAGAGCGGCGAGCTGCGCAGGTAGTCCAGGGCCGCGGTCATCGTGCCGGGTCCTGACGGCGCAGCACCCAGGTCGTCAGGCCGGCGACGACGGCCAAGCCGATGCACCACGAGAGCACCAGGCCGCCGCCGATCGGCAGCCAGTCGGCACGCAGCTCACCGAAGCTGACCATGACGCCCACCCCGGCCGGGATGAAGAGCAGCTGCAGGTGACGCAGCAGCCCGTCGGCCGCGCCGAGCGTGCCCGAGTCGACCTCGGGCTTGCGCACGAGCAGCACGCCGAAGAGCAGCACCATGCCGATGACCGAGCCGGGGATCGGCAGACCGAGGGCGTGCGAGATGACCTCGCCGACGAGCTGGCAGCCCAGGAGCCAGAGCAGTCCGTTGACGAACCCCACTCAGATCCTCGTGACCTTGATCCGGACCTGCTCGCTCCCGGAGAGCTCGGTCTCGACGACGCCGTCCGTCAGGGGCAAGGCCTCGAGGTTGGGTGCGGAGCCGAACTGCCCGGCGAGGGTCTCGTCGACGATCAGGCCCTGGTGGGCGACCGTCGCCTCCCACACCCGCTGCGACCCGGTGATCGTCAGGCTGATCCGGTCGGAGACCTCGAGACCGGCCTGCTTGCGGGCCTCCTGGACGGCGCGCACGACGTCGCGGGCCAGGCCCTCCGCGGCGAGCTCGTCGGTGACCTCGGTGTCGAGGACGATGAAGCCACCCACGGAGCCGGGGAGCATCGCGGTGGCGCGCTGGCTCCCTTCGTCATCGGCCGCGACGGTCTCGAGCGTGTACTCGCCCTCGACCAGGTCGATGCCGCCGGCGGTCACGGTGCCGTCGTCGGCGACCGACCAGTCGCCCGACTTGGAGCCCTTGATCGCGACCTGCACCTGCTTGCCCAGACGCGGGCCGGCGGCGCGGGCGTTGACCGCGAGCTTCTGGCTCACGCCGAACTCCTGCGCGGCCGGGTCGTCGATGTCGAGCAGGCTCACCTGGCGCACGTTGACCTCGTCGGCGACGATCGCGCCGAAGTCCGCGAGTCGCTGGGCGTCGGGCACGACGACCGTGAGGTCGCTCAGCGGCAGGCGGTTGCGCAGCTTGTTGGCCTTGCGCAGGCCGCTCGCGGAGCTGCACACGGCGCGGGCGGTGTCCATCGCCACGACGAGGTCGTGGTCGGCGGGCAGGTCCTGCGCCAGCGGCCAGTCGGTCAGGTGGACCGAGCGACCGCCCGTGAGGCCGCGCCAGATCTCCTCGGTCGTCAGCGGGAGAAGGGGGGCGGCGACGCGGCAGAGCACCTCGAGCGCCGTGTAGAGGGTGTCGCAGGCGGCCTCCGCGTCGGCCCGGTCGGCCCCGGTCGCCCAGAACCGCTCGCGGCTGCGCCGGATGTACCAGTTGGTCAGCACGTCGGTGAAGCTGCGGGTCGCGTCGCAGGCACCCGCGATGTCATAGGCGTCCATGCGGGCGGTGGCGTCCTCGACGAACTCGCGCAGCTTGGCCAGCAGGTACCGGTCGAGCGGATCGGCCGATGCGGTCGACCACTTCGCCTCGTAGCCGGATCCGTCAGCACCGCCGAGCGCGTTGGCGTAGAGGGAGAAGAAGGACCACGAGCTCCACAGCGGGAGCAGGACCTGGCGCACCCCCTCGCGGATGCCCTGCTCGGTGACGACGAGGTTGCCGCCGCGCAGGATCGGGCTGGACATGAGGAACCAGCGCATCGCGTCGGCGCCGTCGCGGTCGAAGACCTCGGAGACGTCCGGGTAGTTGCGCAGCGACTTGGACATCTTCTGCCCGTCGTTGCCCAGGACGATGCCGTGGCTGATGACGGACTTGAAGGCCGGCCGGTCGAAGAGCGCGGTCGCCAGGATGTGCAGCGTGTAGAACCAGCCGCGCGTCTGCCCGATGTACTCGACGATGAAGTCGCCCGGGAAGTGGTGCTCGAACCAGTCGGCGTTCTCGAAGGGGTAGTGCACCTGCGCGTAGCTCATCGACCCGGAGTCGAACCACACGTCCAGCACGTCCTCGACCCGACGCATCGTGCTCTTGCCGGTCGGGTCGTCGGGGTTGGGCCGGGTCAGGTCGTCGACGAAGGGGCGGTGCAGATCGGGCTGGCCGTCGGCACCCAGCGGCAGCCGGCCGAAGTCGCGCTCGATCTCCTCGAAGGAGCCGTAGACGTCCAGGCGCGGGTAGGCCGGGTCGTCGGACTTCCACACCGGCACGGGGCTGCCCCAGAAGCGGTTGCGGGTGATCGACCAGTCGCGCGCATTCTCCAGCCACTTGCCGAACTGCCCGTGCTTGACGTGGTCGGGCGTCCAGGTGATCTGCTCGTTGTTGGCGAGCATCTTGTCCTTGATCGCCGTGACCTCGACGAACCAGGACTCGACGCCCTTGTAGATCAGCGGCTGACGGCAGCGCCAGCAGTGGGGGTAGGAGTGCTCGTAGGTCTCGCGGCGCAGCAGGATCGTGCCGGCGTTGACCGAATCCACCCCCGATCCCTGAGGAGGCGCGCCAGCGCCGTCTCGAAGGGCGAGGGTCGCCGCCTTGAGCGCGTCGATGATCGGGCCGTTGGCGTCGAAGACGAGCAGGCCGGCGTAGTCGGTCACCGGCGCGGTGAAGGTGCCGTCCTTGGCCACCGGCATGACGGCCTCGATGCCCTCGCGGTCGGTGACCTCCTTGTCGACCTCACCGAAGGCTCCGGCGGTGTGGACCATGCCCGTACCGTCGGTCGTCGTGACCGCGTCGTCGGCGGCGACGACGCGGAAGGCGCCCTCGTGGCCGGCGTAGTAGGACATCGGCGGTGTGTAGGTCCGGCCGAGGAGCTGGGCGCCGGTGTAGCGGCCGAAGACGACCGGCTCGTCGCCGAGCTCTCGCGCGTAGTGACCCAGGCGGGCCTGCGCGAGGACGTACTTCGCGGTGCTGCCCTCGACACCGGGCACGGGCGCCTCGACGACGACGTAGTCGATCTCGGAGCCGACCATGACGGCCAGGTGGCTCGGGAGGGTCCACGGGGTCGTCGTCCAGACGAGCAGGTGGGCACCGTCGAGGACCGGGTCCTCGCCGGTCGTGTCCATCCGCAGGCCGACGGTGACCGCCGGGTCCTGCCGCTGCTGGTAGACGTCGTCGTCCATGCGCAGCTCGTGGTTGGACAGCGGCGTCTCGTCCTGCCAGCAGTAGGGCAGCACGCGGAAGCCCTCGTAGACCAGGCCCTTGTCGTACATGGACTTGAAGGCCCAGATGACCGACTCCATGAAGCCGGGGTTGAGCGTCTTGTAGTCGTTGTCGAAGTCGACCCAGCGCGCCTGGCGGGTGACGTAGTCGCGCCAGTCCCCGGTGTACTTCAGCACCGACTCGCGGCAGACCTCGTTGAACTTCTCGATGCCCAGCTCGCGGATCTCGTCGGTCGTCTTCAGCCCGAGCTGGCGCATCGCCTCGAGCTCGGCGGGCAGCCCGTGGGTGTCCCAGCCGAAGCGCCGCTCGACCCGCTTGCCGCGCATCGTCTGGTAGCGCGGCACGACGTCCTTGACGTAGCCGGTGAGCAGGTGGCCGTAGTGCGGCAGCCCGTTGGCGAAGGGGGGCCCGTCGTAGAAGACGAACTCGTTGGCCCCGTCGATGCCGGTCTCGCGAGCATCGATCGAGGCCTGGAAGGTCCCGTCGGCCTCCCAGTAGCTCAGGACCTGCTTCTCGAGGTCGGGGAAGCTGGGGGACGGGACGACGGTGGTCGCGTCAGTGGTGGAGACCTTGGGGTAGGTCATCGCTGCGGCTCCGGGGGTACTCGGCGTGGTCATTGCCACGAGGACGATGGCTGGGCCACCGCGGTACCACCCCGCTTGTCCACCCCCTTCGCACGAAGGGAGGAGACCGCTCTTGGTCGATCGGTCGTCACGTGACCAGTCGTCCGGGTCTAGTGAGGACCGACCCTGGGGCCGGTCCCGTTCTTCCGGAGGCTCGCCGCTGATGACGGCTCGAACGCCTGTGGGCCCCAGTGTAGCCCCGCGGTAGCATGGGGCCAGCACTGCCGAGAGGCAGTCGCGACCCTGTTGGGGGAAGCCGGTGCGACTCCGGCGCTGACCCGCAACCGTGAGCCGTTCGTCGGCGAGCCGGAGCACCCATGGATCGCGAGGCTCCGCCACACCCGTCGAGGACCACGGGTCGAGCCCCAGACGCACACCGCGCCCGGGTCACGACCACCAGGTCCCCGCCCCGAAAGGTCGCCCAGATGCGCTCGCTCCCCTCGCTCGCCCTCACCGCCACGATCGGCGCCGCCGGCCTCGCCCTGGCCCCCGCGGCCTCGGCCGCCTGGCCTGCTGCGGTGATGTCGGACAGTGGGCCCTCTTAAGATGAGGGTTCTACCGGAAAGTGAGATCGCGGATATGACTGCTTCACGCAGACGGTTTAGCCAAGAATTCAAGGACGAGTTGTGCCAAGAAGTCATCGCGACTTCCAAGTCGATCAAGGAGGTAGCGACCTCCTATGGCGTCGGTCCCGAGACGCTGCGGAATTGGCTGAACAAGTATCGCGATGCGCACAGTGGCGCAGAGACTGAGTTGACAGTTTCCGAACGGGCACGCCTCAAAGAGCTGGAACGCGAGAACTCCGAGCTCAAGGCGGAGACTGCATTCCTGAAAAAAGCAACGGCTTACTTCGCGAGGGAGCAGCGACAGTGAGCAAGTACGAGTACATCGACTCCTGCAAGAATGACCCCGACCAGACCAATCCCGTCTACAAGATGTGCGAATGGTTGGCGGTCTCGACATCAGGCTTCTACCACTGGTTGAGCCGTCCGACCTCGGCCACCGCGTCCCGCCGCGCGGCGCTGACCGCCCGCGTACAGCACTTCTTCACCGCATCAGATGAGACCTACGGGTACCGCCGCATCCACGCTGACCTGGCTGACGAGCACACCGAGTGCTCGCCGGAGCTGGTGCGCCAGATCATGCGCGACGAAGGCCTCGTGGCCTGCCAACCCCGCCCGTTCCGAGTTACTACCGAAGCCGACGCCCACGCCGCAGCGGGCATGCCTGACCTGCTCGAGCGAGACTTCACCGCCGAGCGTCCCGGGATGAAGTTCGTCGGTGACATCACCTACATCCACACGTGGGCCGGCTTCGTCTACCTGGCGACGGTCATCGACTGCTACTCCAAGAAGGTGGTGGGCTGGTCGATCGCTGACCACATGCGCACCGAACTCGTCGAAGACGCGTTGAAGAATGCGTACGCAACGACATTCATCGAGCCGCAGGCGATCTTTCATTCCGACCGCGGCAGCGTCTACACCTCGGCCGATTACCGCAAGCTCGTGACGTCTTTGGGCATGCGCTCGTCGATGGGTAGAACCGGTATTTGTTGGGATAACGCAATGGCCGAATCGTTCTTCGCGGCGTTGAAGAACGAACGTGTCTACCGGACCGTCTATGCCACCAAGAAGCAGGCGCGACGGGATGTGATCTCCTACATCGAGGGTTTTTACAACGCCCGCAGGCGGCATTCAGCGCTGGATTACCGGTGCCCGAATGACGTGCACTACAGTTACACCCAGTCGGTCACGGCAGCATAGGAATCAATCAATTCCACTGTCCGAAATCGACGCGGCAGACCAGCCACCCCCGGCGACTCCGTCGCCTACCTCGCCACCCAGATCGAGGAAGGCGGCAACCGCCTCGTCGTCGATGCCGGTGGGCAGACCTATGACGACCTCGGGCTGACCATCGACGCGGTCCTGGGCATGTCGGCCACCGGCACCGCGGGTGACGTCTCCGCCGCGGCCACCGACTACGTCGTCGCCAACGCCGGCTCCTACACCGGCGCCGGTGAGGAGATCTACTCCGCCGCCACCGGCAAGCTGCTGACCTTCGCCAGCGCCCGGGGCCTGGACCCCCGCTCCGTCGGTGGGATCGACCTCGTCGCGCAGCAGCGCTCGCTCGAGGCCGACACCGGCCAGTTCGTCGACCAGTCCCAGTGGGGCGACTACTCCAACACCCTGGGCCAGTCCTTCGGGATCATCGGCCTCGAGCGCGCCGGCACCGACCCCACGCCCGCATCGGTCGACTTCCTCCTCGCCCAGCAGTGCGACGACGGCGGCTTCAGCCTGGAGTTCAAGGACGAGTGCGTCTCGGACCCCGACGCCACCTCGACGGCAGTGCAGGCGCTCGACCTCGTCGGCGGCCACGACGCGCAGGTCCAGTCCGCAGCCGACTACCTCGAGAGCCGTCAGGACGGCAGCGGCGGTGTCGGCGGTGGCGCTACCACCGAGGGCGTCAACGCCAACAGCACCGGGCTGGCGGCGACCGCGCTGCGCATCGCCGGCCGCGACGACGCCAGGGCGCAGGCCCTCGCGTACCTCGACACCCTGACCTTCGGCTGCGCCACCCCCGCGCTCGCCGGGGCCGTCGCCTACAACCAGGCCGACTTCGACGCAGCAGTGGCGAAGGGAGCCACGGCGGCACCCGACGGCACCATCACCCGCTCGACGGCCCAGGCCCTGCTGGGGCGGACCGACCAGTCCTACGCCACCATCACCTCTGCGGGCCAGAGCGCGGCCACGCCCACCACCGACTGCGCCGCGACCACCCCGGGTGGCGACACCAGCGGCGACAGCGGCGGCGACACCGGCACCGGCGACGACGACGGCACGGGCACCGGCTCCGACACCGGCACCGGCGCGGGTGACGGCGACGACGCGTCCACCGACCAGCCGGCCGCCCGGCCGGAGATCCCCGCGGTCGTCCAGACCGACGGGGTCGCCTCCACCACCCCTGTCTGGGCCCTCGGCGCCGGCACCGGTCTCCTCGCCTTCGGCCTGACCCTCGTGGCCCGTCGTCGGGTCGCCGTACGGGTGCGCTGATGCGGCGACTGCTCGCCGGTCTCGGCGCGACCGCCCTCCTCACGGGGGGCGGTCTCGCCCTCTCCACCCCGGCCCAGGCGGCAGGCTGCAGCGGCACCAGCGGTGTGACGGTCGTCGTGCAGAGCGCGTCGTCCACCGACGTGCGCTGCGCGCCCGGGGACCCCTCCACGGCCGGCGCCGCCCTGACCGCGGCCGGCTTCTCGGTCGTGCGGGTGCAGACGCAGCCCGGCGCGGTCTGCACGATCAACGGCCTGCCCGCCATCTCGTGCACCCGGATGCCCCCGGCCGACAACTACTGGGCCTTCCACCACGCCGCTGCGGGTGGCGCCTGGCAGTACTCCAGCTCCGGGATCTACCTGTACGACCCGGCGCCCGGCAGCGCCGTGGGCTTCCGGCTGGGCACCAACGCCTCCCCCACGGTGGCGCCGCCCGCTGCCCCGGCACCCACGTCTGCCGCACCGAGGCCGACGGCGACGGCCCGGCCCACCACCAGCGCCGCGCCCCGCCCGAGCACGAGCGCGAGCGGCAACGGCGCCGGTTCGCCCAGGACCTCGGCAGGCACCAGTGCGGCAGCCCCCCAGCGCGCCGGCTCCCCCTCGACCAACGCGCCCTCCTCCACCGTCGGGGCCACTCCGTCTGCCTCCTCCTCGTCGGCGGCCGAGGCAACGACCGCAACCGACAAGCAGGCCGAGGCCAAGAAGGACAGGGCCCGCGAGGCGAAGGCGAAGGAGGCGAGGGCCAGGACGACGAAGAAGGCCTCCGCCACGCCCACCGTCTCGAGCACCACGACCTCCACGGGTTCAACCGCCTCCACGGCCGGGGCCACCACTGCTGCCGGCGACGAGTCCGACTCCGGCAGTGGCGCGCTCGTGCCCACGGCGATCGGCGCCGGCCTGCTCGTCGTGCTCGGGGGCGCTGCCCTGGCCATGGCACGACGCCGGGGACACTGACCCCCTTCGTGCTCTCGTCGACGCCGCGGGCCGTGCACCCCGGAGCCTGGTGGCTCTGGGCCATCGGACTCGCGGTGGCGGTCTCGCAGACGACCAACCCGCTCGTGCTGCTGCTCGCGGCGGCCGCGGTGACCTTCGTCGTCATGGCCAGGCGGTCGGACTCGCCGTGGGCGCGGGCCTTCACGCTCTACGCGGTGCTCGGTGGATTCATCATCGCGCTGCGGCTCGTCCTGCACGTGCTCGTCGGGCTCAAGTGGGGCGAGATCGTCCTGCTGCCGCTGCCCGAGATCGACCTGCCGAGCTGGGCCGCCGGGATCAACCTGCTCGGCGACCTGCGGCTCGAGGGCCTGCTGGCCGCGCTCTTCGAGGGGATGCGCCTCGCGGCGATGATCCTGTGCGTCGGGGCGGCCAACGCGCTGGCCGACCCCAAGCGCTTGCTGGCCGCCCTCCCGGGTGCGCTGCAGGAGATCGGGACCGCGATCGTCGTCGCCATCAGCGTCGCCCCACAGCTGGCCGAGTCCGCCCGTCGGGTGCACCGGGCACGCCTGCTGCGCGGCGACGGCGCCCGCGGGCTGCGCGCCCTCACGCGGGTCGCCATGCCGGTCCTCGAGGACACCCTCGAGCGGTCGATGGCGCTGGCCGCCTCGATGGACTCCCGTGGCTACGGCCGACGGGGCGAGACCTCTGCCGCACGGCACCACACCACCGGAGCGCTGACCCTCGGGGGCCTGCTCGGCATGGCCGTCGGCAGCTACGGGGTCCTCGACACCACCAGCCCCGAGTGGGTCGGGCTCCCGATGCTGCTCCTCGGGGTGCTCCTGGGTGCCCTCGGGCTCGCCAGCGGGTCGGGCGCCGTCACGCGCACGACCTATCGCCCCTCCCCCTGGCGGTCCCCCGAGACCGTCACCGCCGTGTGCGGGGTATTCGCCGCCGCGGCGGCCTTCGCCAGCGCGCACTGGGAGCCCAGCGCGCTCACCATGCCCCTGACCCCCCTCGGCCCGCCGCCGCTGCCGTGGCTGCTCACCCTGGGCCTGCTCGTCGCGACCCTGCCGGCCCTCCTCACCCCGGCGCCGCCGGTCGCCCGCGAGCGCGACTGCGTCCAACGCCCCACCGCCACGACCGAAGGGAGCCACCCGTGAGCTGGACGCCCGCACCCACCGTCCTCTTCGAGGACGTCACCATCACCTACGACGGCAGCGACGCCCCCGCGCTCACCCATGTCGACCTGAGCATCGAGGAGGGCGAGCTGGCCCTCGTCGTCGGGCGCACCGGCTCGGGCAAGTCCACCCTGCTGGGGGCGATCAACGGCCTGGTCCCCCACTTCACCGGCGGCCACCTCGAGGGGCGGGTCCTCGTGGCCGGCCGTGACATCGCCACCCATCGTCCGCGCGACCTGGCCGATGTCGTCGGCGTCGTCGGGCAGGACCCGCTCGCGGGCTTCGTCACCGAGACCGTCGAGGCCGAGCTGGCGTACGGCATGGAGCAGCTGGGGCTGCCCCCGGAGACCATGCGCCGTCGGGTCGAGGAGGTCCTCGACGTCATGGACATCGCCGACCTGCGTGATGCCCCGCTGCGTGACCTGTCCGGAGGGCAGCAGCAGCGGGTGGCGATCGGCGCCGTGCTCACCCAGCACCCCCAGGTCATCGTGCTGGACGAGCCCACCTCGGCGCTCGACCCGACGGCGGCCGAGGACGTCCTCGCCGCGATCTCCCGCCTCGTGCACGACCTGTCGACGACCGTCATCGTCGCCGAGCACCGCATCGAGCGGGTCATCCACCACGCCGACTCCGTCATCCACGTCGTCGACGGCCGGGTGGAGCACGGTCCGCCCGCACAGATGATGATCACCTCGAGCGTCGCCCCACCCGTCGTCGAGCTCGGCCGGTGGGCCGGGTGGACCCCGCTGCCGCTCTCGGTGCGCGATGCACGACGTGCGGCGGGCCCCCTTCGCCGGGAGATCGGTGAGATCCCCTCTCCCGCAACGCCGCCGGAGCAGCCCGGGGGACTCGAGGCGAAGGGCGTGACCGTCCGCCACGGTCGTCTGGTCGCCGTCGACGGCGTGGACCTCACGCTGCGACCGGGCACCATCACCGCCCTCATGGGACGCAACGGCGCCGGCAAGTCCTCGCTGCTCTGGGCGCTCCAGGGATCGGGCCGGCGGGCCGCGGGCACCGTGTCGGTCGACGGCGCCGACCCCGCCGAGCTGGCGCCGGCGGTACGACGCACCGTCGTCGGGCTGGTGCCGCAGACGCCGGGCGACCTGCTCTACCTCGAGACGGTCGGCGGCGAGTGCGAGCGTGCGGACCTCGATGCCGAGGTCGCGGCCGGGACGTGCGCGGCGCTGCTCGAGGAGATCGCGCCGGGCATCCCAGCCGATCGCCACCCCCGCGACCTGTCCGAGGGGCAGCGGCTCGCCCTCGTGCTGGCCATCCAGCTGACCGCCGACCCGCCGGTGCTCCTCCTCGACGAGCCGACCCGCGGGCTGGACTACACCGCCAAGTCCGCGCTCACCCGAGCCCTGCGCTCGGTCGTGGCGCGGGGTCGGACGGTCCTGCTCTCCACCCATGACGTCGAGTTCGTCGCGGAGGCGGCCGACCGGGTGGTCGTCATGGCCGACGGTGAGGTCATCTCCGACGGACCGACGGCCGACGTCGTCACCTCCTCCCCCGCCTTCGCGCCGCAGGTCGCCAAGGTCCTGGCACCCGCTCCGCTGCTCACGGTCGCCGCCGTGCGAGCCGCGCTCACGAGGCCGACGGCATGAGCGACCGCTCGATCGACGGCTCCCGACGCACGGCGATCGAGCTGCGGCCGCGAGCCGTCGTGGCGATCGCGATCATCAGCATCGCCGGTCTCTTCGCCTTCCTGTGGCCCCTCTTCGTCTCGCCCGACAGCGGCCTCTCCAACTCGGGCAACGCCCCGCTCGTCTTCGCGGCGATCCTCATCGGGGTCCTCGCGGTCGTGCTCGCCGAGGTCAGCGACGGCGGGTTGGACACCAAGGCGGTCGCGATGCTCGGGGTGCTCTCGGCGGTGGGCGCCGCCCTTCGCCCGCTCGGGGCAGGGACCGCGGGGATGGAGACGGTCTTCTTCCTGCTCATCCTCTCCGGTCGTGCCTTCGGCCCCGGCTTCGGCTTCGTGCTGGGGGCGACGACGCTCGCCTCGAGCGCGCTGATCACGGCGGGCGTGGGCCCCTGGCTGCCCTTCCAGATGCTGGCAGCGGCCTGGGTCGGCCTCGGGGCCGGGCTGCTCCCCCGCGCGAGGGGCGCGGCGGAGATCGTCGTGCTGTGCGCCTACGGGGCGGTGAGCGGCCTGCTCTACGGCGCCGCCCTCAACTTCTCCTTCTGGCCCTTCACCGTCCAGGGCGAGCAGGCGCTGAGCTTCGTCGCGGGGGCACCGATCGCGCAGAACCTCACCCGGTTCCTCGCCTTCGACCTGGCGACCTCGCTCGGCTGGGACCTCGTGCGCGCCATGACCAACATCGTGCTCATCGCGGTGACCGGGCGCCCGATCCTCGCGGCGCTGCGCCGCGCCGCGCGTCGCGCCTCCTTCACCTCCCCCTAGTGCGAATCTCCTGAAGCATCCTGAGCCTGTCCGCGGCTCGGCCACGGGCGCGCTGCCAGAGGTAGTTGGGTCGGCCCACTCGCGAGCTCGTCATGGTCGGCTTGCTCAAGTTCTGCCTCTGCACGTCCGCCGTTTGCACGGAGTTCATTGGCTGGGAGTGGGATGTCATCACCACTTCTACCTTCCGCCGGGAGATGTATTTTTATGAGCCACGCGCACGAAGATGGTCACAGCCACCAGCACGGAGATGCATCGAACGACAGCTGGGAGGCGATGGACGAGGCAGACCCGCAGGCTGCCACCTCCTCGCGCCGCCAGCTGTTGAAGTACGGCGGGGTCGGCGCCACCCTCGCCGCCGCATCAGCAGCCCTGCCCGGCCCGGCGTTTGCCGCCGGTTCCGGCACCTCCTTGCGTCGAAGAGGCGGTCGAGCCTGGCGTGCCGGCGACCACCACATCCACTCCGAGTACTCAGGCCGGTTCGACACCACCAAGAATCCGCCGACCTTCGCCAAGGGCGCGGACGCCGTCTACCCGATCGTTGCGAACGCGATCATGGCCAAGAGCTTCGGCCTCTCATGGGTGATGTGCACCGACCACGGTGGCCCCACCCACTCCAAGGTCAATCTGGAGCTCGCCTACCCGGACCTGCTCAAGTCTCGCGGCCTGGTACCCGAGGTGCTGCAGTTCTGGGGGATGGAGTTCGACGCACCCCAGATGGACCACCACACGCTGATGATTCCGCAGCGCAACAACGAGGCACAGCTGCTGTACGACCTCGAGTCGCGGTACGCCAAGCTCGATGCGTTTCCCAGCGACCCGTCGCGGGACACAGAGGCCAAGATGGTCGAGTTCCTCAACTATGCCAACAACATGGCCAGCAAGCCGCTGGTGATCGCGCACCACGCGTCCCGCTCTGCGAGTGGGCTCGGCGTCTGGGGCCAGGACACCCCACGCGAGTTCCGCAACAACCAAGACGCCGCCCCGACCGTGTACGTCGGCTTCGAAGGCGCGCCGGGTCACCAGGCGGGGCCGCTCAACGGCGGCGCCCGCGGGGCGTATGGCAACTATCCGACACATGGTGGCTTTGACCAGATGACCGCAATGGTCGGTGGTCTCTGGGATTCATTGCTCGGCGAAGGTCGCAAGTGGTGGATCACCGCGACCTCTGACTCCCACGTCCACTGGACCCGCGGCGGGTCGGACTTCTGGCCGGGGGAGTACTCCAAGACCTACGTCGATGCCCGCCAGGACTACGCGGACATCATGGACGGCCTGCGGACCGGCCGAATCTTCGTCACCACGGGTGACCTGATCGCCGGACTGGACGTCACCGCGTCCCATGCCGGCCGTGCAGCCACTGTGGGGCAGACGGTGACAGTCAAGCGGGGCCGGGACAACGACGTCGAGATCGAGATCCGGTTCATGCCGCCGAAAAGCAAGAATGGCAACGGGGACCGGCCTCGAGTCCACCGCGTCGACATCATTGCAGGTGACGTGACGGGCCCGGTGACCAACCGTGATGCGGCCGCCAACACGACCACGAAGGTCGTGGCTCGGTACGGCACCGGAGACTTCCGCCGACGGGGTGACGAGTACGTCATTCGATACACGTTGCGGGATGTGACGTCCAAGGGATACATCCGTGTGCGGGGTACGAGCACCGACGAGATGGAGCCTGCCGCCGACGGCCTCGAGTCGCCATGGGATGACCTGTGGTTCTACTCCAACCCAGTGTTCATCGACGTCGCCTGACCGCCTGTGGGCATGGCCCAGTCCGGTGCGGCCGGTCGCCCCTCGCCGGGGACGACCGGCCGACGCTGGTCATCCACGTCAGCCTCGCCATCCTGGCGGTCGCACTGCACGCTGGCCGCCGCGGTCACCGCCCAACGCCGCCGCCCTGGACCTGAGGTGGTCTCCGACATCATTGCGAGACGCCATCTTCGAGGCCGCAGAGGTTGGGCGGGGTGGCTTCTCTGCGGCTGACGCGTGGTGCTTCGACGGGGAGACTCGGCCGGTCTGCGAGGATGACGAGCATGCAGGCGGATCTGGACCGACAGGAAGCGTGGCTGAGCCACGAGGAGCTCGACAGCGTCCGCGGGCGCGTGCCGATCCTCTACGTGGCCGCCGTGCCCGTGCGGGTCGCCGACAACGGTGACGTCGTCGCGGTCGGCCTGCTGCTGCGGGCCTCCGACAGCGGCACGATGGACCGGGAGCTCATCGCCGGCCGGGTCAACTACCACGAGCGGGTGCGCGACGCCCTCGTGCGCCACCTCGAGAAGGACCTGGGCCCGATGGCCCTGCCGTCCGTCCCGGCCTCGCCGGTCCCCTTCACCGTCGCGGAGTTCTTCCCGACGCCCGGGGTCACGCCCTTCCACGACCCGCGCCAGCACGCCGTCGCGCTGAGCTACATCGTGCCGGTGCGCGGCGACTGCGCCCCGCAGCACGACGCCCTCGACCTGGCCTGGCTCACCCCGGACGAGGCGAGCGAGACCGGCCTGCAGGCGGAGATGGCCGGCGGGCACGGGGCGCTGCTGCGGCAGGCCCTGGCCCACCTGGGGCTCAGCTCCTTCTGACCGCACGACCTTAAGGAGATGCGGAAGGGGCCCTTTCTGACCGCACGACCTTAAGGAGATGCGGAAGGGGGGCGCTCGAGGGTGTCCTCGAGCGTCGCGAGGGCATCTGCGAGCGCGGCGCGCTGCTCGGCGCTCAGCGCGCCGATCTGCCCGCCCATGGTGCGCCGGCGGGCGTCGTGCACGTCGGCGCAGACCGTGTGCCCTGCCTCGGTCACGACGACCACGCTCGCGCGACGGTCCGCCGGGTCCGGCTGGCGGACCACATAGCCCTTGGCCTCGAGGGCGTCGACGACATCGGTCACCGAGCGCGGCGCGATCCGCAGGGCGTCGGCCAGGTCGCGCAGTCGCGGGGCCGGGTCACGATCTGCCGCGACGCGCAGCGCGCGCGCCTCGTGCGGCGACAGGTCGTGCGCGGACAGGTCGACCATCCAGGCCCGACGCAGCCCGCGAGCCACCCGCAGGAGCTGCTCACCGAGATCCTCCGAGCTCTGCCCGGGTGTCCGCGTCGTCATGCGACCCACGATAACCAACTTGCCCCCTTCCCTCATAGTGAGGTAACCTCAGCACCACGAACTGAGACAACCGAAAGGGGCCCGCATGGACACCCCGAAGAACAGATCCCGCCGCATCGACCCGCAGGACCGCGCCCAGCTCGCCGAGAGCCCCGTGAGCGCGCGCCGGATCATCGGCTACTTCCGCCCCCACCGCTGGCAGGTCGCCGTGGTCGTCGGCCTGATCGTGGCCAGCTCGCTGATCGCGATGGCCTCCCCCTTCCTCCTGCGCGCCATCATCGATGACGCCCTCCCCCACCAGGACGTGCGCCTGCTCCTCCTCGCTGTCGGCGGGATGCTGCTCGTGACCATCGCGACCGCGCTCATCGGGGTGCAGCAGACCTGGATCTCCACCCGCGTCGGGCAGGCGGTCATGCACCGGCTGCGCACCGACGTCTTCACCCACCTGCAGCGACAGGCGATGAGCTTCTTCACCCGGACCCGCTCCGGTGAGATCCAGTCGCGCATCACCCAGGACGTCGCCGGCATGCAGTCGATCGTCACGAGCACCGCGGTCTCGATCGCCTCCAACCTCACCACAGCGGTCGCCACGGCCGTGGCCATGGTCGCGCTCAGCTGGCGCCTGTCCCTGCTCTCCCTCCTCGTGCTGCCACCGGCCATCTGGACCACGCGCAAGGTCGCGCTCGCCCGGCGCGACATCACCGCCAAGCGCCAGCGGCGCCTGGCCGACCTGCAGGCGCAGGTCACCGAGGAGCTGTCCGTGAGCGGCGCCCTGCTGTCCAAGACCCTCGGCGCCGCCGAGCGTGGAGCGCGCGAGTTCACCGCGACCTCGACCGACCTCGTCGGTCTCGAGGTGCGCTCCGAGCTCGCCGGCCGGTGGCGGATGGCGACGATGTCGATCGTCTTCGCGGCGATCCCCGCCCTGATCTACCTCGCGGCCGGGCTCCCGGCGACCAGCGGTGGGATGACGATCGGCACGATCATCGCCTTCACCACGCTGCAGTCGGGCATCTTCCGCCCCGTCATGGGCCTGCTCAACGTCGGTGCGTCCTGGGTGGCCTCGATGGCCCTCTTCAGCCGGGTCTTCGGCTACCTCGACCTCGAGCCCGAGGTCACGCCTCCCGCCGACCCGGTCGCGATCGACCCGGCCACCGTCCGCGGCGAGCTGCGCATCGACGGGGTCTCCTACGGCTACCCCGGCAGCGACCGGCTCGCGCTCGACGGGATCTCGGCCGGCGTGCCGGCCGGCGCCCACCTGGCCCTCGTCGGTGCCACCGGCAGCGGCAAGTCGACCCTCGCCTCGCTCGTGGTCCGCCTCGCCGACCCGACGAGCGGCCGGATCACCGTCGACGGGGTCGACCTGCGCGACATCGACCCGCAGACGCTCACCCAGGTCATCGGCATCGTGACCCAGGAGACCTACCTCGCCCACGACTCGATCCGGGCCAACCTCCTGCTCGCCGATCCCGGGGCCACCGAGGCGCAGCTGTGGCAGGCCCTCGCGGTCGCCCAGGCCGCAGACCTCGTCGCCGGCCTCCCGGACGGGCTCGACACGGTCGTCGGTGCACGCGGGCACCGCTTCTCCGGCGGCGAGAAGCAGCGCATCGCCATCGCCCGCACGCTCCTGCGCGACCCCGCGGTCCTCGTCCTCGACGAGGCGACGAGCGCGCTGGACAACGACACCGAGCGTGAGCTGCAGACGGCGCTCGACGCCCTGGCCCGGGGCCGCACGACGATCACCATCGCGCACCGGCTGAGCACCATCGAGTCGGCCGACGAGATCCTCGTCCTGTCGGGTGGGCGGGTCGTCGAGCGCGGCGAGCACACGGACCTGGTCGCGTCCGGCGGCACCTACGCCCGGCTGGCCGGCGGCGTCAACGACCTCGCCCTGACCGCCTGATCGAGGGCGCACGACGCACGGCGCGTCAGTCCTTGGTGAACTGGTCCTTGACCCGGGTCATGTCCTTGTGGTCCTTGGCGTAGGCGACCTCGTAGGAGGGGGCCGTGCCACCGAGCCGTGCGGGCAGGAAGCGCAGCTCGTCGCCCGTGAGCTTCGGGTAGGCCGCGATGGTCTCGTCGAGCAGCTGCTTCATGACCTCGCGCAGCTGCTCGGTGACCGCCGTGATGTCGTCGTCGGGACCCACGTGGATCGGCTCGCCGATGGTGATGTGGATCGGGAACTTGGTGCGGCCCAGCCGCTTGGGCACGTCCTTGGTCCAGATGCGGTGGGCGCCCCACACGATCGTCGGCAGGATCGGCGTCCCCGACTCCTGGGCCATCCGTGCGGTGCCCTTCTTCAGCTCCTTGATCTCGAAGGAGCGTGACATCGTGGCCTCGGGGTAGACGCCGACGACCTCGCCGTCGCTCAGCTTGGCCACGGCTTCCTTGAAGGCAGCCCCGCCCGCACGACGATCGACCGGGATGTGCTTGAGCCCGCGCATGAAGAAACCGGCCAGCCAGTGCTGCCAGATCGACTTCTTGGCCATGAAGCGCACCCAGCGGCGGCTCTTGCGGGCGCCCAGACCCGCGAGGACGAAGTCGATGTAGCCGGTGTGGTTGATCGCCATCACCGCGCCGCCCGTCCTGGGGACATGGCGCTCACCCTTGATGGTGAAGCGATAGCCGTTGATCAGGAAGATGGTGCGGGCAAGCATGATGACTGCTCGGTACAAGGGCTCGGGGCGGCGCATGGCCACACACTACGGTCTCGCGCGATGCTGCGGCAGGAAGCTGCCCGATTGGTCGGCCAGCCTCTCGCAATGGGAAGATCGGGCCCATGACCGAGCACTCCCCTGCCCCCGACACCGCCCGCATCCCGGACCGTCCCTCGCTGGACGGCCTCGAGGACACGTGGGGCTCGGTATGGCGCGAGCAGGACACCTACGCCTTCGACCGCGAGGGTGCCCGCGAGCAGGTCTTCTCCATCGACACCCCGCCGCCGACGGCCAGCGGGTCGCTGCACATGGGGCACGTCTTCAGCTACACCCACACCGACTGCATGGCCCGCTACAAGCGGATGCAGGGCTTCAACGTCTTCTACCCGATCGGGTGGGACGACAACGGCCTGCCGACGGAGAAGCGGGTGCAGAACTACTACGGCGTGCGCGGCGACTCCTCGCTGCCCTACGACCCGGACTTCACTCCCCCCTTCGAGGGGACGACCAAGACCATCAAGGCAGCCGACCAGGTCCCGGTCAGCCGGCAGAACTTCATCGAGCTGTGCGACGAGCTGACCGTCCGCGACGAGGAGGCCTTCGAGTCCCTCTTCCGCCGCCTGGGCTTCAGCCTCGACTGGCGGATCCAGTACCGCACCATCGACGAGCGTTCCCGCGCGACCGCGCAGACCGCCTTCCTGCGCAACCTGGCCCGCGGCGAGGCCTACACCGCCGAGGCGCCGGGACTGTGGGATGTCACCTTCCAGACCGCCGTCGCGCAGGCCGAGCTCGAGGCCCGCGACTACCCGGGGGCCTACCACCGCGTCGCCTTCCACGGCGCCGACGGCCCGGTGCACATCGAGACGACCCGCCCCGAGCTGCTGCCGGCGTGCGTCGCCCTCATCGCCCACCCCGACGACGAGCGCTACCAGGCGCTCTTCGGCACGAGCGTGACCTCCCCGATCTTCGGCGTCGAGGTGCCCGTCGTGGCCCACCGCGGCGCCGAGATGGACAAGGGCGCGGGCATCGCCATGTGCTGCACCTTCGGCGACCTCACCGACGTCATCTGGTGGCGCGAGCTGCAGCTGCCCACCCGCTCGGTCGTCACCCGCGCCGGTCGCATCCTCGGTGAGACCCCGGAGTGGGTCGCCTCCGCCGGCAGCGCGAAGGGAGCCGAGGTCTTCGAGGAGATGTCCGGCAAGACCGTGCACTCCGCCCGCGAGGTGGTCGTCGAGGCCCTGCGTGCCTCCGGTGACCTCGACGGCGAGCCGGAGAAGACCCAGCGCAAGGCCAACTTCTACGAGCGCGGCGAGAAGCCGCTCGAGATCGTCACCTCGCGCCAGTGGTACATCCGCAACGGCGGCCGCGACGTCGAGCTCAACGAGGCCCTGCAGGCTCGCGGGGACGAGATCGACTTCCACCCGGCCTTCATGAAGTCGCGCTACAAGAACTGGGTTGCCGGGCTCAACGGCGACTGGCTCATCTCGCGTCAGCGCTTCTTCGGCATCCCGCTGCCCGTCTGGTACCCGCTCGACGCCGACGGCCAGCCGCAGTACGAGACCCCGCTCGTGCCCACCGAGGACCAGCTCCCGATCGACCCGATGGCGCAGGTCCCCGCCGGCTACACGCCCGACCAGCGCGACCAGCCCGGCGGCTTCACCGGCGACCCCGACGTCATGGACACCTGGGCCACCTCGTCGCTGTCCCCGCAGATCGCCGGCGACTGGCTCGCCTCCGAGCGCGGCGAGAGCGGCCTCTTCGACAAGATCTTCCCGATGGACGTGCGCCCCCAGGGCCACGACATCATCCGCACCTGGCTCTTCGCGACCGTCGTGCGCTCGCACCACGAGCACGGCGTCGCCCCGTGGAAGAACGCGGCGATCTCCGGGTGGATCCTCGACCCGGACCGCAAGAAGATGAGCAAGTCCAAGGGCAATGTCGTCACCCCCGAGGACGTCGTCGTCGAGCACAGCGCCGACGCGGTGCGGTACTGGGCGGCCTCGAGCCGTCTGGGCACCGACTCCGCCTACGACACCGGCCAGATGAAGATCGGCCGCCGGCTGGCCATCAAGCTGCTCAACGCGAGCAAGTTCGCCCTCGGCTTCGGCGAGGTCGAGGGTGACCTCGCGAGCGCGGTCACCAACCCGCTCGACCAGTCGATGCTCGCCGCCCTGCGCCAGGTGGTCACCGAGGCGACCGCCGGCTTCGAGGCCTGGGACTACACCCGCAGCCTGTCGGTCACCGAGACCTTCTTCTGGACCTTCTGCGACGACTACATCGAGCTCATCAAGGACCGCGCCCACGGCAGTCAGGGTCAGGACCCGCAGGACACCGCCTCGGCTCGGGCCGCCCTGCGGCTGGCCCTCGATGCGCTGCTGCGCCTGCTCGCCCCGGTGCTGCCCTACGCCGCCGAGGAGGTCTGGTCCTGGTGGAAGGCCGGCTCGGTGCACCGCGCCTCCTGGCCCACCGTCGAGGAGCTGCCGACCGGCGGCGACCCGGCCGTCCTGGGTGCTGTCGGCGAGGCGCTCAGCCAGGTCCGCAAGGCCAAGTCGGACGCCAAGGTCGGCATGCGCAGCGAGATCACCGCGGCGACGCTCGTGGCACCGGCCGCGACCGCCGAGCTGGTGCGCGTCGGCGAGGCCGACCTGCGGGCAGCGGGCCGGCTCACCGGCAGCTTCGACCACGTGGAGGGCGACGAGGTGGCGCTCACCGACGTCGAGCTGATCCCCTTCGTCAAGCCCCCGAAGAACTGACCGAGGACGAGGCCTCGCGGGCCATCGACGGGAGCGCCCACGCGCTGCGCGTGGCCGCCCGCGCGTACACGCGGCGGTGACCGGTGGGCTGGACGAGGATCCACGGCACCGACCAGCCGCCGAGATCCAGCCGGCGGCGCACGAAGGGCTCCTGCTCGAGCGGCTGCACGGTGCCGCTGGCGGGCTCGTAGACGTCGAGCGCGTCCGGCCGCTCACCGGGGAGCACGAGGACCACGTGTCGTGGCAGCAGGTGGTTGCCGACGTAGAGCACCGCTGGCTCGCCCTCGACGACGAGGTCGAGAAGCCGGCGGTAGCGAGCCCGCAGCGACTCCTGCGAGTGGGCCCGCACCGAGAGCATCCGGTAGCGGGTGCCGGTCCGTGAGGCGCCGTGCTCGAGCTCGTGCTTCATCCCCCACGGTGGCGTGCCGAGCGCCCGGGGCCAGCCGAGGGAGAGTCCGCCCGCCGGCTCGTGCCAGCCGTTGGTGCGCTGGTGCACGGTCCGCTCCCAGGCGGCAAACCGCTCGGCCGTGGTCGTCCCCTCGGCCCCCGGGACGAGGTGCCCCTCCCCAGCGGTGATCCATCGGGCGAAGGGAGGGTCCACGAGCATCCGGGCGACCGTCGCGCACGCGGAGCCACAGGTCGTCGGGCTCTGCTGTCGTGGTCCCGAGGACCCCTGCACGAGGCGGAAGGGCGCGCTCACCGCTCCATCCTGTCAGGCGACGGGGGCGAGGACATCGGGTCAGGCGGAGCGCTTGTGCTTGCGCTTGCCGCTCTCCTCGTGGCGCACGATCGTCGGCAGGACGTTGTCGCGCACGACCTCGGAGGTCACGACGATCTGCTTGATGCCCTCGTCGCTCGGGGTGTCGAACATGACCGGCATGAGGACCTCCTCGAGGATCGCGCGCAGGCCACGGGCGCCGGTGGCGCGGGCGATGGCAGAGTCGGCGATGGCCTCGAGTGCGTCGTCGGTGAACTCGAGCTCGACACCGTCGATGGCGAACATCTTGCGGTACTGCTTGACCAAGGCATTTTTGGGCTCGGAGAGGATCTGGACGAGCGCGCCACGATCCAACGGCGTGACCGTCGTGATGATCGGCAGCCGGCCGATGAACTCGGGGATCAGGCCGAACTTCATCAGGTCCTCGGGCATGACGTCGGTGATCGCCTCGGCCATGTCGCTCGCCTTGTGCAGCTGGGAGCCGAAGCCCAGGCCCTTCTTGCCCACGCGCGACTCGATGATCTTCTCCAGACCGGCGAAGGCACCGCCGACGATGAAGAGGACATTGGTCGTGTCGATCTGGATGAACTCCTGGTGCGGGTGCTTGCGGCCACCCTGCGGCGGGACCGACGCGGTGGTCCCCTCGAGGATCTTCAGCAGGGCCTGCTGGACGCCCTCGCCGGAGACATCGCGCGTGATCGACGGGTTCTCGGACTTGCGGGCCACCTTGTCGATCTCGTCGATGTAGATGATCCCCTGCTCGGCCTTCTTGGTGTCGTAGTCCGCGGCCTGGATGAGCTTCAGGAGGATGTTCTCGACGTCCTCGCCGACGTAGCCGGCCTCGGTCAACGCCGTCGCGTCGGCGATGGCGAAGGGGACGTTGAGCATCCGGGCGAGGGTCTGCGCCAGGTAGGTCTTGCCGCAGCCGGTCGGCCCGACGAGCAGGATGTTGGACTTGGCGATGTCGACGTGGTCCTCGTCGCGCTTGGCGGCGGCACCCTCGTCGGCCTGGATGCGCTTGTAGTGGTTGTACACGGCGACGGCCAGGGCCTTCTTGGCCTTGTCCTGGCCGATGATGTAGGTCTCGAGGAAGTCGTAGATCTCGCGCGGCTTGGGCAGCTCGTCGAGGCCGAGGTCACCGCCGTCGGTGAGCTCCTCCTCGATGATCTCGTTGCACAGGTCGATGCACTCGTCGCAGATGTACACCCCGGGACCGGCGATGAGCTTCTTGACCTGCTTCTGGGACTTGCCGCAGAAGGAGCACTTGAGCAGATCGCCGCTCTCGCCGACTCGTGCCACGTCAGGGTGTCCTCTCATCCCGGGTCGACCACTGTGGTCGCGTTGCCTCGACCGTACCCAACGGGGTCGGTCTCCTCCTCCATTGGACACCGCTCGAAGGGCGCGCGTCGCCCCGTTCCGCTATCAGCGGAACGCAGACGTCACCGACCCCGGCGTCGTACCCGCACCGACCACAGGACCAGCCCGAGCCCGGTCATGGCGAGCACCACGAGCACCGCGGAGAGGATCACCCACGGCCCTGCCTCCGCTGCGGCGTCGGGGAGCAGGCCATCCGTCGACACCTCGTCCGAGGCGGCCTCGGTGACTGTCCCCACCCCATACTCCGCCACGATGTCCTCCCGGGCTCGAGGTGCACGCCGCACGATGCACCACGACGCAGGGCCCCGGGAGTCCCGGGGCCCTGCGTCGTGGTCGTCCTGCTCAGTCCTCGAGCGTGGCCTTGCGGGGGGCGAGCACCTCGTCGATGAGGCCGTACTCCTTGGCCTCGGCCGCGGAGAGGATCTTGTCGCGCTCGATGTCCTCGCGGACCTCCTCGGCGGTCTTGCCCGAGTGCGTGGCCCAGGTCTCCTCGAGCCAGGTGCGCATGCGCAGCACCTCGTTGGCCTGGATCTCGATGTCCGAGGCCTGGCCGTACTCACCACCGGCCAGCGCGGGCTGGTGGATAAGGACGCGGGCGTTGGGCAGGGCGAAGCGCTTGCCGGGGGCACCGGCGGCCAGGAGCACCGCAGCCGCCGACGCAGCCTGACCGATGACGAAGGTCTGGATGTCGGGACGGATGTACTGCATGGTGTCGTAGATCGCCGTCATGGCCGTGAACGAACCACCGGGGCTGTTGATGTACATCAGGATGTCGCGCTCGGGCTCCATCGACTCCAGCACGAGGAGCTGGGCGATGACGTCGTCCGCGGAGGCGTCGTCCACCTGGACCCCGAGGAAGATGATCCGGTCCTCGAAGAGCTTGGTGTACGGGTCCGTGCGCTTCATGCCGTACGAGGTGCGCTCCTCGAACTGCGGCAGGACATAGCGGTTGGAGGGGCCGGGGCGAAGTGCGGCCGAGCCCGGCTGGTGGGTGCGCAGCTGTGCGTCGAAGTTCATGGGTTCTCCTCAGAGGCTCTCGGGTCGGGGCTCAGTCGCTGATGGGGTTGTCGTCCCCGCGGCCGGCCTGGTCGGAGCGCTCGAAGACGTGGTCGACGAAGCCGTACTCCTTGGCCTCCGCCGCGCCGAACCACCGGTCGCGGTCGGAGTCCTTGTGGATCTGCTCGATGGTCTGCCCGGTGTGCTCGGCGATGAGCTCGGCCATCTGGTCCTTGACGAAGAGCATCTGCTCGGCCTGGATCTTGATGTCCGAGGCCGTGCCGCCGATGCCGCCCGAGGGCTGGTGCATCATCACGCGGGCGTGCGGCGTCGCGTAGCGCTTGCCCTGGGTGCCCGACGAGAGCAGGAACTGCCCCATCGAGGCGGCCAGGCCCATCGCCACGGTCGCGACGTCGTTGGGGATCCACTTCATCGTGTCGTAGATCGCCATGCCGGCCGAGATCGAGCCACCGGGGCTGTTGATGTACAGCCAGATGTCGGCCTCGGGGTCCTCTGCGGCCAGGAGGAGCATCTGGGCGCAGATGGCGTTGGCGTTGTCATCACGCACATCCGAGCCGAGGAAGATGATGCGCTCCTTGAGGAGGCGCTGGTAGATGTGGTCGTCGAGACCCATCCCGCCCTGCGGGCCGGCCGCGACGATCTCGCTGCTGTTGCTCACGCTCACTCGCTTCTCCGCCCTGTGGCGGTTGCTCTCGTGGTTCACGACTTTCACTGACCCTAACGTCCGCTCCCCCAGCATGTTTCCCGCCTACCGCACGTGTTCGCCCTGAGCGCAACCGCAGGGCGAAGGGGGTGGCTCACCCCCGCGGCGGCGTCACCAGCAGGGCCAGCCCCCCGAAGCCGTCGAGCTCGACGGAGAAGCCACGCAGCTGGTCGACCTCACCGAAGTCCGACCCGTCGCCCATGTCCATCAGTCGCGACCCCGGCTCGAGCGCCTCGCTGATGACGGTGCCGACGACCGGCTCCTCGCCGAAGTTGAGCACGGTGAGCTGCAGCTGCCCGGGGACCTGCTCGTACTCGTGGACCATGACGAGCATCGAGGGGTGGGCGACGTCGGGCACGTCGACCTGCCGGGTCGTCGCGACACCGAAGTAGCCGCGCAGGTGCAGCACGTCGCGCAGCCGGGAGGCGAAGGAACCGGGGTCCTCGAGCTGGGCATCGAGCGGCCCGTAGAGCACGCGCGAGCGCGGGATGCCGGAGGAGGAGGCCGTCGCTGCCGGGGCCACGTCGAGCAGGTCGTAGGCCGGCCGGTGGATCCACCGGGTGTCACCCTCGCGCAGCAGGGGCTCGATCTCCTGCGCCGGGATGGGCAGGGCACCCACGAGGTCCCACCCCGACAGGGCGAAGACCCCCGGCTGCAGGGCGTTGAACATCGCCAGCAGGAGGTGGGCGCGACGCACCCGCTCGATGTCGGCCTCGGTGAGGGCGTCGAGGTCACGCAGGCCGAGGGCGGCGGTCACGACGGACGCGGTCGTCGAGGCGATGCCGTTGGTGGTGAAGACGAGGTTGTACGGCGCCGCGTCGCCCGTGAGGGCGTCGGTGAGCTCCTGCCGGATCGTCTCGGCGAGGTCCTCCCCCTTCGTCGTCTCGCCGCGGAAGGTGAACTCGTCGTCGCGGTGCCGGCTGGCGAAGTGGACGAGCTCGTAGGTCAGCTCGTCGTGGTTCTGCAGGGCGTGGACCAGCCCGGCGGAGTCGACGCCCAGCTCCATCGCCTCCCGCAGGGTCAGCCGCAGGAACTCGGTGTCGCCGGTCGCCAGGGCGTGGTGGTAGGCGGGCCGGTTGACGAAGTCGTAGGAGAGGTCCGCGCCCCCCACGGCCGTGTCCCGGATGTCCTCGATGGACAGGTTGAGCTCCTGGAAGGTGAAGCCGCCGACCTTGCGCACCATCGACCCGATGAGCTGGTTGGCGGCCTGCGAGAGCGGGTGGCCCTCCGACCACGCGGGGCCGATGTCGAGGGTGCGCTCGACGCCGAGGAACCCGTTGGCGTCCAGCCGCAGGCCGCCGGACCCGAGGTCGCCGAGGCTGTGCAGCGCGTCGCCGATGACCAGGCGCATCCCGGCGAAGGTGGGGTCCAGCCAGTTGATCGACGGCTGCCCCTCCTTGAAGTAGTGCAGGTAGACCCAGCGGCGGGTCACCCCGTCAGGACCGGTCACGGGCGCGGTCGCCGACCAGTTGGTGTCCTTCAGGCCGGGGACGTGGAAGATCACCCGCTGCAGCTCGCCGACGATGTGTCCGGCCTCGGCGAGCGACTCCTCCGCGGCCTCGTCGAGGTTGACGGAGTCGCGGCCCTCGGGGACGTCGGGCAGCAGGTGCCACTCGTCGGGCGGGATGGCGACCATGTGGTAGATCCCCGGGTAGTCGTCGACCCCCAGCTCGGCGAGGCGGAAGTCGGCGCCCTTGCCCGTGTGACCGGGGACGATGTCGTCGAGGACCGTGCCCTCGTGCTCGGCGGCCACCCGGCACATCTCGCGGTAGTCCTCCTCGCTGCCGAAGAGATCGTCGATGTGCGTGGCGACGCGGTCGAAGTGCCCGTCGACGCTCGGTGTGGGGTTCCACCCCGACAGGCCACCGGCCCGCTTGACCGGGCCGGTGTGCAGCGCCTGGATCCCGATGCGCTGGAAGGTCTGCCACAGCCGCGGGTCGGCGAGCGAGGCCAGGAAGGAGCGGCCCGGGCGGGTGATCATCGAGATCGGGTAGGCGGTGAACCACACCGAGGCCGTCTGCACCGCCGCACGCGGGTCCGGCTGGGCATAGGGGTTCTGCCACATGGCGCCGATGCCGCTGAACTGCCCGGCGATCGTCTTGGCGTCCTGGAGCATCGACTGCCCACGCAGCCACTCGACGTAGACCGGGTTGGACCCGATGGGCTCGCCCGATCGCACCTGTGCGGCCGAGGGCGCGCCCTGGTGCCGCAGTCGCCCCCGGGGGCGCAGCGCCTTGGGACGGGCCGGGAAGAAGACGTCGGCGAAGTTGGGTGCCCCCGGCTCCTCGACCTCCAGCGCCTCGGGGTGGTCGCCACCGGGGACGCTCTCGGGCACGACCTCGTCGAAGTCAGTCATGCCACCCACGCTACGACGCGGACGGCTCCTGCGCGGCCTCGCCACCGGGAGCAGTCCCCGCCGCGTCGCCCGTGGGGCGATCGAGGTGCTCGCGGGCCCACCGGGGCACGACGAAGAGCGCCTCGGCCTCTGCGGTCACCAGGTCCTGCGCATCGCGGATCTCCCCGCGCGCATGGACCTTCCACCCGTCGACGCGCTCGACCCAGCCGCGGCAGTGCAGCGGTGCACCGAGCGGGGTCGGTCGACGGTAGGTCGTGTTGAGGTAGGCGGTCATGCCCGGCAGCCCC
Organism: Janibacter limosus; assembly: GCF_004295485.1. Lineage (NCBI taxonomy): Bacteria > Bacillati > Actinomycetota > Actinomycetes > Micrococcales > Intrasporangiaceae > Janibacter > Janibacter limosus. Next base: position 822,676 of record NZ_CP036164.1, on the reverse strand, counting down.
AGGTGCGCCGGGACCGAGCCGAGGACCTGGTCGAGGACCGCCGCGACGATCCCGCCGTGGACGTACCCGGGCGGCCCCTCGTAGCCGGCGCCGAGAGTCAACGCGCAGCTGGTGCTCCCGCTCTCGTCGCCGGTGACGACCAGCGGCGGGGCGATCGGGTTGCGCATGCCGACCATGGCGTTGCCGTGGTCGCGCAGCCGACCGGCGCTGTCGGTCTCGAGTCCGAGCGGGCCCTCCTGGGCCTCGGCGAGCAGCCGCGCGGTCAGCGTCTCGACCTGCTCGGCGACGGCGGCGAGATCGGGAGCGGCGACCCGGGTGCGCACGGTCGCGTCCGCGAGCGCGCGTACGGCGGCGGCAAGACCCGACTGGGCCACCTCGAGCGCCGCGAGCGCCACGGGGTCCTCGACGGGGAAGGGGGAGGCGAAGGCTCCGTCAGTCATGTGTCTCCTCGTGCGCTCGCGGTTGAACATCTGTCCAACCGCATTGCCATAGGGTAATGCGGATTCAGGTCGGCCCGGGTCAGCGTCCCTGCGGCCCACGCTCGCGCACGGCCGGGACGGCGAGCAGGGCCGGCAGCGCGAGCAGCCCGACCACGAGGAGGGATCGCAGGATCCCCGTGTGGTCAGCGATCATGCCGAGCAGCGGTGGTCCGACGATGAAGGCGAAGTAGCCGATCGTCGACACGACGGACAGGCGGGCGGCGGCCCGCGCCGGGTCGTCGGCCGCGGCACTCATCCCCGTCGGGAAGCCCAGGCTGGCGCCCACGCCCCACAGCACGACCCCGACGAAGGCGGTCGCGGTGTTGCCCAGGACGACGAGCAGCGAGCCCAGGATCGCCAGGACGAAGAGCACCCGCAGCACCGGCACGCGGCCGTACCGGTCGAGCAGCCGCACCCCGAGCAGTCGACCGGCGGTCATGGCAGCGAGGAAGGTCGCGAAGGCCAGCACGCCGATCTCCTCGGGCTGGTCGTGGCCCTCCGTGACCGCGAGCGCGATCCAGTCGTTGGCCGTGCCCTCGGTGAGCGCGGCGACGAGGACGACCAGACCGATGACGAGGGTGCGCGGCTCGAGCCAGGCGCTGCCGGGCCGCTCCGCGACGGAGCCTTCCTCCCCCGCCTCGAAGTCGCGGGCGAGGAACCGGCGCGGGACCCACAGCCCGACGGCCAGCGCAGTGATGCCAGCGGCCGACAGGTGCGCGATCACCGGCACGTCCAGCCGCACGAGCCCCGCGGCCACGAGGGCACCCAGGACGGTGCCGCCGGAGAAGAAGGCGTGGAAGACGGGCATGACGGTGCGTCCGAGGCGCTGCTCGACGGCCGCGCCCTCGTGGTTCATCGAGACGTCCCACAGCGAGATCCCGACGGCGACGACGAAGATCGCGGCTGCCGTCACGGCGACGTCTCCCAGGACGTCGACCGCCAGGCCCAGCCCGACCAGGCCCAGGGCGACGGTGACGACCCCGATCATCACCGTGCGCGCCGCACCGACCGCGGTGATGACCCGGCCGGCGAAGGGCAGCGCGAGCACGGAGCCGAGTGCCCCGACGAGCAGGGTCCGCCCGAGCTCGCCCGGAGTGAGGTCGAGCTGCGTGCGGATCGTCGGGATGCGCGCGGCCCAGGAGGCAAAGGCGAACCCGCTCACCGCGAAGGTCGCGAGCACGGCATTGCGTGCGGTCGTGGTCTGCATCTGGTCCTCACTCGATTCCTGAGGAGCTTGCGCAGCAAGCGTCTCGAAGGGCGGGCATGACGAAGGGGGTCACCGCCGGACCGGCGGTGACCCCCCTTCGTCGGGGTGGAGCGTGGCTCAGGCCTGCTCGTCCGCGGTCTCGCTCGCCTCGGACTCGACGGTCTCGGGGGCCTCGTCGTCACCGGCGAGGTCCTCGACGTCACCGGAGGCGCGCTCGCCCTCGGGGACGATGTCATCGAGGTCGATGGCGTTGCCGTCGGCGTCGACGATCGTGGCCTTGTCGAGGGCCGCGGCCAGCGCCTTGCGGCGGGCGACCTCGGCGACCATGCCCTGGACCTGACCCTGCTGGTCGAGCAGCTGGGCGAACTGGTTGGGGTCCATGCCGTACTGCTGCGACTGCATGACGAGGTACTCGATGAGCTCGGGCTGGCCGACCTCGACCTCTTCGGCGTCGGCGAGCGCGTCGAGGAGGAACTGGGTCTTGAGCGTGGAGCGCGTGGACTCGTCGACCTCGGCGCGGTGGGTGTCGTCCTCGAGACGGTCCTCCTGCTCCAGGTGCTGGTGGATCTCGGCCTCGACGATGCCCTCGGGCAGCGGGATCTCGGTGTTGTCGAGCAGGTGGGCCAGGACCTTGTCGCGGGCCTGGATGCCCTGCTCGAACTTCTTGGCCTGCTCGGCCTGCTTGGTCAGGTCGGCACGCAGCTCGTCGGCGGTGTCGAACTCGCTGGCCATCTGGGCGAAGTCGTCGTCGACCTCGGGCAGCTCGCGCACCTTGACCGACTGGACGGTCACGGTGCAGTCGGCGGACTGGCCGGCCTGGTCGCCACCGGCGAGCGGAGCGGAGAACTCCTTGGTCTCGCCCTGGGTCATGCCGACGAGGGCCTCGTCGATGCCCTCGAGCATGTTGCCCGAGCCGACCTCGTAGGAGACGCCCTCGACGGAGTCGACGGGCTCGCCGTCGAGCTCGGCCTTGAGGTCGATGGAGACGAAGTCACCGGTCTCGACGGCACGCTCGACACCGACGAGGGTGCCGAAGCGCTCGCGCAGCTCGGTCAGCTTGTCGTCGACGTCGGCGTCGGTGACCTCGAGGTTGTCGACCTGGACCTCCAGACCGTCGTAGTCCGGGAGGGTGATCTCGGGGCGCACGTCGACCTCGACGGTGAACTTCAGCGCCTCGCCATCGGTCATCGGGACGTCGGTGACGTCGACCTCAGGCTGGCCGATCGGGCTGACACCGGTCTCCTCGACGGCCTTGCCGAAGAACTCGGGGAGGGCCTCGTTGACGGCCTCCTGGATCACGGCGCCCTTGCCGACGCGCTGCTCGATGATGCGAGCAGGCACGTGGCCGGCGCGGAACCCGGGCACCTGGATCTGGCTCCCGATGGTCTTCAAGGCCGCGTCGACGTGCGGCTGGAGCTCCTCGCTCGGGACCTCGACGGTCAGCTTGACCCGGGTCGGGCTGAGGTTCTCTACGGCACTCTTCACTGCAGGCACTCCACACGATCTGGACGACGAAGGGGATTGGGGCGCAGGCCCTCGACCCATCGTGGAGACGGTCGGGCGCGCACGCACCGTCCCGGCGGACCGGGACACGAAGAGTCACTGTATCCGTTGCCACCCTCAGGTACGAATGCGCGGTTAGGTTGTCCGCATGACCACGCCGTCGACAAGCCCCTCCCAGAGCCTGCAGGCGCAGCGCATCCTGGCCATGTCCGTCATCGCGATGGTCCCGATCCTCGGGGTCGTCTCCGCCCTCGTCTTCGACCTGCACGAGTACCCGTCGCCGCTCGTGGCGGGCGGGCTCTTCGTCCTCAACCTCCTGGCCTTCGGCCTGGCCGAGACCATCGGCTACAAGGTCCCGGCCATCACGCCGGGCACCGAGCCCGAGGCTGCGCAGCGCCAGTCGGTGACGGCCATGCAGCAGTCGATGATCCTCCGCTTCGCCATCACCGAGGCGCCGGCGCTCCTCTCCTTCGCCGGCGCCGCCGTGACCGGCTCCGCGTGGGTCTACCTCGTCGGCGGCTTCTGGGCGCTGCTCTCGATGATCTGGCACGTGTGGCCCTCACGGCGCATCGCCACCAAGCTCGAGCGCAGCCTGGAGCGCGCCGGTGGCCGCGCCCACCTCACCGAGCTCCTCGGCGGTCCGTCCGCCCCCGGCCACCAGCAGTACTGAGGTCGACGTGGGCGACGACCTGCTCGACGACTTCACGTCCGGGCACTTCCGCCATGACGGGGTCGACCACGACGTCCTGAGGTCCGGCACCGGACCGGCCGTCCTGGTCATCGCGGAGGTCCCCGGCATCACTCCCGAGGTCGCCCGCTTCGCCCGGCGGGTGCGTGACCTGGGGTGCACCGTGGTCCTGCCCGTGCTCTTCGGGGCGACCGGCCGCGACATCCACCCCGACGCCCACGGCCGCCTCGGGACGGTCACCGCCGCCGCTCGCGCGATCGGGCAGATCTGCGTCAGCCGCGAGTTCGCCCTCCTCGCCGTCGGGCGGACCTCGCCGGTCATCCCGTGGATGCGTGCCCTGGCCCGGCACGAGCACGAGCGCTGCGGCGGGCCCGGCGTCGGCGTCGTCGGCATGTGCCTCACCGGTGGGTTCGCCCTCGCCATGGCGACCGACGAGGTCGTCGTCGCGCCCGTGCTCTCGCAGCCCTCCCTCCCCCTCGCGATCGGTGGGCGAAGGGGGGCCGTCACCGACATCTCCGACGAGGACCTCTCCGTCGTCGAGCAGCGTTGCGCTGCAGGCCTGCAGGTACTGGGGCTGCGGTTCCGCAGCGACAAGTTCTGCCCCGACGCCCGGTTCGAGGGGCTTCGCCGACGCCTGGGCGACGCCTTCGTGGCCATCGAGCTCGACGACGAGGCCGCCAACCCCGACGGCATCGGCGCGCCCCACTCCGTGCTCACCGAGCACCTCGTCGATCGTGCCGGGTCACCGACCCGGGCCGCGCTGGAGGAGGTCCTGGACCTCTTCAGGGCCAGGCTGCTGGCCTGAGCCGGCCGCGGGTCGGTCCGAGCAGGCCCGAGGGTCAGTCCGTGCTGGGCACGAGGGCGATCAGGGTCAGCTCGCCCTCGAGGGCCGTCTTCTCCGTGACGACCTCGACCTCGTCGTCCTCGACGGTGAAGAGGGCGATGGCCCCACCGTCGTAGGTCCGCTGGAAGTCGTCGAAGGTGTACTGCTCGGTCAGCGAGGTCCGCTTGACCCGCAGGTCCGCGACCCGCTCCGCCAGCTCCGCGTGGCCCAGGGCCGGCGCGAAGGCGGTCCGCGCGGTGAGGTGCGAGGCGGTCTCGGTGCGGTCCTTGCCCACGGCCTGCTGGGCCTGCGGGGCCAGCTGGAAGACATTGCCGCGTCCGAGCACGTGGGCGAACTCGCGGGCAGCGGTGGCATTGCGCTCGTCGCCGTCGGTCAGGGCGACCAGCGTCTTCATCCCCGCCAGGTCCATGTCCCGCACGGCGTAGTCGCTGAGGATGTTGGCGCGCTCCGCACGTACGCCGGCCATCCGCGCCGAGGAGATCTCCGACGGGTCGTCCGAGACGATCACGACGGGCACGCCCAGCTCGTCGAGGAGCTCTGCCACCCCGACGGCCCACGCGGGACCTCCCGCCAGGACGACGCCCTGCGGTGAGGCCGTCGCGAGACCCAACCGCTCGGCAAGCCGACCGACACCGAGGCCGTAGATCGCGACCGTCGCGACGATGACGAGGAAGACGAGCGGCACCATCCGGGCGGCCTCCTCGCCGAGCAGCTCCAGTCGAGCCGCCTGGGCGGGGTCCGCGACTCCCTCCGCGGCGTGCGAGAGCTCCAGGGCGAAGACGCTCGTCACCGCCGCCGCCACGATGCCGCGGGGTGCCATGAAGGCCAGCAGCCGTCGCTCCCTGCCGGTCACCGCAGTGCCGCGGATCCCCAGCGCGATGCTCACCGGCCGCACCACGAGCACCAGCACGAGGACGAAGACCCCCGCCACGGGCGCGATCTCGACGACCTCGGCCGGGGCGACCCGACCGGCGAGGATGACGAAGAGCATCCCGACGAGCAGGACCTGCAGGTGCTCCTTGAACTCGATGACGTGCTCGAGGTGCAGGTTGGGCCGGTTGGCGAGGTATATGCCCAGGATCGTCACGGTGAGCAGGCCGCTCTCGTCCTGCACGAGGTCGGACAACGAGAGGGCACCGACCGCCGCCGCGATGAAGACCGCGCCGTGGAGGAAGTCCGGCACCAGACGTCGCTTGATCGCGTACTCGAGGACGATGCCCAGCACGAGGGCGATGCCGACCGCCGTGACGATGGTGATGCCGAGGGTCCTGGCGACGGCCAACCACGGGTCGGCGGACGCCCCGGCGAGGACCGCCTGGAAGACGAGGACCGCGAGGATCGCACCGATCGGGTCGACGACGATCCCCTCCCACCGCAGAAGGGCCGCGACCCGGCGGGTCGGGCGCAGCTGGCGCAGGATCGGTGCGATGACGGTCGGCCCGGTGACGACGAGGATCGCGCCGACGAGCAGGGCCAGCTCGAGCGGGAACCCGAGCAGCCAGCCGGTGAGTGTGATGAGCGCCCACGCCACGGCGACGGTCACCGAGCACAGCCGCAGGATCGGCCGGCGCAGGTCACGGATGTCGTGCAGGCGAAGGGAGAGGCTCCCCTCGAAGAGGATGATCCCGACCGCGAGCGAGACCCCGCCGAAGAGCACCTCCCGCCCGAGGACCTCGTCGGGACTGACGAGCTGGCCCAGGGCGAAACCGACGACCAGCAGGATGAGGATCGAGGGGATGCGCACCGACCAGGCGATCACCTGGCAGAGCACGGCCAGGGCGGTCACGAGGGCCAGGTAGGTCGCCGGGTCGAAGGTCACGGCGTCAGCCTGCCATCCGATCGACCACGCAGCGGGTCGGACATCGTGTCGGGGTAGCCGGATTCGAACCGACGACCTTCCGCTCCCAAAGCGGACGCGCTACCAACCTGCGCCATACCCCGCGCGCCCCGATTGTGATCGAGTCACGAACGGGGTCTAGGCTAACCCCTGCTCAACCGCCCGCTGGCACAGGCCAGTTGGTGGGCGAGCGCGCGGGCGTAGCTCAATGGTAGAGCCCCAGTCTTCCAAACTGGCTACGCGGGTTCGATTCCCGTCGCCCGCTCCACGTTCTTCAGATCTTGAGACACTCACCGCTTGTTAGGTGAGGCTGCCCAAACCAGGAGTACTGTCCTTGGTGTGCTCGCCAACTACCTCATCGGTCTGCGCGAGGGCCTGGAAGCAGCCCTCGTCGTCAGCATCCTCGTCGCCTACCTCGTCAAGAGCGAGCGGCGACACCTGCTCCCCCGCATCTGGACCGGTGTCGCGGTGGCCATCGCGATCAGCCTGGCCTTCGGCGCGCTGCTCACCTTCGGCCCGCGCGGCCTGACCTTCGAGGCCCAGGAGCTCATCGGCGGCACCCTGTCGATCATCGCTGTCGGCTTCGTCACCTGGATGGTCTTCTGGATGGCCCGCACCGCCCGCGGTCTGGGCAGCGAGCTCCGCGGCCGCATCGACATGGCAGCCGAAGGGAGCGCCTGGGGCCTCGTCGTGGTCGCCGTCCTCGCGGTCGGCCGCGAGGGGCTGGAGACCGCCCTCTTCCTCTGGGCCACCTCACGCGCCGTGAGCGGCGATCGCGGCTCGACGTGGACGCCCCTGCTCGGTGCTGCCCTGGGGCTGGCCACCGCCGTCGTGCTCGGCTGGCTCATCTACCGCGGCGCCATCTCGATCAACCTGTCGACCTTCTTCACCTGGACCGGCGCCTTCCTCGTGCTCGTCGCCGCGGGCGTCCTCGCCTACGGCATCCACGACCTGCAGGAGGCGCGCTTCCTGCCGGGGCTGAACACCCTCGCCTTCGACGTCTCGCACATCATCGACCCGACGTCCTGGTACGCCACCCTGCTCAAGGGCATCTTCAACTTCACGCCGCGGACCACGCTCCTGCAGGCCCTCGCCTGGGTCGCCTACGTCGTCCCGGTCCTCGCCCTCTTCATCCGCGGCAGCCGCCGCCGGACCCAGCCCACCGCTCCCCGCCAGGCCGTCGCGTCGGCATGAGCACCCCCTTCGCCAGATCCGCCACACACCAAGGACCTCGATGAACCTGCGACACCTCGCCACCGGCGCCAGCCTCGCCCTGCTCGTGCCCGGACTGGCCGCGTGCACGAGCAACTCCCCCACGACCGGTGCCGACGGCAGCGACGGCAAGGTCACCGTCACGTCGAGCGACGACTCCTGCAAGGTCTCGACGACCGAGGTCCCGGCCGGCCCGGTGACCTTCGAGGTCACCAACTCGGGCAAGCAGGTCACCGAGTTCTACCTCCTGGGTGAGGACGGGCTGCGCATCGTCGGCGAGGTGGAGAACATCGGTCCCCAGCTCTCGCGGGACCTCGTCGTCAACGTGCCCGCGGGCACCTACTCGACGGCCTGCAAGCCCGGGATGAAGGGCGAGGGCATCCGGGCCGGCTTCACCGTCACGAAGTCCGACACCCCCGTCGGCGCGGGCGACCAGGCCAACGTCGAGAAGGCCCAGACCAACTACGCCACCTACGTCAAGGACCAGTCCGACCAGCTGCTCACCAAGACGACGGAGTTCGTCCGGCTCTACGAGGCCGGCAAGGACGACGAGGCGCGCGACCTCTACGCCAAGGCCCGGGTGCACTGGGAGCGGATCGAGACCGTCGCCGAGTCCTTCGGCGACCTCGACCCCAAGATGGACGCCCGCGAGGCCGACCTCGAGCCCGCTCAGAAGTGGACCGGCTGGCACCGCATCGAGAAGGACCTGTGGCCGCAGGACGCCAAGGACTACACCGCGCTCACCGACGCGCAGCGCAAGACCTACGGCCAGGACCTGCTCAAGAACACCACGACGCTCGACTCTCGTATCCAGAAGATGACCTTCACCATCGACCAGATCGCCAACGGCTCCCGCGGCCTGCTCGAGGAGGTCGCCAAGGGCAAGGTCACCGGCGAGGAGGAGGCCTGGTCGCACACCGACCTGTGGGACTTCCAGGCCAATGTCGACGGCGCCAAGGTCGGCTACGACGGCGTGCGACCGGTCCTCGTGGCCAACGGGGACAAGGACCTCGCCAAGCAGCTCGACACCCGCTTCGCCGAGCTGCAGAAGCTGCTGGACCAGCACAAGAAGGGCGACGGCTTCGTCTCCTACACCGACCTCACCAAGGCCGAGGTCAAGGACCTCTCCGACGCGGTCAACGCGCTGTCGGAGCCGCTGTCGAAGCTGACGGCGGCGGTCGTGTGACCGAGGAGGAGACCACCGAGAGCACGTCCTCGGGCCCGTCGCGGCGCGCGATGATCGGCACCGGTGCGGTGGCCTCGGCCATCGGCATCGCCGGTGGCTTCACCGCCGGGCGAGCGACGGCTGCCGAGCCGACGAAGGGGGCGCCCCCCTCCCCCTTCGCCCTGCGCGGTACCCACCAGCCCGGGATCACCACACCCGTCCAGGACCGGCTGCACTTCGCCGCCTTCGACGTCACCACGACGTCGCGGGCACGGTTGATCTCGCTGCTGAAGGAGTGGACCCTCGCCGCCGAGCGGCTCATGGACGGCGGCCCGGCCGGGCCGATCGGGCCCGTCGAGGGCGACTACCGGCTGCCGCCTGACGACACCGGCGAGGCCATCGGCCTGCCACCCTCACGACTGACCCTGACCTTCGGCTTCGGCCCCGGGCTCTTCGTCGACGACGAGGGCAAGGACCGCTTCGGGCTGGCCGACCGCCGGCCCGAGGTGCTCACGGACCTGCCGCACTTCCCCGGGGACCAGCTCGACCAGGCCCGCAGCCGGGGCGACCTGTGCGTCCAGGCCTGCGCCGACGACCCCCAGGTGGCGGTCCACGCGATCCGCAACCTCGCGCGGATCGGCTTCGGGACGGTGTCGGTCCGGTGGTCCCAGCTGGGCTTCGGCCGCACCTCGAGCACCACCGCCGGCCAGGCCACCCCGCGCAACCTCTTCGGCTTCAAGGACGGCACCAAGAACGTCCTGGCGGAGGAGGCCAAGGCGCTCGACGAGCACGTCTGGGTCCAGCCCGACGACCACGGCGGCGACTGGCTCGCCGGTGGGTCCTACCTCGCCGTGCGCCGGATCAACATGGTCATCGAGACCTGGGACCGGCAGGGGCTCGGCGAGCAGGAGTCGCTCATCGGGCGCACCAAGGACAGCGGCGCCCCGCTCTCCGGCGGGCGGGAGCACGACGACCCGGACTTCGCGATGCCCGGCAAGGACGGGCCGATCGTGCCCAAGGACTCGCACGTCGCCGTCGTCCACCCCGACCACAACGACGGGGTGCGCATCCTGCGTCGCGGCTACAACTTCGTCGACGGGTCGACCGACCTCGGCACCCTGGACGCCGGCTTGTTCTTCCTCGCCTACGTGCGCGACCCGGCCACGCAGTTCGTCCCGATGCAGAACTCCATGGCCAAGAACGACGCGATGATGGAGTACCTGAAGTTCACCGGGTCGGCGCTCTTCGCCATCCCCCCGGGTCCCGCCGAGGGCGAGTACATCGGCCAGCCCCTCTTCGGCTGAGCCGCATTCCACCCGACCACTGGTGGACGCAACCCGCCCCTCCCTTCGTGCGTCTGGATCCATGAGATGTGAAACGGGTCACATCGCACCGGGCCCCGGCCCGGCACGGAGGGATGGACATCATGAAGACGAATCGGATCATGGGACGGGCCGGCATCGGCACCGTCGCGGCTGCCGGGGCACTGCTGCTCAGCGCACCGGCCGCCACGGCCACGCCCTACTGCGGGATCACGTGGGGGTCGACGCCTGACTACACCAGCTCGGGCTACAGCTCGGGACACCTCGAGGGTGTGAGGTCGGGGCGCCACACGTGCTTCGACCGGCTCGTCCTCGACGTCGACGACGCGACGCACGGGCTCAAGTACGACGTGCGCTACGTGACCACCGTCCGCCAGGACGGCAGCGGTACGGCCGTGCCCCTGCGAGGAGCCGCCGACGTGCGGATCATCGTGCGGGTGCCCTCGTACGACGCCGCGGGTCGGCCCACCTACCGGCCGGCCAACAGTCGAGAGCTCGTCGACACCGCGGGCTACGCGACCTTCCGCCAGGTGGCGTCCGCGGGCAGCTTCGAGGGCCAGAGCACGATCGGGCTGGGCGTGCGCGCACGGCTCCCGATGCGCGCCTTCGCGCTCGCCGGACCCGGCGACCACTCGCGTCTGGTCATCGACGTCGCGCACCGGTGGTGAGCACGGTCGCCGGTCGGGAGTGCGACGAGGTCGGGGTCAGGACTGCTCGGTGACCCGGAACTCGTGGATCTCCCGGCCGACGGCCTTGCCCTTGTCCTCGAAGCCGGCGCTCGGGCGCCACGCGGGCCGCTCGCCCTCCACCACCGCGACGCGAGGGTGCTGGGCGAGCTGACTGCGCACGTGGCCCGCATAGGCCGCGTGGTCGGTGGCGATGAGCAGGTGGCCTCCGGGGCGCAGGCGCTCCAGGATCATGTCGAGGGTGTCCTGCTGGACGAAGCGCCGCTTGGCGTGCTTGACCTTGGGCCACGGGTCGGGGAAGAAGAGGTGGACCGCCTCGAGCTGGTCGGGCCCCACGCACTGCAGCAGGTACTCGATGGCGTCACCACGATGGGTGCGCAGGTTGTCCAGACCCTGGTCCTGCGCCTTGGCCATCAGCGTGGCGACGCCCGGGACGTGCACCTCCGCGGCGATGATGCCGTGCTCCGGGTGCTCGCGGGCGTAGGCGATGGCCGACTCCCCGTAGCCCGAGCCGATCTCGAGGACGACCGGCACGTTGGCGCCGAAGAGCTCAGTGGGGTCCAGCGGTGTCGTCGGGACGCCGTAGCGCGGCAGCAGTCGCTCCATCAGCTCGTCGACGCGCGGCGAGTTGCGCCAGCGGGGGGTGAAGGTGCGCACGGTCGCCCGGTGACGGCGACCGTCGTCGGTCAACGGGGTGTCGTTCATCGGCTGCTTGTGCGGGTCGGGCTCGGAGGTGCTCACGGCCGAAAGGATACGGCGAGCGCGCTGCGAGCTCAGTCGCGCCAGATGAGGACGGCGGCGCGGTCGTCCCCGTCCCCGGCGCGTCCGCCGACGACCAGTCGCTTGACCAGGCCGGAGAAGCCCTGGGAGACCCGAGCCTCGGCCTCGCCGAGCATCCAGTCGATCCCGTCGTCGAGGTCACGGGCACGGGACTCAATGATGCCGTCGGTGTAGATCAGCAGGGCGTCACCGCGGTGCAGGACCGTGCTGGCCGTCGGGTAGGCGGCGCCGGCGATGAAGCCCAGGGCGGGGCCACGGACCTCGTCCAGGGCCGACCAGCGACCACAGCCCGCGTCGTAGTGCATGGCGGGCGGGTGACCGGCCGAGGAGACGGTGGCCTCCCCGGTGCTCATGTCGAGGCAGACGTGGACCGCGGTGGCGAAGCCCTCGTCCCAGCCGTCGCGCTCGAGGAAGTCGTTGGCCATCGGGAGCACGTGCTCGGGCTCGGACGACCCGATGACCCCACCGATCGCCCCCGCGAGGACGAGCGCGCGGGTGCCCGCCTCCTGCCCCTTGCCGCTGACATCGGCGAGGACCATCTCGAGGGTGCGCCCGCAGCGGCTGCGGGAGGTGACGTTGAAGTCGCCGGCGAAGGCATTGCCGTGGGCCGTGGCGAAGGACCGCTCCGCGTGCCAGCCGGTCGGCAGCGTCGGGATCTCGCCCATCTTGAGCAGGCGGGTGCGCAGGTCACCCAGCATCCGGTTGCCCGCGAAGGCCGCGGCGCCGTGGCGGGAGCGCGAGGCGGCCAGCGCGTACATGAGCCCCATCGACACCAGCAGCGGCAGCTGCCGGCCCAGTCCGTCGCTCGAGGTGAGCACGACGTAGGCCACGTAGGCCACGACGAACCCGAAGACGATCCACACGTCGCGGATGGGGCACAGCATGGTCACCACGAGGCAGGGCGGGATGAGCGCGACGAGCGGGACGCTCAGCGGCCAGGCGTGGTGGGCCGAGGTGATGGCGATGGTGGTGGTCAGCACGATGACCAGGAGGGGCAGCCCCTCGAGGACGGGCAGGGTCCGCGGCAACCAGCGTCGCTCGGCCCACGAGGGGAACCGGCTGGGCAGGATGGCTGACAAGCGTGCACTCCCCGGGTCTGACGGCACCGTCACCGTGTGGTGACGTAGCCGCACCATAAGCACCAATTCGCCCGTGGGGGAAGGGTTGTGACAAAAGAGAGACCCTCCGATCCTCCCTCGCCGCGGGTCTCGGGTGGTATTGCCGCAGACGCGAGAGACCCGCCGCGATCGATCACAGCGGGTCTCTGGCCCGGAATGCTCAGGCTTTCGGCTACTCGCAGGTAGGCCTCAGGGCAGCGGAGGGACCGTGCCGTCGGCCTCGAAGGCGCTGACCATGTCGATCCGGCGCTGGTGGCGCTCCTCGCCGGTGAAGTCCGTGGTGAGGAAGACCCGCACCATCTCCTTGGACTCCTCGACGGACTGCATCCGCCCGCCCATCGACAGGACCTGGGCATCGTTGTGCTCACGGGCGAGCCTGGCCAGATCGGCGTTGTAGCACAGGGCCGCTCGGATCCCGGCGACCTTGTTGGCCGCCATCTGCTCGCCGTTGCCGGAGCCGCCGAGGACGATGCCGCGACTGCCCGGGTCGGCCGCGACCGCCTGGGCGGTGCGGATGACGAAGACCGGGTAGTCGTCGACGGCGTCGTACTCGAAGGGACCGTGGTCGGTGACCTCGTGGCCCTCGTCGGCGAGGAAGGTCAGCAGCTCCTGGTGGAGCTCGAAGGCGGCGTGGTCGCCACCGATGTGGACGCGCATGTGGTCGATGCTCTCTCTCAGTCGAAGATCGGGTCGCGGGTGCGGGAGCGCTTGAGCTCGAAGAAGCCGTCGGTGCCGGCGACGAGGACGCAGCCGTCGAAGAGGCGGCCGGCGGCCTCCCCCTTCGGGGCCGGGGAGACGACCGGACCGAAGAAGGCGACACCGTCGACGGAGATCACCGGGGTGCCCACATCGTCGCCGACGAGCTCGATGGCCCGGTCGTGGCTCTCGCGCAGGAAGGCGTCGTGCGCGTCGGTGTCGGCCGCCTCGATGAGCTCTGCGGGCAGTCCGACCTCCTCGAGCGCCGCCGCGGTCGCCGCGCGGAAGTCCTGCTCGCCACCGAGGTGGATGCGGGTGCCGATCGCGTCGTAGAGCGGCTTGGTGACCTGCTCGCCGTGCGCCTTGCGGGCGGCCGCGATGACCCGCACCGGGGTCCAGCCCTGCTCCATCATGGCCACGTACTCGTCGGGGAGGTCACGCCCTTCGTTGAGGACGGACAAGCTCATCTGCGACCAGGTGACCTCGATGTCGCGGACCTGCTCGACCTCCATCAGCCAGCGGCTGGTCATCCAGGCCCAGGGGCACAGCGGGTCGAACCACATCTGAACGGGAGTTGTCGCCATGCCCCAATCGTCTCAGACGTGTCCGTGGCCTGTGACAGAGTGAGGAAAACGCCTATTGCGAAGGAGCAACACGTGCCGGGCAAGAACCTCACCCGTGAGGAGGCCGCCGCCAGGGCGGCCGTCGTCACCGTCGACAGCCACGAGATCACCCTCGACCTGACGACGTCGGAGACGACCTTCGCGACGACGAGCACCATCCACTTCACGGCGAAGGGGGGAGGCTCCACCTTCGTCGACTTCATCGGTGAGTCCGTCGAGTCCGTCGTCCTCAACGGCACCGAGCTCGACGCCGCAGCGATCTTCGCCGACCACCGCGTGCAGCTCGAGGGCCTCGCCGAGGACAACACGGTGACGATCAGCGCCACCGGTCGCTACATGAACACCGGCGAGGGGCTGCACCGCTTCGTCGACCCGGTCGACGGCGAGGTCTACCTCTACACGCAGTTCGAGGTGCCCGACAGCCGCCGGATGTACCCCGTCTTCGAGCAGCCCGACCTCAAGGCGAGCTTCACGCTGACCGTCACCGCGCCCGCGCACTGGGAGGTCATCGGCAACTCCCCCACCCCCGAGCCGACCCCAGTGCAGGGCCAGGAGGGCGTGGCCACGTGGGCCTTCGCCCCCACCGAGCGGATGAGCAGCTACATCACCGCGCTCGTCGCCGGCCCCTACGACGTCGTGCGCGACTCGCTCACCTCACGGGACAAGGAGGTGCCGCTGGGCATCTTCTGCCGCAAGTCGCTGACGCAGTACCTCGACGCCGACAACCTCTTCGCCCTCACCAAGGCGGGTTTCGCCTTCTTCGAGGAGGAGTTCGACCGCGCCTACCCCTTCACCAAGTACGACCAGGTCTTCACGCCGGAGTACAACATGGGCGCGATGGAAAACGCGGGGTGCGTGACCTTCCACGAGATGTACGTCTTCCGCTCCAAGGTGCCCGACGCGCTCGTCGAGCGCCGCGCCCTCACCGTGCTGCACGAGCTGGCCCACATGTGGTTCGGCAACCTCGTGACGATGAAGTGGTGGAACGACCTGTGGCTCAACGAGTCCTTCGCCGAGTGGGCCTCCACGACCTGCCAGTCCGAGGCCACCGAGTGGGCCGACGCCTGGACGACCTTCTGCACGCACGAGAAGGCCTGGGCCTACCGCCAGGACCAGCTCAGCTCGACCCACCCGATCGTCGCGCCGATCCGCGACCTCGACGACGTCGAGGTCAACTTCGACGGCATCACCTACGCCAAGGGCGCCTCGGTCATCAAGCAGCTCGTGGCCTATGTCGGCCGTGAGCCCTTCCGCGACGGTCTGCGGGCCTACTTCGCCAAGCACGCCTGGGGCAACACGACCCTCGACGACCTGCTCGACGAGCTCGAGGCGACGTCGGGCCGCGACCTGCGCGCGTGGTCGAAGCTGTGGCTCGAGACCGCTGGGGTCAACACCCTTCGTCCCGTGGTCGAGGTCGACGATCGCGGCCTCTACGTCGACGCGGTCATCGAGCAGACCTTCGCCGAGGGCTTCGCGACGCTGCGCCCGCACCGTCTCGCGGTCGGTCTATACGACCTCGTCGACGGCACCCTGCAGCGTCGTGAGCGCATCGAGGTCGACGTGGACGGCGAGCACACTCCCCTGCCGCAGCTCGTCGGTCAGCGTCAGCCCGACCTGCTGCTGCTCAACGACGACGACCTGAGCTACGCCAAGCTGCGGCTCGACGAGCGTTCCCTCGCAACGCTGCTGGCCCACCCCACGGCCTTCGCCGAGTCGCTGCCGGCCTCGCTCGCGCTGGCGTCGGCGTGGGACATGACCCGCGACGGCGAGATGGCCGCCCGCGCCTATGTCGAGCTGGTCCTGCCGGTCCTCGACGGTCTCTCCGACTCGGTGCTGCTGCGCTCCCTCATCGGCCAGATCTCGACCGCCGTGCTCACCTACGGCGCTCCGGCCCACCGTGAGCAGGTCCGCCAGCAGGTCGTGGCGCACCTCGCCGAGCTGGCCCGCGCGGCGGCCTCGGGCAGCGACGCCCAGCTGCAGCTCGTCACCGGCCACGCCGGTCTGCTCGCCCCCGGCGACGACGTCTCCCTGGTGGCCGGTCTGCTCGACGGCAGCGCCTCCCTCGAGGGTCTGGCCGTCGACACCGACATGCGCTGGACCTTGCTCACCGGCCTGGCTGCAGCCGGCGAGGCCGACGCGGACGCCGTTGCCGCAGAGGCGAAGGGGGACAACACCGCCACTGGTCGAGAGCGCGCCGCCCGCGCTGCCGCGAGCATCCCCACGCCGGAGGCCAAGGAGGCTGCCTGGCAGGCCGGCGTCGTCTCCACCGAGACGCCCAACTCGGTGGTCGACGCGCACGGTCTGGGCTTCGGCCGCACCACCGACCCGGGGCTGCTCACCCCCTTCGTCCAGCGGTACCACGACGTCCTCGAGGAGGTGTGGTCCTCGCGGACGCACGCCATCGCCGAGGGCATCGTCATCGGCTTCTACCCGATGGCGCTGGCCGGTCCCGAGCTGCTCGCCACCACCCAGACCTGGCTCGACGAGCACGACTCGGCGCCAGCCGGCCTACGGCGCACGGTCGCCGAGAGCCGCGACGCGGTCGCGCGTGCAGTTGCTGCTCAGGAGCGTGACGCAGACTCGGCCGGATGATCGACATGACTCGGCTGCTCACCCTCGACATCACCTGGGCGTCCGCCTCGGACTGGCTCCTGGGCGCTCCGCTGAAGATCGTCGTCACCATCGTCCTGGCCGTCGTGGCCAGGTGGCTCGCGCACCGGGCGATCACCAAGGCCGTCGAGGCCTCGATCGCCCGGAGCGAGGCGTCCCGGGAGAAGCGGGACCACAAGCGCACCCAGGGCAAGCCCTCCGTCACGGCCAGCGAGCGGTACCGGCAGCGCACCCTGACGATGGGCTCGCTGCTGCGCAGTATCGCGACGATCGTCATCGCGACGGTCTCGACGCTCACCGTGCTGGCCCTGCTCGGCATCCCGCTGGCGCCGCTGCTCGCGTCCGCCGGTGTCGGCGGCGTCGCGCTGGGTTTTGGTGCGCAGGCGCTCGTGCGCGACTACCTCTCGGGCATCTTCATGATCCTCGAGGACCAGTACGGGGTGGGTGACTTCATCGACACCGGTGAGGCGGTCGGCACCGTCGAGGAGGTCACGCTGCGGGTCACCCGGCTGCGCGACCTCGATGGTGTCGTCTGGTACGTGCGCAACGGCGAGATCATCCGGATCGGCAACCGCAGCCAGGGCTGGTCGACGGTCATGGTGGACCTGCCCTTCTCGTACACGGAGGACGTCGACCGGGTCATCGGGATCATCACCGATGCGGTCTCGCGGATGAAGGACGACGGGCACTGGAGCGAGGTGCTGCGCGAGACGCCGTCGGTGCTCGGCGTCGAGACGATCGGCGCAGGCACCGTGACGGTGCGCGTCTTCGCCACGTGCGCCCCCAACGAGAACTGGGGCATCCAGCGCGAGATCCGGCGCCGGGTCAAGGAGGCCTTCGACCGCGAGGGCGTCGCCGGGCCGCCCCTGCCGCTGGGTGGCACCGGGCAGCACCAGATCTGACCTCGTGGGGACCTAGGCGGCCCCGAGCAGTCCCTCGAAGTGCACCTCGATCGCTGATCTCGTGGCGTCGATGGTGTCGACGGGGCGGCGCCGGGTCGTCGCCCCTGCCAGGGGTGGCCGCGACCGAGGTCGGGGTCGTCCGTGGCCGAGCAGGGGCGGCGCCGTGCAGATGTACTCGCTGCCCGTCGGGGTGGTGAGGGTGACTTCGTGGGGGCCGCCGCCGGGATCCAGACCGGTGGAGGTGACCTCGGCCCGCCAACCAGGGGCTTCCTTGACCAGGTTGTGGCCCTGGCAGTCACTCATCGCGTTCGCTGCCGAGGTCTCACCACCAAGGGCATGCGGACTGACGTGGTCGATGTCGCGGATCGGCGCCCCGCAGAACGGGACCCGGCAGGTCGCATCGCGCAGCTCGATCAGCTGACGCAGCACCCCACTGAAGAGTCTCCGCTTGGAGTCCATCGCGACCAGGTTGGTGCCGCCCGGTGCGGTCCACAACCGGCGCAACCACGTCGCGGTCCCGGTATCGCACAGACGCAGCAGATGCTCCCGGGCCATCTCACCGGGCATCGCACCCCACCCCGGGACCTCCACCTCATCCCGATCACCAGCACCACCAACATCTCTGGCGTAGGTGGAGTCGGCGGAGGCGCTGGCGGCGCTAGTGCGGAAGAAGACCGAGCCAGCAGCATCGGCACCGGTACCTTCGCCGGTGCGCACGATCGCTTCCTCACGCATCACCAGACCCACCTCGACCGGCTGCACCTGGCCCTCACACCGACCCGACAGCAGCTCCAGAGCGGTATCAGCCATCCACGCACCCCGACCCCGCTCATCGCTGGCTCGTGCCGCATCAACTTCAGGGTCACCGGTCGCGACATGCCGGGACTGCTCGGCCTTCTTCAACGCCGCAAACGCCCCCACGACATCCGCGAGCGGACCCAGGATGCTCAACCACGCCATCCCATCCGCCGCTGGCCGCACACTCACATTCCTGGACGCGACCGCCTTGCGGCGCCGCCGCACCAAAGCCTCCGCGTCCAGGTCCGCACTCGCCCGGTGCGCCGCCGCCGCGAGCTCCCGGTCCCCCACCGTGGTCAAGCACCCAGCAAGACGCCGGTCCGCCTCGACCCGGTCCTCGTGCGACAGGCAAGCGGTCTCACGGGCCACAATCGTGGCCCGCCACTCACTCAACTCACCAGCCGTCAACGCCGCCAACGTGCACGGCAGGTCACGCACGAGCGCCTTGGCCAGGCCCACGTGCCGATCCGCCTGACCCGGCGCGCACCGCCGCGCAAGAGCCAGCTCCGCCCGCGCCGCACGCCGACGACACGACGCCTCCCGCGCCGAGACCACCCCATCCGCGCGGTCCTGGGCCACCCTCGCGTCGCGGTCCTCGACAAACATCGCCGTCGCGCGAGCCTGCAGAGCAGCAGCCGCCCCCTTCGTCGCCTCCATCAACGAGACGACCTGCAGCAGCTCCGCCTCCGACAAACCCTCCGCCCGAGCTCCGCTCAATACCTCAAGAGCAGCAGCAAGACGATCAGGCAACGCGTCCCCGACCACAGACCCACCCACTGTGGTGTCAGTCCCCTGATCGGTCATCGCGCCCCCCTTCGCTCCCACCATTATCGAACACATGTTCGAAGAATTCAAGAGGGTTGGGGACAACTTCTCCCCGACCCCACCAACCTCGCTCCGCCCTCGTCACCACCGTGGCACGCACCCCCGACAACCGAGTCCCGACGCTCGCCTCCGCCGCGGTCTCCCACCTCGACCACCGTCAGGCCGCCGGCAGCTCGGCGACGACGCCTGACAGACTGGCCGACATGTTTGCGCAGCCCGGTGAGACCTTCTACGAGCAGGTCGGTGGGCACGACACCTTCGTGCGCCTCGTCCACGCCTTCTACGAGGGAGTGGCGACGGACCCGACCCTGCGCGCCCTGTACCCGGAGGAGGACCTCGGCGCGGCCGAGATCCGCCTGCGGATGTTCCTCGAGCAGTACTTCGGCGGCCCCGGCACCTACAGCCAGGAGCGCGGTCACCCGCGGCTGCGCATGCGACACGTCGACTACGCGGTGACCCCGGACCAGCGCGACCGGTGGATGAAGCACATGCTGGCCGCCATGGACTCGCTCGAGTTGCCCGAGTCGCACGCCGCCGCGATGCGCGACTACTTCATCCGCGCCGCGGACATGCTCGTCAACGCCGACGACGACGGGAGCCGGCTGTGACGGAGCGCGCCACGACCAGCCAGCCCACCCCCTTCGCCACGCGCCAGCTCCACCCGGCGGGCTCCGCGGACGTCCCGTGGTGGCGCGATGCGGTGATCTACCAGATCTACCCCCGGTCCTGGGCCGACGCCGACGGTGACGGGATCGGTGACCTGCCCGGCATCACCTCGCGGCTGGAGCACCTGCGCGACCTCGGCGTCGACGCCGTGTGGCTCTCCCCCTTCTACCGCTCGCCGCAGCGCGACGCCGGCTACGACGTCTCGGACCACCGCGACGTCGACCCGCTCTTCGGCACGCTCGCCGATGCCGACGCGCTCATCGCGCGGGCCCACGAGCTGGCCTTGAGGATCATCGTCGACATCGTCCCCAACCACAGTTCGTCGGACCACCCGTGGTTCCAGGAGGCGCTGGCCGCAGCCCCCGGCAGCCCCGAGCGCGACCGGTACATGTTCCGCGACGGGCTCGGCGAGGACGGGTCGCTGCCGCCCACCGACTGGCTGGCCAACTTCGGCGGCGGTGCGTGGACCCGCGTCACCGAGCCGGACGGCACACCGGGCCAGTGGTACCTGCACCTCTTCGACCCCTCGCAGCCGGACTTCAACTGGGACAACAGCGAGGTGCGCGCCGACTTCGAGACGACGCTGCGCTTCTGGCTCGACCGCGGGGTCGACGGCTTCCGCGTCGACGTGGCGCACGGGCTGGTCAAGGACCCGACCTTCCCCAACTTCGGCAAGCACCCCGGCGGCCTCATGGAGGTCACCCACGAGGCGCCCTACTGGGACCAGGACGGTGTCCACGAGATCTATCGCAGCTGGCGCACCCTGCTCGACTCCTACGGCGTCCCCGAGCGGATCATGTGCGCCGAGGCGTGGGTGGCACCGGCGGACCGGCTGGCGCGCTACGTGCGCGAGGACGAGTACCACCAGGCCTTCAACTTCGACTTCCTCGAGACGCCGTGGCAGGCGCAGCCGCTGCGTGCGGTCATCGAGCGCTCCCTGGCGTCCAACGACTCGGTCGGCGCGCCCGCGACCTGGGTGCTGAGCAACCATGACGTGCTGCGTCACGCGAGCCGCTTCGGTCTGCCCGTCGGGGCGCCCCGACCCAACGGGATCGGGGCGGACGACCCGCAGCCCGACGCCGAGCTCGGCCTGCGCCGGGCCCGCGCCGCGACGACGCTCATGCTCGCGCTGCCCGGTGGCGCCTACGTCTACCAGGGCGAGGAGCTCGGGCTGCCCGAGCACACCAGCCTGCCGGCCGAGGCCCGCCAGGACCCGACCTTCGCCCGCACAGGCGGTCTCGAGCTCGGTCGTGACGGCTGCCGCGTCCCCATCCCCTGGACGAAGGGGGGTGCCTCCCTCGGCTTCAACGACACGGGCGCCGCGTGGTTGCCCCAGCCGACGTCCTACGCCGACCTCGCGGTCGACGAGCAGACCGGGGTCGAGGGCTCGACCCTCGAGCTCTACCGCGCGCTCCTGACCATCCGTCGGGAGCGCCGTCTCGGGCTCGCCGCGCTGGCCGAGGTCGAGGGCCTGGGAGACGACGTGCTCGGGTACCTCGCGACGGGTCCCGACGGCAGGCAGACCCTCGTGGTCGCCAACCTGTCCTCGACGCCGATCGCCCTTCCCGAGGGCGCACAGGTGCTCGTGGCGTCGGGTGAGCTCGTCGACGGGCAGGTCCCGGCCGACACCTGCGTGTGGGCGCAGGTCGACTGACATGGCGACGATCCTGCTGCTCCACTCGGCACTCGGTCTACGGCCCGGGGTGCACTCCTTCGCCGAGCTGCTGCGCGGGCGTGGCCACGAGGTGGAGGTCCCCGACTTCTACGAGGGGCATGTCTTCGACGGCGAGCGCGAGGGCATCGCGCACCGCGACGCGCACCCCGAGTACTTCGAGACCGTCCGAGAGCTGGCGGCCACGATGCCGCCGGAGACGGTGCTCGCGGGCTTCTCCCTCGGGGCATTCTTCGCCCAGCGGCTGGCCGCACGACGGCCCCGAGCGAGCGCTGCGATCCTGCTGCACTCGGTCGCAGCGCCCCGGCACGAGTGGTCCGGCGTGCCCGTCCAGGTGCACCGCCACGAGGACGACCCGTGGATCGCACCGCCCGATGTGACGGCCCTGGGCGCGGCAGTAGCTGCGAGCGGCGCTCCCTTCGAGGACCACGTCACACCCGGCCGCGGCCACCTCTTCACCGACCCGGACCTGCCGGGCTACGACGCTGACGTCACGGCGGCGACGATCGAGCGGATCGACACCTTCCTGCGCTGATCGACGACCGTTGTCGGGGCTTCGCCCTACTGTCGATGCATGAGCCTGACACTCGGCATGATCACGACCGACACGACCGACGCCACCGCCCTCGCGACGTGGTGGGCGCGGCAGACCGACGGCACCATCACCCAGGACAACGACGGTTGGTTCGTGGTCGTCCAGCTGCCCCAGGGGCCGATGCTCGCCTTCCAGAAGGTTGCGGACCCCACCCCGGGCAAGAACCGGATGCACCTCGACCTGGGGACCCCCGACCTCGACGGCGCGACCCGGCTGCTGCTGGAGGGCGGCGCCAGTCATGTCGCCGACCACGAGAGCGACGGCTTCCGCTGGGTGACGCTCGCCGACCCCGACGGCAACGAGTTCTGCATCGCGCAGCACTGAGGTCGTCGCCTAGGTTGGTGCCCGTGAGAGCAGCCGCGGACTTCGCCTACTTCGCCGACGACACCCCCATCGGGCTCGCCCACCGGGGCGGGTCGACCTTCGAGCCCAATGTCGGGCGGGAGAACACCGTCGCCGCCTTCCAGCAGGCCGTCGACATGGGGTATCGCTACCTGGAGACGGACGTGCACTCGACGGCGGACGGCCGGCTCGTCGCCTTCCACGACGACGTGCTCGACCGCGTCACCGATACGAAGGGAGCGATCGCCGACCTGCCGTGGGGCGAGGTCTCCGCGGCCCGCATCCACGGTCTGGACCCCGTGCCGCTCATGGACGAGCTCTTCGAGACCTTCCCCGACGCGCGCTTCAACATCGACATCAAGTCACCCGGCGCCATCGCTCCCCTGGTCGATGCCATCCGTCGTCACGACGCCATCGACCGCGTCTGCATCGGCTCCTTCAGCGACACCCGGCTGCGCGCTGTCCGGCAGGCCCTCGGACCGAGGCTCGCGACCTCGGCGGGTCCTCGGGACGTGGCGGCGACCCGGCTGCTGCCGAGCGTCCTGCACCGGCTGCTGCGCTCCCCCTCGCAGGCACTGCAGATACCGATCCGCCAGCAGGTCGGGCCCGTGCCCGTCACCCTCGTGACCCGCCGCCTCGTCGACGCCGCCCACCGCATCGGCAAGCACGTGCACGTGTGGACCATCGACGAAGCCGACGAGATGCACCGGCTGCTCGACCTCGGGGTCGATGGGATCGTCACCGACCGGATCGACACCCTGCGGGACGTGCTCGCGGAGCGGGGTCGCCCCCTTCGTCCCTGAAGCGGGATGGCCGGGATCGGCCGAGCAGTGCCCGCCTGCGTCCTACCCCGCCCCTGACCAACCGTCGCTCAACCTCGCAGCGCGGCGATGACCTGCTCGACGGCGGTGGGGCGGCCCGCGACGCTCCAGGTGTGACCGTGCGCCTCGACCTGCTCGGCCCGCCCGCCGGCGGCGGTGACCAGCGCGGCGCCCGGCAGCCAGTCCCACTCGGGCACCGACTGCTGGGCCCACACCCCGATGCGCCCGCCGGCGACGGCCGCGAGGTCGCAGGACCCGGAGCCGAACATCCGCACCGTCGCCGCACCGGAGATCGCCGCGAGCCAGGGCTCGCGCAGGGTGTCCACGTGCAGGACCCCGGGGTGGAGGTAGGTGGCCATGGCCACCTCGGCCAGCGGGAGGTCGGCGAGCTCGTCGAGCGGTCGTCCGTTGAGGCTGGTCGGCAGGTCGCGGCCGCCCACCCACGCCTCGCCGACGGACGGCTGGTGGACCGCGCCGAGCAGGATGCCCGAGGCGTCGCGCAGGGCCAGCGCGCTGCACCAGGTGCCGAGCCCGGAGAGGAAGTTGTAGGTCCCGTCGACCGGGTCGATCACCCAGGTGCGTCCGGAGCGGGACACGGCCTCGGCGCCCTCCTCGCCGACGATGCCGTCATCCGGGCGCAACCGCGCCAGGGTGCCTGCGACGAGGTCCTCGGCGGCGTGGTCGGCGGCGGTGACCAGGTCGGAGATGGAGGTCTTGGACTCCCCCGAGAGCCCCTCACCTCGCATGCGGGAGGCCAGCTCGGCCGCCCGTCGGGTCAGCTCCAGAGCCAGGGTCGCGTCGTCGATGTCGGTGGGCAGGTCGGTGAGGTGATCGTCCACGGTCACCACACTATGGCTGCCGCCGACCGCGACGAAGGGGGGTCAGCGCGCCAGGACGAAGCCGCCCTCGGTCGCCACCCGGGTCCACGGCCCGATCGTGTGGACCGTGGCCTGCGCCGAGGGCGCCGGCCGCAGGAAGCCGAGTGCGTGCAGACCGAAGGCCGTCCCCGCAGGGACCGGCGGGACGGTCTGCGTCATGCGCCCCCACACCCGCGATCGCAGGTCGGCGACGGCCGCTGACCCGGACCCGTCGGGAGCGCCCTGGGTGATCTCCGCGATGCCCGCACGGGCGACCTCCGTGAGGTCGGTCTCGGCCACCCGACCGACGGGCTCCCAGCCGGAGCGTGGCGGGCTGAGTGCGCGCCAGGTGGGCTGCGAGGTCACCGGGGGCTGCTCGATGTCGGTGCCACCGCGAGCGAGCCGGTCGGTGATCGACGCGATCGGCGTGGTCGTGTCGAGGTGGGCGGTCTCGGCCAGGGCGAAGGTCCTCAGCGCCAGGACGAGCCCGTTGCTGCCGAGCCCGCGGCCGGGGAGCACGCACGTCCAGACGGCCAGGACGGTACCGACGGCCTGGAGGCGGACGTCGCCGTCCTCGTCGAGCCGCTTGGCGCGGGTGAGATAGGTGGTCAGGTCCGCGGCGCTCTCCCCGTCGGCGAGACGAAGGGAGGTCATCGCCGCCGCCGCATCGCGACGGGCTCGCCGAGGAGCGCCTCGAGGGCGGAGCGCTCGTCCCGGCTCAGGGACCGCGGACGCTGCGCCGCCAGGTCGAAGGCGACGAGTGTCGACTCGGCGCGCGCGTAGAGCGCGTCCCCGTCGCGGATCTCGTAGCCCATGTCCCAGCTGGCGCCCCCGAGATGGGTCACCCACATCTCGATCGCGACCGGCTCGGGTCGGTAGGTGAGCTGCTCGAGGAACTCGATCTCCTGACGGGCCAGCAGCACACCGGAGCGGAGCATGGAGTCGCCGCCACTGGCGTGGAACCACTCGCTGAAGGCGCGGATGCGCGCCTCCTCGAGCAGCCGGTGGAACTGCACGTTGTTGACGTGGCCGTAGGCGTCCATGTCGCCCCAGCGCAGGACCACCTCCGCCGTGAACCTGGTCTGGGGAGGGGGCTCGCTCGTCATGTCCACATCCTCCCACCGCGGATCGTCTCCATCCCCAATCCTCGCGACGACTGTGGGCCGTCACACCCCTCGCCTACGGTGGAGCACATGACCTCCTCCCCCACCACGGCCCTGACCGACGATGCCACCGCGGTCCTGCGGCGCCTCGTCGGGCGCGACGACGTCACCTTCCGCGACGGGCAGCTCGAGGCCATCGAGGCGCTCGTCGGCGGCGGCCGTCGCGTCCTCGTCGTCCAGCGCACCGGGTGGGGCAAGTCGGCGGTCTACTTCGTCGCCTCCCAGCTCCAGCGGGCGAAGGGAGCCGGCCCCTCCCTCATCGTCTCCCCGCTGCTCGCGCTGATGCGCGACCAGATTGCGGCGGCCGAGCGGGCAGGTGTGCGGGCCGTGTCGATGAACTCCGCCAACGCCCAGGAGTGGGACGACGTCCGCGGTCGCCTCGCGCGCGACGAGGTCGACGTGCTGCTGGTCAGCCCCGAGCGCCTCAACAACCCGCGGTTCCGCGCGGAGCAGCTGCCCGACCTCACCCGCCGGTGTGGCCTGCTGGTCGTCGACGAGGCGCACTGCGTCAGCGACTGGGGGCACGACTTCCGGCCCGACTACCGCCGGATCAAGGACCTGCTCGGGGAGCTGCCGCAGGGCACACCCGTGCTGGCGACCACGGCGACGGCCAACGAGCGCGTGGTGCGCGATGTCGAGGAGCAGCTGGCCGCCGGCACGCAGGACGAGGTCCTCACCGTCCGCGGGCAGCTGGCCCGCGACAGCCTGCGGCTCGGGGTGCTCCCCCGCGCCGGGATGGACCGCCACCTGGCCTGGCTGGCCACGCACCTCGGGCAGCTCGAGGGCAGCGGCATCGTCTACACCCTCACCGTCAGCGGCGCCGAGGACGTGGCCGCTGCCCTGCAATCGGCCGGCTACGAGGTGGCCGCCTACACCGGGCGCTCCGACACCGAGGAGCGCGCCGCGATGGAGGAGGCCCTGCGCCACAACAAGGTCAAGGCCCTCATCGCGACGAGCGCGCTCGGGATGGGCTTCGACAAGCCGGACCTCGGCTTCGTCGTGCACCTGGGGGCGCCGTCCTCACCGGTCGCCTACTACCAGCAAGTCGGTCGAGCCGGCCGCGCCACCGAGCGCGCCGATGTCGTTCTCCTGCCCGGGCACGACGACGTCTCGATCTGGAAGCACTTCGCCTCGGCGTCGATGCCCCGCGAGGACCAGGCCGCTGCGGTGCTCACCGCCCTCGCCGAGGCGGGCAGGGCACTGTCGACCGCAGCGCTGGAGACGATCGTCGACATCCGACGTACGCGCCTGGAGCTGCTGCTCAAGGTGCTCGACGTCGACGGCGCGGTCCAGCGCGTCAGCGGCGGCTGGCTCAGCACCGGCCAGCCGTGGGTCTACGACGCCGAGCGCTACGAGCGCGTGGCCGCGGCGCGCGAGGCCGAGCAGCAGCACATGCTCGACTACATCACCACCGACGGGTGCCGCATGGCCTTCCTCCAGCGCACCCTCGACGATCCCACCGCGCACGACTGTGGCCGCTGCGACCGGTGTGCGGGTCCGTGGATCGACGCGGACATCACCGAGGGCGCACTGGGTTCGGCCCGGTCGACCCTCGATCGCGCTGGCGTGGACCTCGACCCCCGGGCCCAGTACCCCACGGGCATGGGCCGGCTGGGCGTCGACGTCAAGGGCAAGATCCCTGCCGGAGAGGCGATGTCGCAGGGACGCGGGCTCGCCCGCCTGACCGACCTGGGGTGGGGCCCGCGCGTCCGCGAGCTGCTCGCCGCGGACCAGCCGGTCCCGGAGTCGACGATCCGCGCCTGCGTGCGGGTGCTCGCCGAGTGGGGCTGGCAGACCCGGCCTGTCGGCATCGTCACCATCCCGTCACGCTCCCACCCCACGCTGATCACCTCGCTCGCGGAGCAGCTGGGCCAGATCGGACGCCTACCGGTCCTCGGTGCGCTCGACCTGGCCGACGGCGGCCCGGTCGGCGAGCCGGGCGGCAACTCCGCCTATCGCCTGTCGGGCGTCTGGGAGCGCCTCGTCGTCGGCCCCGAGCTGGCCGAGACCCTGGCCGGACTGCGCGGACCGGTCCTGCTCGTCGACGACATCGCCCACTCCCGGTGGACACTCACCGTCGCTGCCCGTGCGCTGCGGCGGGCCGGGGTCGACGAGGTCCTCCCCTTCGTCCTGGGCCTCGACGGCTGAGGCGTCCACGGGGTCAGCCTGTGGGACACGTCTCACAGCGACACCCATCTCTCCTTTAGAGTCACGTCGTTGACCACACGACGAGGAGCCCCATGACCGCCGAGTCCATCGAGCAGGCACAGCGCATCGCGCTCAGCACCGCATTGGCAGCGCTGGACCTCGAGGACGTCGGGCACGCGACCATCCGCGTCGAGGGCCCCGAGGGCGTGGGCGAGCTCGGGGCGAGCGCGGCCGACGTCTTCGAGGGCGAGAGCATCGCCATGCCGCACGGCCGGGTCTTCGGCGGTCAGGTCCTGGCGCAGGCCCTCGTCGCCGCCGGACGCACGGTCCTGCCCGAGATGCCGCACCGCATGCCGCACTCCCTGCACGCCTACTTCATGCGCCCCGGCGACTCGAGCCTGCCGATCCGCTTCGCCGTCGAGCGGATGCGCGACGGGCGTTCGTTCTCGACGCGGCGCGTCCACGCCCTGCAGCACGGGCGTCCCATCCTGTCGATGACGGCGTCCTTCCAGGACCCGTCCGACGGTCTCGACCACCACCTCGCGATGCCCGAGGTGCCCTACCCCGAGGACCTCGAGTCCGTGGCCGACAAGTACGCCGGCATCGACCACCCACGGGCCCAGTACATCGCCAGCCGACCGGTCGACCACCGCTATGTCGACGGCGACATCATGCTCGTCCCCGCACCCGAGCGTGACGGGCACCAGCGCGTCTGGTTCCGCACCGTGGCGCAGCTTCCCCATGACCAGCTGACCCGCTGTGCCGTCCT
The DNA here is from genome assembly GCF_004295485.1 of Janibacter limosus. NCBI lineage: Bacteria > Bacillati > Actinomycetota > Actinomycetes > Micrococcales > Intrasporangiaceae > Janibacter > Janibacter limosus. The sequence goes on along the minus strand of NZ_CP036164.1, from coordinate 794,348 downwards.
GGCCTTCGCCTCCGACTACACCCCCATCGACACGATGCTGCGCGCACACGGCCTGACGTGGGCCCAGCGCGGCCTGACCGCGGCCACCATCGACCACACGATCTGGTTCCACCGCCCCGTCGACCCCGGCGCCTGGCTGCTCTACGACCAGGAGTCCCCCTCGACGCGCTCCGGGCGCGGGCTCATGATCGGCAAGATCTTCGACGAGGACGGCGCCCTCGTCGCGACCATCGCCCAGGAGGCGATGATCCGCATCAAGCAGCGAGACGCCGACGACTCCGCCACGGGCTCCTCCAGCGGAGAGTCCAAGGCCTGACCCCGCGGCGGTTGCGGCACCGGTACGCAGGCCCCACTGGCGGGCTGGGACGGGCCCGACCTGACCAACCGACGGTGAGCGGACTACCGTCAGCACCATGACACTCCTCCCGCTCGTCGCCCCCGGGCCGGCGCTCACCGGGACCCAGGTGAGCCGCTACTCGCGCCACCTCCTCATGCCCACCATCGGCGAAGGGGGTCAGCGTCGCCTCCTCGCGGCGAGCGTCGCGGTCATCGGTGCCGGCGGGCTCGGGTCGCCCGCCCTGCTGTACCTGGCCGGCGCCGGGGTCGGCCGGATCACGGTCGTCGACGACGACGTCGTCGACGAGACCAACCTGCAGCGCCAGGTCATCCACTCCACCGCCGACGTCGGGCGCCCCAAGGTCGACAGTGCCCTCGAGCGCGTGCGTGCGCTCAACCCCGACGTGACCATCACCGGGGTCAGCGAGCACCTGGATGCGGACAACGCCAGCGCGATCCTCGCCGGTCACGACCTGGTGCTCGACGGCAGCGACAACTTCGAGACGCGGTACGCGGTCGGCGACGCGTGCGACGAGCTCGGCATCCCGCTCGTGTGGGCCGCGGTCTACCGCACCGAGGCCCACCTGACGATCTTCTGGACCACCGCACCCGACGGGCACCCGGCGCCGGGGCTGCGCGACCTCTTCCCCACGCCCCCCGCCCCCGGGTCCGTGCCCGCCTGCGGTGACGCCGGGGTCGTCGGTCCGCTCGTCGGCCAGGTCGGCTCGATGATGGCGACCGAGGCGATCAAGCTGATCACCGGCGTGGGTGAGCCCCTGCTCGGCCGGCTGCTCTTCATCGACGTGCTCGCCTCGACCCAGCGGGAGATCCCGCTCGTGGCGCGTGGACCGCGCCGCGCCCGGCCGGTCCCCGACCACACGCCCGCGACCACCCGGCCTCCGGCCGACGAGCCTGCGGTGCCGCTGCTCTCCGCCGCCGACCTCGCCACCCGACTCACCGGTGGGGACACCCCCTTCGTCATCGACGTGCGTGAGGAGCACGAGCTGGCCGACGGCACCGTGCCCGGTGCGGTGCACATCCCGATCGCGGCCCTCACCAGCGACCCGACTGCCAGCGCCGGCATCCCCGCCGACCGCGACGTCGTCCTCGTGTGTCGGGCCGGACCCCGCGCCCACCTCGCGGCCACGGCCCTGCGGGCGCGCGGGCTCGAGCGCCTCTTCGTCCTCGAGGGCGGCATGCTCGCCTGGCCCGACCCCGCCCCGCACACCGTGGAGACCCGATGAGTGACCCGACCCAGCGCGTCCTGCTGACCGTCGAGGAGTACCTCGACGAGCTGCTCACCACACTGCTCGCCGGCGCCGCGGCCCTCGACGACGTCGAGGACGTCCCGCTGGCGCAGGCCCTCGGCCGCGTGCTGGCGCTGCCCGTGCACGCCGCGGGCGACGTGCCCGCCTTCGCCAACTCCGCCATGGACGGCTACGCCGTGCTCCACGACGACCTCGCGAGCCTGCCCGCCACGCTCCGGGTCGTCGGCGCGGTACCCGCGGGGTCGAGCGAGGACCCGGCCATGGGACTCGGCGAGTGCGTGCGGATCATGACCGGCGCGCCCCTGCCGTCCGGGGCCGACACGGTCGTGCCCGTCGAGGTCACCGACGGGGGCACGAGCACCGTCACGATCACCGAGGCCCGCACCCTGGGGCAGCACGTGCGCGGCGCGGGTGAGGACGTGCGCGCGGGCGCGGTCGTCGCCGACGCGGGCGTGACGGTCACCGGTCGGGTCCTGGGGTCGCTGGCCGCCGCGGGCGCCGCGACCGTCACCGTGCGGCGCCGCCCGGTCGTCGCCGTCGCAGCCACGGGTGACGAGCTCGTCTCGCCGGGAGGCTCGCTCGTGCGCGGGCAGATCTTCGAGTCCAACGGCACGCACCTGGCGGCCACGCTGACCGAGCTCGGCGTGCAGGTCCGTGGCCCCGTGGTCCTGCCCGACGACACCACCGGGTTCACCTCCGGCCTCGACGAGCTCGCCGACGGCGCCGACCTCGTCCTGCTCACCGGCGGCGTGAGCGTGGGCGACTTCGACGTCTCGCGGATCGTCCTCGAGGAGTCGGCCGACGGCGTCTTCCGCCACGTGCGCATGCAGCCGGGCAAGCCGCAGGGCTGGGCCCGCTGGCACGGGGTCCCCGTCATCGCCTTCCCCGGCAACCCGGTGAGCACGGCGATCTCCTTCGAGGTCTTCGGCCGCCCGGTGATCGACCGGCTCCTCGGCCGCGCGCCGGTGACCGGCCCGACCGTCGCCGTCGCCGGCACCGGGTGGCGCTCGCCCGCGGGGCGTCGACAGCTGGTCCCGGTCCGGCTGTCCAGCGACGAGACGGGACGCCTCGTCGCGACCCCCACCCACCGCCGGGGCTCGGCCTCCCACATGGTCACCTCCCTCGCCGGCGCGCACGCGCTGGCGGTCGTCGCCGAGGAGATCGACTCCGTCGAGCCCGGCGACATCGTGCAGATCAGGAGCCTGTAGATGGACCACCCGCTGACCCACCTCGACTCCTCCGGCCACGCCCGGATGGTCGACGTCACCGACAAGACCCCGACGACCCGCTCGGCCACCGCCGCCGGGCGGGTGCTCACCTCCCCGGAGACCGTCGCCCTGCTGCGCGACGGCACCGTGCCGAAGGGGGACGTGCTCGCCGTCGCGCGCATCGCCGGGATCCAGGCGGCGAAGAAGACCCCTGACCTGCTCCCCCTCGCCCACGTCATCGGCGTCCACGGAGCCGTCGTCGACCTGGTCGTCACCGACGCGGGCGTCGACATCACCGCGACCGTGCGCACGGCGGACCGCACCGGCGTCGAGATGGAGGCGCTGACCAGCGTCTCGGTCGCCGCACTCACCGTCATCGACATGGTCAAGGGGCGCGACCGCAGTGCCCACATGACCGACATCCGGCTGCTGGAGAAGACCGGCGGCCGCAGTGGCACCTGGACCCGGGAGGACTCGTGACCGATCAGACCCCCTTCGACGCAGTCGTGCTGGCCGGAGGCGCCGCCGAGCGCCTGGGCGGCGCCAGCAAGGCCGACGTCGAGCTCGACGGTCGGCGACTGGTCGACCGCGTGCTCGTCTCGGTCGCGGACGCCCGCGAGATCGCCGTCGTCGGTGACGTCGAGGTCCCCGAGGGCGTCCACAGCACCCTCGAGGACCCTCCCCTGGGTGGGCCCGTGGCCGGTGTGGCAGCCGGACTCGACGCCCTGACCGCCACCGACCCGGCCGAGTGGACCGTGGTGCTCGCGTGCGACCTGGCCGACCCCCTGCCCGCCCTCGGTCGGCTGCTCGCCGCCTGGTCCTACGCCCAGCGCAGCGACGACGTCGACACCGCCGAGTACGACGGCTGGTGCCTCGCCGACTCGACGGGGTACCCCCAGTGGTTGCTGGGGATCCACCGCACCGCATCCCTGCGACGGGCCCTCGACCAGCTCGGCTCCCCCCGGGACCAGTCGATGAAGTCACTCCTGGCCGACTCGGTGCTCGTCACCGTGCCCGCCGGTGACGACGCCGTCGCCGACATCGACACCTGGACCGACCACGCCCACTGGGTGGAGCGGCTGCGCGAGCAGGAGCCGTCATGACCGACCACGAGACGACCCGGGAGCTGTGGGCCGACTGGATCGAGGACGCCTGCGCCGCCGTGGGCATCGACGCGGAGTCGGTCGACGTCGTGACGATCCACGCGATGACCAAGAAGATCGCCCACGGCTTCGAGCGGCCGATGGCACCCGTGGGTTCCTACATCCTCGGTGTCGCCGTCGGGCACCTGCAGGCGCAGGGACGGCCCGTCGACATCGAGTCCCTGCAGCAGGCCATCGAGGCGACCATCACCGAGCGGGAGGAGCAGTCATGACGACCATCAGGTACTTCGCGGGGGCCGCCGAGGCGGCCGGCACCGACGAGGAAGAGCTGTCCGGGGGCACCGTGGGTGAGGTGCTCGCAGCAGCCGAGGCCGCCCACGGCGCGCGCCTGACCGAGGTGCTGCAGCGGTGCTCCGTGCTGCACGCCGGGCGCTATGTCGACGACAGCTCCACCCCGGTCACGGCCGGGGCGACGATCGACGTGCTGCCCCCCTTCGCCGGGGGCTGATCGGGTCCCTCCGCCTCAGCCGCCGATCGCGCTCATCGGGCGCGGCGGCTGCAGGAAGCCCGGCTCGTTGATCCCGTGGCCGGGTCGCTTGAGGGCGAGGCACTCGTGCACGAGCTCGTGGATCTGCGCCTCGGTGGCTCCGGCACGCAGGGGCGCACGCAGGTCCGTCTCGCCGTTGGCGAAGAGGCAGTTGCGCAGCTGGCCGTCGGCCGTCAGCCGCAGCCGGTCGCACGACCCGCAGAAGGGCATCGTCACCGAGGCGATGACACCGACCGACGCGGGACCACCGTCGACGTAGAAGCGCTCTGCCGGTGCTGCTCCGCGTCCGGGCACCTCGGTGAGCTCGAAGGCCCCCCGCAGGGCGGTGAGGATCTCCTCGCCCGAGATCATCTCGGTGCGCTGCCAGGAGTGCTGGGCGTCCAGTGGCATCTGCTCGATGAAGCGCAGCTCGTAGCCGTGCTCGACCGCCCAACGGGTCAGGTCGACGACCTCGTCGTCGTTGATCCCCCGCTGCAGCACGGAGTTGATCTTGACCGGTCGCAGCCCGGCGTCGTGCGCCGCCGCCATCCCCTCGATGACCTCGTGGAACCGATCGCGCCGGGTGATCTCGTGGAAGCGCTCGGGACGCAACGTGTCCAGGCTGACGTTGACCCGCGCGAGGCCGGCCTCGGCCAGCGCCGACGCGGTCTTGGCCAGGCCGAGACCGTTGGTCGTCATCGAGACCTCGGGCGAGCCGTCCGGCCCCTCCATCGCGGCGATGGCCGTGACGATCTCGACGACATCGGGCCGCACGAGTGGCTCTCCGCCAGTGAGGCGCACCTCGGTGATGCCCGCGGTGACCGCGGCCTCGACGAGCGTGAGCAGCTCTGGCGTGGTGAGCAGCTCGTCCTTGGGCAGCCAGGCCAGACCTTCGGCCGGCATGCAGTAGGTGCAGCGCAGGTTGCACTTGTCGGTCAGCGAGACGCGTAGGTCTCGGTGCAGTCGACCGTGGGTGTCCATCAGTGGGCGAGTCATCAGCAGCTCAATCCTGACCAGGTGTGGGAACCGTCGACCTCGAACTGCTGCTTCCAGACAGGCAGTTCGTGCTTGACCGCCTCGACGACGGCGCGGCAGAGAGTGAAGGCGAGATCACGGTGGGCGCTACCGACGACCACGACGAGGGCGAGGTCGCCGACGTCGAGGTCACCGATGCGGTGGGTCGCGCGCACGTCGGCGTCACCCCGGGGGTCGTGCGCGGTGGTGGTCCGCGCGACGATCTCCTCGATGAACCGCTGCGCGTCAGGGTGGCAGGAGTAGCGCAGGGCGACGACCTGGCCCGAGGCCTCGGGGTCGTGGTCACGGACCTGTCCGACGAAGCTGGCCACCGCCCCGTGGGAGGGACCGCTGACGCTGCTGAGCATCGCGGCGAGGTCGATCGCCTCGGTGGCGATCCATGCGGTGCTCGACATCAGTGGTCGCCTCCGGAGATCTGGTCAAGGACGTGCTCGACGAGGGGCAGGAGGACGTCCAGCCCCTCACGGACCCCGGCAGTGCTGCCGGGGAGGTTGACGACGAGGGCGCCGGGCCGGTCGGGTCCGGCATCGACGATCCCGACGAGCCCACGCGAGATCGCGGCGAAGGGGGTGTGCCGTGCGCCCTCCGCACGGAGCAGCTCCGCGAGGCCGGGGACCTCGCGGTCCAGGACGGGGGCGGTGCCCTCGGGCGTGCGGTCGCGCGGGGTCAGCCCGGTGCCACCCGTGGTGACGAGCAGCCGGTGACCGGCCGCGAGCGCGGCGCGCAGGACGGACTCGACCTCGTCGGCGCCGTCGGGGACGACGCTGGAGGTGACCTCGTGGCCAGCCGCCTCGAGGGCCTCACGGGCTGCCTGGCCGGAGCGGTCCTCACGCACTCCGCGGCTCACTCGATCGGAGACGGTGACGACATGTGCTGTGGTGCTCACGCGGCTCCCTTCGGTCGGATCTGTCCAGTGTCTCAAACTCGTGGACAAGCGCTAGGGCCGGTCACACCGCATCTCACGGTGTGACCGGCCCAGGGCCGTGCTGGAGCCTCGAGTCGCGGTCAGAGACCGAGGTCGCGACCGATGAGCTCCTTCATGATCTCGTTGGTGCCGGCCCAGATCTTGTGGACGCGGGCGTCCTTCCACGCACGGGCGACGCGGTACTCGTTCATGAAGCCGTAGCCACCGTGGAGCTGCACGCACTCGTCGAGGACGCCGCACTGGACCTCGGCGGCCCACCACTTCGCCTTGGCCGCGTCGACCGCGGTGAGCTTGCCCGCGGCGTGCGCGACGATGCAGGAGTCGATGTAGGCCTCGCTGACCTCGATCTTGGTCACGAGCTCGGCCATCTTGAACTTGTTGTGCTGGAAGGCGCCGATCGGCTGGCCGAAGGCCTTGCGCTCCTTGGTGTACTGGATCGTCTCCTCGAGGATCTGCTTGGCCCCCGCGATGTTGGCAATGGCATTGCCGAGACGCTCCTGCGGCAGCTTCTGCATCATCGAGATGAAGCCCATGCCCTCGGGGCCAAGGAGCCGGTCCCCGGAGACGCGCACGTTGTCGAAGAAGAGCTCGGACGTGTCGGACTCGGGCTGACCGACCTTGTCCAGCGGCTGGCCCTTGGTGAAGCCCTCGTCCTCCTTCTCGAGGACGAAGAGGGAGATGCCCTTGGCGCCCTTGGCCGGGTCGGTGCGGACCGCCACGACGGCGAGGTCGCACTGGTGGCCGTTGGTGATGAAGGTCTTGGAGCCGTTGATGATCCAGTCGCCAGAGCCGTCATCGGCCTTGACCGCGGTGCTCTTGAGGTTGGCCAGGTCCGAGCCGCCGGAGGGCTCGGTCATGCCGATCGCGAGGATCTTCTCGCCCGCGGCGACGCCCGGGAGCCACCGCTGCTTCTGCTCCTGGGTGCCCAGCGCCACGATGTACGGCGCGGTGATGTCGGAGTGGATCCCGAAGCACGAGCTGGTCGCGGCGTTGAACTTCGACAGCTCCTCGGCGAGGACGGCGTTGAAGCGGTAGTCCTCGATGCCGGCTCCGCCGAACTCCTCGGGGATCTCCAGACCGAAGAAGCCCTGCTTGCCGGCCTCCAGCCAGACTTCGCGCGGGATCGAGTGCTCGGCGATCATCGACTCCGCACGAGGCACGAGCATCCGCTCGACGAACTCGCGGACGGAGGCACGGAAGGACTCGTGGTCCTCCTCGTAGATGTTGCGGGGCATGTCCACACCCTCTCTGGCACTGACGTACCGACATGTTGGCTGGGAAGTCTGTGCGCGAAAACTATGACTAAGCGCTTGCTTAGTTTTGCCTCCCGGGGGCATGCTGTCAACCGTGACCTCCCAGACTCCCTCGCTGCCGGCCCACGACAACCCCACCGTCGTCCGGCTCTTCGAGGCGGCGGCTGACGCCTTCGCGGACAAGGGGTTCCACGGCACGACCACCCGGGACATCGCCTCGCGCGCCGGGCTGTCCCCGGCCGGCGTGTACGTGCACTTCGCGAGCAAGGAGGACCTGCTCTTCCAGCTCAGCCGCGTCGGGCACGTCGCCGCCCGCGACGCGCTCGCCGCGGCCGCTGACGAGGCCGCATCCCCGACGGACGCGCTGCAGGAGGTCATCTCCGAGTTCGCCCGGTGGCACGCGGAGCAGCACCAGGTCGCCCGCATCGTGCAGTACGAGTTCCGCCACCTCTCCCCCGAGCACCAGCGCGAGGTGCTCACCCTGCGCCGCGAGATCGACGCCGTCGTCGAGCGGATCATCGCCGAGGGAGTCGCCTCCGGTGAGTTCGACGTCGACGACACCCGCTCCACCGCCCTCGCGGCCCTGTCGCTGGTGGTCGACGTCGCCCGCTGGTACCACCCGGGCATCAAGCGCACCACCCCCGAGTCCATCGCCAACTCGTACGGAGCGCTCGCGCTGCGCCTCGTCGGAGCACGGAGAGACTGATGATCTGGTCACGCACCACCACCGCCCACCTGCCCGTCACCCCGGAGGCCGTGTGGTCGGTCCTGTCGGACCTGTCCCGCTGGCCCGAGTGGGAGCCGGCCATCGCCACCGCGCAGCTGGACGGCCCGCTGGCGAGGGAAGCCACCGGCTCCTATGCGCCGAGCCGAGGCTGGTCCCGCGCTCTGCACGAGCGGACGGCACCACCCCTTCGGGTCACGGGCCATGACGAAGGGCGACGGCTGGAGATCACGCAACCCAACCCGGTGGGCGGGATGCGGGTGGAGTGGACCCTGGTGCCGGAGGGCCAGGGTGCACAGCTCACCCAGACGGTGGAGATCACCGGCGGGTTGACTCCCGCAGTGGTCCTCGGCGTGGGCGCCGACCTTGACCGCGGCTTCCTCGACGCCGGGGTCCGCTTGGCTCGCCTCGCCGGCGCCACACCTGACCCGACCCTCCCCCGTGTCGTCATCGCCGGTGGATCCGGTTCTCTCGGAAGGCTGCTCGGCGCACGGCTGTTTGCCCGCGGCCACGATGTCCGCGTCCTCACCCGCCACCGCGATCCTCGGCTGCCCTTCGACCAGGTCATCTGGGACGGCCGCTCCGTCGGTGACTGGGCCGATGTCCTGCAGTCCGACGACGAGGCCGGAGTCGCCCTCGTCAACCTCGCCGGCAAGCTCGTCGACGTGCGACCGACCGACGCCAACATCGCCGAGCTGCGCAGCTCCCGGGTGGACTCGACCCGGGCGCTCGTGGCCGCCAGCCAAGGCCTGGGGCGCCCACTCGTCTCCTGGGTGCAGGCCTCCACCACCGCCATCTGGTCAGACGCCCACGAGTTGCGGGTCACCGAGACGACGCCTGTGCCCGAGCCGGGCCTGCCCCAGATGACCGGCGTCGCGCGCCCGTGGGAGGACGCGACCGAGGGCGCCAACAGCGAGCATCTCGTCCTGCTGCGCACCTCGATCGTCCTCGACCGACAGGCGCCAGCGCTGCAGATGCTCGCCCGCCTGACCCGGGCCGGTCTCGGCGGACGCGTGGGCTCGGGCTACCAGTGGTTCAGCTGGATCCACCACGAGGACTGGTTGCGCGTGGCCGTGGCCGCTCTCGGTCTCGACCCGCAGGTGCGCATCCCCGACGGACCGCTCATCGCAGCGGCGCCACACCCCCTTCGCAATGCCGATCTCATGGCTGCGCTGCGTCGACACCTCCACCGCCCGGCCGCTCCGCCGACACCTGCGGCGATGCTCCACGTGGGCGCCGTCGCCCTGCGCAGCGACCCGGCCCTCGGCCTGACGGGACGGCACTGCACGTCCACGGTGCTGCGCGACGCGGGCTTCGACTTCGTCCACCCGGACCTCGACTCCGCGCTGACCGAGATCTACGGCTGACCGGCTCGTCGCGTCACTCGATGACGATGCCGAAGGGGACGAGCAGCCCGAGCGCGCCCACCGAGTCGACGCGCAGGTCGTCGACTCGGGCATCGCGGACGTCGATGACGTAGTCGCGGGCGCCCCGGAGGTCGGCACCCCGCAGATCTGCGCGGACGAACCTGGCCCCCGCGAGGGAGCTGTCTTCGATCACGACGTCCTTGAGGGTCGCACCGTCGAAGTCGGCCTCGGTGAGGACACACCGCTCGAAGCGGGCCCCGGTGAGGTCGAGCCCACTGAAGCTGCCCATCGACAGCTGGCAGTCGACCCAGGTGCACGGGTCGGGCGAGAGCATCGGCTCCCGCAGCATCGACCACGACGTCGCGAGGGCCTTGCAGCCGGTGAGCGTGCACCCGTCCAGCACCGAGTCGGGCAGTCGCACCCTGGACAGGTCGAGGCGCTCCAGCGTGCAGCCCTCCAGGCGCACTCCCGCGAGGACGGCACCGGGCCAGGTCGCGTCGGTGATCGTGCAGCCGATGAGCTCGACACCGACGAGGCGCTCGCCGTCGTCGAGGTCTCCCGTGAGCGTCTCGTCGACGATGCTCGTACGTCCGTCGACCTGCTCCAGCAATGAAGGCATGCCCGCACGCTACCGGCGCGCGCCGACTCCCCCTCCGCCTGGCTCCGACCGGACAATGGACCGGTGCGTGCCTTCGTCGCGATCGTCCCGCCCGAGCCGGCCCACGCCGACCTCGACGCCTTCGTCGCGCCGCGGCGCGCGCTCGACTCACCATGGCGCTGGACGCCCGCCCACCTGTGGCACGTGACGCTCGCCTTCATGGCCGAGGTGCCTGAGTCCGGGATCGACGAGATGGTCGAGGAGGTCGCGGTCGTGGCCGACTCGTGCGATCCGATCCCCTTGCGGCTCAAGGGCGCCGGCATGTTTCCCCACGCCGGCGACGCCCGCGTCATGTGGACCGACGTCCGTCCCACCGACCCACGAGGTCTGGGCGACCTGGAGCGGCTGGCCCTGAGGACGCGATCGGCGTGCTCCCGGATCGGGGTGCCGACCGCAGGAGGTGACTACCGACCGCACCTCACGCTCGCGCGGTCGCGTCGGGCCGTCGACGCGACATCGTGGCTCGACGCCATGGAGGCCTACTCGGGACCGGCCTGGCTCGCGCAGGAGGTCACCGTCTTCGTCTCGCGGGCCAACCGCTCGGGACGGCCGCACTACGAGGCCGAGGCCCGCCTCCCCCTCGGCCGGAGATGACGAAGGGCGTCCACCCCCTTCGTGAAGGGGGCGGACGCCCGGCGCCGTAGGTGAGCCGACTCAGTCGCGGGTGAGGCGACGGTGCGTGACGCGGTGCGGACGTGCCGCGTCGGCGCCGAGGCGATCGACCTTGTTGGCCTCGTAGCCGTCGAAGTTGCCCTCGAACCAGTACCAGCTGGCGGGGTCCTCCTCGGTGCCCTCGTAGGCGAGGATGTGCGTCGCGACGCGGTCGAGGAACCACCGGTCGTGGGAGATGACCACGGCGCAGCCCGGGAACTCCAGGAGGGCGTTCTCCAGCGAGCCGAGCGTCTCGACGTCGAGGTCGTTGGTCGGCTCGTCGAGGAGCAGCACGTTGCCGCCCTGCTTGAGGGTGAGCGCGAGGTTGAGGCGGTTGCGCTCACCGCCGGAGAGCACACCAGCCTTCTTCTGCTGGTCGGGGCCCTTGAAGCCGAACTGGCTGACGTAGGCGCGCGATGGGATCTCGACCTGCCCGACCTGGATGTGGTCGAGCCCGTCGGAGACGACCTCCCAGACGTTCTTCTCCGGGTCGATGCCGCCACGGTTCTGGTCGACATAGGACAGCTTGACCGTGTCGCCGATGTCGACGACGCCGGCGTCCGGCTCCTCGATGCCGACGATCGTCTTGAAGAGCGTGGTCTTGCCGACGCCGTTGGGGCCGATGATGCCGACGATGCCGTTGCGCGGCAGCGAGAAGGACAGGTCCTCGATGAGCACTCGCTCGTCGAAGCCCTTCTTCAGGCCCTTGACCTCGATGACCTTGCTGCCCAGGCGCGGGCCCGGCGGGATCTGGATCTCCTCGAAGTCGAGCTTGCGCGTGCGGTCGGCCTCTGCGGCCATCTCCTCGTAGCGCGCGAGTCGCGACTTCGACTTCGTCTGGCGGGCCTTGGCGTTGGAGCGGACCCACTCGAGCTCGGACTTCAGCCGCTTGGCGAGCTTCTGGTCCTTCTTGCCCTGGATCTGCAGGCGCTCCTGCTTCTTCTCCAGGTAGGTCGAGTAGTTGCCCTCGTAGGGGTAGAGGCGCCCGCGGTCGACCTCGGCGATCCACTGGGCGACGTTGTCCATGAAGTACCGGTCGTGCGTCACGGCGACGACGGCGCCGGCGTAGGCCGCCAGGTGCTGCTCGAGCCAGAGGACGGACTCCGCGTCGAGGTGGTTGGTGGGCTCGTCGAGGAGCAGCAGGTCCGGCTTCTGCAGGAGCAGCTTGCACAGGGCCACGCGGCGACGCTCACCACCGGAGAGGTTGGTGACGGGGCTGTCCGGCGGCGGGCAGCGCAGGGCGTCCATCGCCTGCTCGAGCTGGGAGTCGAGGTCCCACGCATCGGCGTGGTCGATCTCCTCCTGCAGCTTGCCCATCTCCTCCATGAGCGCGTCGAAGTCGGCGTCCGGCTCGCCCATCTCCTCGGAGATGGCGTTGAAGCGGTCGAGCTTGGCCTTGATCTCGCCAGCGCCCTCCTCGACATTGCCCAGGACGGTCTTGTCCTCGTTGAGCGGCGGCTCCTGCAGCAGGATGCCCACCGTCGCGCCCGGCTTGAGGCTCGCCTCGCCGTTGCTGGGCTGGTCGAGCCCAGCCATGATCTTGAGGATGGTCGACTTGCCGGCGCCGTTGGGCCCGACCATGCCGATCTTGGCTCCGGGGAAGAAGGACATCGAGACGTCATCGAGGATGACCTTCTCGTTGTGTGCCTTGCGCGCACGGACCATGGTGTAGATGTAATCGGCCATGGGGGCAGGCTATCCACTCCTGCCCCCGCGCCCGAATCGTCTCCCGCCCGCCTCGACCCACGGCGCCTCCTCAGGCGGGCACGGTGACCGCCGCCGGCTGCTCCGTGGCGTCGACGTCCTCCCCCAGGTCGTCCCCGGTGGCCTCACCGGACGGCGCGTCCACCGGCGCTCCCCAGCGCTGTCCCTCGCCCGACTCGAGCCGGTCGGTCATCATCGCGTAGCCGTGCTGCGAGGCCTCCTGGGCGGCAGCGTCCGCCGCGCCCCGACCCGCCTTGGCGTACTCGGTGGTCCCGAAGGTCAGGTCGTGGCCCACGGTGATCGCCTCGACCTCGGGCGAGCTGCCCCAGGACTCGTCGGCCCGCTGCCAGGTGTTGATCGTCAGCCGCCCGTAGACGACGACGGGGTCACCCTTGCGCAGGGAGGTGTGCGAGTTCATCCCCACCGACCGGTAGGCCGCGACGTTGTAGAAGCTCGTCGGCCCGTCGACGAAGACCCCCTCGCGGTTGCGACGGCGCACCGTGCTCGCGACCCTGAAGGTCGTGAACTGCGTCCCGGCCCTGGTGCTGCGGTGCTCGGGGTCGGCGACCACCCGGCCGCAGACGGTGATGACGGTCTCGTTCATGACTGCTCTCCCAGCTCTCCCGCCCCCCGTGGACCGGGTGGGCTCGTGGGATCCACCTTCGAGCGTCAATAGAGCGCCGAGCACGGGCGGCCGCAGGATGTGGAGAGCCACGAGTGGCTCGCCGAGGGTGTGGACGGACGCTCAGCAGGGATGGACGAGTGATCGGCAGGGGTGGACGAGCACTCAGCCGAGCGCGCGCCGGATGCCGGCTCGCGCACCGGCGTGGTCGGTCAGCACCTGCTCGACAGGCTCGACGACCCGCTCGTCCGCCACGGCGCCGATGGCCAGTCGCAAGCGCTTGTCGACCATCTTGCCGCGCTTGCGCGCTCCGATCCCCGCCAGCCATCGGGCGACCGCGGCGAGGAGCAGGCCGGCGAGGAGGCCCCCGACGAGGAGGAGGAAGGGGGTGGCGAAGGGACCCACGTCGAAGGTCGGGATGGCGGGCAGCTGCAACCACCCGGCGAGGGCGATGACGACCAGCCAGACGAGCCCGACCAGGGCAGCGACGGCGAGCAGGATCTGCAGCAGCCCGAAGAGGGCCCACCACATCGGCTTGCGGCCCCGCAGGGAGGTGCGCATGACGGCCTGGTCGAGGTCGTCGGCGAGGTCGTTGCTCGGGGGTCGCGCAGCGTCGGCGACCGCGTCGGCCCAGCGGATCGGCAGTCCCTCACCGGCGGCGGTACCGATGCGACGGGAGGCGAGGTCCACCGCGGCGCGGGCAGCCGGCGCCGGCGGCGGGATCGACGAGCGCCCCAGGACGGCACGCACGTCGTGCTCGGTGATGTCGGGAGCACCGTCGGCTTGGCGGTCCAGACGAAGCCGCTTCAGCGGGGCCGGACGGAAGGCTCGCACCCACCGGGTGAAGGGCCATCCGGTGCGGGCCCACGACTCCATGCGGAAGTCCCTGGCCACGGCATCGACGACGGTCGGCACGCCAGCGCTACGGGCCAGGGCGTCGACGAGCTCGGCCCGGGTGCGGTCGGGGATCCCGGCCTCGACGTCGGCGACCGACGAGGACAGGCCCTCGGCGGCGGTCCGCAGGTCGGCTCCCAGCCGGTGACGGGAGGCATCGGAGTGCTCGACCGCGTCGTGCAGGCGCGCGCGCAGCTCGCCGAGACCCGCACCGGTGAGGGCGGAGGTCCCGATGACCTCGTGGCGGTCGAGGCCGTCGCGCTCGAGGAGTCGCGCGAGGTCGCCCTCGACCTGCTCCTGGCCACCGGCGGGGAGACGGTCGACCTGGTTGAGCACGACGATGGTCACCGCGCCGTACTCCCGCAGGACGGCGACGTAGTCGTCGTGGAGGACGGCGTCGGCGTACTTCTGCGGGTCGGTGACCCAGACGAAGACGTCGACGAGCTCCAGGACCCGCGTGGCCTCCTCGCGGTGCGCCGACTCCCGCGAGTCGAAGTCGGGCAGGTCGACGAGCACGAGTCCGTCGAGCTGATCGGTGTCGGGCCCCTCGACCTGGTGCCGGGTACCCACGGAGAGCCAGTCGAGCAGCTCACCTGCGGGCTCCGAGCCCCAGACGGCAGCGGTGGGCGTCGAGGTCGTCGGACGGCGCATCCCCGACCGGGCCACCTCGGCCCCGACGAGGGCGTTGAAGAGGGAGGACTTGCCCGAGCCCGTGGCCCCCGCGAGGGCGACGACCGTGTGCCCACCGACCAGGGAGGTGCGCTCGCGGACCTTGTCGACGACCTCACCGGCACGCGCGGCCGGCGCCGGCTCCAGCCGGGCGCCACCGGTCCCGAGTGCGCCGGACAACGCATCGGCTCGCGCACCGAGCTCCTCGACGGACAGGGCCTGGGTGGCACCGCCAGATCGACGAAGGGGGTTCAGCCGGCTCACTGGTCTACCTTCCTTGTATCAGCGTTCTCCGATAGGGCGTTGATGCACCCGAGGTGCCACCAGGCCATCGCCCAGCTCGCTCGATGCGTTGGATGTCCACGATGAGATCTGCGAGGTCTGGTGGTTACCCGGGACGTGCAGACCGTCGACAGGGCTGAGCGCCTCCGAGCGCCGATCAGTGAGCGAACCGGCAGCTGCGTCCCGGCACCAGCGGCACCACATGAGGGTGCCTCCCCACTGGGACTAGCAGCGAGGAGGCTGACATGCAGTCTGCCACCAGCACCACCCTGCCCGAAACCCCACTCAACGACGTCACGGCCGGCATCGATTGGGCCGTGGATGACCACGCCGCGTGCATCGTCGACGGCCGCGGCCGCGAAATAGCGCGCGTCATGGTCGAACACACCACGACCGGCCTGCGCGACCTGGTCATCTTCCTGGCCAAGCACGGCGTCGATGAGGTCGCCATCGAACGACCCGACGGGCCGATCATCGACGTCCTCCTCGAGGCCGAACTGACGGTGGTGGTGATCAGCCCCAACCAGGTCAAGAACCTGCGCGGCCGGTACGGCTCGGCCGGCAACAAGGACGACCGCTTCGACGCGTTCGTGCTCGCCGACACCCTGCGCACCGACCGGGCCCGGCTGCGCCGACTGGAGCCGGACACCCAGGCCACCACGGCGCTGCGCCGCGCCTGCCGCACCCGCAAGGACCTCGTGGCCCACCGGGTCGCCGCCGCCAACCAGCTGCGCGCCCACCTGAGCATCGTCTTCCCCGGCGCGGTGGGCCTGTTCGCCGACCTCGACTCCGAGATCAGCCTGGCCTTCATCGCCCGCTTCGATACCCAAGAGCGCGCCGACTGGCTCTCTCCCGCCCGGCTGGGCAAGTGGCTGGCCTCGGTCGGCTACAGCGGCCGCACCGACCCTGCCATGCTCCACGCCCACCTGACCCAGGCACCCAGGGGCCTGACCGGCCCGGCGGCCACCGCCGAGGCCGGCAGCACCCACGCGATGATCGCGCTGCTGACGACCCTGGTCGAGCAGATCAAGATCCTGGGCCGCCAGATCGGCGACCAGCTCGACGCCCACGCCGACGGGCACATCTTCACCAGCCTGCCCCGCTCCGGACGCGTACGCGCCGCCCGGCTGCTGGCCGAGATCGGCGACTGCCGCGCCAAGTACCCCACCCCCGAATCCCTGGCCTGCCTGGCCGGCGTCGCGCCCTCGACCCGACAATCCGGCAAGATGCGCGTCGTCGGCTTCCGCTGGGCCTGCGACAAGCAACTGCGCGACGCCGTCACCGACTTCGCCGGCGGCAGCCGACACGCCAACCTCTGGGCCGCCGACCTCTACGACCGGTCCCGAGCCCGCGGACACGATCACGCCCACGCCGTGCGCATCCTCGCCCGCGCCTGGCTCTACGTCATCTGGCACTGCTGGCAAGACAACGCTGCCTACGACCCCGACAAGCACCACGCGCTCCAACGCGTCCTGACCATCCGACGAGCCACCCAAAACCAGGCGGCTTGACACAGGGCTTCTCATCGCACTACCTCACCGATCGCTGCGGTCGCCTGCTGGAGGCGGCGGATCTGGGCCTCGCTGACGGCGAGGTCCCCGGTCACCTCGGTGTACCGGTCACGCTCGGACGCATAGAGCGCCTCGACCCGGTCGAGGAGGAGCGAGCGGGCCTTCTTGGCCATGTCGCGTACCGCCTGGTCGCCGAAGATCGCCTCGAGCACCTTCTGCGCCAGAGCCGTGGTGCCACCGGCGATGGCCACCTCCGGGGCGACGAGGACTCCCCCGGTGTGGGCGAAGGAGACGAGCATGAGGAAGAGGCCGATGCCGTTGATGCCGTAGGCGGCCACGCGCGCGTTGGTCCGGCGGTTGGCGCCCTCGGCGCGCACGATGTCGAGGACGTCGTCCTGCCAGTCACGCACCAGTCGCTCGACGGCCGGCTCGAGCTGGCTCGACGAGCGCCCGAGGCCAGGGTGCGCCTCGAGGACGACGGGCCCGGCCTCGGTGCCCCGCCAGGTGCGGGCGACCGTCGCCGCGGCCGTGTCGGCCTCGGAGATCAGCAGCGCGCTGACGCCCGTGTGCAGGGCCTCGTCGAGCTCGGCGGAGGGCGCGGGACCTCCGGACACCGCGGAGGTGACGCGGTCGCGGATCCGGGAGACCCCCTTCTCCACCTTGCGGAAGAACTCGCCGGTGCCGACGAACTCCTGCCAGCGGGCGAGGACCTCGCCCCGCAGCAGCTGGCCGTCCTGCATGCCGGCGGTGACGCCCTCCTCGGCCTTGTCGTAGGCGTCGTAGGCGGCCTGGGAGAGGCTGCTCGTCTGCTCGCGGTGCGACTGCGCGGCCTCGACGAGCCGCTGGGCGCGCCCGTCGAGCGAGCGCAGGGCCCCCTGGAGGGTCTGGCGGATGATGCTGGTCCTGGCGCGCTGGTCGCCGGCGAGCGCCGTCAGCCAGCCCCGCAGGCGCTCGATGTCGGCCTCGGGGATGAGCCCCTCGGCGTCGAGCTGCGTCTCGGGGACGGTGAAGACGGGGGCGGTCTCGAGGTGCTGCTCACGCAGCATCTCGATCAGGTGGGTGCGGACCTCGGCCATGGCCGGGCGGTCGACGCGGTCGAGCACGAGCGCGACGGCGGTCCCCCGGTCGGCGGCCTGACGCAGCAGGCTCCACGGGATCGCGTCGGCGTACCGCGCCGCAGTGGTGACGAAGAGCCACAGGTCGGCGGCCGAGAGGAGCTGGGCCGCCAGCTCGCGGTTGGCCGAGACGACGGAGTCGATGTCGGGGGCGTCGAGGATCGCCATGCCGGGCGGCAGGGTCGGCGACGGGGCCAGGCGCACGGTGCCGGGCTGCGGCTCGCCGCGGTCGTCACCGGTGACCCGGCCGAGCGAAGGGAGGATCCTCGCGTCGCGGAACCAGCGCTCGTCGTCGGGGTGGTGGATGAGCACTGGGCTGGTGGTCGTCGGTCGCAGGACGCCGGACCGGCTCACCTCGCGGCGCAGGATCGAGTTGACGAGCGTCGACTTGCCCGAGCCGGTCGACCCCCCGACGACCGCGAGCAGCGGGGCGTCGATCGAGGACAACCGCGGGATGACGTAGTCGTCGAGCTGGTCGAGCAGCGCTTGGCGCTCGACCCACGCCTGCTGGGTGCTCGGCAGGTCCAGCGTCAACCGGCTCCGGTCGACCTCGTCACGCAACGCCGAGATCCTCGCCAGGAGGTCGGCGTCCACACCACTGTCCCGCGCGATCTCACCCATGCGCACACCTTAACCAGCAACAGGCCTGCGGCAGCGTGCAAAACGGGAGCGCCCCCGGTTGGATTCGAACCAACGACCTAGGGATTAGAAGGCCCTTGCTCTGTCCACCTGAGCTACGGAGGCTCGCCCCGCGCGGCACTGGTGACCAAGCGGGGCGGGTTCAGTGTAGTGACCGTCCTGACCTGCCATGATCGAGACCATGTCCGTCCGTGTGATCGTGCGCGAGGCCGGGGTGAGCGACTCCCCCACCGACCTCGCTCTTCTCGACGACGGCGAGCGGGCCCGGGCCGAGCGCAAGAGGCAGGCCACCCCCTTCGTCACCGGCCACGCCCTCGTGCGGCGCGTCCTCGGGGAGCTGCTCGATCGCGACCCCGCCACGCTGGTCTTCGAGCGGCGGTGCACCACGTGCGACAGCGTCAAGCACGGCAAGCCGCACCTCGTCGACACGCCCGGGTGGCACTTCTCCCTCTCGTACACCCCTGATGTCGCGGTCGTCGCCGTGGCGCAGGGTGTGGAGGTCGGCGTCGACGTCGAGGACCTCACCGACGCCGACTTCGAGGGCTTCGCCGGGGCGACCCTGGCCCGCGACGAGGCTCCCGGGTTCGCCGACCTCACCGGCCACGACCTGCTGGTCGCGCGCGCCCGGGTGTGGGCGCGCAAGGAGGCGGTCCTCAAGGCGACCGGCCACGGCCTCGTCGTCGACCCGTCGGAGGTCCTCGTCTCCGGACCGCTCGAGCCCCCCGCGCTCGTCGACTGGCGAGCCGACGAGCCCCGGCCGTCGGCGATCTCGATCGCCGACGTGGCGCTGCCTGCCGGGGACCACCGCGCCGCCGTGGCGGCACTGACCGCGGAGCCGCTCGAGGTCGTCGTCGGCCCCTCCGTGCGCTAGACGGCTCCGGCGAACTCGCGGCGGCGGGCCGTCATCGAGTCCAGCAGCACCCGCTCGCGCTCCAGGGACACGGGCTCGGCCACGTGGCTCAGCTGCCGGTAGCGCAGCAGCGCCAGCTCTGACGCGCAGTCCTGGAAGCTGCGCATGGACCGCACCCCCTGCGGACCCCGGTGGTACTTCGCCCACCGACGCGCGGCACGGCGCGCCTTCATCGACGCGAGCATCCCGACCTCGTCGGCGGAGAGCCAGCCGGTGTCGACGTAGGCCACGAGGTGCTGGCCGATCACGCGGGCCTCGCGCCTGCGGGTCCAGACGACGAAGCACAGGAAGCTGACGAAGGCGATGAAGCCCACCCCGAGCCCGGTGATCAGGCCGGGCAGTCCGTTGGAGGCGCTGAGGTTCCACAGGCCGTGCACGAGCACGGCGGCGCACCAGCCGAGCACGGGCGCGACGAACTTGACGGGCATGGACCGCGAGACCGCAGCCATCCCGACGCCGATGCCGGTCATGCTGGTGAACATCGGGTGGAGGAAAGGAGTGACCAGCCCTCGCAGGACGAAGGTCCAGCCGAACCCGGCGACCCCCTGCTGCATGGCCGCGCCCGCGAAGTACTGGATGTTCTCGGTGAAGGCGAACCCGGCAGCCACGATGCCTGCGTAGACGATGCCGTCGGTGAGTCCGTTGAACTCGCGTCGCATGAGCAACCACATGACGAGGAGGAAGGCGCCCTTGGTCGTCTCCTCGACGAGGGGTGCGGAGATGACAGCGGTGAGCACGTCCTGGTTGTCGGCACCGAAGAGCGCGCCCAGGAGCGTCCCGAAGATCAGGTTGCCGACGATGGCCAGGAGGGTCGACCCCAGCGCTCCGTAGAGGAAGGCGGTGAGCAGGTAGCGCCAGGGTTCGGCCTCGAAGCGGTCGAGCCACAGGAAGATCGGCACGACGAGCGTCAGCGGGATGAGGGCGGCCAGGAGGCTGACGAGCGTCAGCACGATGCCGAAGGCAGCTCCGTAGTACAGCGTGAAGATCAGGAGCAAGACCAAGGACGCCACGGTCACGATGCCGGCGAGCAGCCAGGTGCGCAGGGTCGGGCGCGGAGTCGGGTTGGTGTGGGCGCGCTCGGTGACGTAGTGCGCCGTGTACTGCTGCTGCTGCAGCCAGGCTTGATGCTGGGCCTGCTGCTGGGCGAAGGCCTGGTTGGCGTTGTGCTGGGCTGCGGCCTGGGCCGCCGCCTGCTGCTGGGCCTCGTAGGCCCGCTGCTGGGCCAGCACCTTCCGCCGCGAGTCGGTCCGCGCCTCCTGCTCCGCGAGAGCGATCGAGCGGCTGGCCGTGCGGTACCACTCGGGCTCCTCCGGAGCACCCCGTCGCAGCACCCGACGCGTGAGGGTGTCCTCTGATGCCCCGCCCGTGCGCGGAGGGGCCGGGGACCGGCCGGGAGGCGGGGGTGTGGTCGCTGCCGTCCGCGCACCGGGAGGCGGCGGGGGCGGGCCAGCCTGCCCCGGGGGCGGCGGCGGTCCCACGGGAACCGGCGGCTGACCGGGTGGCGGGGGTGGCGGAGTCGAGCTCATGGCGTCACGCTAACCGAGCCCACCGTCGCTGTCCGTGGGTAGGACTCCCCAGTGACGAGGGCTACGTGGGCCGGGTCGGTATGGTGACGCGCGTGACTTCTTCGACTTCGTCCGAACGCATCGTCTGGATCGACTGCGAGATGACCGGGCTCTCCCTCGAGCACGACGCGCTCATCGAGGTCGCCGTCCTCATCACCGACTACGAGCTCAACCAGCTCGACGAGGGCATCGACATCATCATCCGGCCGCCGGAGGCCGCGCTGGCGCAGATGAACGACTTCGTGCGCGACATGCACACCACGTCCGGCCTGCTCGACGTCCTCGCGGAGGGCACCTCCCTGCAGGAGGCCGAGGACGCAGCCCTGGCCCACATCAAGGAGTACGTGCCCGAGGCGGGCAAGGCGCCCATCGGTGGCAACACGATCGCCACGGACCGCGCCTTCCTCGCCCGGGACATGGTCGCCCTCGAGAGCCACCTCCACTACCGGATGATCGACGTCTCGTCGATCAAGGAGCTCTCGCGTCGGTGGTACCCGCGGGCCTACTTCGCCTCGCCGGACAAGAAGGGCGGCCACCGGGCGCTCGCCGACATCACCGAGTCGATCGCCGAGCTGCGCTACTACCGCGAGGCCGTCTTCCGTCCCCAGCCGGGGCTGGAGAGCGCCGAGCTGAAGCAGATCGCCAGCAAGTACCAGGTCGGCTGATCCACGCCTGCTCGTCGCAGGCTGAGCCCGAGCACGACGAAGGCCCCCCGGCGAACCGGGGGGCCTTCGACATCGGGGTGAGTAACGGGACTTGAACCCGCGGCCCTCGCCACCACAAGGCGATGCTCTACCAGCTGAGCTATACCCACCATGTGCCCTCAACTTCGGGCAGCGGGGACCATCGTACCTGAGCGGCGGGCTTGCTCGTGACCACCCCCTCCCACCCTGCCGTCGTGTCATCAGGCACGATGGTCCGGTGACCACCACACACCGGACTCCTGCCCCCTTCGTCCGTCTGGCGAGCGCGATCCTTGCTCTCGCAGCGCTGCTCGTCGCCATGGTCGTGACGGCCTCCCCCGCGTCGGCCCACGCCCGACTCGAGGCGTCGAGCCCCAAGGACGGGTCGACGCTCACGGCGACGCCGCCCGAGGTGATGCTGCAGTTCAACGAGCAGATCAAGGAGGGCCTCAACCAGATCTCGGTCAAGAGCGGCTCGACCGACGCGACAGAGGGCAAGCCCGAGGTGGACGGCAACACGGTCTACCAGCCCCTGAAGTCCTCGCTCGCCGCCGGCGACTACACCGTGAGCTACAAGGTGGTCAGCGCCGACGGGCACCCGATCAGCGGGACGTTGAGCTTCACCTACACACCGCCCACCGGTGACGAGGGCGCCGTCGACACGCCGACCTCGTCGGCCCCGGGCACGAGCGGCTCGAGCACCGCGCCGTCCGCGAGCAGCCCGGGCAGCGCCACGTCGTCGGCCCCGGGCTCGACGACCGCACCGCCGAGCAGCTCCTCGTCGGCGCCGGCCTCCTCCGCGACCAGTGCGACCGACGGCGAGACCCAGCCGACCGCGCCCGCCAGCACCAGCAGCTCCTCCTCCAGCGCCGCAGCCCCGACGGACGGCGATGAGGGCTCCAGCAACGACGAGGGCCTGCCGACGTGGGTCTGGATCGCCGGGCTGGGCGTGCTGCTCGTCCTCCTGGCCGCCGCCGGGCTGATCGCCCGCGGCCGCGGCCGCGGCAGCAATGACGAGGACATCGACCTCGACGAGTGGCGCGGCTGACAGGCGCCTGCCCCTCACGACGAAGGGCCCCACCGCGATGCGGTGGGGCCCTTCGTGAGCTGTGCGCCAACAGGGACTTGAACCCCGAACCCGCTGATTAAGAGTCAGCTGCTCTGCCAATTGAGCTATTGGCGCGCGAGGAGAAACATTAGCAGCAGCCAGCGCGCAGAACGAAATCGGTGCCAGATGGCGGTTCTGCCGGCCTCCACCACGTGACGAAGGGGGGTCCCGCCGACCGGCGGGACCCCCCTTCGCTGCTGTCGTGGTGCGTCACCAGGAACGCTTGGCGCGCTGGCGCTCCCACTTCTTCTGCTTACGGTTGGCCGAGACGATCTTCAGCACGACGAGCCCGACGACGGCCGCCGCGGCGATCGCCACCCGGTCCATGCGCAGCTCGCCCGACTCGGTCCGGGTCGCTTGGGTGAAGGAGACCTTGGCCTGCTCCTTCTTCCGGGCGATGACGTTCTTGGGCGCCGCGCGGACGCTCAGCTCGTCGATCGTCTGGGCGAGCCGGTCACGGGTCGTGACGATGTCGTTCTCGAGCTTGGTCATGCTCGGGTTGTCATTGCTCACGTGGTGGTTCCGTCCTTACTCGATGCCGAGGTCACGGCGGACACGGGCCACGTGGCCCGTCGCCTTGACGTTGTACTGGGCGTGGGTGACCACACCATCTTGTCCGACGACGATCGTAGAGCGGATGACGCCCTGCACGACCTTGCCGTACAACTTCTTTTCACCATATGCGCCCCAGGCGGTCATCACCGACTTGTCCGCATCGGAGAGCAACGTGATGGTCAGCCCGTCGCGCTCGCGGAAGGTGGCGAGCTTCGCCGGCGCGTCCGGTGAGATGCCGACGACCTCGGTGTCGGCCGCACGCAGCGCCTCGAGCGACTCGCTGAAGTCGCAGGCCTGCTTGGTGCACCCCGGCGTCATGGCCGCCGGGTAGAAGTAGACGATCACCCGCTTGCCGCGGAAGTCGCTCAGCGAGACCTGCTCACCGGTGTCGTCGGGAAGGGTGAAGTCCGGGGCCGGGTCGCCCGGGGTGAGTCGCTCGCCCATGTCGCCTCGCTCTCTGTGCCTGCACACACGTGCAATATGGTCGGTGGACGCGCCCCAAACTATCCCAGCGCGTACGGCCGTGAAGGAGACACATGCACGTCCCCGATGGATTCCTCGACGCCCCGACCTCGATGGCCACGGCGGTCGTGGCCGTCGCGGGGGTCGCGCTGGCGTTGCGTCGCAGCCGCAGCGACCTCGACGACCGCGTCGCTCCCCTGGCAGGCCTCGTCGCGACCTTCGTCTTCGCCGCGCAGATGCTCAACTTCCCCGTGGCCACCGGGACCTCCGGCCACCTCCTCGGGGGCGCCCTGGCCGCGGTCCTCGTCGGCCCGTGGACCGCCACCTTGTGCATGACCGTGGTCCTGCTCGTGCAGGCGCTGGTCTTCGCCGACGGGGGCCTGACGGCCCTAGGCACCAATGTCACCCTCATGGCCCTGATCGGCGTCTGGGTCGGCTGGCTGGTCTTCGCCCTCGCCCGGCGGGTCCTCCCTTCGCGCCCTGCCTCGGTCCCGGCGGCGGCGGCCACGGCGGCAGTGCTGTCGGTCCCGGTCACCGCTGCGGCCTTCGCGGGGCTCTTCCTCGTCGGCGGGAGCGCCCCCGTACCGGCCGGAACCCTCTTCGGCGCCATGATCACCTGGCACGCCCTCATCGGGATCGGCGAGGCAGTCATCACCTACCTCGTCGTCTCCGCAGTGATGTCGGTGCGCCCGGACCTCGTCCACGGTGCACGGCACCTGGCCACCGGCAGGTCGACCTCCGCCGACCGTGAGGTGGTGGCACCGTGAAGCAGCGCGTGTCCACCCGCACCCTCGTCCTCGTCGGCCTGGCCATCTGCCTGCTGCTCGCTGCCGTCGTGAGCTTCTGGGCGTCCGGCCACCCCGACGGGCTCGAGCACGTCGCCGAGACCCTCGGCTTCGCCGACTCGGCCGGGGAGCACGGCAGTGACGGGTCCCCCTTCGCCGACTACGAGACGTTGGGGGTCGACAGCGGCTTCGTCTCCGGCGGGGTGGCCGGCATCGTCGGCGTCCTGCTCACCGGCGCCCTCATGTGGCTCGTGCTGCGCCTCGTCGTCCGCCGCCGCGACTGAGGTGGCCGGCTCCCACCGCCACGCGCTGGCCCATCACGGCAGCTCATGGCTGCAGGCCATGCCCGCGCACCTGAAGATCCTTGCCACGTTGCTCTTCGTCATCGCCGTCGTCGCGACCCCACGCGAGGCGATCTGGGCCTTCGGGGTGCACGCCCTGCTGCTGCTCGGTGTGGTGCTCACCAGCCGGGTCCCGCTGCGGCACCTCGCGCCTCGCCTGCTCATCGAGGTGCCCTTCGTCGTCTTCGCGGTGCTCATGCCCTTCGTCGCGACGGGACCACGGGTGGACGTGGGGCCGCTGACACTCTCCGAGGCGGGGTTGTGGGGCGCGTGGAACCTGCTGGCCAAGGGCACGCTCGGCGTCGGGGCGTCACTGCTGCTGGCTGCCACCACGCAGCCTGCCGAGATCGTCACCGGGCTGGCCCGGCTGAGGCTGCCCGGTCAGCTCGTGCTCATCCTCGGCTTCATGGTCCGCTACGCCGACGTCATCAGCGGGCAGCTGCAGGCAATGCGCGTAGCTCGCGAGTCGAGGGGCTTCCGCGGCGGTGGGCTCAGGTCGTGGCCGGTGCTCGCGAGCACGGCCGGGGCGCTCTTCATCCGCTCCTACGAGCGCGGCGAGCGGGTGCACCTGGCGATGCTCTCGCGGGGACACGACGGGCGCACGCACGTCGAGCCGATCGCCGTCGCCCCGCGCACCTGGCTCACCGCGATGACCCTGCCACTGGCTGCGGCCCTCGTCCTCGTGGCTGCGATGGTGTCCCGGTGAGCACCCCAGTCATCGAGCTGCGCGGCCTGCAGCACACCTACCCCGACGGGCACCTCGCGCTCGCCGGAGTCGACCTGCACATCCACCCCGGCGAGAGGGTGGCCCTGCTCGGGCCCAACGGGGCGGGCAAGACGACCCTCGTGCTGCACCTCAACGGGATCCTCGTGCCGACATCGGGATCGGTGGCGGTCTCGGGGCTGCCGGTCGTGCGCGAGCACCTGCTCGACGTCCGCCGGCGGGTGGGCATCGTCTTCCAGGACCCCGACGACCAGCTCTTCATGACGACCGTGGCGCAGGACGTGGCCTTCGGCCCGCGCAACCTCGGCCTGTCGCCGGCCGAGGTGGACCAGCGGGTGGCCGATGCCCTCGATGCCGTCGGGATGGGCGACGTGGCCGACCGGGCTCCGCACCACCTGAGCTTCGGGCAGAAGCGGCGGGTCGCCGTCGCCACCGTCCTGGCGATGCGGCCCGAGATCCTCGTGCTCGACGAGCCGAGCAGCAACCTCGACCCGGCGTCTCGTCGTGAGCTCGCGGAGATCGTCGACGGCCTGGACATCACCGTGCTGATGGTGACGCACGACCTGCCCTATGCGCTGCAGCTGTGCGAGCGGTCGGTCGTCCTCTCGGACGGCCAGGTGGTGACCGACGCCGCGACCGCGGACGTGCTGGCCGACGAGGCGCTGATGCGTCAGCACCGGCTCGAGCTGCCCTACGGGTTCGACCCGCGGTCGGTGCCGGGGCGCACGCGCCGCTGAGCTGCGTCAGTCGGTGACACCGACCAGCACGGGCTCCAGCACGATCTCGCTCCGCACGCTCTGCGCGATGAAGCACTCCCGGTGGGCAATCTCGACGAGTCGCTCGACCTTGGCTCGCGGCGCCGGGTTGCCGAGGGTGATCTGCGGGCGCAGGACGATCCGGGTGACCCACATCGGTCGCTCACCCTCGGGCATCTCCCCCACCGCCTCGTCGCGGTAGTCGACGATGTCGAGTCGGGCGCGAGCGGCAACCGCGAGGAAGGAGAGCATCTGGCAGCTGCTGGCCGCGGCCACCAGGAGCTGCTCCGGGTTGGGCAACCGAGCGTCGCCGAGGAAGGCCGCATCGCTGCTCGCGAGCACTGACGCGGAGGCCATCGTCAGCTCGTGCTCGCGGGAGTAGTCGTCGTAACCGGTGGCGGTCGACCCGGCCCACGCGACGGACGTCGTGAAGGTGTGCGCGCTCATCCGCCTAGACTGCCTGACCGAGCCGAAGTGGCGGAATTGGCAGACGCGCGTGGTTTAGGTCCACGTGCCCGTAAGGGTGTGCGGGTTCAAGTCCCGCCTTCGGCACCAACCCCTGAGTCGCATCTCCTTAAGGTCGTGCGGCTGACGGCGCATCTCCTTGAGGTCGTGCGACTGCGGGGGCGCATCTCCTTGAGGTCGTGCGGCTGACTGGGCGCATCTCCTTAAGGTCGTGCGACTGCGGGGCCGCATCTCCTTGAGGTCGTGCGACCGCCTGGGCGCATCTCCTTAAGGTCGTGCGGTGCTCAGGTGCTCGCGCAGGAGCGGGACCATCGCGCGGAAGGCGCGGCCGCGGTGACTGATCGCGTTCTTCTCCACGTCGCTGTACTGCGCGAGGGTGCGGGTGCCACCGTCCGGGACGAAGATCGGGTCGTATCCAAAGCCGTTGTCCCCCAAGGGCTCCCGCACGATCACGCCGGGGACCTCCCCTTCGCTCGTGACGGTCGTGCCGCCCGGGATCGCCAGGACGGCCGCGCAACGGAAGACCGCGCGGCGGTGCTCGTCGCGGACGTCCGCGAGCTGGTCGAGGAGCAGCTGGAGGTTGCGGCGGTCCTTCTCGGCGCGTGGCAGGTCCTCCCCCGCGTGCAGCCCGGACCACCGGGCGGAGAAGATCCCCGGGCTGCCGCCGAGGACCTCGACGGCCAGGCCCGAGTCGTCCGCGAGCGCCGGGAGCGAGGTGTGCATCGCGACGTGCTCGGCCTTGAGCCGGGCGTTGCCAGCGAAGGTCACTGAAGTCTCAGGGATCTCACCGACCTCCGGGAAGGCCGCCATCGAGACGATCTCGAGGCCCAGCTCGGCCTCGGCACCAAGGGCTTCCGCGAGGATCTGCTGGAGTTCCTTCACCTTGTGCTCGTTGTGCGTCGCGAGGACGACCCGCCGGGTCACAGCACGCGCTCCCGCGGGGTCTCCGCGAGCGCCTCCTGCTGCCTGACCGTGAGGTCGGCGCAGCCGGTGGTCGCGAGGTCGAGCAGCTGACCCAGCAGGTCGCGGTCGAAGGGAGCGCCCTCGGCCGTGCCCTGCACCTCGATGAACTCGCCGGTGCCGGTCATGACGACATTCATGTCGGTCTCCGCCGTGGAGTCCTCGGGGTAGTCGAGGTCGCAGACCGCACGTCCACCGACGACGCCGACCGAGACCGCGGCCAGCGAACCGGTGAGGGGCTTGGCGCCCGGGGCGATCAGCCCCCGCTTGCGGGCGTCCTCGACGGCGTCGACGAGCGCGACATAGGCACCCGTGATCGCTGCGGTGCGGGTACCACCGTCGGCCTGGAGGACGTC
The DNA here is from genome assembly GCF_004295485.1 of Janibacter limosus. Lineage (NCBI taxonomy): Bacteria > Bacillati > Actinomycetota > Actinomycetes > Micrococcales > Intrasporangiaceae > Janibacter > Janibacter limosus. The sequence goes on along the minus strand of NZ_CP036164.1, from coordinate 766,189 downwards.
GCAGTCGAGGACGATCGTGTTCTCCCCGAGGGCCTTGGTGTCGATGACCGCGCGCAGGCTGCGGCCGATCAGCCGGGAGATCTCGTGGGTGCGGCCACCGACCTTGCCCTTGCGGGAGTCGCGACCGCTGCGGGTGTTGGTGCTGCGCGGCAGCATCTCGTACTCGGCCGTGACCCAGCCGGTCCCCTGCCCCTTGAGCCACCGCGGCACGCCGGACTCGAAGGACGCGGCGACGAGCACGCGGGTGCGACCGAACTCGACGAGCACCGAGCCCTCCGCGTGGTCGAGCCAGTTGCGGGTGATCCGCACCTCGCGCAGCTGCTCGGGGGTGCGTCCGTCGTGGCGGGGGGTGGTGTCAGTCATGGGCTCAGGCTAACGATCGGCGATGATGGCGACGTGGGCGCTCCCTTCGATCACTTCCTGCTGACGCGCTTCAGCGCGGTGATGGCACCCGATGCCGCCCCCGCCAGCGAGGACTGGCTCTACTACCGCCTCGGCTTCTTCGTCGACGCAGCCCTCCCGTCGGTGCTCTCCCAGCGCGGCGGTCAGGGCTTCGAGTGGCTCGTCCTGCTCGACGACCGCTGCTCCACGGGCTTCCGGGAGGAGATCGAGGAGCTCGCCGCAGGCGCCTTCACCCCGATCTGGACCCACGAGACCTTCCGTCGCGACAGCTTCGCCGAGCACGTCGCTGCCCGCAGCCACACCCCCTTCGTCATCACGACACGGATGGACAGCGACGACGCGATCGCGGTGGACTTCATGGCCTCCGTCCAGGAGCAGTTCGCCGAGCAGTCCCGGCTCTTCGTCGACTTCCCACGGGGGGTCCAGATCGAGCGCAGCGGCGCCGTCCACCGCGTCGATGTGCTCTCCAGCCCCTTCCTCTCGCTCGTCGAGGCCCGCCGGGACGGCGAGCCGCCGGCGACGGTCTACGTCACCAAGCACGCCCGCGCACGCGGGCACGCCCGGCTGCGCGAGGTCGCTGCCCCGCCGATGTGGGCCCAGGTCCTCCACGGGAGCAACGTGTCCAACATCGTCAACGGCGTGCGCGTCCATCCCAGGGTGGTCGGCGAGCGGTTCGAGATCGACCTGGGGTACGACGCGTCCCCGTCGCGCGCCGCCCTCGCTCGCGGCCGGGCCCGGCAGCTCGGACGGCTGGCCTCGCTGTGGGCCGCCCACCCCGGTGAGCTGAGCAAGGCCGCAGAGGCCAGGTGGTGGACCCTGCGGGGCACGCACGAGCGTCCGCAGGAGAGCGGGGCGCCGACGCTCACCGACCGGGTGCAGGACTGGGAGCAGGAGACCCGCCGACGCCTGCGCGACACGCGGTGGTCGATGCAGCGGTGGGCCAACGAGCGCCTGCCCGTCCGCGAGGGACTCCTCGTCGGCGACCTCGACGACGTCCTCGGCCGGGACCGGGTCGTGGTGCTGGCCGAGTGGTCCGCCGGCGCAGCGGTCCGGCCCGACGCGCTGCGAGCAGCCCGCGCGTGGGCCGACGCGGGCTTCGGCGTCCTCGTGGTGGCCGCGAGGGACCCGTGGGTCCGGCTCCGGTCGACCGACGTCCCGGCCGGCGTGGCCGTGGTCCGCCGGGGCAACACGGCCTACGACTTCGGCTCCTGGGCGCACGCACTGCGCTCGTGGCCACGACTCGCGCACAAGGACCTCGTCGTCCTCACCAACGACTCCCTCATCGGGCCGCTCGCACCGCTGGACGAGCTGCTCGGTCGACTGAGCGCCGGCACCACGGACGTCTGGGGGGCGACGGCCAACCGGTGGCCGGCCGACCACCTGCAGAGCTACCTGCTGGGCTTCCGCGGAGGCGTGCTGTCGCGAGACCCATTGGCCACCTTCTGGGACGACGTGACGGCTCTGGAGTCCAAGAGCGCCGTCGTGCGCACCTACGAGGTGGGGCTGACCGAGGCCGTCGACCGCGGCGGCCTGTCCCGCGAGGCCGGGTGGAGCCACGCCGAGCTTGGCGTCCCGGACACGGTCGACCTGACGCTCCACGGGTGGCACGAGCTGCTCGAGGCAGGCTTCCCCTTCGTCAAGCGGGTCCTGACGACCGGGCGCCAGTTCGCCCAGCAGCGGCCCGCCGTCGAACAGGCCGTCATGGAGGCCAGCGCGGACGCCGGCCGGCGCTCCGGCTGACGGCACCACCGTCTACCCTCACCGACGTGGACCAGCACAGCGAGATCACCCTGCCCGACGGCGGCACCACCGCCCTGCACGTCGCCCGGGCCGACGGGCCGACCCCCTTCGTCCTCGTGCTGCCCGCCATGGGCGTGCCGGCGGGCTACTACGGGCCCTTCGTCGACGAGCTCGCGCGCCACGGGGTGACGGCGGGCGTCGCCGACTACCCGGGCCAGGGTGGGGCACATCCGCTCGCCGGTCGCGGTCGGGACCTCGGCTACACGGAGCTGGCCCACGAGTGGCTGCCGGCCGTCGTGGGGTCCGTGCGCGAAGGGCACGACGGCCCGGTCGTCGCGCTCGGCCACTCCCTCGGTGGCCACGTCCTCGCCGCTCACCTGGCGGGCGACCAGCCGGCCGTCGACGCCGTCGTGCTCATCGGGTCGGGGAGCACCCACTGGCGGTCCCAGCACGGGCTCAAGACGCTGACCCAGACCCAGCTCATCGGGACGCTCTCGCGCGTCCTGGGGTACTGGCCGGGCGCGCGGTTCGGCTTCGGCGGCACCCAGCCGATGACGCTCATGCGGGAGTGGGCGGCCTTCGCCCGCACCGGTCGGCTGGCTCCTCGTGGCCAGGACGTGGCGACCGGCCTGCGTGCTCGACGGCTCCCGATGCTCGTCGTCGACCTCGACAACGACACCCTTGCTCCCCCGGCCGCCGTCGACGCGCTCGTCGCGCTCTTCGCCAGCGCCGACGTGGAGAGGTTCACCTTCACCAAGGCCGCGGGCGACCCCGGCAAGCCGGTCAACCACTACTCCTTCGCCCGGTCCCCCGAGATCATCGGCGAGCGCATCGCACGTTGGGTGCTCGATCGGGTCAGGATCGCCCCAGGTCCTGCGTGATCCGCTGACCGTCCGGTCCGACGTCGACCCGGGCCGGAGCGCCCAGCACGAGCGGCATCATCGGCTGCTGGTGGCCGAAGTCGACGTCGAGCACGACCGGCACGTCGAGGTCTCCGAGGGCGTCGCGCACCGCGTCGTGCTGGGTGAGGGTGGGGGCGTCCGGTGCGGGCGTACGGCCGACGAGCACTCCTGAGCACCGGTCGAACCACCCCGCGAGCCGCATCCCGTGCAGGTCCCGCGCGATCTCGAAGGCATTGCCCTCCGCGGCCTCGAGCAGGACGATCGGCGGCTGCGACTGCTCGGCGGCCCACGCGGGCACGGCGGCGAAGGGGGTGCCGACCAGCGGCGAGAGCACCTCGATGCACCCACCGACGAGCGGGCCGGCGAAGGAAGCCGTCCCGCCCCCGAGGAGCGACCAGCGGGTCGGGTCCGTGAGCGTGAGCTCGTCGACCTGCGGGTCGGCGACGTAGTCGTCCCAGCCCTCCGCACGCCGGTGCGTCGCAGCGGTCTGGGTGAGCTCACCCCCTTCGCTCATGGCGACGTCGAGCCAGTGGAGCAGGCCGGACGCGGGCGCATAGGGCGTGTCCATGAGGTTCTGCCCGTGGAGCGTCGCCCACCCGGAGCGCAGGGTCAGCGGCAGCATCGTGGTCGTGATGTCGGAGAAGCCCACGTACCAGCAGGGCTCGCACTCGGCGAGCAGGTCGAAGTCGAGGTACGGCAGCACGTCGATGCCGGTCTCGCCACCCCACGGCGGCACGACTGCGGCGATGTCCGGGTCGACGAGCAGGGCCATCAGCTCGTCGGCGCGGGCCTCCCGCGAGGCACTGACATGGTGGTCGGCGTCGTCACGCAGGCAGACCCCCTCGAGCACCTCGAAGCCGCGACGCCGCAGGTACGCGATCGCGGCGTCGAGGCGGGGCCAGAGTGCTTGGGCGACAACGCTGCTCGGTGCGGTGATGGCGATCGTGTCACCGGGACGAAGGGGGGCGGGCAGTCGCGCGTCCATGGGGCCAGCCAACCAGCCGGGGGGTGCCCGCGTCGACCCGGTTAACCTCGGCATCGTGACTCGACCCGCCATCTGCTTCGACCTCGACGGTACGCTCGTCGACTCCCTCCCCGACATCATCGGCAGCATCGCCGCCTCCCTGGTGGAGCACGGCCTGGCCGACCCGGGCGACGCCCCGATCCGGAGCCTGGTCGGTCTGCCTCTCGAAGACATGTTCACCGAGCTGGCGCCGGGCAGCGACGTCTCAGCCCTCAGCGGGTCCTACCGACGCATCTACCCCACGCGGTTCACCCAGAGCTCACATGTCTTCGGCGACACGGTCGAGGTGCTCGAGTCGCTGCGGGCCAAGGGGTACCTGCTGGCGGTGACGACGACGAAGCGCACCCCGATAGCCCGCGACCTCGTGGCAGCCCTCGGGCTGACTGACCACCTCGACCTCGTCCAGGGCACTGATGACTTCCCCGCCAAGCCGTCGCCGGAGGTCATCCACCGGGCCCTCGCGGAGCTCGGCGCCCAAGGGACCTGGATGGTCGGCGACACGACCCATGACATCAAGGCCGGGAGGGCAGCCGACCTGTCGACCTACGCCGTCTGTCGGCCGGGTGCCACCCACGACCGCGAGCGGCTCGTGACGGCCTCCCCCCACCACCTGGAGGAGAGCCTGCTCCCGCTGCTCGACCTCGTCTGACCTCTCCTCAGGGCGTGTCGGACTGCAGTTCAGGGTCCGGCCCCTCCAGATCGTTGATTCCTCGTCGGCGGGCAGGCGAACTGCAGTACGACACGCGCCCCACGACCGGCTCGACGCCGTCACCACTCCGAGCACGACAGATTCCGCCAGCGGCGGGAGGCTCACACCTCGTAGGTCGTGTCCGGACGGGCCAGCTCGACCTCACCGGGCCAGACCTCGGCCGCCTGCGCCCGGCAAACCTCCGGGTCGTTCCATGCCGGGATGTGCGTGAGCATCAGGCGCCCGACCCCGCCGGCAGCCAGCGCGGCCTCTGCAGCACGTCGCCCCGTGAGGTGGACACCGCGCACCTCGTCACGCCCCTCGACGAAGGCCGAGTCGGCGAGCACGAGGTCGGCGCCGGCGAAGAGCGGACCGAGGGCGTCGCAGGCATCGGTGTCGCCGCTGTAGGCGAGGACCGAGCCGTCGGCCTCGACCCGGAACCCGTAGGCCTCCACAGGGTGGTCGACGAGGAAGGTGCGCACGACGAAGGGGCCGATGTGCGTCGGCACGCTCGTGGAGATCCGGCGGAAGTCGAGGACGCCGGTCATCCCCCCTTCGTCGATCCCCTCGTAGGCCGCCGCGAGGCGCTCCCCGGCCCCGGCCGGGGCGTAGACCGGGAGCCGCTCGGTGAGTGCGCCCTGAGGTCGGTAGGTGCGGGTGACGTACAGACCGGTCAGGTCGATGCAGTGGTCGGGGTGCAGGTGGCTGATCAGGACCGCGTCGATGTCGGCGAGGTCGATGTGTCGCTGCAGCGCGCCGAGCGCGCCGTTGCCCAGGTCGACGACGAGGCGCCAGGTACGGCCCTCGTGCTCGGCGGTCACGAGGTAGCACGAGGCGGGTGAGTCCGGTCCTGCGAAGGAGCCGGAACAACCGACGACGGTGAGCCTCAACGCTCTTCTCCCAAGGTGGCGAAGACATCCGCGACCTCGGGTCCGAGGAAGCGGCGGGCCAGCGACCGGAAGAGCTCCGGGTCTCCCGTGGTCGTGAACCCGTGGGTGGGGTCCGGGAGGGTCTCGGGGCGCAGCAGGTCGAGGTCCGCAAGGACACGGTAGACGTCCTTGGCGGTCTCCTCGGCCGATGAGACGAGCGTGACACCTTCGCCCATGACGTAGGAGAGCGCGCCGGTGAGCAGCGGGTAGTGGGTGCACCCGAGCACGAGAGTGTCCACCTCCGCCTGCCGAAGGGGGGCGAGGTAGCCCCGCGCGACCTCGAGCACCTCCGGGCCGGACGTCGTCCCGGCCTCGACGAGCTCCACGAACCGCGGGCAGGGCTGGGAGATGACCTGGGTCTGCGGGGCGGCCGCGAAGGCGTCCAGGTAGGCCCGTGAGCGGTGCGTACCCGTCGTCGAGATCACGCCGACGCGGTGGTTGCGGGTGGCCAGGACGGCCCGGCGCACGGCCGGCCGGATGACCTCGACGACCGGCACGTCGTAGCGCTCGCGCGCGTCGTGGAGCACCGCCGCACTGGCCGTGTTGCAGGCGATGACGAGGAGCTTGACACCGTGGTCGACAAGGCGGTCCAGGCACTCGAGCGCGTACGCACGAGTCTGCGCGATCGGTCTGGGGCCGTAGGGCGCTCGCGCCGTGTCGCCGAGATAGGCGACGGACTCGTGGGGCAGCTGGTCGAGCACGGCGCGGGCGACGGTCAGGCCGCCGAGCCCTGAGTCGAAGATGCCGATCGGCTGGTCCGCTGCCGGCGCGCTCACTCGTCGTCCCCGACGAGTGCCTGGGTCAGCGACTCCTGCAGCCGGGTGAGGAAGTCGTAGATGCTCAGCGCGAAGACCGCGGGGTCGTCCGCGTCGAGGGTCTCGATGAGCTCCTCGAGCCGGGTCGCGTCCTCGTCTGTGCGCAGCCCGAGCCGCTCACCCATGACGAGCCGGATGTCGGTGAGCGCGACGAGCACGGCCGGGGCCTGCGTCCGCGTGACGACCCACCGGTCGTCGCTGGCCGCTTCGAGGGTGCGCACGGTCGTCGCCAGCCCCTGGTGCTTGCGCTGGCGCAGTCCCTGCTCGGTGAAGCGGCGGAACTCCGCCGCCTCCTGCTCGTCCTCGCGGTTGCCGGTCGGGAAGAGCCGGTCAAGCGCCGGGTCGCGGTCGTGGTCGAGGCCGAAGGCCCGGTCGGGCACCTCGAGGCCCGCCGCGCCCTCCTCGGTGTCCGTCGCGAGGTCACCCAGCCCGGCCACGATCGCCTCGAAGGGGTCGGCGTGCTCCCCCTTCGTCGTGGTGCTGGCGGGAGCGACCAAGTCCATGACCTGCAGGCACAGCCCGACCACGACGGCTCGCTCGTCCTCGTCCATGGTCGCGACGAGCTCCTCGCCGTCGGCGGTGAAGGCGTGCGCCATCAGACGTCCTTCTGGAAGGTCGCCCACAGGCCGTAGCCCTGCAACGCCTCGGTGTCGGCTTCCATCTGCTCCTTGGGCCCGTGCGCCACGACGGCGCGCCCCTTGAGGTGGACGTCCATCATCAGTCTTTCGGCGTGCTGCTTGGGATAGCCGAAGTGCGTCTGGAAGACCCAGGTCACGTAGGACATGAGGTTGACCGGGTCGTTCCACACCAAGGTGATCCACGGGGTGTCGACGGCCTCGACGACGTCGGGCTCGCTCGTCTGCTGCTCGGCTGGGGCGATGGACACGCCCTCCACCCTAGAGTGGCCAGCGTGACGATCCGACCCAGCACTGCGCTGCTCACCGATCACTACGAGCTGACGATGCTCCAGGCCGCCCTCCACAGCGGCGCCGCATCGCGTCGGTGCGTCTTCGAGACCTTTGCCCGGCGACTGCCGTCCGGCCGGCGCTACGGCGTCCTCGCGGGGGTCGGGCGGGTGCTCGACGCCATCGAGGACTTCCGCTTCGGCGACGCGGAGCTGGAGCACCTGCGCACGCACGATGTGGTCGACGCCATGACGCTGGACTTCCTCGCCGACTACCGCTTCGACGGGGACGTGTGGGGCTATGCCGAGGGTGAGACCTACTTCCCCTACTCCCCCGTGCTCGTCGTCGAGTCCGACTTCGCGCACGGAGTGATCCTCGAGACCGTCGTCCTGTCGATCCTCAACCACGACTCCGCGGTCGCCTCGGCGGCCTCACGGATGACCGGCGCGGCCGGGACGCGGCCGGTCATCGAGATGGGCAGCCGGCGCACCCACGACGGTGCAGCGGTGGCGGCGGCCCGGGCGGCGTACATCGCCGGCTTCTCCTCCACCTCCAACCTCGAGGCGGGGCGGCGCTACGGCGTGCCCACGGGCGGGACCGCGGCGCATGCCTTCACCCTGCTCCACGAGAGCGAGCGCGAGGCCTTCGAGGCGCAGATCGCCTCCCTCGGCACCGGCACCACGCTGCTCGTGGACACCTACGACGTGACCGAAGGGGTGAACACCGCCATCGAGGTCGGCGGCACCTCCCTCGGTGGGGTGCGTCTCGACTCGGGGGACCTCGTGGTCCAGGCGAGCGAGGTCCGCGAGCAGCTCGACGGGCTGGGCGCGACCGAGACCAAGATCGTCGTCACCTCCGACCTCGACGAGTACGCGATCGCCGCGCTGGCTGCGGCGCCGGTCGACACCTATGGCGTCGGGACCCGCGTGGTCACCGGCTCCGGCCACCCGACGGCCTCGATGGTCTACAAGCTCGTCGCCCGTGAGGACGACGCCGGCACGATGATCGGGGTCGCCAAGAAGAGCAAGGACAAGATCTCGATCGGTGGGCGCAAGTACGCGCTGCGGCGGCGCAACCCGCTGGGTGTCGTCGAGGCCGAGGTCCTGGGCATCGGCGAGCAGCCGGTCGGCGACGCCGACGACCGCGACCTGCTCGTGCGACTCGTGGCCGACGGCCAGGTCGTGGGGGGTGAGCACGCGACGCTCGAGGCCGGGCGGGCCCGACACGATGCCTCGGTCGCCGAGCTGCCGCGCTCCGCGCACCAGCTGAGCCAGGGACAGCCGGCGGTCGAGACGATCTTCCTCACCGAGACCCCCTGACCCTTCGCATCTCCTTAAGGTCGTGCGCACCCAACCCGCATTTCCTTGAGGTCGTGCGCACCCAACCCACATTTCCTTAAGGTCGTGCGCACCCACCCTGCATCTCCTTAAGGTCGTGCGCACCCAACCCGCATCTCCTTAAGGTCGTGCGCACCCACCCCTTCGTCCCCCTCACAGGTGCGTGGTCGGGGACGTGCGGGGCGGGTAACACGGGATTAACGGCGACCGTGGGAGCGCGAAACACGCGCTTGCCAGTCTCGCCGCATGACCTCGCCGACCACTGTCGTCTCGCCCGACACCACCACGGCCCCCACGGGACCCGTCCGACGCGCCGGGCGGTGGATCGACCACTGGGACCCGGAGGACGCCGGCTTCTGGGCCGCGGGTGGCCGCGCCGTCGCACAGCGCAACTTGCGCTGGTCGGTGCTCGCCGAGCTCCTCGGCTTCTGCGTGTGGGCGCTGTGGAGCGTCGTCGTGCCGCAGCTGCCCGCGGCCGGCTTCGCGCTGACCCTCGACCAGCAGTTCTGGCTCATCGCGGTACCCAGCCTCGTCGGTGCCTTCCTGCGGGTGCCGTACACCTTCATGGTCCCGATCGTGGGCGGCCGCAACTGGACGATCGTGTCGGCGCTGCTCCTGCTGCTGCCCACCCTGTCCCTGGCGTGGGTCGTGGGCCGGCCGGAGACCCCCTTCGCAGGGCTGCTCGCCATCGCCGCCCTCGCCGGGTTCGGCGGCGGCAACTTCGCCTCGTCGATGACCAACATCTCCTTCTTCTTCCCCGAGGCGGAGAAGGGGAAGGCGCTGGGCCTGAACGCTGCCGGCGGCAACCTCGGCACCGGCATCGTCCAGCTCGCCATCCCCGCGATCATCGCCGTCGGCGCCGGGATCCACCTCGAGCGCGCCGGCCTGGTCTTCGTGCCCCTCGTGCTGCTCGCCGCCATCGGCGCATGGCGCGGGATGGACAACCTCGGCACGGCCCGCTCCGACCACCGCAGCTGGGCCCGGGCCGCGACGCACCCGCACACGTGGATCATCTCCTTCCTCTACATCGGCACCTTCGGCTCCTTCATCGGGTACTCCGTCGCCTTCCCCACGCTGCTCACGACGCAGTTCCCCGAGACCCCGACCTCGCTCGCCTTCCTCGGGGCGGTCCTCGGGGCCGCCAGCCGCCCGGTCGGCGGCATGGTCGCCGACCGCCTCGGGGGTGCCCGGGTGACGATCACGGCCTTCGCAGTCATGGGCACCGCGGCCGGGGCAGCGATCCTCGCCCTGTCGGTGCACTCCTTCGCGCTCTTCCTCACCGCCTTCCTCGTCCTCTTCGTCGGGGCAGGGATCGGCAACGGCGCGACCTACCGGATGATCCCGGCCGTCTTCCGCGCCGACGCCCGTGACGGCGCCGGGCTCGCCACCGCGCGACGCAGCGCCGCCGGGTGCATCGGCATCGCCGGAGCCGTCGGGGCCGTCGGCGGGTTCCTCGTGCCGCGCGGCTTCGCGATGTCGACGACCGCCTACGACTCCCTCGTGCCGGCGATCGGTGTCTTCATCACCGCCTACGTCGTCATGGCGACGCTCACCTGGGCGGTCTACCTGCGTCGTGGTGCGCGGCTGGCGGGCGAGGGGATCTGATGACCGACAGCCACTGCCCGTACTGCGCGCTGCAGTGCGCGATGACCCTCACCCGTGACGAAGGGAGCGTCCCTCCCCTCGTCGTGGCCGGACGCGAGTTCCCGACCAACCGAGGAGGCCTGTGCCGCAAGGGCGGCACCTCCGCGGAGCTGCTCCGCGCGCCGGACCGGCTGACCGCGCCCCTCGTGCGTGACGCGGACGGCGTGCTGCGCGAGGCGACCTGGGAGGTGGCGCTGGACCTGCTGGCCGACCGGCTGCGCACCATCGCCGTCGAGCACGGACCCGACGCCGTGGCGGTCTTCGGCGGCGGCGGCCTCACCAACGAGAAGGCCTACCAGCTCGGCAAGTTCACCCGGATCGCCCTGCGCAGCAAGAACATCGACTACAACGGTCGCTTCTGCATGGCATCGGCCGCGGCCGCCGCCAACCGCTCGCTCGGGCTCGACCGGGGCCTGCCCTTCCCCGTCGCCGACCTCGACGCTGCCCACGCCGTCCTGCTGCTCGGCAGCAATGTCGCCGAGACGATGCCCCCCTTCGTCCCGCACCTGTCCGGCGCCCGCGATGCCGGAGGGCTCGTCGTCGTGGACCCGCGCCGCTCCGCCACCGCCGACCTCACCGAGGAGGGGCGAGGGATGCACCTGCAGCCGGTGCCGGGCACCGACCTCGTCGTGCTGCAGGCCCTCCTCCACGTGCTCGTCGCCGAGGGGCTCGTCGACGAGCCGTATCTCAGCGCGCGCACGACCGGCTGGCAGGACCTCGCCCGGTCGGTCGCCGCGTGGTGGCCCGAGCGCGCCGAGCAGGTGTGCGGGGTCCCCGCCGACGAGATGCGTCGCGCCGCACGGCTGCTGGCCGCCGCCAGCCCGGCCCGCGGTGGGGCCGGCGCGTACGTGCTCACCGGACGCGGGGTCGAGCAGTCCCGCCAGGGCACCGCGACGGTCACCGCCGCGATCAACCTCGCCCTCGCGCTCGGGCTCGTCGGGCGCGAAGGGAGCGGCTACGGCGCCCTCACCGGCCAGGGCAACGGGCAGGGCGGCCGCGAGCACGGGCAGAAGGCCGACCAGCTGCCCGGCTACCGGTCGATCACCGACCCCGCGGCACGCGAGCACGTCGCGGGCGTGTGGGGTGTCGACCCCGAGGACCTGCCCGGTCCGGGGCTCCCGGCCGTCGCGCTGCTGCAGGCACTCGGCAGGCCCGGCGGTCCGCGCGCCCTGCTCGTGCACGGGGCCAACCCGGTGGTCAGCGCACCGCGCGCGGACGCCGTCGCCGACCGTCTGCAGGCGCTCGACCTGCTCGTCGTCTGCGACATCTTCCCGAGCGAGACCTCGCTGCTCGCCGACATCGTCCTGCCCGTCACCCAGTGGGCCGAGGAGGAGGGGACGATGACCAACCTCGAGGGCCGCGTCATCAGGCGCCGCGCGGCGATCGACCCACCGGCAGGAGTCGTCTCCGAGCTGTGGATCTGGTCGCAGCTCGCCCGGCGCCTCGGGGCCCCGGGATCGTGGTCGACCGACCCGGCGGAGGTCTTCGACGAGCTGGCCCGGGCGAGCGCCGGCGGACGCGCGGACTACTCCGGGTTGTCCCACGCACGCCTCGACCGCGAGCCCGACCTGCACTGGCCCTGCCCCGCCACCGACGAAGGGCAGGCGCCTCACCCGGGCACCCCGCGCGCCCTCCTCGACCGCTTCCCGACCCCGGACGGCAGGGCGCGGTTCATTGCCGTCGACCACGTCGGGCCGGCCGAGGAGCTGCGAGTCGACGCCCCGCTCTTCCTCATCACCGGGCGGGTGCTCGAGCACTACCAGTCGGGCGCGCAGACACGGCGGGTGCCGGCACTGCTCGCGGCCCAGCCCACCCCCTTCGTCGAGATCCACCCGCTGCTCGCCCACCGGCTGGACGTCGAGGAGGGCGAGGAGGTCGAGCTCGTCACCGCCCGCGGCCGCGTCACGGCACCGGCCAGGGTGACCGACCGGGTCAGGGCGGACACGGTCTTCATGCCCTTCCACCACCCCGGCACGGGGAGCGTCAACCGCGTCACCAACGACGCAGTCGACCCGATCTCGTCGATGCCGGAGCTCAAGGTCTGCGCGGTCGAGGTCCGGGCCACCCGGGCTGCCGCCCCCACCAGCGCCCAGGAGGCCATCGCATGAGCCACGTCGTCGTCATCGGCCACGGGATGGTCGGATCACGCTTCGTCGAGGACCTCACCACGGCCGATGTCGCGGGCGAGCACCTCGTCACCGTCCTCGGCGAGGAGGCCTGCGAGCCCTACAACCGTGTGCTCCTGAGCGATGTCGTCGCCGGGTCCCGCGGCCTGTCGTCGATCGCCATGCCCTCCCCCGCCCACCCGCGCGTCAGCGTGCAGCGCGGCACCGCGGTCCGTGCGGTCGACCGGGAGCGGCAGGACGTCGTGCTGGCCGACGGCTCACGGGTCCCCTACGACCACCTCGTGCTCGCCACCGGCGCGGCCGCGCGGGTCCCCACGACGGCCGGTCTCGACGGGCCCGACCTGCCCCGTGGCGTCCACGTCCTGCGCTCGATCGACGACGCCCGGGAGATCATCGCCGCGACGCTCAACGCGCGCCGGGCGATCGTCCTGGGCGGGGGCGTGCTCGGGCTCGAGGCCGCGAGCGGCCTCGCCGGACGCGACCTCGCGGTCACCGTCGTCCACCCCGCCCCGGCCCTGATGGACCGGCAGCTCGACGAGGCCGCGAGCCGGGTGGTCGAGTCGACCCTGCGGCGCACGGGCGTCGACCAGCGCGTCGGGGTCGCCGCCGAGGAGGTCGTGCTCGAGGAGGGTCGGCTGCGGCGGGTCCGTCTCGACAACGGGGAGGTCCTGGCAGCCGACCTGCTCGTCCTGACCACGGGGACGGTCCCCCGCACCGACCTCGCCGTGGGGAGCGGGCTCGCCGTCGAGCGCGGGATCCTCGTCGACGAGGACCTCACCACCGCCGACCCGCGCATCCACGCGATCGGTGACTGTGCCCAACCACCCTGCGGCGCAAGCGGGCTGGTCGGTCAGGGATGGGAGCAGGCGCACCGTCTGGCCGGGCTGCTCACCAGCGGCACCCCCACCGGGGTGACCACCGGCGTGGGCGATGTCGTCCGGCCCAAGACGGCGGGCGTCGACCTCGTGACCATGGGTGTCTGCGGCAGCGGCCGCGCCGACGACCCCGCGCTGCGCGTCGTCCGGCTCAGCGACCCCTCCGCCGGCCGCCACCTCGAGATCGTCGTGCGGGACGGTCGGCTCGTCGGTGCCACCGCCGTCGGGGCCGGCCGGATCGGCACCGACCTCGTCACGACCTACACGAGGCAGACCCCGCTGCCCGCGGACCCGGCGCAGCTCCTCCTGCAGGCCATCGCGCCGGCCACCTCGGGCACGCGCCGGGACTCCCCTTCGCTCATCCCCGACCGGGCGACCATCTGCCGGTGCAACGGCGTGACAAAGGGAGACATCCGCGCCGAGTTCGCCTCCGGCGCAACGACCGTCGAGCAGGTCGCCGAGGCGACCAGGGCCACGACGGGGTGCGGCGGCTGCACCGACGCGGTGTGCGGGATCGTCGACTGGCTGCGCGCGGGCGACGCCTCCTCTCCCAGCGGCACCGCCTCGCGTGAGGACAGGTTCACACAGGCGAAACACGAGCAAGATCGAGCAGAAACGGGGGCTTCATAACGTGATCGACATGCCAGAGGACACCGCACCCACCGCCCAGCAGCGTCTCGTCGTCGTCGGCGGAGGCATGGTCGCGCGCCGGCTCGTCGACGCACTGCGCGCCCGTGACGGCGAGGGCCGCTGGGCGATCACGCTGCTCGCCGAGGAGCCCCGCGCTCCCTACGACCGCGTCGCGCTCACCTCCTACTTCACCGGCCGCGAGCCGGAGGACCTCGCCCTCGGGGGGCAGGAGCTGTGGGACGACCCCCTCGTCACGCTGCGCCGCGGCGTGCGCGCCGAGGCCATCGACCGGCAGGCACGGACCGTCACGACGAGCACCGGCCAGGTGCTCGGCTACGACGCGCTGGTCCTCGCGACCGGCTCCTACGCGGCTGTCCCTCCCGTGCCGGGCAAGGACCTGCGAGGAGCCTTCGTCTACCGCACGATCGACGACGTCGCCGACCTGCGGGCCTTCGTCGAGCAGCGCCGGGGCGACCTCGACCGACCGGTACGCGGCGCGGTCGTCGGCGGTGGCCTCCTGGGGCTCGAGGCGGCCGGTGCGCTGCGCGCGCTGGAGGTCGACACGACGGTCGTCGAGTTCGCCCCGCGGCTCATGCCCCTGCAGGTGGACGACGGTGGCGGCGAGGCGCTCAAGCGGCTCATCGAGGGGCTCGGGGTGAGCGTGCGGACCTCCACGGCCACCTCGAAGATCGTCGGCGAGCGCGGCGCCGTCTCGCGGATGAGGTTCAGCGAGGGGCCGGCGATCGACGTCGACGTGGTGATCTTCGCCGTCGGGGTGCGGCCGCGCGACGAGCTCGCCCGCGAGGCGGGGCTCGAGGTCGGCGAGCGCGGCGGGGTCGTCGTCGACGACGCCTGCGCCACAGCGGATCCCGCGATCTGGGCGATCGGTGAGGTGGCCTGCATCGGTGGGCGTTGCCTCGGTCTCGTCGCCCCCGGGTACACGATGGCAGAGATCGTCGCCGACCGGCTGCTCGGCGGCGCGGGCACCTTCCCCGGCGCCGACCTGTCGACGAAGCTCAAGCTGCTCGGCGTCGACGTCGCGAGCTTCGGCGATGCCTTCGCCCAGGAGCCGGGAGCGCTCGAGGTCGTCATCTCCGACCCGGTCGCCGGCGTCTACAAGAAGCTCGTCATGAGCGACGACGCGACGACCCTGCGCGGAGGGATCCTCGTCGGTGACGCCAGTGCCTATGCATCGCTCCGCCCCATGGTCGGACGTGCCCTCGGCGGCGACCCGGCCGCCCACCTGCTGCCCGAGGGACTGGCCCCGGCGCCCGCTGGCGACCTGCCCGACGAGGCGGCGGTCTGCTCGTGCAACAACGTGACCGCCGGCGAGATCCGTGCTGCCGTCTGCGAAGAGGGCTGCACCGACCTCGCCGGGGTCAAGGCCTGCACCCTGGCGGGGACGAGCTGCGGCTCCTGTCTGCCCCTGGTCAAGAAGCTCGTGACGAGCGAGCTCGAGGCCGCCGGGGTCGAGGTCAGCCGGGCGCTGTGCGAGCACTTCGACCTCTCCCGCGCCGAGCTCTTCGACGTGGTAAGGGTGCAGGGGCTGACCACCTTCAGCGAGATCATCGCGCGGCACGGCAGGGGCCGCGGGTGCGACATCTGCCGGCCGGTCATCGGCTCGATCCTCGCCTCGCTCGGCACCGGGCACATCCTCGACGGCGAGTGCGCGACGATCCAGGACACCAACGACTTCGTCATGGCCAACCTGCAGAAGGACGGCTCCTACTCCGTCGTGCCGCGCATCCCCGGTGGCGAGGTGACCCCCGAGGGGCTCATCGCGATCGGCGAGGTCGCGAGGGACTTCGGTCTCTACACCAAGATCACCGGCGGCCAGCGCGTGGACCTCTTCGGGGCACGCATCGACCAGCTGCCGCAGATCTGGCGGCGCCTCGTCGACGCGGGCTTCGAGTCGGGTCACGCCTACGGCAAGTCGCTGCGCACGGTGAAGTCCTGCGTCGGCTCCACGTGGTGCCGCTTCGGCGTGCAGGACGCCGTGGGTCTGGCGATCGACCTCGAGCTGCGCTACCGCGGACTGCGCTCCCCGCACAAGATCAAGCTCGGCGTCTCCGGGTGCGCCCGCGAGTGCGCCGAGGCCCGCGGCAAGGACGTCGGGATCATCGCGACCGACAAGGGGTGGAACCTCTACGTCGGCGGCAACGGCGGCTTCACCCCGCGGCACGCCCAGCTCTTCGTCGAGGACCTCGGCACCGACGAGCTCGTCCGCACCATCGACCGCTTCCTCATGTACTACGTCCGCACCGCAGACCGTCTGCAGCGCACCGCACCGTGGATCGAGGAGCACGAAGGGGGGATCGACGCGATCCGCGCCGTCGTCCTCGACGACGGCCTGGGCATCGCCGCCGACCTCGACGCCGCGATGGCCGCCCACGTCGAGGGCTACCGCGACGAGTGGGCCGCGACGCTCGCCGACCCCGACAAGCTGGCGCGCTTCGCCCCCTTCGTCAATGCGCCGGACGCGGTCGACGACTCGCTCGCGTACGTGGGCGAGCGCGGGCAGGCCCGCCCCGCGACCGCCGAGGAACGCTCCTCGGGGTCCGTCCTCATCGCCGGCACGACCCTGGAGGTCCGAGCATGACCGCTGCACCCGCCACCCGCCCCGCGACCGCCGTCCGCGTGTGCTCCCTGACCGACCTGGTCCCCGAGCGGGGCTCCGTCGCCCTCGTCGGTGGCGTCCAGGTGGCGATCCTGCGCACGCACGACGGGCAGGTCCACGCCATCGACAACCGCGATCCCTACAGCGGCGCCCAGATCATCGCGCGCGGTCTCGTCGGCACCCGGGGCGATGCGCCGACGGTCATCTCGCCCATGTACAAGCAGGTCTGGGACCTGCGCACGGGCGAGTGCCTCGACGGTGCCGGCAGCGACCCGATCGACCTGCGCACGTGGGCCGTGTGGGTCGTCGACGGTGCCGTCCTCGTGGGTGGCGTCCAGGGCGCCGCCGATCGCGGATGAGCCTGCCGCAGCTGCTCGCCGGGTGCGTCGTGCTCGTCACGAGCGACCGGCGCTCCGGTGACCTGCGCGCGGCGCTCGAGCGTCGGGGGGCGAGGGTCGTGCACACCCCCGCGCTGACGATCGTGCCGCACACGGCCGACGCTGACCTCGTGCGCGAGACCCGCGCGCTCGTCGCCTCACCGCCGGACGTCGTCGTCGTGACGACGGCCATCGGGTTCCGCGGGTGGGTCGAGGCGGCGGATGCGGCGGGCATCGGCGACGAGCTGCACGAGGTGCTCACCTCGGCCCGGGTCATCGCCCGTGGGCCCAAGGCCCGTGGCGCGATCCAGGCCGTCGGGATCGACACCGACTGGGTGGCCCAGTCCGAGACGTCGGCCGAGATCCGTGATGCGCTCCTCACCGAAGGTGTTGCGGGACAACGCATCGCGGTCCAGCACCACGGCGCCGGCGCCGACCGGCTCGACGTCGACCTCGCCGCCGCGGGGGCCGACGTGGCCTCCCTGGTCGTCTACCGGTGGGGGCCGCCGGTGGACCCCGACGCGGTGGTCCTCGGGATCGAGCAGGTGGCCGTCGGCGACATCGACGTCGTCGTCTTCACGTCGGCGCCGGCGGCGGCTGCGTGGCTGGACGCGGCCGATGCGGCCGGGGTGCTCCCTTCGGTCATCGGGCGGGCGCGGCGCGGGACGCTCGTCGTGGCGGCGATCGGCGAGGTGACGGCACGCCCCCTTCGGGCTGCGGGGATCGCTCCGCTCCTGCCCGACCGCAGCCGTCTCGGGTCGCTCGTGCGCGCGGTCGTCGGCCACTACGAAGGGATGGTGGCCACCGCCATCGAGACCGTCGGCGGCCCCCTGCAGCTGCGCAGCACGACCGCGGTCCTCGGTGACGAGGTGCTCGCCCTGTCCCCCAGCGGCCTGTCCGTGCTCTACCTGCTCGCCAGCGCGAAGGGGGACGTCGTGAGCCGGGCCGACGTGCTTGGGGTGCTCCCGGGAGAGTCGACCGACGGGCACGCCGTGGAGGTGGCGGTGGGCCGCCTGCGCGAGGCCATGGGCGATCGCCGGGTCGTCGAGACCGTCGTCAAGCGGGGGTACCGGCTGGCGCTGGCCTGACGACATCCCCCTTGCGCTGCGCCGCTGCCTGCCCGAGGGTGCTGGGATGACCTCCCGCATCTCGCACACCACCCTCGACTGCACCGGCGCCTACGCCCTCTCCGAGTGGTGGAAGGGGGTCATCGGCTACACCGACGTGCCGGGCGACCCCAACCTGCCGGGCCACGAGGAGTGCATGCTCGTCGACCCCACGAGCGGCCACCGGGTGCTCTTCATCGAGGTCCCGGACCCGACGCCCGGCAAGAACTCGATGCACTTCGACCTGCGGCCGACCGACGGGACGCAGGCCGAGGAGGTCGACCGGCTGCTCGCCCACGGGGCGACCCTTCACGACGACCTGCGGGGGAAGTACGGGCCGGGCACGGGCTGGGTGACGCTCGCCGACCCGGAGGGCAACCTCTTCTGCGTGCTGCGGTCCGACGCCGAGCTGGCGCAGGACTGAGTCGTGCCGGCCCTCGACGCCCTCGCCCGCACCCTCGACGAGCTGATCGACGACGGGTCCATCGCGGGCTGGGCCGCTGGCGTGGCCGACGATGCCGGACAGGTGGTGCGCACCGGCGGCCTCCGGACCCTGGAAGGCCAAGGGATGAGCGAGGACACCCAGCTCGTCCTCAGCTCCAGCACCAAGCCGATGGCCGGTGCGCTGGCGATGAGGCTCGTCGAGCTGGACGTCATCGACCTCGACGAGCCCGTCGACCCGTGGCTGCCCGAGCTCGCGCAGCCCCGCGTGCTCGTCTCCCCCGAGGCCGACCTCACCGCGACCGTCCCGGCCGACCGGCCGATCACCCTGCGTCACCTGCTGACGATGACGCCGGGCTTCGGCTGGGTCAGCGAGCCCGGACCGCTCGCCGAGGTGATGGGCGAGCGGGGCCTGCAGCCCGGCCCGTGGGGGCCGCAGATGTCGCCCGACGAGTTCATGGGACGGCTCGGCAGCCTGCCGCTGGCCAACCACCCGGGCACGGCCTGGCGCTACCACACGAGCAGCGAGGCCCTCGCCGTCTTGCTC
Source organism: Janibacter limosus (assembly GCF_004295485.1). NCBI lineage: Bacteria > Bacillati > Actinomycetota > Actinomycetes > Micrococcales > Intrasporangiaceae > Janibacter > Janibacter limosus. The sequence continues at coordinate 747,084 of NZ_CP036164.1, read as the reverse complement.
GCCAGGGCGAGCGGCCGCACCGTGCCGGAGCTCCTCGACGAGCACCTGCTGCGACCGCTCGGCCTGACCGGCACGACCTTCACCGGCGACCCGGACCGCATGGCGACCCCTCTCGCTCCCTCTGCGACCGGAGGGCTCGCCCCCTTCGAGCTCCCGGTGGGGACCTACGTCGCCGAGCCCGAGTTCCCCTCCCTCGCCACCGGCCTCGTCTCGACGGTGGGCGACCAGCTGACCTTCCTGCGGTCCCTGGTCGGCGGACCAGGGGTCCTCACGCCGGGGTCGGTCGCCGCGATGCGCAGCGACGCCCTCACCGACGAGCAGCGCTCCACCGCAACGGGGTTCATCGGACCCGACTGCGGTTGGGGTCTGCACGTCGAGGTCCGGCCCGACTGCCTGATCGGCTGGGCAGGAGGCATGGGCACCATCGGCTACGCCGACCCGCGGACCGGGCGAGCCGCCTTCCTCGCCACCCAGGTGACCGTCGGCGCACCCGGCACGACGACCGCCTTCGACCACTTCTGGTCGCTCTTCGACTGACCGCCACGACCTGCGTCGCGCCCGCCGTGCCATGCTCGATGGCATGAGCCGCGCACTGGTCCTGGTCGACATCCAGAACGATTTTTGCGAAGGGGGCTCCCTCGCGGTCGAGGGCGGCGCCGCCGTCGCCGCCCGGGCCGCCGAGCGGGTCCTCGCCGACCGCGACGGCGCATCAGCCGAGTACGCGGCCGTCGTCGCCACGGCCGACTGGCACCACGACCCGGGCGAGCACTGGGCGCGCGACGACGAGCCCAACTTCACGACGACCTGGCCCGTGCACTGCGCCGCGGGCACCCCGGGAGCCGAGTTCCACCCTTCGCTCGCACCGGCGCTCCCCCACGTCGACGCGGTCTTCCGCAAGGGCGCCCACGAGGCCGCGTACAGCGGCTTCGAGGGGATGGCCTCCGACGGTGTCACCGGGCTCGCCGACTGGCTGCGCGGTCGTGGGGTCACCGACCTCGACGTGGGCGGCATCGCCACCGACCACTGCGTGCGCGCGACCGTCCTCGACGCCCTGCGTGCGGGTTTCACCGTGCGGCTGCTCACCGACACCATCGCGGGCGTGGCCCCGCAGACCACCGAGGCCGCCCTGGCCGAGATGGTCGACGCGGGCGCCACCACGGCGGGCTCGGGCGCATGAGCACCCCGCTGCCCGCGGTGATGGCCGGGCGCACCGTGCTCATCACGGCCGATCGCCGCAGCGACGACCTGGCCGAGGCCTTCGCCCGTCGGGGCGCCATGATCCGCCACGCGGCGGCGATGTCGATCGTCCACCACAGCGACGACGAGCGCCTCGTGGAGGACACCCGCGCCCTGCTCGCCGACCCACCGGACCTGCTCGTGGTGACCACCGGGACGGGGATGAGGGGATGGCTCGAGGCGGCCGACGTCGCCGGGGTCGGCGAGGAGCTGCGCCGTGTGCTGGGCGCGGCCCGCATCTTCGCCCGCGGCCCCAAGGCCAAGGGTGCGCTCATCGCTGCCGGGCTCCCGGTGGAGTGGGTCGCGACCTCCGAGACGACGGCGGAGATCACCGACCACCTGCTCGCCGCAGGCGTCGTCGGGAGCACGGTCGCCGTGCAGCACCACGGCAGCGGTTCCGACGGGCTGGACGAGGCCCTCACCGCGGCAGGGGCGAGGGTCGCTCCCTTCGTCGTCTACCGCTGGGGCCCCGCACCGGACCCCGCGGCGGTCACCGCCTCCGTCCGCGCCGTGGCTGCGGGCGAGATCGACGACGTCGTCTTCACCTCGGCACCGGCCGTCGAGGCGTGGTGGGCCGTGGCAGAGGCCGTGGGGGTCGCCGACGAGATCGTCCGCCGGTCCCACGAGGACGTCCTCTTCGCGGCCGTCGGGCCGGTCACCGCCGCACCGCTGCTGGCGAAGGGGGTCGACCCGCTCGTCCCCGAGCGCAGCCGGATGGGCGCGCTCGTGCGCGCCGTGCTCGTCCACCACGGCGACGGCGCACCCGACTCCGCCGGGTAGCGTTCCTGCCATGTCGAGCAGCCCTAGCCCCGCTCCCCGGCCCGCGCACCCGGCCCTGTCCATCGCCCTCGTCAGCGACGCCGCGCTCTTCCCGCCGGCCGCCCTCCCGATGGCCGACGCGCTGTCCGCCCACGCCAGGCACCGGTCCGGGCCCCATGCCGATGTCGTCGGGCCCTTCCTCGTGGGCGTGCCCGCGGTGACCGACCTCGTCGCCGCACTCGATGCGGGCTCGCCGGCTCCCCCTGCCGTCGGCCTGGTCGCGCGACCCGGGACCGCGCTCGAGGACATCGCCGCGGCCTTCGCGACGCTGCGCGGTGAGGGGCGCACCCGCCTCGTGTCGATCGACATGGCGTGGCAGACGGGCTGGCGCAGCATCGACCCGGGCGACCTGCCCATCCACCTCGAGGTGGGTCGCGGGGCCCCCGACGCGGCCCTGGCCGACATCGCGTCGGCGAGCGACTTCGCCGACGTCCGCGCGAAGTTCCGCACGGGCGTCACAGCCGACTGGGCCTGGCCGGACGCTGCAGAGCTGGCGGCCTTCGTCCTCGCTGCGGGACGGCACTACGTCCCCTTCGTCCTCACGGGAGGGCTGCACCACGTCGTGCGGGCCGACCACGCGGTCGACGGCACGGCTGATCCCCAGCACGGCCTGCTCAACGTGCTCGTCGCGGTGCACGCGAGTGCTGGCGGCGGCGACGCTCAGACGGTGCGCGACCTGCTCGAGGTGCGTGAGGTCCAGCCCCTCGCCGAGATCGTCCGCGGCTGGTCCGCGTCCGACGTCGCCGCGGTGCGAGCGGCCTTCGCCGGCTACGGCTGCTGCGACGTCACCGACCCGATCGGCGAGCTGGCCGAGCTGGATCTGCTCAGCTCGAGGTAGCGGGGGGCTGCTTGCCCCTGACCACCTGGGTGCCCGCGATCTTGTCGTGCAGTGCCTGACGCCGCTGGTCCTTGATCGGCCACACGAGATCGGCGATCGCGACGAAGGACGTCAGGTAGCTCACGAGCGGGATGACCGAGAAGACCCCGATCGCCAGCGGCAGCAGGGTGCGCATGAAGGCCGTGCCCACGCCGAGACGGCCCAGTCGGTCCGTCGACCTCACCGACAACCCGAGCGCCATCTTGCCCGGCGTCGCGCTGCGGGTGCTGAGGAAGCCGACGTGGTAGACCGCCTGGACGAGCAGGGTGATGCCCAGTGCGATGAAGAAGAACTTCCAGTCCAGCATGCCGACCAGCTGCTCGGGGGTGAGCGACTCGACACGCTCGGGCTGGTTGGCCATCGCGGCATCCCAGGCCAGGGACAGGTAGTCCTTCATCCACAGCCACCAGCCCCACCCGGCGAAGACGGCGTAGAGCACCGCCAGGATGATCCAGTCGATGAGGTAGGCCCCGACGCGCGCACCGTACGAGGCGAGCACCTGGCCGTCGGCCGTCGTCGGCTCGGACGCCAGGGCGTAGGGGGTGCCGTGGGTGGCCGTCCCGTAGGGAGCCTGGGTGGCCGGTCCGGCCACGTGCCCGGTCGGTCGACCGAAGACGTCGGTGCCCGAGCCGGTCGATGCGGGACCGGCTGCGTCTGCGCCGTGGGCGCCTGACGGGTCCGTCGTCGCGGCCGGCGCTGCCGAGGGGGCTCGGCGCGGCACTGTGCGGTCGCTCCAGATGATCCCGTCGAAGTACCTGAGCAGGGACTCGTCCTCCGGGTCGTCGTACCAACCGGCGCGCTCGGGGGTGCTCATGCGCTCACGATCTCACGTCGCGCTGGGCGCGCCGACGCACACCCAGCACGAGCAGACCCACGACGAGCAGCACGGCGACCACCGTGGCGACCACCGGGGAGCGCGCAGCCGCCGACAGCCATGCCTGCGCCGCTGCCAGACCGACGCTCGCGTAGAGGGCCGCCCACAGGATCGAGCCGAGGGTCACCGCCGGCAGATAGCGGCGCAGCGGCATCCGGGTGATGCCGGCCGTCGCGTTGACCGCGGTCTGGACACCCACCGTGAGGAAGCACAGGACGACGGCCAGCGGACCCCAGCGGTGGACCAGTCCCTGGGCCCGCGCCCAGCCCGCCGACGGCTCCCCCTCGAGCCGGCGCCAGCGCCGCGTGCCGGCAGCCGCCCCACGACCGATCCAGTAGGTCGCATTGGCGCGGAGCATCACGATGACGAAGAGCCCGACGAAGGTCGGGACGAAGTGGGACCAGGTCACGCGGCTCCTTGGTGAGTTCACCTCAACCTATCGGGCCCCCACGACGAAGGGAGCGACCCCCCAAGTGGTGGGCCGCTCCCTTCGCTCGGGGGTGCTCGGTGACGTCTCAGAGGTTGCCGCGCTTGTCCTGCTCGCGCTCGATCGACTCGAAGAGGGCCTTGAAGTTGCCCTTGCCGAAGCCCAACGACCCGTGCCGCTCGATGATCTCGAAGAAGACCGTGGGGCGGTCGCCGAGGGGCTTGGTGAAGATCTGCAGCAGGTACCCGTCCTCGTCCCGGTCGACGAGGATCTTGCGGGACTTCAGCTCCTCGATCGGCACCCGGACCTCGCCGATGCGCGCGCGCATCTCGGGGTCGTCGTAGTACGCGTCCGGGGTGTCGAGGAACTCCACGCCCTCGCGGCGCAGCTCGTCGACGGTGCGCAGGATGTCGTTGGTGGCCAGGGCGAGGTGCTGGGCGCCGGGGCAGCCGTAGAAGTCCAGGTACTCGTCGATCTGGCTGCGCTTCTTGGCGATCGCCGGCTCGTTGAGCGGGAACTTCACCCGGTGGTTGCCGTTGGCGACGACCTTGGACATCAGCGCCGAGTAGTCGGTGGCGATGTCGTCCCCGACGAACTCGGCCATGTTGACGAAGCCCATGACCCGGTTGTAGAAGCCGACCCACTCGTCGAGCTTGCCGAGCTCGACATTGCCGACGATGTGGTCGAGGGCCTGGAAGAGCCGCTTGGGGGCCCCGTCGCGCTTGACGAAGGAGGAGGTGCGCTCGACGTAGCCGGGCAGGTAGGCGCCGGCGTAGGTCTGGCCGTCGATGGTGCGCTGCACGAGGGTGTGTCGCGTCTCGCCATAGGCCGCGATCGCGCCGATGCGCACGGACCCGAGCTCGTCGGAGACGGTCTCGGGCTCCTGCACGACGGTCGCTCCGGCAGCCCGGGCCTGGGCGATGCACTTGTCGACGTCGGGGACCTCGAGGGAGATGTCGACGACGCCGTCACCGTGCGCCGTGTGGTGGGCGATGAGCGGGCTGTCGGGGCTCACCGCGCCCTTGATGACGAAGCGGATCGAGCCGGACGTCAGGACGAAGGCCTTGTGGTCCCGGTTGCCGTTCTCCGGGCCCGAGTAGCCGACGAGCTGCATCCCCCAGGTCGACTGGTAGTACTGCGCTGCCTGGGTTGCGTTGCCGACGACGAAGACGATCGCGTCCCAGCCCGTCACCGGGAAGGGGTCGGCCTCCTCGTCGTACGCCACGAGCCCGACGAGCTGCTTGAGCTGGTCGAGGTCGAGCTGGGCCTCGCGCTCCTGCCTGGTGAGTTCAACCGCGGTGTTGGACATGGCGTCAGGATGCTGCCGGCGACCCAACATGCGCAACAGGGCCTCATGCCGGTGCACACGGTGCGCAATCTGTTGCCTCACACCGTCCTCACCGGCGACAATATGACCATGAAGGTCAGCGAACCGCGTCCGCCGGTCATCGACGAGCTCGACGCCCGCCTCATCGCGCTCTTCTCCGAGCGCCCGTCCATCGGTGTCCTCGGCGCCTCCCGCGCGCTCGGCGTGGCCCGCGGCACGGTGCAGGCGCGGCTCGATCGACTGCAGACGAAGGGGGTGATCCGCACCTTTGCCCCGACGGTGGACCCAGCGGCGCTGGGGTACCCGGTGACGGCACTGTGCACCTTGGAGATCCGGCAACGGCTGGGCCATCAGGCGGTGGTCGACCACCTGCTCGCCATCCCCGAGGTGCTCGAGATCCACTCGACGACGGGGATGGGCGACCTGATCATCAGGATCGTCGCGACCGACAACGCGGACCTGGGCCGGGTCATCGACACGATCATCGACGACACCCACGTGGTGCGCGCGAGCACCTCGATCGCGCTCGTGACGCACCTGGAGATGCGCACCGCCCCGCTCGTCGAGGCAGCGGCCCACCGCGCCTGACCGATCGGCCCCTGAGACTCAGACGCGAACGGCCCCTGAGGAGCTTGCGCAGCAAGCGTCTCGAAGGGCCCCTGGCGAGTGGACGTGGACGGTCCCTGAGGAGCTTGCGCAGCAAGCGTCTCGAAGGGCCCTCAGATCTTGTCGGCGAGCAGCAACCAGGCGAAGAGGACCGTACCGATCGTCAGGCCGACGTGCGCGACCTGCGAGAGCCACGGCCCACGTGTCCAGCTGTCACCGGCGAAGTCGACCGCGTGACGAGACCTCGGGCGTCGCCAGCGCGCGAGGAAGCTGAGTCCGATGAGCGAGGCGATGATCAGCGCGAGGATCGCGAGCCACGTCGCCATGGTCGACTCGTGGATGTCGAGCAGACGCAGGACGATCAGGCCCAGTCCGATGACGAGCGTGATCGAGTGGAGGTTGAGCGCCCAGTCCGAGAAGTCGACCATCCCCTCCTGGTTGCGGGAGGCCCGCAGACGCAGCGGCGTCAGGACGAGCACGAGGGTCGCCAGTGCCACGAGGATCCACGCGAAGACGGTCATGCCCCCCATGATGCCCGCCCTGCGGCTCGGATAGGGGGAGGCGTGCGGTTCAGAAGGACAGCAGGCAGGTCACGACGCCGCCGACCATGAGCACCGCCGGAAGCACCATCGGCAGCGCAGGGGTCACGTCCACGATGGTTGCGGGCTCGGACCGACGCACCTGCCGGATCATGCGATGGCCCCGAACATCAGCGGCGCGAACCAGAAGGCGCACATGCCGAGCACGAAGGCGAAGCCGTTGTGCTCGTCTGCCCAGGCGCTGCGCCAGAAGTCCCCCGCCCGCATGCTCTCAGGCGATGATTGCGTTGTTGGTCATGAAGGCCACCCAGGTGGAACCGACCACGAGCACCCCACCGAGGACGGAGACGCCGATCCTGCCGCCGTCGCTCGCGAGCCGGCGACGTCTGCCGACGAGCACGAGCACCCCACCGAGGATCGCGACCGGCACGCCGGCCAGCATCCCCCACATCTCGGCGCCGACCGCCAGAGCGACAAAGGCCACGGAGAGCAAGATCGCGAGGATGACGAGGACCACGGTCATGATCGCGATGCGGACCTCGAGGGACAGCCCGCTGCCGTCCATCACTTCTTCCCCACGAACCAGCGCCGGATCCGATCGATCCGCTCGGTGACCTGCTCGCTCGTTGCCTGGGCGAGCTCGGGTCCCCCGCAGGCGCGTCGCAGGTCCATGTGGATGTTGGCGTGCGGCATGCCGGACTTCGTCGCATAGGCCGCGACCAGCTTGTTGAGCTCCTTGCGCTGGGCTGCCAGGGCCCGGTGCGCGGCGATCGGTGCGTCGTCGTCCTTGCGGGTGCGGCCCGTGCGCTTGGACTGCTTGGTCTGGCGCTCGCTGAGCAGGGCGTGCACCTGGTCCGGCTCGAGGAGGCCGGGCAGGCCGAGGTAGTCCTGCTCGTCCTCGGACCCGATCTCGGCGTGCAGGCCGAACTGCTGCTTGTCGTAGAGCACGTGGTCGAAGTGCGCGTCGGACTCAAGTGCCTCGAAGGACCCGAGCAGGTCGTCGCTGGCGCCGTCGCTCCGGTTGGCGGCGGCGAGCATGCCATCCTCCTCCGACCACAGCGGGGCCTCGTCCTCGCGGGCCTCCGGCCGGTCGAGGGCGTGATCGCGCTGCTCCTCGAGCGTGCCGGCGTGGGCGAGGATGATCGGCACGCTCGGCAGGAAGACGCAGGCGGTCTCGCCGCGCCCACGGGCCCGCACGAAGCGCCCGACGGCCTGCGCGAAGAACAATGGCGTGGACGTCGAGGTGGCGTAGACGCCGACGCACAGCCGAGGGACGTCCACGCCTTCGCTCACCATGCGCACGGCGACGAGCCACCGGGAGGTGCTCGCGGAGAAGTCCTCGATCTTCTGCGACGCGCCGTTGTCGTCGGACAGGACGACGGTGGGCTTGTCCCCCGTGATCTCGGTGAGGATGCGCGCGTAGGCGCGGGCCTGGGTCTGGTTGGTCGCGATGACCATCGCGCCGGCGTCGGGGACGCCGCGGCGCACCTCGGTCAGGCGCTTGTCGGCGGCGGCGAGGACCGATGGGATCCACTCCCCCTTGGGGTCCAGCGCGGTGCGCCACGCCTGCGCGACGAGGTCCTTGGTCATCGGCTCGCCCAGCCGGGCGGCCACCTCGTCGCCGGCGCGGGTGCGCCACCGCATCGCCCCGCCGTAGGCCATGAAGAGCACCGGCCGCACGACGCCGTCACGCAGCGCCTCGGCGTAGCCATAGGTGTAGTCGCTGCTGGAGCGCAGGATCCCGTCGTCGCCGTACTCGTAGCCGACGAAGGGGATGGGGTTGGTGTCGGAGCGGAAGGGGGTTCCCGTCAGGGACAGCCGCCGGACGGCCGGCTCGAAGGCCTGACGGATCCCGTCACCCCAGGACTTGTTGTCACCGCCGTGGTGGATCTCGTCGAGGATGACGAAGGTGCGCTCGGCCCGGGTGCGGCTCTCGTGGACGGACGGGCGTGAGGCCACCTGTGCGTAGGTGACGGCGACCCCGTCGTAGTCGCGCGAGGTGACCGCCGTCGAGTTGGAGAACTTGGGGTCCAGATGGATCCCGACGCGGGCCGCGGCGTCGGCCCACTGGGTCTTGAGGTGCTCGGTGGGCGCGACGACCGTCACGCTGGTGATCTCGCCCGCAGACAGCAGCTCGGCTGCCACCCGCAGCGCGAAGGTCGTCTTGCCGGCCCCCGGCGTCGCCACCGCCAGGTAGTCCCGTCGGCCGCTCTCCAGGTACCCCTTGAGGGCCTGCGCCTGCCAGGCACGCAACGCTCCGGCGGTACCCCACGCTGCCCGCCTCGGGAAGGCGGGTGACAGGTTGGAAGCAGCAGACTGACTCATCGCAGGGCCACTGTAGATCGCCGCGGGGACAGGACCGAATGGCGACCTGCCCAGCCGCCCGACGCCCGGGCGATCAGGGCCGTGCGTCCATGGACACCATGGTCTGCAGACCCGTGCCCAGCTCACCCCGGGCATCGGCCAGCGTCGTGTGGACGGTGCCGCCGTGGCCCGGGCTGGCCAGTGCCTGGGAGTCCATCCGGATCCACTCCCCCTCGGGGTCGCGGTCGAGGGCGACGTGCAGGTCGCAGTTGATGTAGGTGTGCCGTCGCGGGTCGAGCGTCAGGGTGATGCCGCCGCCGGAGTCAGCCAGCACGAGGGCGCGCTGCCAGCCGGTCGGCTCCTCGCCCTCGACGAGCGGGACGAGCTGTCGACCCCACGCCAGGGTGACCCCACCGGTCCCCACGCCTCCGGAGACGACCCGCCACTCGATGGCCTTGAGATAACCGTCCTCGTGGGCTCCCGGCATCTGCAGATGTCCCGAACCGCTCGCCTGCGGCACCGGCTCCACCGTCGCAGGGCGACGACCGGCCAGGTGGGGGAAGTCGTCGGGAGCTCGCGTGATGCGCCACGCCCGAGCGACCGCTGCAGGACGTCCGTCGACGCTGGCCGTGGCCTGCAGCAGCTGCATGGAGCGGCCACCTCGCAGGACCTCGGTCGCGATCGTGAGCGGGCGCACCGGGATGGGGCCGAGGATGTCGAGCCGCACATCGGCCAGACGTGTGCCGGGAGCGGGCTCGTGCTGCTCCATCGCGCGGGCGAGCAGGGCTGCCGGTGGGCCGGCGTGCTGCGCGTGCGGGCTCCACGGTCCGGCAGTGGAGGGAAGGGAGTCGAAGGTGCGATCGTCGAGCTGACGGTAGAAGGAGCTCATCGGCTGGGGTCAGCCCTCGTCCCCGTCACCGTCCTGCGGGGCGCGCAGGCCGTCGTAGATCTCCTTGCAGATCGGGCACACGGGGAACTTCTCGGGGTCCCGCCCGGGGACCCACGTCTTGCCGCACAGCGCCTTGACGGGCTCACCCGACAGGGCGCTCTCGAGGATCTTCTCCTTGCGGACGTAGTGGCTGAACCGCTCGTGGTCACCGGGCTCGACCAGCTGAGGCGTCGGCTCGGTGCGCTCGAGGAGCGACGTCGACGTGGAGGGGCCACCGGGCTCGGTGACCGGGGAACCGGGCTGGGTGGGGTCGGCAGGCGTGCTCATGGTCACCATCGTAGACACCCCGGGTCAGTTGAGATCCGGGTCCACCGGGTACGTCGACACCCAGCCCAGGGTCCCGCTCTGACGGCGCAGGACGCGGCGCCACAGCGTGGCAGGATCCTCGTCGAAGATGTCACCCACCTCGCTGTCGACGACGTACCAGCCGCCGCTGGCGCGCTCGTCGGCGAGCTGGTCGGCGCTCCACCCGGCGTACCCGGCGAAGATCCGCAGCGCACTGACCTGGGGCCAGATGATCTCCTGCGGCGAGTCCAGGTCCACCAGCGAGATCGCACCGAAGAGCCGCTTGACCCCGGGCGGCTCCTCGGCATCGCCGGGCAGGCCGGCGAGCCCGATCGCGGAGTCGAGCTGCACCGGCCCACCCTGGAAGACACGCTGCGGCAGGCTCGACCCTGCCTGCCACCCGGGCAGGACCTCGTCGATTGAGGTGTCGAGCGGCTTGTTGAGGATGACCCCCTCGGCGGTCGTCTCGTCGTGCTGCAGCACCAGGACCACGCTGCGGGCGAAGAGGTCGTCCGTGAGGTCCGGTGTCGCCACGAGGAGCCGACCGGCGAGCGAGGTGTCCATGCTCAGACCTTAGTCGCGGGAGCGACCCCGGTAGCCACCCTGGCGACCGCCGCCACGGTTGCCGCCACGGTGGTCACGGGCGCCGCGAGGGCCGCCGGTGCCCGAGTGACGACGGGCCGGCCGCGGGTCGACGAGCTTGCGGAAGTCGGCGTCCGAGATGGGCTGACCGCTGGGCTCGATCGCTCCCATGTCCGTGAGGACCTCGGCGTCGAGCTCGGTCTTGATCGGCCGGGCCTCGAGGCCCGCCTGGGCAGCCATGCGGGTGACGTCCTTGCGCTGGTGCGGCAGGACGAGGGTGACGACACTCCCCTTCTCGCCCGCGCGAGCGGTACGACCGGCACGGTGGAGGTAGTCCTTGTGGTCGGCCGGCGGGTCGACCTGCATGACGAGCGTGACGTTGTCGACGTGGATGCCACGAGCCGCGACGTCCGTGGCGACGAGCACCGGGAGGGTGCCGGTGCGGAAGGCACCGATCGTCTTGTTGCGGGAGGACTGGGTCAGGCCACCGTGCAGCGGTGCCGCGGCGATGCCCTCCTCGCGCAGCTGACCGGCGATCCGCTCGCACCCGAGCTTGGTGCGGGCGAAGATCACGGTGCGGCCGGAGCGGGCCGCGATCTTGGCCGTCATCTGCTTCTTCACCTGCGGCTCGATGAGGAGCAGGTGGTGGTCCATGGTCGTGACGCTGGCGCCGACGTCATTGGTGTTGTGGGTGACCGGGTCCGTCATGTACCTGTCGACGAGGTCGGACACACCCCGGTCGAGCGTCGCGGAGAAGAGCAGCCGCTGACCGCCGGGCGCGCAGTCGTCGAGGATCCGGGTGACGGAGGGCAGGAAGCCCATGTCGGCCATGTGGTCGGCCTCGTCGAGGACGGCCACCTCGACCTCGTCGAGCGTGAGCGCGCCGCGGTCGAGCAGGTCCACGAGGCGTCCCGGGGTGGCGACGAGGACGTCGACGCCCTTGTCGAGGGCCGCGGTCTGGCCGGTGTAGGACAGGCCACCTGCGACGAGCTTGATCCGCAGTCCGCAGACGTGGACGAGGGGCTCCAACGAGTCGCTCACCTGCATCGCCAGCTCACGGGTGGGGACCAGGATGAGCGCACGCGGCTTGCGGCTGCGGGCGCGACCCCCGGCGAGGCGGGCCAGCATCGGCAGACCGAAGGCCAGCGTCTTGCCGGAGCCGGTCTGGCCACGGCCGAGCACGTCCTTGCCGGCGAGCGCGTCCGGCAGGGCTGCTTCCTGGATGGCGAAGGGAGCGGTGATGCCGTCGCGGGCCAGCCGCTCCACGAGCACCTCCGGCACACCGAGTGCGGCGAAGCCGTTGTCCTGCGCGACCTCGACCGGACCACTCACCGAGGTGCGGGCGGAGGAGGTCCAGGTGTCGGCCTCCTGGCGCAGCGCCTCAGGGTCCTCCGTCTGGTCGTGGCGGGGTGCGAAGCCACGGCGGTTCTGCTCGCGCTCGAAGCGCGGCGCCGGACCGCGTCGGGAGTCGTCACCGTCGCGCTGCCAGCGCGCGGGGCGGCCACCGGTCTGCTCCCGGTCGAAGCGAGGGGCCGGACCCCGGCGGCGGTCGTCCGAGCCCGAGCGGCGCTCGACGCCACCACGGCGCTCGTCACGACGCTGATATGCGCCCCGCTCGTCACTGCGGTCGTCACGACGCTGGAAGCCACCACCACGACGGTCATCACCCTGGCTGTCACGACGCTGGAAGCCACCACCACGACGGTCATCACCCTGGCTGTCACGACGCTGGAAGCCACCGCGGTCGCTGGTGCGGTCATCACGACGCTGGAAGCCACCGCGGTCGTCGGTGCGCTCATCACGTCCCTGGTAGCCACCGCCACGACGGTCATCGCCCCGGGTGTCACGCCGCTGGCCCTGGTAGCCCCCGCGGTCCTCGCGACGCTCCCAGGTGCGCTGCCCGCGGTCCTCGGTGCCGTCTCGGCGCACCCGCTTGGGGCGCTCGCCGCCGGTCGCGTCCTCCCGCTCACGCCAACGGTCCTTGGAGCGCGGCGGTGCGTCAGTGGGCGCCTGGCCTCGGTGGTGGGCCTTCTTGGGGCCCTTGGGGTTGGACTTCTTCGCCGTGTTCTTCTGGGCAGTGGTCCAACGGGGCTTCTTCTTCGCAGGCACAGGTGATCCTTCGTTCTTCTCCGAAATGGGTAAACCCGCACACAAGGGCGCGGGCGACATCTCAGGTCGGAAGCGAACGTGCGAGTTTCTAAGTGCGGCGACGCCGGAGTCGCCGAACCACTAATAGTACCCCTATTGACGAGAGCCCGACACCGACGAGATCGGCCACGACGTCCCACGGGTCCCCCGACCGGCGCGGCAGCACCACGTGCTGGATGACCTCGCTCACAGGTGCGTGCACCGCGACCAGGAGGGCGACGACGGGCCACCACACACGCCGTCCCAGGCCGGCGACGAGCACCGGTAGCGCGAAGACGAATGCGTGAACCACCTTGTCGCTGTGCGGGATCGGCGACGGCGGACCGGGAACCTCGGGCGCATAGAGGACGACGAGCTGGACGACGACGGCCATGCTCAGGGCTACGGGGACCAGCAATCTGCGGGTCGTCAGGGCAGGCACCGGGCCAGCACAGCACACCAGCCTTGGGCTTTCGTCGGTGTCTCGGCCTACAGTTGAGTTCATGAGCAAGATCACCGACCTCGATCTCGACAGCTTCCGCTCCGCCGTCACCGGCGAGGGGACGGTCATCGTGGACTTCTGGGCCAGCTGGTGCGGACCGTGCCGCCAGTTCGCCCCGGTCTTCGAGGCCGCCGCCGACAGCCGCGACGACGTCACCTTCGCCAAGGTCGACATCGACGACAACCCCGACCTGGCCTCGCTGGCCAATGTCTCGTCCGTACCCACCCTCATGGCCTTCCGCGACGGCATCCTCCTGCACCAGAGTGCTGGCGCCCTGCCCAAGGCCCAGTTCGAGCAGCTGCTCGACGCGGTCGCGGCCGTCGACATGGACGAGGTCAAGGCGCAGGTGGCCGCCAACGAGTCAGCGGGCTGACCTCCCTTCGCCGATCCTCACGTCGAGGGGTGGGGTGGCGCACCGGGCCGACCTGTGGTTGCGTGGTGGACCACCCACCAAGTGGTGGACCACCCACCAATCAGGAGGACTCCATGGGTATCGGTGACAAGATCGAGAACGCGAAGGACCAGCTGGCCGGCAAGGCCAAGGGCGCGGCTGGCGACGCGACCGACAACGAGCAGATGCAGGCCGAGGGCGAGGCCCAGGAGACCAAGGGCGACCTGAAGGCTGCCGGCGAGAAGGTCAAGGACGCCTTCAAGTGATCGCTCGGGGGCTCACGGTCGCGGCCGACCTGCGCCCCCGAGTACCCCCGAGTGATCAACGCTCGGAGCCTGCACCAAGGCACGCCGAAGGGCGGGACCGTTGCGGTCCCGCCCTTCGGCGTGGCCCCTGAGGCGGTTGCGCGGCAACCAGCTCGAAGGGTCGGTACGTGACGTGCCCACGATGGTGGAGGTGGCGGGAATCGAACCCGCGTCCACTGACAGACGAACAGGACTTCTCCGGGTGCAGTGCGCTGTGGATTTTCTCGGCCCCGGGGCTCGCGCGCACACGTTCCCCGACAGGCCCAGTCGCGTTGAAGTCCCACAGTGCCCCGCGACAAGACACTGCAGCAAGATCTCTAGCTGACGCTGGGAACTAGGTCGAGATCAAACCTAGGCCAACGGACTTCGGGCTCGCTCAGGCGGCGAGGGCGAAGTCGGTGCGCTTGGAATCGGCACCTATTGGTTTGCACGGAGCGTTTACGAGATAACCGTGCATCCTCGACCCGCTTCCCCTGAAGGACCGGCCAATGTCGAAACCGATCACCCCCATGGGGTGGACACGTCACGCTGTTGAGTTGTGCTCTCAGTATCCCCTCAACAGCGCGAGGGGCCAAACGCATTCCCGGGGCTACTCGCGACCGCGACCGAAGATGGCCCGGTCGGTCTCCCGACGATCCTGACGCTCACGCAGGGCATGCCGCTTGTCGTACTCACGCTTGCCGGTCGCCACGGCGATCTCCACCTTGGCGCGGCCGTTCTTGAAGTACAGCGACAGCGGCACGATGGTGCGGCCACTCCCTTGGACCTTCACCGCCATCTTGTCCAGCTCGGAGCGGTGGAGCAGCAGCTTGCGACGGCGGCGCGGGGTGTGGTTGGTCCACGTGCCCTGCACGTACTCGGGGATGTGCACTCCCTCGAGGTAGAGCTCATCCCCGTAGAAGATGGCGAAGCCGTCGGTCAGGCTGGCCCGACCCATGCGCAGCGCCTTGACCTCGGTCCCCATGAGCGCCAGTCCGGCCTCGTAGGTGTCCTCGATGATGTAGTCGTGGCGGGCCTTGCGGTTGCGCGCGACGACGAGCTCGCCCTGGGCGGTCTTCTTGGCCATGGTGCTCCCCCTTCGCAGGTCCGGTGTGCTGACGGGTCACGGTACCCCGTGACCCGTGCGGGAGTCCCGCCGGTTTGTCGCAGCGAGGGCTCAGAGCCATCCGCGGGGATCGACCGGCGTGCCGTTCTCCCGGGTCTCGAAGTGCAGGTGACAGCCGGTGGAGTTGCCGGTGGTGCCCACATACCCGATGACCTGACCGCGGGAGACCCTACCGCTGCGCACGGCGAAGGACTGCAGGTGGTTGTAGGTCGTGGCCAGCGAGCTGCCCCGCTTGACGCCTTGGTCGATGACGATCTGGTTGCCGTAGCCACCGGTGGACCCCGGCGGCAGCGCCGAGATGATCGTGCCGCTGTCGGCCGCGTAGACCGGGCTGCCGCAGTTGCCTGCGTAGTCGCGCCCGGCGTGCAGGCGCCAGGTGCGGTAGATCGGGTGGAAACGCAGTCCGAACTCCGAGCTGACCGGCGCATTGCTCGGCGCCTGCAGGACACCGCTGCTCGATGGTGCCGGCGGGTTGGGGTCCGGGGGACTCACGCTGGCCGTCGATGGATTGCGTGACGGGGTCGAGCGGGCGGCGCGAGCGCGAGCGTCTGCCTCCCGACGCTCCTGCGCCTCACGCGCCTTCTTGATGGCGGCCTCACGCACGCGTGCCTTGCGGGCGCGCTCCTGGAGGATCTTGGTCAGCTTGTCGGACTGGGCCTGCAGGCTGGCGACCCGCTTCTTGTCCTTCTGCTTCTCCCGGCTCAGCTTGGCCGACTGGCTCTTCTGGTCGCTCTCGAGCGACTCCAGGGCGGCCTTCTTGGTGTCTGCCTTGGTGCTGGCCCTGGTGGCCTCGGCGAGCTTGGTCTGCTTGGTGGCCTTGGCCGTGCTGGTCTTCTCGCGCAGGGCCTCGAGCCGATCCCCGGTGGAGACCAGGTTGGCGCGGGAGGTGCTCAGCTCCTCGAGGGCCGACGTCTGGGTGTCACCGGCCGACTGCGCCATGATCATCCGATCGATGAAGGCTGCCGGGGTCTCGCTCCCCACGGCGACGGCCAGGGTGCCCATCCCCTGCTGCTGGTAGAGCTGCCCGGCGAAGCCAGCGACCGCTCGACGTGAGGTCGTGATCTTGGAGCTGGTCGTCTTCAGCTGCTTCTCGGCCTTGTCCTCGTTGGCCTTGGCCAGGTCGTAGGCGGCGACGGCGTCGTCGTACTCCCCCTTCGCCGTGGTCTCCGCCCGCTCCGCCGCCGCGGCAGCACTGCGTGCACCCGGGAGCTTCTTGCGGGTGGCGGCGAGCTTGTCGTAGGCCGCGACCAGCTCCTTGGAGGTCTCGCGCAGGTCTCCCCGGGCGTCCTTGAGGTCCTGATCGACCTGGCCCTTCTGCGTCTGCGGGTCGGGGGTCGCCGCGAACGCGTGACCGACACCGGCGAGCAGGCACAGCGAGAGCGCCGCTCCCGTGAGTGCACGGGTGCGGCGGCGGGCCTGAGGAGGTGTGGGTCGCTGCATCGAGGACAACGGTAGCCACCAAACTGCCCTGACGACAGGACCCCGACGGGCTCGGCGTGCCCCGGTCAGACGCGCAGGTAGCGCCAGAGCGTCACGGTCGACGTCCCGATCGCGAGGACGACCACACCACCGACCAGGAAGGGGGCGATGACCCACACGTCCGCCGACGAGATGAAGGCGGTACCCGAGCCCTGCTGGGCGAGCAGGTACTTGTCGAAGAGTGCCCACGCCGTGACCCAGAGCAGACCGACCGCCATCACCGCCCCGATGAGTCCAGAGGCGACGGTCTCGATGATGAAGGGGGTGCGGATCGTCCGGTTGGACGCTCCCACGAGCTTCATGATCGCGATCTCCCGACGGCGGGTGAAGGCGGCCTGGCGGATCGTCGTGGCCATGAGCAGCACCGCGGACACGAGAGTGAGGACGGCCAGACCGATCATCACGCCGGTGATGATGTTGATCGCGCGGAAGAGCGGCGCGAAGACCTGGCGCAGGTTGGGCACGCTCGCGACGCCGGGCGCCCCCTCGAAGGCGGAGGCGACGGTCTCGAACTGCTCGGGGTCGGACAGCTGCACCCGGTAGCTCGGCGGGATGTCACCGACGCTGATGTTGCTGGCGAGCGGGGAGTTCTTGTAGTCCTTCTTGAAGCGGTCGAAGGCTTCCTTCTCGGACTCGTAGTAGACGTCCTTGACGAGCGGCTCCATGTCCTTCAGCTGGGCCGCGACCGAATCCTTCTGCTCGAGGGTGGCAGCGTCACCCGTGCAGTTGGGCTGCAGCGCGCCCTTGGTGCACATGTAGATGGAGACCTGGACGCGGTCGTACCAGTAGCCCTTCATCTGGTCGACCTGACGCTGCGCGAGCAGGCCGACACCGAGCAGGTACAGGGAGATCATCGTCACGAGGATCACCGAGACGGCGATGGACTTGTTGCGCCGCAGGCCCTCCCAGGCGTCGGCGAAGACGGAAGGCTTCATCGCAGCAGGTCCTCAGCGTCGTCGTCCCACTCGTCCAGGGCATGTACCTCACCGATCGGGCGGTCCTCGGGCGGGGCCCCGCTCCCTTCGTCGAGGTCGTGGTCCTGCTCCGCCGGGTACTCGTCGAGGTCGCGGGTGTCGACAGCCTTGGGCACGTAGCTGCCGCCCTCCTCGTCACGCACGATGTGACCGTGCTCGAGCTCGATGACGCGCTTCTTCAGCTCGTCGACGATGACGTTGTCGTGCGTCGCCATGACGATCGTGGTGCCCGAGTCGTGGATGCGGCGCAGCAGGTGGACGATGTCGAGGCTGGTGGCGGGGTCGAGGTTGCCCGTGGGCTCGTCGGCGAGCAGCACCGGCGGCTTGTTGACCACCGCACGGGCGATCGCGACGCGCTGCTGCTCACCACCGGACAGCTCGTGCGGCATCCGCTTCTCCATCCCGGCGAGGCCGACGAGCTCGAGGGTCTCGGGCACGAGGGCACGGATGGCTCGGCGCGGACGGCCGATGACCTGCAGGGCGTACGCGACGTTCTGCTGGACCGTCTTGTTGGGCAGCAGGCGGAAGTCCTGGAAGATCGTCCCCACCTGGCGCCGCAGCTGCGGCACCTTGCGCTGCGGCATCTTGCGCAGGTCGTGGCCCCCGACCAGGAGGCGGCCGGAGCTGACGATCTCCTCGCGGATGGTCAGCCGGACCAGGGTCGACTTGCCCGAGCCGGACGCGCCGACGATGAAGGCGAACTCTCCGCGGTCGATGTTGAGGTCGATCGCGTCGAGCGCAGGGCGGCTCTGGTTGGGATAGCTCTTGGTGACGTTCTCGAAACGAATCATCAGCTGCTCGGGGCCTCAGGGGGACGAAGGGGGTAAACGGCCGCCTGCAGGATATGCCGCTCCGCTGCACGGTCGTGACACCGACGTGACCTCGGCGCGTTATGCCTGCGGTCGCAGGGTCGCGGCATCTTCGGCGGACGCGCGGCGCTCCAGGCGCTCGACCACGAGGGTCGTGTCCGTCTCGAGCGAGCCCAGGTGGCCCAGTGTCCGGCGGGCGGTCTCGGCGATGTCGCGGGCCTGCTCCACCTGCTCGCTCTGCCATGAGGCGTGGACGGCATCGCGCCACAGGGTCTCGCTCACCGGCTCGGCGAGCAGGCCCTTGCGGGCGGCCCAGCTCGCTGCGTCGGGGTCGCCTTCACGCAGCGACCGCTGGGCGAGCTCGTGCGCGATGTCCGCGACCGCGGCACAGATCTCCAGTCGGTCCGACGCGGCCCAGCCGTATCGGTCCTGGGGCACGCCGTCGAGGGGCTGGCCCGTGACGAGCGTCAGGGCCGCGCGCACGCTGGCCGAGTCGGCGGTGGCGACCGCCGGCCCCACGAGGGTGCGCAGGCGGTTCCAGTCGAGCAGCGGCCCGCCGAGGTGGTAGTGGCCGTCGGCCTCGCGCACCACCGAGGAACCGTCCGAGCCGAGCCAGCGGTTGATGTCCTGCATGGCGGCCTGGACGGCGAGCGGCGGCAGGTCGAGGGCCGCGGCCAGCCCGTGGGCATCCGACCCCGGATGGAGGGACAGCAGGGTCACCAGCTCGGCCGCGCGCGACTCGTCGGCAGGCGCCGGTCCCGCTCCAGCCACCTGCACACGACCGAGGACGCGCACGTGGGCGGCGCCATCGACGGGAGGCGGCGAGGGAGTGGGCCGGTCGACCTCTCCGACCGGCGCGACACGGCGGCGGGGGACGGTGGCGATCGTCAACGGGTCGTGGTCGGAGCCAGCCGTCCAGGCCGGCCCCGGGACCGTCGGCCGAACGGCGGACCGCAGCAGCTCCAGGAGCTCGCCATAGCCCGGACCGGTCACGGCGGCCGGCCGCAGGGACATCCCCACCGGGGCCAGGACGGCCGAGAGTCCCTCGCGGTGGGTCTCGACCACCATCGACCAGTCGGCCAGGCCACGGGACGTGGAGACCACCGACAAGGCTCCTCGTCGAGAGGCGGCGAGCAGCGCGCGCAGGCGCTCGGTCTCATCGCGGCCGAGAGTCGAGGCGATGAGCAGGATCTGCGGGTCGAGCCCACTGCCCAGTCCCTGCTCGAGCCGAGCGAGGACCTCGGCCACGTCAGCGCTGTGGGTGACGCGGGGGTTGTCCACGGCCTCGACGAGGTCGGCCAGGGCGCCCACGACCGTCACCTGGTGACGGACGTGGTCCGAGGTCGCCAGGTCGACGGCGAGGGCGGTGAGGACGGCCTGCGACTCCTGGGCCCGTCCGTGCAGCTCGAGGGTCCCGATCTCCTCGAGGTTGACGAAGATCCGGGCTCCGGCCTCGTCCTCCCCGATCGTCACCAGAGCAGGCCACGGCGTACGGAGCGGCTGGTGGTGGGTGGGCACCTGACGGCGGCCAAGGATCCAGGTGCCACCGCCCGCCGAGATCCAGGGGGCGGGGAGCTGCAGGTGCTCCTCCACGACGTAGACCTCGATCTCGCTCTCACCGAGGCGAGCGGCACGCAGCGAGGGGAAGGACGCGGGAGAGCACCGGGCCGCGAGGTCCGACAGGGCGGCATCGAGGTCGGCGTGGCCGGGCAGGTCCGAGGCTCCGCGCAACCACCACTCGGTGCGGGTCGCCACGTCCGAGGGCAGCACCAGACGCCATCCGGGCCGCCGGCCCCTACGCTGCCGGCGGCGGCGAGCCTCGACGAAGGCGAGGACAGCGGCTCCTGCCACGAGCCCCAGTCCCGTGGCACTCGAGGGTCCGTGGCGGTCGCTCTCGCTGACCGAGTGGACGGGGCCATCCGGTGGCGCGGTGACCGAGCCGGCAGTGGTGGCGGCAGGAGGCACATCAGGAGCCGGTGCGGGGGCCGTGGTCGGGGCCGGCGCGACCACGTCCGCGTCGGCTGCCGATGCCGCGGATCCACCCTCGTTGCTCATCATCGCGTCGAGCTGTAGCGCGGCCGCCGAAGGTGCAGCCGGTGCAACCGGTGCAACCGGTGCAGCCGGTGCAGCCGGTGCAGCCGGTGCAGCCGGTGCAGCCGGTGCATGCGTGGGCGTCGGGATCATCACCAGCCACCCGGGTCGGATGTCGTCCGCTGCTGTCAGGGTCCCCCCGTCAGGTTGCGGCAGACCGGCCGACGAGGCGAGCAGCTCGGGGTAGCGCTGACCGTCGCCCAGCTCTCGGTCGGCGATGTCCCACAGGGTGTCTCCCGACCGCACCGTGACCACGTGGCCCACCGCACCGCCGGAGACGGACGAGGCCACGGCGTCGGCGCCCGTCGACGTGCTCGAGCCCGAGTCGTGCGCCAGGGCGTTGGCCCCGGAGTCGTGCGCCAGGGCGCTGGCCGGCGTCGCGCTGCCGGCACCCACCGCACCGATGGCCAGCATCGCGACCACCGCGCCGGTCATGGCGGCAGCGCGCCCCTGCTGCCACGACAGACCGGGCAGCCGAGGCGCAGGAACCCCGCGGATGGCGGCCGGGATCTCCACGAGGAAGGACATCGCGAGAGTCGCCCAGACGAGCCAGCCGACGACCGTGATGATGGCGATGATCAGGGTTCCGTCGTCCGGCCGGGTGAGCGCGTCGACCATCTCGCCCAGCGACGGGACCTCTGCCGGGAGAGGGTTGCCGCCGAGGACGATCAGCGCGACCGGCAGACCGACCAGGATGAGCACGATCCCCACGAGCGAGACGAGTCCTCGGAGCAGCACCCGCCCCCGGGACTGTCGCGCTGCCGGGGTCATGGGGCCACGCCCGGGTCGACCCGCTCCAGGTCGACGACAGAGGTCGCGGTGAGGGTGTCGGGCTGGAGCACAGGCATGATCTTGGGCGTCCACCCCTGGGAGGTCGTCACCGTCACGCTGGTGCCGCTGACGCTCACCTCTCCGTCGATGCCCGTGGCCGCGAGGTAGTCACGCGCCGCCTGCGCTGCCCGGGCGGGGTCCACCCCGGCCGAGGACCCGGCGATGACCTCGGGGCTGGCCTCCTGGGCCGCGGCCCGACCGGCCTCGTTGGCGACCATGGTCACGCGACGAGCCTCGTTGGCCTTGTCCGCGGAGTCGTAGACGACGCCGCCGGCCAGCATGAGGGCGCTGCCGATGACCACGGTCCACACGGCGACGTAGCCGCTCTCGTCAGCGAGGCGTCGGGAGAAGTGCGGCACCGCGATCACCGTCCTCGGAAGCGGTCGATGGGACTGACCGCCACGCCCGTGTACGTCCGGTCCCGCGTCGGGACGAGGGCGGCCAGGTCGGACAGCGGCACCCGGCAGGAGACCGAGGCGCGCACCTGGCTCGACGTCCCCACGGGTGCGGAGAACCCGCTCGTGTCGACGGAGACGGTGACGTCCTCGCACGCGAGGCCCTGCTGGTCGAGATAGTCGCGCGCGGCGGTCTCACCGGCGGTCTGCGCTGCGCTGCCGGATCGCTCGAGCGAGGCGGCCCGAGCAGCGCTGAAGGCCGCTCCGTCGACGTGCGAGTTGGCCATGGCAGTGCGCCCGAAGATGCCCACGAGGAGGAGCATGCCCACGAGGACGGGCGCACAGATGGCCATCTCCAGGGTGATGCTGCCGTCGTCGCCACGTCTCACGGACGGGTCACCCGCTCGACGGGGACGTTGATCTCGGACCGGACATCTGGCATGGGGACGATCGGCACGATCGCCGGCGCCGGCGCCGTCACCGTCGCCGTGACCGTGCCCCCTGACCTGGTGACGCTGATGCTGGCCTGCGCCATCGCATCGATGTCACCGAGGTAGTCACGACCGGCCCGCATCCCGTCTGCGTCCGTGGCCCCGCGCACCCGCGCCGTCTCGGCCGAGATCTGAGCGGCGTTGGTGGCGGTCGTGTTGGCCATGAAGTAGCACGCAGCCTGGACGATGATCATCGTGGCGAGGATGACGACCGGCGCCATGATGGCGCCCTCGAGCGTCACCGCACCCGTGTCGGCGCGGAGCCGATGGGGGTGATGCGTCACTGCTGGCCGTCCCGGAGTCACCGTCGTGCGCTCTCTCAGGGGCTCGGGATCTGGTTGGCCCAGCTCTCGAGGTTGCCCGTGATGACGGCAGCGACCGTGACCACGACCGCCAGGACGAGGGCACCGAGGATGACGTACTCGAGGGTGGTCAGGCCGGCCTCAGGGTCCTGGCCGCGTGCCTCGAGCGCGCGATCGAGGTGACGGACAGGTGCCATGCAGAGCATGGAGATGACGACGATGAAGCGAATCACAGGTTCCTCCTGGTGTGTTGATGTCTAGTGTGCCGAAGGTCGGATGGTTCAGCCCGGGGAGAGCTGCATGGCAGCGGGGATCAGCATGGCGATGAGGAAGAGGACGGCCAGAGCCGCGAGGGGGACGCCCATCGAGCTCGTGGCGGAGTTGGCGGCGGTCTGCTCCCGGGTGAGCAACCGGTCACGCATAGAGGCGGCGCGCGCCAGCAGGTTGTCGCTGACACTCGCCCCGGAGTCGTTGGCGAGTCGGATGATGTCGGCGACCTCCTTCAGCTCGGGCACCTTGGTCCGACCGGCCAGGCGCTCCAGCGCGTCCCACGAGGTCTCGCCGGACCACCGGGCCAGGCGCAGCTCCTCGCGGATGCGCAGGAACATCCACGAGTCCGACTTGCGGGCAGCAGAGTCGAGCGAGGCGACGAGCCCGAGTCCCGCGCGACGGGCGATCGCGACCAGACGCAGGTAGGACACCGCGGCGTAGGCAAAGTCCTCACGACTTGCCTTGGCGCGATCGCGGGCCGTCAGGTCGGGCACGAACCACGCGAAGACGGCGAAGGCCAGGCCGATGCCGAAGGGGATGACGAAGCCGAAGCCCAGGACCATCGGTAGCAGTGTGCAGCCGACGAGAGCGGCTCCGGCCGCGATCGCCTTCTTGCCGTAGTGCTCCTCGACCGGGATCTGCAGTAGCTCGAGGTCCTCGAGCGGTGCCTTGAGGACGGTGTACCGGTCGGTCCGGCGCCTCGCCCACGCTCCGATGACCTCGGTCCGGGTCCAGTCGGTCGACGCGGCATCGGCGCCCCGGCTCTGCCGCATCGTCTGCGGGCGCATCCGGTCGACAGCCGCGCCCAGGTCGGGTTTGGCCGGGACGAGTCCTGCGATGACGAGTGCCACGCCGAGGCCCGCGATCGCCGAGATCGCCATGGCCAGCGCCAGCGGGCTCATTGCTGCGGCCCTGTCGTGGCGGGACGGACGAGGAATCGGGCGAGGGGCTTGACCGTCGCCACTCGCTTGAGCCAGTAGAGGGCCCCGAGGAAGAGGAAGGACAGGATCAGCAGGCCGGCCTGGCCGTTGGGCGTCCGGTACTGGGCACCGATGGGGGTGAAGAAGACGAAGAGGGCCAGCACGCCGATGACCACGATGGTGATGAGGCGGGCCTGCGTGCGCGCCCCAGCGCGCGAGGCCTCGATGTCGCGCCGTGCCCGCACCTCCTCGGTGACGTCGGCGGCGATCCCCCCGAGCGCCTCACGCAGGCCGGCGCCCTCGTGCTGGGCAGCCTGGATCAGGGCTGTCGCGACGAAGTCGCCGATCTGGTTGTCGACGTCGTCGGCGAACGCGTACAGGGCGTCCGCCAAGGGTCGGCGGGCATGGATGCGGCTGATCAGCAGGTCGACCTGCGGTCGGATCTCGTCGGGGCAGGACACCCGGGTCGCGATGATCGCACCGGAGATGCCCTGCCCTGCGCCGATGACACCCGAGAGGGACCGGACCCACTCCTCGACCGCCTCGAGCTGCTCGGGGGTGGTGCCCCGGTCGATCCGCATCAGCCACGGGAGCGCCACGGCGAAGACGGGCAGGATGATCAGGGCGATGACCCATCCGTAGAGGGCCAGCAGTAGGCCGACGACGCCACCGATGGCGAGGTTGCGACGGTCGACCGGGCTGAAGGTGGCGCTCTGCCTGCGCCGGGCCCGCGGACGCGTCGGGGCCGGCGGCGGCGTGGTCAGTCCCGCGGCGATGAGGGTGATGGCCACGGCGAGACCGAGTGCGGCAATGATCGCCAAGCCGGTCATCAGGCCGTCCTGTGCCGGATGAGCAGCTCGGGCGGAGGGCCCCAGGTGCTCGCTGACGGATCGAGCCAGCCAGCGTCGAACCCGTGCCGCTCGATGTCGCTGATCCACTGCGGCAGCTGACCCGTCGGGCGGGCTCGACCGAACTCGTCCGCCTCGAAGATCCGGGTGTGGGCCACGTGCGTGTCACGCGAGACCTCGAGCGCCACGACCTCGTCGACGTGACGCCACTTGCGCCCGCCCGGCAGGTGCGACTCGTCGACGAGTCCGACGTGGACGACGAGGTCGACGTTCTGGGCGACCAGGCGATAGCCGAAGGAGGTGTCGACATTGCTGCGGGCACGGGTGATGAGGGTGACGAGGCGCTCGACCGTGTCGAGGGCGGAGTGGGCGTGCACTGTCGAGATCGAGCCGCGACCGCCCTGCATGGCCTCCATCATGGCCATGACCTCCTCGCCGACGACCTCGCCGACGACGATGCGGGTGACGTTCTTCTGCAGGCTGAGCTCGATGAGCCGCGTCAGCGTCACCTCGCCGACGGGTCGCCCGTCGGCGCCCACCTCTCCCCCGCCCTGTGCCTCGGCCGCCCACACGCGGTGGTGCCGCTCGGGCAGGCGGTGCATGAGCAGCTCGTACTGCGCCTCGATGGTCGCCAGACGCTCTCGTGGGTCCAGCTCGTTGAGCAGCGCTCGCACGAGGGTCGTCTTGCCGGACCCTGCGTCGCCCGAGACGATGACGTTCTTGCCCGACCGGATCGCCGCCGAGAGGAAGGCGTGGAGCGAGTCGTCGATCGCACCGAGCTCCTTCATCTGCGTGAGATCGGTGTCGATGTACGGGTGCTTGCGGATGGTGATCGAGGGCCGGTGCGACAGCCACGCCTCGGCCGCCATGCGGGAGCCGTCGGGCAGGGCGAGACGCAGCCACGGCCTGACCATGGAGAACTGCTGCTCCCCCGTCGACGACGTGCGCGCCAGGTGCTGGATCTCGGTGATCAGGTCGGCATCGCTGTCGGCGACGGGAGGCCCGGTCTCGAGCGAGCCGTCGCTGAACTCGAGG
This sequence comes from Janibacter limosus, assembly GCF_004295485.1. NCBI lineage: Bacteria > Bacillati > Actinomycetota > Actinomycetes > Micrococcales > Intrasporangiaceae > Janibacter > Janibacter limosus. The sequence goes on along the minus strand of NZ_CP036164.1, from coordinate 721,384 downwards.
GTGACTCCGTCGTGGCCCTCGATCTCGATGTTCTCGATCCCCGGCAGGTCGAGGAGCGGTTGCAGCCGCCCGGCACCGAACATCGAGTCGAGCACCGCCTCGCGCAGCGCGGCCTGGCCGTCGAGCGAGACGAGCCCCTCGCCGCGCGCGATGCGGTCCTGGGTCCAGTCGTCGATGGCCTGCGTGGTCAGTCGGGCGACCGCCGTGCGGTGGCGGGTCTCGTCGAGGACGGTGTCCTCGGACACGAGGGTCAGGGACGCGCTGACCTGGCTGCGCAGGTGCTGGACCGCCGCCCAGTCCACTCGCTCGAGTCGCTCGAGTGCCGCGCGGATCTGCGACTGACGCCTTCCGGTCGACCGGTCCACCCCGTCGACGTCGGCGATCTCCCCCGGTGGCGGCGGTGGCTGGCTCGCCGGCAGGGTCGAGCGCGGAGCGGTGGACTCGGGCGCCTCGTTCGGGAGGGCATGGGGCGCCTGTGGCGTGGCGCCGTGGCGTGCCGGTGGCGGCGGTGGGGGCATGGCTCCCTGGCGCTGGGCGAAGGGAGCTGCCCCCCCGAGTGCCCGCGAAGGGGGTGCCGGACGCTGGGCGAAGATCGGCAGGTCCGTCGGCTGGGTGGGGTCGGGCGTCGACTTGGCGCTCATGCTGTCGCTCCCGCGACGCCCATGACGTCGTTGGCCGACCGGGCGTGCTGGTCGACGCTGGCGATGAGCCGCTTGACGCTGACCGGGTACCGCCCGCGCTTGCCCCACGTGCGCGATCCTGCGGCCTTGGCATCGCGTGCGACGCCGGACAGGACCGGGATCCCGCCCGTGATGCCGCTGATCTCGCGCGTCCCGTACGGCCGGTTGGATGCCCCCTTCTCGTCGCCGAGGACGGGGACGACCGCCAGCCGGTGGCGTGCACCGACACCGTCGAGCTCGTCGGCGAGCGAAGGGAGGCCGACCGCAAGGGTGTTGAGGGCCTGCAGCGTGCTGTCGGTGAAGACCAGGACGGTGTCGGCGTGCGCCCACAACTGGGTGGAGGAGCCCGCTGCCCCGAGTCGCCCGAGGTCCACGAGCACGTCGACATTGCTGTCGAGGCTGATCCGCGCCAGCGCCTCGCCGAGCGGGCCGAAGACGCCCATCAGGGACCGCATCTGCGCGGTCATCCCGACCGTCGGCACCAACCAGGCTTCGCGCTCACGCCCGGGAAGCGGGATCGCCAGCTCCCAGACCCTCTCGACGTACTCACCGGGGGGATGGACGGCCAGGTCGAGGATCGATCGGTTGTGCGGGTGCGCCCCGCCCCACCCGATGCACAGCATCGGTGAGCCGCCCGCCGGGTCGGCCTCCACGAGGAGGGTCGGCCGGTCGCTGACGTGTGCCCAGGTCATGGCCGTCGACGTGACGCCCGGCGCTCCGCTGAGGGAGGTGAAGATGTGCAGGGCCACGAGTCAGCCGTCCTGACCCGTGCCGCCCGGTGCGACATTGATGATGGCGATCCGGCCGGTACCGGCGGCCGCGGCCGCGGACGGGGCGTCGGCCGAGGAGATGGAGACGTCGACCGTCATGCCGCCCTTGTCGTCGGGGTCGCCCAGGGCGAGGATGACGCCGCTGAAGGCGGTGCCCGGCTCGAGCCCCTCGATGTTCTGACCGCCACCCGTGACGACCACGCGCACGACGTCCCCTCGCTGCAGGCCACTGGCGGGGAACTGCCCGGAGGTGACGGCGATCGGGACGATCGCATCGCCGGATCGGGGCGTGATGCGGTTCTCGAAATCCGACTCGGTGACGAGTGTCCCGGCAGGCATGCCCTGCTCGGCTCGCTTGCCGATGAGGGAGTTGAGCTTGGACGACGGCACCGTCTGCACGTCATCGCCACCACGCAGCTGGGTCGTGGCCAGGTCCGAGGACGCGATCTGGTCGCCCGCGCGGATGTCCTTGACGACCACCACGACGCTGCGGGCCTCGCCAGCGCGGTTGACGGCCCAGACCGCGAGCAGAGCGAAGACGACGGCCAGCGCCACGCCGAGGAGGACCAGACGCATGTTGCGACGGGGCTTGATCGCCGTGACCTCGTCGCGCGCGGCACCCCCCGCGGGAGGCGCCGGAGCCTCGATACTCGGTGCTGCAGTCATGTGTGTCGTGTCCCCCTGCGTACGTCTGCCAACGCGCTGACGGTAACCAACACAGCGCTTGATTGCGAGTCGACACTGCTCACGAACGTGCGCATCGTACGGTGGATGTGGTGAACTGGAATTGTCGCCAGTCCACGATCCTCCAGGAGACAGACCGTGATTGCCCCTCGGATGATGATCACCGCTGGCGTCATCGCCGCGATCGGTCTCGCTGCGAGCGCGTGCGGAGAGGACGCGGAGCCTGCCGAGTCGGCGACCTCCCCCCTTCCCTCGAAGGATGCCGGAGAGGCCCAGGTCACGGAGGTGTTCCGCGACTACTGGCGCCTGAGCAACGAGTCAAACCCGTCCGAGCCGCCGAGCAAGGAGCTCAAGGCGGTTCTGGGAGCCGAGTCGTACAAGCGTCAGGTCGAGTCGTCGAAGGTTTTTCCCGACGTGACCGTCAAGGGCAAGGACGAGCTCACGGCCAGTGAGACCAGGACCTCGTCCGACACCAAGGCCACGGTCGAGGTGTGCTACGAGGTCCATCGGCAGCTCATCGCCACGAAGGCCTACGACAACGGAACCGACACGATCCCCGCCGGGACCAACATCCGCACCGATCGCAACGGCAAACCGATCGCGGACGGCACCGAGGTGGTCAACCTCATCACCTTCGAGCGTGCCACGACGTCGTCCGACTGGCAGGTCAGTGCCACCGAGGTCGGCTACAAGTCGACCTGTGACCTGGAGAAGGCAGCATCATGATCACGTTCTCCAAGGTGACTGCGTCCGTGCTCCTACCTGCAGCGATGGCACTGGCCACGGCTGCGCCCGCGCAGGCCGATCATCAGACGAAGCAGGTCTGCGACGAGCAGAACAACTGCACGTCGATCGCCGTGTCCCACGAGGAGACACGGACCGAGGAGCCCGGGTCCGAGGGACATCAGTCCGAGGGGCAGTCCACGGGCAATGCCCCGAGCGGCCCCTCCGAGCCCGGGTACGAGGTGTCGTTCGACATGGGCGACTACGACCGGGAGGCAGCGTTGGCCGAGTGGGAGAGGCAGGAGCCCGGCGCCTTCGACCCGACCACCGGCCAACCCTCGGGTCCACCACCGTGCGGCGTCCTCGTCGTGCCATACGTGTACGAGCCCTGCGAGGCGACGCCCGCGACACCCGGGACCCCCACGCCCCCGAGGGTGACCATCGAGCAGGTCATCTCGATGGCCATGGCCAAGATCTCGCTCCCCAAGCCCGACATGGGCTCTGCGCCCTGCACTGGCGTCAACTGCAAGGGCACCGTCGGTGTCCCCGTCTGGTTCTGGTTGGAGGGCGACCAGTGGAAGACCTACAGCGACAGCGCCAGCGCAGGAGGTCTCACCGTGAGCGTCAGCGCGAAGCCGTCCAAGGTGGTGTGGTCACTCGGTGACGGCCAGTCGGTCACCTGCACCAGCGCCGGTACGACCTACACCTCGAGCATGGGTTGGGCCTCGAGCCCCGACTGCGGCCTGCCCAACGGCTACACCAAGGCCGGCAACTACACCACCACCGCGACCATCACCTATGCCGTGACCTTCGGCGGGGACGCGACCGGCAGCACCACGGTCACCAGCACCTCGAGCGAGCAGATCACCGTGGGCGAGTATCAGGCCGTCACCTCCAAGAGAGGCTGACGGCGACCGTCGGCCAGTCGTGGCCACGCTCTGCAGCTCCCCGACGTATGACGCCGTCACCGTGTACCTACCCGCGGCCTTCCACCCTTGCCCATCCTGGTCCGACTGCACAGGCGCCCCCAGGAGGCACGCACTGGGAGGAGACGATCAGCCTGTCGTTGCCACGCTCTGCAGCTCACCCACGGTAACCCGCTCGGTCGAGGTCAGTGTCTGCGTCATCGACCCCGTCGCATCACCCGAAAACGAGATCTCCCAGACATACGACGCCGTCAACGTGTAGGTGCCCGCCTGCGTCCACCCTGCGTCAAAACCACACGCCGGCGAAGACCAGCCATCACGCTGCGGGTCGTACTTCGTCCCCACGCTGTGACAGGCCACGCTCTGCCCATCACCCAGAGACCACTTCACCTTCGACACCTTCGCCGTCGCCGTGATCGTGTAGGGCCCCGCCGTCACCGTCGCCGAGTCAGATGGCAACGAACCCGTGCCGTCACCGACCCACAACCACACCGGCACACCCACCGTTCCCCGACAGGCATCCGCCGCTGTCAGGCAGGGCGAAGCACCGATCTCCGGCGCACCCATGTCGATCTGAGCGATCGCGCTCTCCCGCACCTGCTCAACCGTCACTGCCGGCGCATCGGGTGCCGGCGCGTCTCCCTCCCGATCTGGCAGCCCCGCCACGCACTGGATGGAGAGGGCGTCAAGGTTGGGTCCCCGCCGACACCTCTCCCAGAGTTCCCAGTACACCTTGTCCGAGACCGTCCGCCTGGTCGGTCCCGAGGACTCACCCGACGTGGAGTCGTCCTCAGCGTCGCGCTGACCTTTACCGTCACGCTCATGGTCCTCATCACGGTTGTCGTCCCCGGTGCAATGATCTGCCTCGATCACGATCTGGTTGTGGTTCACCGTGCGCGTGGTGCCATCAAGGCATTCCGTGGTGCTCGCCACCGCTGGTGCCGCACCCACGCAGAGCGTGAACAGACCGATGGTCGCAATCAGCCGCCTCGTCGCAATCAGCCGCCGCATCGCGCCTTCTCCCCATCTGTCCCCGTCAGTACCTGCGAGTCGTCAAGCTGCCATGTCCTGCCACCATCAGGCGTCGTGAAGCTCTCGAGGAAGGCGCTCGTCCGCGGCCCCTTGGGCAGTGGCTTGCTCGAGTCCTCGGGATCCGCGGAGACGTCTTCTCCATCGATGTACGCGCGCACCGTGCTCGTGGCGCAGAGGTAGACGGTCACATTCCATCCGCCCGGTGCATCCGGCTCGGAGTCGGCGAGACAAAGGGAGTCCGTCGTGACCTTGCCCTTCAGCTTCGCTCCGGCGTCTTCTGTCGCCGCGACCCCTTCGTTGTATGCGGTCCGGTAGCCGCTTGTCGCCCACGCCGCATCCGCCGAGATCTTGTCGTTCGGGCCAAGCTTCCTCAGCTCCTTGTCCACCCTGCGGACCTCATCCATGATGTGGTTCTCGTCGTAGGTGGGCTGCGACGACGTGCTGCTGGAGGACGTGGTCGAGGGCTCCGTCGTCTCACCGCCGCCGCTGTCGCCACACCCGGCCACCGTCATCATGAGGGCAGCGCACAGCGCGGTCATCCCCATCAACTCGCGCACTTCGCGCATCAGCATCCTCCCCGATCTCGACCGAGGATACAGAGGCCCCGAACTCGGTCCAACCCATCACACGCGGACTCCAGCGCACCTTGCACGTCGCGGACGTCGGGTGATCGAGCCTGCTGCCAGCAGATTGTTGCTCCCCACGCTAGGGGCAATCAGGCAAATGCGCAGTGGGGAGGACTACCCGTCTGGCGAGGGGCCAGCCGGCTCAGTCCTCGGACTTGGCCTGCTCGATGCGCCAGCGGATGCCAGCCTCGATGAAGGCGTCGATCTCGCCGTCGAAGACCGGGGACGGGTTGCCCGTCTCGTGCTCGGTGCGCAGGTCCTTGACCATCTGGTACGGGTTCAGCACGTAGGAGCGCATCTGGTCACCCCAGCTCGCCTTGACGTCGCCGGCGAGCTCCTTGCGCTCGGCGGCCTCCTCGGCCTTCTTGGCCAGCAGCAGTCGCGACTGCATGACGCGCAGAGCAGCCGCACGGTTCTGGATCTGTGACTTCTCGTTCTGCATCGACACGACGATGCCGGTCGGGATGTGCGTCATGCGCACCGCGGAGTCCGTGGTGTTGACCGACTGGCCGCCGGGGCCCGAGGAGCGGAAGACGTCGATCTTCAGCTCGCCGTCCGGGATGTCGATGGAGTCGGTGCTCTCGATGAGCGGGATGACCTCGACGGCGGCGAAGGAGGTCTGGCGGCGGCCCTGGTTGTCGAAGGGCGAGATCCGCACGAGGCGGTGGGTCCCCGCCTCGACGGAGAGGTTGCCGTAGGCGTAGGGGACGTTGACCTCGAAGGTGGCGGACTTCAGCCCTGCCTCCTCGGCGTAGGAGGTGTCCATGACCTTGGTCGGGTAGCCGTGCCGCTCGGCCCAACGCAGGTACATGCGCATGAGCATCTCGGCGAAGTCCGCGGCGTCGACACCACCGGCGCCAGCGCGGATGGTGACGACGGCCTCGCGCTCGTCGTACTCCCCGGCGAGCAGCGTGCGGACCTCGAGCTGGCCGACGGACTTGGCGACCTTGGCCAGCTCCTCCTCGGCCTCGGCGAGCGTGTCTGCGTCCCGCTCCTCCTGGCCGAGCTCGACGAGGGCCTCGAGGTCGTCGATGCGGGCGTCCATGGTGTTGATGCGCTCGAGCTCGTGGTTGGCGCGGGACAGCGCCGAGGTCACACCCTGCGCCTTGTCCGGGTCGTCCCACAGGTCGGGAGCGGCTGCCTGCTGCTCCAGGTCCGCGATCTGCGTCTCGAGGGCAGGCACGTTGGTGACCTCACGCACCGATCCCATGGTCGTGCGGAGGTTCTTGATCTCGGTCTCGAAGTCGACAGCCACAGCAGGTCACCCTACGGCAGGGGGCCGCCCCTCCCCTACGTCGGCTGCGCGCTCGTCCCCTCCTCCGGGGAGCTCGCGATGAACTGGTTGACCCACCGCGCGCTGGGGTCGCGATCGATCAGCAAGCTCTTGAAGAGGAGGGTGAAGGGGATGGCAAGCAGGGCCCCGAGCGCGCCGAAGACATAGGCCCAGAACATCAGCGACAGGAAGGCTGTGCTGCCGTTGATGCCGACGGCGTCGCCGGTGAACTTCGGCTGCAGGATCGTCTGGATGAGGAAGTTGGCGACGCAGTAAATGGCGATGACCCACACCATCGTCGACACCCCTCCGGAGAGCAGCGCGATGAAGGCCGGTGGGATGAGACCGAGGACGAAGCCGATGTTGGGGATGTAGTTGGTGACGAAGGACAGCAGGGCGAAGGTCATCGCCAGCGGCACCCCCAGCCACATCAGCGCGATGTAGTCGATCACCGCGACGATGACACCGAAGACCGTCGAGACGATCCAGTACTTGCGCACCCGGTAGCCGAAGTCGACGAGCGCATCCGCCACGTCAGGCTTGTGACGGTGGATCGCCGCGAGCCGCCGCGCGAAGCCGCCGGCGTCCATGACGAGGAAGATCATCACGGTCAGCAGGAAGAGCATGGTCGTGGTCAGCCCGGTGACCGTGTTGGCCAGCGAGCTCGCGAGACCGGTCAGGTTGCGCAGGTCGAAGTTGGCGATGGCATCATCGATCTCCTGTGCCTCGATCCCCTTGGAGGTCAGGAAGTCACGCCCGTCGGAGACGAGGCCGGTGAAGGTGCTCGTGTACTCGGGCCTGGCCAGCTCGGACGCGAACTTGCTCGCCGCGATACCGATCGAGGCGCCCAGGGCCGCGAGGATCCCGTAGAGGATGACGATGAGCAGCAGTCCGGCGATGGCTCCCCCGAGGAATCGCCGCAGCGTCTTGTAGATCGGGTAGACCGCGATGATCAGCGTCGCCGCGAGGAAGGTCGGGGCGATGATGCCGGCGACCTGCTTGAGACCGGCGATCGCGATGACCGTGGCGGCCAGACCGAGCAGAAGGGTGAGGGTCGGGGGCAGCGAGACCCGCGCCTTGATCGGGAGCTCGTCGTGCTCGTGCTCTCGCTCGGGTGTGCGCAGCTCGCTCACCGGGATCGTCTCCGCGTCGGGCGCCGCCTCGTCCTCGGGGATGACCTCACCGTCGCTGGTGTGGACGACCTCGTCGGTGGATCCCCGGTCGGTGTCGGCTGGCTCAGCTGCTCCTGCATCGGTGCCGCCCGGCTCGTCCGTGATCTCGGACTGGACCGTCGTGCCAGAGGTCGACCTGGCCTCGGTGGACTCGCCCTTGTCGGCCGACTGGGTCGGGGACGATTCCCCAGACAGTTGTTGCTCCACGCGCGTGCCTCTCCCGAACGAATGGTGCGGTCACCCCGCGCCGTCATCGTGTCACCTCGGCCTGTCAGGTGGGAGCGCAGCAGGCTCGAGGTTGGAGGCTGCGATGAACGCGCGCGGTGGAGGGGCGTTCGCCAGCCGACGGGACCGCTCACTGCGGGGCGGTGACCACGCCAGCTCGGGCCCTCGACTCGACGGTGAGCGTGACCGACCCACCCATCGACTGCAGCAGCCCGCCGATGAGGGGCAGATCGGCCTCACCCGTGAGCACCACGACCGCAGTGCGACCGTCAGGGCTCCCGGTGCCCGGCGCGACGGCCCAGCTCTCCAGTCCGTGAGGCCGTGACCGCTCGGACAGATGCGTCGCGGCGCTCTCCCGGACGCTGGCGTCATCGAGGGGCAGGTCGGCGCCCACCCCGTCGTCATAGATCCGCTCGGCACCATCATCGGTGGCGCCGAGCGCGGCCGAGTCGGCCGCGTCGAGCAGCCGCATCCGGGAGATCTGCACCGATGTGACGGCCAACCCCCCGATGATCAACGTCATCGCGATGACGGTCAGACCGAGCACGAGGACGCTCAGCTGCCCACTGTCATCGCGCCAACGCTGACGCACAGCGGCTCGAAGGGAGGTCATCGGACCTCGTACTGCGGTACCGGAGCAACCTGGGTCGCCGAGACCGGGATCTGCAACGGCACCGAGTCACCGAGGAAGGCCGGGACGAGGGGAAGGGGGACACTCACCGCTGCCTGCGTCGTCACCGACTCCCCCGGCGAGAGACACGGAGCTGCCGAGCAGCTCACCGAGAGGGACCCACCGGCGGTGAATCCCTGGTCCTCGAAGGCGATGTCCGCAGCCGCCTGCGAACGAGCCCGGGCCGACGGGTCATCCTTTGCCGTGACGAATGCTCGGGCCGACTCCCGAGCCGCCTGGGTCACTGCATAGGACCCGGCCTGAAGACGAGCAAGGCACAGGACCAGGTAGATGAGCGGGACGAGGAGCAGGACCGCCAGCCAGACGAACTCGATGACGGCAGTCCCCCCTTCGTCGGCCAAGCGGTCACGGGCGGACGGGAGCGCGCCACTCACTGGGACTCCACGAAGGCGCGGCCCGAGACGTCGAATCCTCCACCGGGCCCGAAGAGCCCGACCACGGGTACCGGGGCCGAGACGTCGATGACGAGCACCTCCACGCCGGAGCCCGTCGTGGCGATGCTCGACCCCACGCTGCGTGCGTACCGAGGAGACAAGGACCGGCCGATGAGGTCCCTCGTGCGGGCCTCCCCCTGCTGCGCCGACGACCCTTCGCGGGCGCCGTACCTCGCACCCTCGCTCGCGCACGAGATCAACGTGTTGCGCACATGCAGGGCCAGCCCCAGCTGGAAGACCGCGAGGAAGACGAAGAGAAGCAGCGTCGAGGTCAGGGTGAAGTCGACGACCGCTGAGCCGCGGTCGTCGTCCAGCCGCACGGCACCGATCAATCGTGGACCTGGTCGGGCCCGGTGACGCCGTTGAGCGCGCTCTCGAACATCGTCTTCAGCTGCTCTCCCGCGATCGCCCAGATGCCGGTCACGAGGGCCGCGGTCATCAGGGTGATCAGGACCCAGCCGGGGACGTCACCCCTCTCGTCGTCGAGTCGCACCGCCGCGCGCCGGATGCTCCCGGCCAAGCGGACGTGGGCCTTGATGAGTGGGTCGGTCATGTGAATCTCCTTGGTGGCATGGTGCTGTGTGGTCACATCTGGAACTGGAAGAAGCCGAGCCCCGGGAAGAGGGCAAAGAGGATCGTGACCGGGAGGACGCCGAAGACAACCGGCACCATCATCGCGATCTCCTTCTTGCCGCCGGCCTCCATGATCAGCCGGCGGCCTTGCTCACGGACGTCCTGGGCCTGGGCCCGCAAGACGTCCGACAGTGGGGTCCCGCGCTCGACCGCGACGACGATGCCGTCGACGAACCGAGCAAGCGAGGTGAGGCCGGTGCGCTCCGCCAGCCCCTGCAGCGCTGTCGGCAGGCTCGCCCCGGCGCGGGCGTCGGCGAGGCAACGCCCGAGCTCGTCCGACAGCTCGCCGTCGGAGAGCCGGACGACGCGCTCGAGGGCACCAGCCGCTCCCTCGCCCGCCCCGACTGCGAGCGCGAGCAGCTCTGCCACGGTGGGGAACTCGGCGAGCATGCGGGCCTCTCGGCGGTCCGCCTCACGGCTGAGCAGGGTGTCGCGGACGACGACCCCGATGGCGAAGCCGAGCAGGACGAGCACGACCAGGAAGATCGGCGAGCGCCCCTGACCGGTCACGTAGACGGCGCCGAGGACTCCTCCGAGCACCGCGCCCGCGAAGCCGTAGACGACCTGCTCGGCCCGGAAGTGGTCGGTGTCCGGCGTCCGGCCGGCGCGCAGCAGCCGGCGACGCACCGAAGCGGTGCCGCCCAGGACCGACTCGACCCGGCGCGCCAGATCGGTGACCAGTGGCCGCAGCACGGTCGGGATGACGGCGATGAGGGAGACGTCCTCCGTGGCCAGCAGCCGCGAGGGTCGGGGAGTGTCCCGCAGGTACGGCGCGAGGCGGTCGTCGAGGGTGGCGCGGCGGTGCCGGGGCAGTCCCTGGTGGACCAACGCGAGGCCGAGGGCGAGGAGCAACCCGAGCAGGGCGCCGCTGCGCCCGAGGCCGATCGAGTGCACGAGGTCCGTCATCGCAGCACCCGCTCTTCTTCGGGGAGCCGCCCGATCCGGACCATGACCCGGTAGGCCACGAACGTGGCAGCCGCACCGACGGCGAGGACCAGCGCGCCCGTCGAGGTGTTGTAGGCCTGGACCGACTCCGGCCGAGTGGAGAGCATGGCCAGGACGAGCCATGGCGCCGCGACGGCCAGGCGGGCTGCGTTGACGGTCCACGACTGCCGGGTCTCGAGCTCGCTGCGGGTGCGCGCGTCCTCGCGCAGGAAGGTCGAGAGGGTCCGCAGGAGCGAGCCGAGGTCCGAGCCGCCCACCTCGCGCGCGATGCGCAGCGACTCGACGAGTCGATCACCGACGGGGTCGGCCAGGCGGACCTTCAGCCGGTCGAGGCAGTCGTTGAAGCGGCCCGTCGTGCGGTAGTCGCTCGCGAACTCGGCGAAGGGCGGACGCAGCTCCTCGGGGCCGCGCACCGACAGCTGTGACAGGGCTTCTGGCAGAGCCAAACCGGCTCGGACGGCCGAGGTGACGTTGTCCACGGCATCCGGCCACAGGTCCCTCAGATGCGCACGCCGCGCCCTCGCCCGCATGCTGACGACGGCGACCGGGGCCCAGCCGGCCATGACCGCGAAGCACAGGGCGATCGCCGGGACGCGGGTGAGCGCGACGCCGGTGACGAGGGTCAGGACGAAGGCGAGGGCGCAGGCCGTCAGCAGACCGGCCGGGCCGATCCCCCGATAACCGGCCTGGGCGAGCTCGTCGCGCAAGCGCCGGATCACCTTGTGGTCGCGGTGCGGAGCGACGCGCTCCTCGTCACGCGGCCACATCGACCACCAGATGAGGAAGAGCCCGACCCCCAGGAGTGCCCCGACCATCACCCCGGTCACGAGGGACGCCCCCCGAGCAGCGCAGCCACGTCATATCCCGCACGAGCGAAGCGGTCACGGTGCGGCGGGTAACCGTCGGCCCGCACGAGCCGGCCCTCGCGCGTGGTGAAGATGTCACTGATCTCGACCACGTCGTTCTCGATCCGCCCCGGCAGCGCCACGATCTCCCGGACGCGCCGGACTCCATCGGCCTCCAACGCGGCGTGGACGACCAGGTCGATGGACCCGGCGACCGTGGGCACCACGAAGCGCGACCCCACGTTTTCGCCGGCCAGCAAGGGCAGGGTGCACATCTTGGTCACGGCCTCGCGGGCCGAGTTGGCGTGGATCGTGCACATCCCCGGAAGCCCGGAGTTGAGGGCGATGAGCAGGTCGAGGCTCTCGGCCTGACGCACCTCACCGACGATGATGCGTGAGGGGCGCATGCGCAGTGCCTCCTTGACGAGCCGGCGCAGCGGGATCTCGCCCATGCCCTCGAGGTTGGACTGGCGGCACTGCATGGACACGACGTCACGCATGGGGATCTTCAGCTCGAAGACCTCCTCGCACGTCACGATCCGCTCACGGGCCGGGATGGCAGCCGAGAGGCAGTTGAGCAGGGTCGTCTTGCCGGCCTGGGTCCCTCCCGCCACGAGCACGTTGAGACCTGCCGCCACCGCGGCCTGCAGGAAGACCGCGGCCTCCTTGGTGAGC